>CAVYUK010000007.1:0-67071 GCA_963771665.1 uncultured Gammaproteobacteria bacterium | reverse complement strand
TCAGTTGGACATTTCAGCACGTGATTCCAGGACGAGTCGTCCGTGCGAAGCTCCCATATACGGAGTGTTTCGAGCAAAGCGAGCTGATCCACTGATGAAAGGGTTGGTTGCACGTCTGATCGGCTACCTGTTTCTCGGGAGCTTCTGCATTGCAGGGCCCCTGCTCCTGGCCATTGCTCTCGGCTCAGCGGCGCAGCGCGCCGTGTTGATTTTGTCCGGGACGCACGTCGAAGGCACTGTGATCGCTAAGCGACCGACGGGGTCGAGCCGAGTCACCTACGCGCCAGTGATTCAATTTACTGCGGACGACGGGCGAGCATATGTCGTCACCTCGGACGTCTACGGTCGAGAATCCGCCTTCAGCTACGGAGAGCAGGTCCGCGTCATCTACCGCCGTAGTAATCCCGAAGCGGCGCGCATCGATGTCTTTGCCCAGCTCTGGACCTTTCCGCTCGTCTTCGGTGTCGTAGGCGCCGCCTTTTCCGTCATTCCAGTGCTCGTGCTGTTGACTTGGTTGCGGCGGCGACGTCGCGGGAGCGAGCCAGACAGTATGGAACCGGCACGTGTCGCGACGGCGAGCCCCGGATTCCGGTGGGCGGTAGGCTTCCTACTGACCGCAAGCGGACTTGCCATGCTCGCTCTTGGAGTCGTTGGTTCGAGTTCGCTCAATGGTTCGCGTGCACTTGCGATCGGCTTAGGCATATTCCTCGCCGCCTGCGGCGTGCTCCTCGGCCAGTGGGTGTCGACGTGCGGCCGCCTCTACCATGCGCTCGGTGGAGCCGCGATAACTTCACTTGCCGTCGTCTTCGGGTGGGTGGCGAATGCCGGCGGCTTCAGCGGGGGCATCAGTGTCGGCGGCGTAGGGGTGACGCCCGATAGTTCTGTCGCCCCCGCGCGCATTGCATTCGGGATCGGATCGATTGTTTTTGGACTCTCGTCGATCTCGGCATGGAAGCAGGTTTTCCGACCAGGGGGCTAACAGTGAACATGACTCGACGGGAACTGGGCACTGCCCTTGGCGCGCTTGCTGCTTCGGCAGCACTTGGTCTTGAGGCGCGTACGCCCAACAGTGCTTCCGCCGCAGCGACTACCAAGGCGCTCGGTCCGCAGTTCCCGCGCAAGCCGGATTTCACGATCGCAGACGGCTATTCCTACCTGAATGGCGCCTTCTGTCATCCGATGCCCCGGGCCTCGGCCGACGCCTACCACCAGGCCGTGGAACGGCGCACGACGCTCGCGCCACCCGGAGTGCCGTTCGTCTTCCTGAACCCGCCCCCCGACACCCTGCCCAAGCCGGTCGATCCCCGGGACGCTTTCGCCGCACTGATCAACGCAAAGCGCGAGGAGATCAGCTACATCCCCAATACCAGCACCGGGGAGAACCTGGTGGTGGAAGCACTCGGCATCACACGCTTCGACAAAAATGTGGTGACGGATGCGCTGCATTTCGACGGCGCGCTGGTGCACCTGCTGGAGCTCAAGAAGCAGGGCCTCGACCTCAGGCTCGTGATGCCTCGCGAGGGTCGCATTGATATGCGCGACCTCGAGCGCGTCGTGGACCGCAAAACGAGACTGATCGAAGTGTCGCTGGTCTCGATGTACAACGGCTTCCAGCACGATCTCAAAGCGGTCTGCGACCTGGCGCACGCGCACGGCGCCTATGTGTACGCCGACATCATCCAGGGCGCCGGTGCGGTGCCCCTGGATGTTCGCGCGACCGGCGTCGATTTCGCCGCGACGGCTACCTATAAGTGGCTGATGGGAGATTTCGGGCTGGGCTTCCTGTTCGTGCGCGAGGGGCTGCTTGGCAGCGTGATCCACCGCACCCACTGGAGCTATGACTCCGCCCCGGACACCGCCATTCATCTGTCACCGCTTGATCCACAGTTCTCAACGCCCGTGACCTGGACTCCCGGCAGCGATGCCACTGGCTACTTCCAGTTGGGCACCATGGCGAATGGCGTGGCCGCGGCCCTTCGGAGTTCACTGCCCTACATACGGCAGCTGGGAGTTGAGAACATCCAGGCATGGCGCCAGCCGCTGCTCAGGAAGCTGCAGACCGAAATGCCGCGGCTCGGGTTTGCAGCTCAAACGCCGCCGGACAGCACCTCGCCGATCGTGACGTTCGCGCACAAGGATGCCGAGACGATCAAGACGAAACTGCAGGCGGCGGGGATCGGCGTGACAGTTGCGCCCTATTACATGCGCATCGCCCCCTCGATCTACAACGACTTGCACGACGTTGATCGGTTGCTCGAGGCTCTGGCCTGACACAGAAGCTCGCTGTGAGCCCGGATCGCGCTTCGAATCGACAGCGCAATCGCCTCTCTACTCTGCGCGCTGCGCAGCTCTCGGGTGAATTCCAGCTGCGCACCGACTCCACGGCTGCCGCGATTGCAGATATTGTCGGGGTTGGTAGCCGGGAAAGCATGATTGTCGGAGCGTGCCGGAAAGCCTGCCTCGAGCAGCCGGGCGGTGAGCAGCGCGACCAGTTCCGCATCGCGTCCGCCCACATAGATCGACCGTTCACCCTTGCAGCCGTGAATTGCCACCAGGATCTCGGCCCGTGCAGCGAGACCAAGCGCCACGGGGTCGTCGAAACGATGACTGGTCACATGCAGGTCGTGGAAGTAACGCGTGCCGACACCCTCGAAGCAGTAAAGATTGTGGTCGTCCCCTGCCACGCTCGCGGCCAGTTCACTGGTGCCGGCTTCGATATCACCACCGTGGGGCGCAAGGATGAGGGTGTTGGACGCCGGTATTTCGCGGCATACCCTCCGCCACGAATCCCCTGGTGCTTCGCGAGCCAGCGCGCTGAAACTGTCGTACCGATCGTTCATCTGCGCGGCGGCGCTTCAAGGCACGCCGACTTGCCTCCGGGCGGACTGCTCCCAAGTTTAAGTTGAAACCTAATTCAATGCGGGAGAAAACTGGCGCAGGTGGCACTGTTTGCCCTGACTGGTCAGGTAACTCTGCAACAACAGCGCAAGATCGTTGTCGGCCGAAGTGCTTTGCGTGTGCGTCGTCCAGAAGCGGTCAAAGGCAATCTTGGAGTTTGGCATGGTCAGACTGGCCGTCGGATTGCACGTCGCGACCTCTGTGAGAAATTTGGCCAGGTCGCCTGGTTCGGTAGGCAGGCCGCCAACCTGAGCGGTTACTCCAAGCTCGACCTGGTTCGCCACGTGGCACGAACGGCAGTAGGGTGCGTAGATATCGAGGTATACAGCCAGCTCCTGAATTGCCGCCGGATAAGTTGCCGTGGTCGCGGTACCCATGGGGTTATCCGACGGAAAGAGTGTGGGCTTCACCAGATCAGGGGGTGCCCAATATTGCTGAGTCTGGGTGCCCAGAGGAGGCTGGACAGTAAATCCATCTGCTTCGTAGGTGTCGTACCAGCCGTGAATCGGCCCTTCCGGGCCATAATACCCGGCGCGGTCATGCGCGCCGTCGTGCTGATGACATGAGGGCACCCGCATGGCGATGCGAGAATAGTAGTCCGCTTATCGAGCCGGTCGCATGGTTGGGTCGGGAACCGGACGCTGTCGAAAATAGAAAACTGCCTTCAACGCAAGGACCGATCGTGCGCACCAGTGTGATCTCGTTGGCAATGGCACTCGCGTTCTTCGAACTCAGCTCTCCAGGGCTTGCCCAGGACAGCGCCAAGCCGATGCTCGGCGACGCCGGCCTGGACACCACCGCGGAGAATCAATCCATCAGGCCGGGCGACGATTTCTATCTTTACGTCAATGGAGCATGGCTCGATCGCGCGAGCATTCCGGCCGACAAGTTTGCCTGGACGCGTCGCCTCGAGATGACCGACCGCGTGGAGGCCAGGTTGCACGAGATCATGCAATCCAGCGCCGCGCGCGTACCGCATGAGCCGCACGACCTCGAGGGCAAGGTAGGCGCCTTCTACAAGGCCTTCATGAATGAGCCGCGGGCGCAGCAGCTGGGCTCAAGTCCCATCGCAACGGAACTGGCCGCGGTCCGGGCGGGCAAATCCCGCGCCGCACTGGCGGCGGCAATGGGCCGAAACTCGTATGGCCTGGAGGCCACCTTCTTCGACGTCGCCATCGCCGCTGATCTGAAGAACTCCAAACGCTACGCGGTGTACCTGTCCCAGGACGGGATCGGCCTGCCCGATCGCGACTACTACCTGCAAAATGAGTTCTCCGAGCAGAAGGCTGCGTACCAGGCATACGTTGCCCAGCTGTTGCACCTGATCAATTGGCCCGACGCGGACCGGCGCGCGCAGCAGATCGTCGAGCTGGAGACACGCGTTGCCGAGGTCAGCTGGACCAAAGTCCAGGACCGCGATGTCGATGCCACTTACAACCCGATGACGATCGCGGAGCTGGTAGCACTGGCGCCCGGCTTCGACTGGCACGCCTTCCTGGTCTCGGCGCATCTCACGAGCACCACTCACGTGATCGTCGCTGAGCGCACGGCGTTTCCGAAGATCGCCGCCGCGTTTGCACAGGCGCCGGTGGCGACGCTGCAGGCGTGGCAGGCCTTTCATATCGCCGACAATGCCGCGCCCTATCTTTCCAGCCCGTTTGCCGACGCCTGGTTTGGTCTGCACCGCAAGCTGCTCTCCGGCCAGGAACGACAGGGCGAGCGCTGGAAGCGCGCGATCGCGGCAATCAGCGGCGACGACCTCGCGCAGAGCGATCGCTTCGGTAACTTTGGGACGCTGGGATGGGCGGTGGGCCAGATCTACACCGGGCAGTATTTCCCGCCCGAAGCCAAAGCCAAGGTCGAGTCGCTGGTGCAACACCTCATGGCCAGCTATCACCACCGCCTGGAAACGCTGGACTGGATGAGTGCCCAGACGCGCGCAGAGGCGATCAAAAAGCTCGATACCTACACCGTCAAAGTGGGCTACCCCGATCATCCCCGTGATTACACGTCGGTGGTGATCCTGGATGATGACCTCATGGGCGACCTGCGGCACGCAGCGACGGCCGAATGGGCTTTTTACGTCAACCGCCTGTCATCACCGGTCGATCGCAGTGACTGGACAATGACACCGCAGACCAACAATGCCTATAACGGCATCATGCGCGACATCGTGTTTCCTGCCGGCATCCTGCAGTCCCCGATCTTCGACGCGAACGCAGATGCGGCCATCAACTATGGCGCGATCGGCGGCGTCATTGGCCACGAACTCACGCACGGGTTCGATGATCAGGGCCGCAAGATCGACGCCGGTGGCGAGCTGCGCGACTGGTGGACGGCCGAGGACGCGACAAGCTTCAAGGCCCGGGCAGTCAGACTCAGCGAGCAGTACTCGGCATTTCACCCGCTCCCGAACGATCCGGGCGTGCACGTCAACGGCGATCTGACGCTCGGAGAAAACATTGCCGACCTGGGCGGCCTGACCCTGGCACTGGATGCCTATCACTCCTCTCTCGATGGTCAGGCAGCTCCAGTAATCGACGGACTTACCGGCGATCAACGCGTGTTCATGGGCTGGGCGCAGGCCTGGTGCGGGAAGGTCACGGACGACTACGTGCGCAAGCAGGTTGTCAGCGATCCGCACAGCCCCAGAGTTTTCCGCGTCAACGGTGTCGTCCGCAACATCGACGCCTGGTACACCGTGTTCGGTGTCGGCCCCGGCGACAAGCTGTATCTTGCGCCTGGCGAACGCGTGCATATTTGGTAGGAGGCATTCCATTGCTCAGTCGTAACGTGATCGGCATCGCCTCCTGGCTCGTGGCATGCGCGGCAACCTCAGCCATGACAGCCGCGTCTCCATCGGCGTCCGGCGCCGAGGCTGCGAAGCGGTCGGCGCCATGGTCCGAGTTCACGCAGAAGTTCGATTCGCTGGCGGACCAGGAGAAGATCGTCGGCGCGGGCATCGTTCTCATCAGGGATGGACGCATCGTGTTTCACCACGAGCATGGTCTGGCCGACCGGGCGCAGGGTGTGCGGATCACCCCGCAGACCATCTATCACTACGGTTCGATCACCAAGACTCTCACGGCCATCGCCATCATGCAGCTGCGCGATCGAGGCCGGCTGTCGCTCGATGACCGCATCACGACTTATATTCCCGAGCTGCGGCAGGTGCACAACCCGTTCGGCTCGATGGATGCCGTGACGCTGCGCATGCTGATGTCGCACTCGGCAGGCTTCCAGAATCCGACCTGGCCCTACAAGCACGGCAAGCCGTGGGAGCCGTTCGAGCCCACCACCTGGAATCAGCTGGTGGCGATGTTTCCGTACCAGGAGGTGGCGTTCGAGCCGGGCTCCCGCTACAGCTACTCCAATCCCGGCTTCATCTACCTGGCACGCGTCATCGAGCAGCTCACGGGCGATCCCTGGGAGAGCTATGTGCAGAAAAACATCTTCAGCCCACTGGGGATGACGCACAGCTACTTTCGCGCCACGCCTTATTACCTGGCCGCCGAGCGCTCCCACAATTACACACGCATCAAGGACACGAGCGGCGCCGAAGTCGTGACCGACAACGGCGCGGATTTTGATCCCGGCATCACGATTCCGAACGGCGGCTGGAATGCGCCGCTGACCGACCTGGCCCTCTATCTTGCCTTCCTCACCAACGCGACTCATGGCGATGCGGCAACACAACAGCTCTACGACAGCGTGCTCAAGCACTCGACGCTGACCGAGATGTGGCGGCCTCTCTACAAGACCGCTGAGGATGGCTCGGAGATCCCCGAAGATGCCGTCGGCCTATCGTTCTTTTCGGTGCGTCACGGGCAGACGGTCTTCGTCGGGCACACCGGCAACCAGGCCGGCTTCCGCGCCTTCCTGTTCCTGAATCCCAACACCGGCGCCGGGGTCATTGCCGCGTTCAACACCGACAGCGATCTGCCGCCACTGTCGCGCCCCACGCCCTACCAGCAGATCCGGGATCTCGCCCTGGAATTGATCCAGTAACTCGGGAAATCGTTGCCATGGCAACTACTTTCCGTCACTCGCGAGATTGTTGCTATGGCAACAAACTTTCTGCTGGCGACCTCAAAAAAGGGTCCGGACCGCCCCGACGACGTTCAGCCGCTCATCGACCAACATCAGCAGCTGCCAGCGTTCGAATGTGGTGCAGGGATGCGCGATGCCCACCGCGATCATGTCGCCCACTGCAAAAGGCGCTTCGGCCGCAATCTTCATGTGCGCGTGCTGGTCATTGAGACCCGTGATGAAACAGCCCCCAGGCATCGCTGCCGGCGCAGCCATGCCGCCGCCGGGCCGGAACCAGCGGACAGGCTGCGGCAAGCCCGCGTCATAACCGACATCGCGCTTGCCCATCGTCAGCAGCACCTTGTCCGGGTCGGGGCGCGATTGCACATACGACCACACCTCGAGCGCCGGTTGCAGCCGCCCGGTCGGAACCGCCAGGCGCTTCTCGCGCAGCACGCGTTCGAACTCCTGCGCGTAGCCGAAATGATCCTGCGTCAGGTAGCAACCCGAGCGCAGCACGCGCAACACCGGCCGCGCTAGCCGCACGGGGCCCAAATCCGCGGCAACGAGATCAAAAAACGCGCTGCCGCCGGCAGTCAGCACGATATCGCCGGCGAACAGGCCTCCTGCATCGATGGCCTGCGCCGCTTCGATGACCCGCGACATCAGCGATGCCACGGCGGTGGTATCGGGTAACACGCCCTCGAAAGCCTCGACGCCGGCCAGCATGAGACCCGGCGCGGCCGCCACCGCTTGCGCAACGGCCAGGGCGCCCGCTAGGGTTCGGCAGCCGGTCCGCGCGCCAGCAACGCCGATTTCCACCAGGACCCGCAACGCCGGCGTGCCGACCCGCACCTGTGCCGCGCGTGCGGCCAGCAGCGCCATGCCTTCGAGGCTGTCGGCCAGCACGTAGAGTTCGAGCTCGGGATTCCGCTCCAGCGCCGTAAAGCAGGCGTCCACGGTCTGGCCGACGGGCTGGTTGGCGAGGATGATTCGGCGCAACCCCAGGCCTAAGCAGACCGCGAGCTGCTGGGCGGTCGCCACCGTCATCGCCCAGGCACCGTCGTGCAGCTGCCGCTCGAACAGTGCCGGCGCCATGGTGGTCTTGCCGTGCGGCGCCAGCAGCAGATCATGCTGCCGCGCGAAGGCCATCATCCAGGCGCTATTGGCCGCAAGCGCCTCGGTTCGCAGCACCGCCAGCGGCAGCGGGCAGCTGCCCGCCAGGACATTCCATCCCTGTCGTCCGATGCCGCTGATGCGCAAGGGCGCCGCGCCGATCGGTATGCCCTTGGTGGTCGCATCCACGAACGCATCGGCGGTCGGATCGTTCAGTGCGATCCGGTTCAGCGTGCTCGGGTGGGTGTCGACCATCCTTTAAGTTTAGCCGCCATGCCCGCATAGAATGGATCCAATGACAGCCGACCATCGCCGCTCTGCCGCTCCCGTCGCTCACTTCCCAGACTCCAGCCATCTTGTCCGCGTTCGCGGTGCTCGCGAGCACAACCTGCACGACGTGGATGTCGACATGCCGCGCGACTCCCTGGTGGTATTCACGGGCATCTCGGGATCCGGCAAGTCATCGCTGGCCTTCGGCACGCTCTACGCTGAAGCCCAGCGGCGCTATTTCGAATCGGTGTCGCCCTACGCGCGCCGCCTCATCGACCAGGTGGGCGTACCCGACGTCGACTCGATCGAGGGTCTGCCGCCGGCCGTGGCGCTGCAGCAGCACCGTGGTAGCGCCAGTTCCCGCTCGACAGTAGGCAGCATCACGACGCTGTCGGATCTCATGCGCCTGCTCTATTCGCGGGCCGGAAGCTACCCGCCGCGGCAACCGATGCTGTACGCGGAAGACTTTTCCCCGAACACGATTCAGGGCGCCTGTCCGACCTGCCACGGCCTGGGCCGCATCTACGATGTCACCGAACATTCGATGGTCCCCGACGACTCGCTGACCATCCGCGAGCGCGCCATCGCGGCCTGGCCGCCGGCGTGGCATGGACAGAACCTGCGCGACATTCTGGTGACACTGGGCTATGACATCGACCGCCCCTGGCGAGCGCTGCCGAAAAAGGATCGCGACTGGATTCTCTTCACCGAGGAGCAGCCGACCGTGCCCGTGTACGCGGGATTCACGCCGGCCGAGACCCGCACGGCGCTGCGCCGCAAGTCCGAGCCCAGCTACATGGGCACCTTCACGGGCGTACGCAAATACGTGCTGCATACCTTCGCCACCACCCAAAGCGCGCTGATGAAAAAGCGCGTGGCGCGATACATGTCCGGCACGCTCTGTCCCGAATGCGCCGGCAAGCGTCTCAAGCGCGCCGCACTGACCGTCAAATTCGCGGGCCTGGACATCGGCGAGATCTCGCAGCTGCCACTGACCAAACTCGCAGTATTGCTCGAGCCGGCGGCTACCGCGGCGACGCTGAACCAGGATGCCGCGCATCTTGCGGCGACGCGCATGACGCAGAACATGCTGGCGCGAATCGCGACACTGCAGAAACTGGGGCTCGGATACCTGTCGCTGGACAGGATCACGCCCACCTTATCGCCCGGTGAGCTCCAGCGGCTGCGGCTCGCGACGCAGATCCGTTCCAACCTTTTCGGTGTCGTGTACGTGCTCGATGAACCCTCGGCGGGTCTGCACCCGGCAGATACCGAGGCGCTACTCGTGGCGCTCGATGCGCTCAAGCAATCCGGCAATTCCCTGTTCGTCGTCGAGCACGATCTCGAAGTCATGCGGCACGCGGACTGGATCGTCGATGTGGGTCCGGATGCCGGCGAGCACGGCGGACGAGTGCTCTACAGCGGGCCGCTCGATGGTTTGCGACAGGTGGAGTCCTCCCACACCGCCCGTTACCTGTTCGCGCATTCGATGCCGCCTCGCAAAGCCGTGCGTACGCCCACCGGCCGCCTCAAACTCGCCGGCATCACGCGTAACAACCTGCACGAGGTCGACGTCGAATTTCCGCTCGGCGTATTCACCGTCATCACGGGCGTATCAGGCTCAGGAAAATCCAGTCTCGTAAGCCAGGCACTGGTGGAGCTGCTCGCGACGCAGATCGGACAGGCGGCGGAGCTGGCCGAGGCCGAGGACAGCGACGAGCCCGCCTTGAGTCCCATGCAGCCCACGGCTGGCCGCATCGTCAGCGGCGCCGAGCACATCCGGCGGCTGGTCACCATCGATCAGAAACCCATCGGCCGTACGCCGCGCTCTAACCTCGCGACCTACACCGGTCTCTTCGACCATGTGCGCCGGCTGTTCGCCTCGACGCCGGCGGCGCGCAAACAGCATTTCGATGCCGGCCGCTTCTCCTTCAACGTCGCCAAGGGCCGCTGCCCGACCTGCGAAGGCGAGGGCGCTGTGAGCGTGGAACTGCTCTTCATGCCCAGCGTCTACGCGCCGTGTCCGACCTGCAAGGGGGCCCGCTACAACGAGGCGACCCTTAAAATCCGCTATCGCGATAAAAACATTGCTGACGTCCTCTCAATGACCGTAGGCCAGGCCAGCGAGTTCTTCGCTGACGAGGCAGCGGTGATGCGGCCGCTGCGGCTGCTGTCGGATATCGGCCTGGGATACTTAGGATTGGGCCAGCCCGCTACCGACCTGTCGGGCGGGGAGGCACAGCGCATCAAACTGGCCACCGAGCTGCAGCGCGTGCAGCACGGCAACACGCTCTATGTCATCGACGAACCAACCATCGGCCTGCATCCGGCCGATGTCGATAAGCTCATGATTCAGCTAGAGGCGCTCGTGGATGCGGGCAACACCGTCATCGTTGCCGAGCATGAAATGCGCGTCGCCGCGGCGGCCGACTGGATCATCGATTTAGGTCCCGGCGCGGGAGACCAGGGAGGCCGCATCGTCGCCACCGGTACGCCCGAAACGGTGGCAGGCAATCGCGCCAGCCGCACGGCACCGTATCTCGCCCAACTGCTGACGGACCCTGTATGGTGTAAGTGAGACAGGAGTCCCGAGGGCCGCAGAGCTTGAGCACTACCGCCGCCGGCGCCACCGCCTTTCAGACCCCTTCCTCGTTCACGCGCTGGTATGTGTGCATCGCCACGTGCCTGATCTATGCCATCAACATCGCCGACCGGTACGTCGTCTCCACCGTGCTCGAGCCGATCCGGATCGAGTTGCATCTTAACGATGCCGGCATCGCCTTCCTGACCGGCGTGCCGCTGGCACTGTTCTACGTCACGCTCGGCATTCCGATTTCCTGGCTCGCTGACCGGTCGAATCGCCGCAACATCCTGGCCGCTTCGCTGATCGTGTGGTCGGCGTTCACGGCGATCTGCGGTCTCTCCCGCAACTACTGGCAGCTGCTGTGCGGACGCATCGGCGTCGGTTCGGGGGAGGCGGGCGGCACGCCACCTTCGAATGCCATCCTCGCGGATTATTTCCCGGCCGAACGCCGCCCCATGGCTTTTGCCGTGCTGGCACTGGGCGCACCCATCGGCGCCTGGCTGGGCGCGGACATGGCGGGCATCGTGGCGCACGACTACGGTTGGCGCGCGGCGTTTCTCGTGCTCGGGGTTCCAGGGCTGGTGCTCGGGGTGCTGGTGTTCCTGACCATCCGCGAGCCGCCGCGCGGGCGTCTCGATGCAGTCGACAACAGCTCGCGCGCCGGCACCCCCGCGCGCGCCTCATTGCTCGAATCCCTGCAGTGTGTCTGGCGGCATCGGGCTGCCTTTCACGTCATCATGGGCAGTGGTGTCTGCGCGCTGTGGGGCTGGGGCCTGATCTGGTGGACACCCACCTTCCTGATGCGCTCTTACGACCTCAATGTCGCCCAGGCCGGCGAGGTGACCGGCACGATCCATCTGATCGGCGGCTCGTTGGCCACGGTGGCGACGGCATGGCTGCTGTCGCGGCCCTTCATGTTCGATCCGCGGCGCGTCCTGGCGCTGCTTGCCGGCGGCATCGGCTTCGCCACCATTCCCTCGATCATTGCCTACTGGACCCAGTCGCTGTGGCTCACCAAGCTGATGTTCTGGATCTTCATCCCGTCAATCTACTTCTACATCGGTCCCTGCATGGCACTGGTCCAGAATCTCGCGCCGCCGCATATGCGCTCGCTGTTCTGCGCCTGGTCCGTGCTGGTGGGCAACGTGCTGAACCTCATCGTCGCCCCGCAGGCGGTGGGCTTCCTGAGCGACTGGTTCGCGGGTGCGCAGGGATCGAACTCCACCTCTTTGCGCTGGGCGCTGCTGATCCTGGCCCCCACGGGATTCTGGGCGGCTTATCATCTGTACCTGGCACGGAGAACCGTCATTGAAGATCAAGCACGCGCAAGCCGCTACGCATCCGCCTGACAGGTCTCACGTTGCTCGCCGCCGCGCCTGGCACCTGGCGGCGCTGGTGAACCTGAACTTGACCCTGAACCTGGCGCTGCCGCTGGGGCTGGGCCTGGGCTTGGCCCTGGCCCTGCCATCGCAGGCGACGGCGGGTGAGATCCGCGTCATCAATGACAATGCGCATTACCCGGAAGGCCCCATCTGGTTCGAGGGCAAACTCTACTACGTCGAATACGACCGCAATTCGGTCACCACGTGGGATGGCAAGCAGAACCGCGTGTTCTCGATGGAGAAGGGCTGTGGTCATTCGGCCGTCGTGCCCACCTCCCGCGGCGAATTCGTCGTCACCTGCTACGACAATGGCACGATCGGCCGTGTGGCGGCGGATGGAAAAGTCCTGCCGCCGTATACCCACGACAAGCAGGGCAATGTGTTCGTCGGACCGAATGACCTGGCTCCAGATGCCAACGGTGGCATCTACTTCACCGCATCGGGCCATCCCGGGCCGGCCATCGACGGCAAGGTGTTCTACATCAGCGCGGATCGCACGATCACGCAGGAAGCGGTCGAACTGCATAACGCCAATGGCATTGCAGTATCCAAAGATGGCAAGACGCTGTACGTGGTCGAGACCGACGACAACCGGGTCATCGGCTTTACGATTGCACCGGACGCCTCGTTATCCGAACGCCGCGTGATAGTGAATCTCGATGATCTTACCAATCACGTGGTTCATGTCTGGCCCGATGGGGTGAAAGTCGATTCCAAAGGCGCTCTCTACATTGGCCAGAGTCCGCGCGCCGAGCACGTGCCGCTGGCGGGGCAGATCTTCGTGGTCGATCCGCAGGGGAAGCTGCTGCGGACGCTGACGCTGCCCTCGCTGCAGGTGCCGAACTTCGCCTTCAGCCCCGATGAGAAGACTCTGTACGTCACGGGGGTCGATCAGATCGACAAGTCGCCCTTCAGGGGCAAGGTCTACGCCATTGCCAACGAATGAGCGCGGCGTGGCGCAGCTTCTTTCAGCCTGCCAGCCAGCCGCCGTCGACCACCAGGTTCGAGCCGGTGATGTAGGTCGCGCGATCGCTGGCGAGAAACACCGCCGCATTCGCGATGTCCTCGGGACGGCCCAGCCGCGGCCACGGCGTTCGCCGCCGCGCGTTCTCGAGCAGCGCTGGATCCGTGGGCAATCCGGGCGCTCCGGTCACGATCTTCCCGGGCGAGATGCAATTGCACACGATCAGATCGCGGGCGTAATCCACAGCGATCTGCCGCGTGAGATAGATGGCGCCAGCCTTGCTGACACCATAAGGCGGATCGCGCGGACAGGTGACGATGCCCTGCTGCGATCCCAGGTTGATGACGCGGCCGCGTACCTCGTGCCGCGGCTCCTGCGTGATCATCTGCGCGATGGCGCGTTTGCAGCCGTTGAACATACCGGTCAGATTCACTTCGAGCACGCGATGCCATGCTTCGCTGCTGGTCTCGAGCAGCGGCGTGCCTGAGTAGGTGGCGGCGTTGTTGATCATGATGTCGAGGCGTCCATGGCGTGCCACGGTGCGGCTGATCAGCCCGTCCATATCCTCCCAGCGCGAAACATCGGTCCGCTCGTACTCGGCGCGAGCGCCTGCCTGGGCGATCAGTTCGGCCGTGGTCGATCCGCCTTCAATCGGTTGCTCGGTAATATCGGCGATCGTTACGCGGGCTCCCTCACGTGCAAAGCTGAGGGCAATCGCGCGCCCGATCCCTGAGCTCCCCCCCGTGATGACGGCGATCTTCCCTTCCAATTGTCCATTCATCGGTGTCGTGTTCCATCGCTGGGTTGCAAAGTTCAACCACCCCGGCACCATACCTGACGCACGCTTGAATGGAGCGATCGCGTGGTGAGAGAGCCTGATCTCAGGCTGGCGACGCAGTTGTTCGAGTCGCTGGCCCGGGAGACACGGCAGGGTCGCGGGATTGTGCGTGACAGTTACGGTGCGGGCGAGCAGGCCGCGCACGACATCATGCGCCGGGCGGCTGAAGCCATCGGGCTGGAAATCGCGATCGATGCCATCGGCAACCTGATGATGACACTGCCAGGTCGCAACCGGAGTGCGGCGCCCGTCCTGGTCGGCTCGCACCTGGACAGCGTCCCCCAGGGTGGCAATTTCGACGGCGCCGCCGGCGTGGTTGCCGGACTGAGTGTGGTCTCCGCATTGCGGCGCGCCGCCGTTGAAGCGGATTGCGACATCACGGTCATGGGGATCCGCGCCGAGGAATCCTCGTGGTTCGACATCTCCTATCTCGGCAGCGGCGGCGCCTTTGGTTTGCTCGATCCGGATTGCCTGGCCATCACGCGCTCCGACAACGGCCAATCACTCGAATCCACGCTGCTGCGCCGGGGGTTCGACCCGAGTGCCATCCGTGAGCGGCGGCGCCTGCTCGATCCCGCGAAGATCCGCGCCTACCTGGAGCTGCACATCGAGCAGGGACCGGTACTCGTGGCCGAGAATCTGCCGGCCGCCGTCGTCACCGGGATCCGCGGCTGCAAGCGCTTCCGCAACGCGCGCTGCATCGGCGAGTACGGCCATTCCGGCTCCCTCGAACGCCGCCATCGTCACGACGCGGTCGCCGCCACCGTGGCGTTGCTGCATCACCTCGAGTCGGTGTGGCTCGAGCAGGAACGCGCGGGCGCCGACCTCGTGATGACCTTCGGCGAGTTATTCACCGATGCCGCGATGCATGCGCCCAGCAAGGTCGCCGGCGAGACGCATTTTGTCATCGACATTCGCAGCCAGTCGGATGCGATCATGGATGCGGTTGCAGCCGAGGCGCTGCGAGCAGCCGAGCGCATCGGCGCGGATTACCGGGTGCAGTTTGATCTGGGCGCGACCAGTGACTCGCCGCCGGCAATCATGGATAACCGCCTGCGGGGCGCACTGATGAGGCAGCTGGAACAGCCGTTCGAGATGGCGAGCGGTGCCGGGCACGATGCGGCGGTGTTCGCCAAGATGGGGATACCGACCGGCATGATCTTCGTGCGCAACGAGCACGGCAGCCACAATGCCGAGGAGGCGATGGCCATGGAGGACTTCGCGGTGGGCGCCACGGCGCTGCTCGGGCTGCTGCAGGAGCTGCCGCTGTGACGCTGCTCGTCACCGGCGCCACCGGCTTTGTCATGAGCGTGCTGGTCCGCCAATGGTTGCGCGATGATCCGACTGCGCACGTCGTGGGGCTCGATGCCGCGCCACCCGACGCGGCGGCTCAACGCTACTTCGAGCCCGTGGCAAACCGGCTGACGCTCATCATCGCGGACCTGACGCAGCCGGAGCAGTGGCGTGCCGCACTGAAGCAACACCCGATCAGGCACATCGTGCATGGTGCTACCGTCACGCCGATCTCGCGCGGCTCGGCCGCCGAGGTGCGCACGGAGCCCGAAGCGCACGATCCACGGCGCATCATCGACATCAACACCATGGGGACCGTGGCGTTGCTCGACTGGGCGCGCACACTGCCCGATCTGCGTCGATTCATTAACGTCAGCACGGGCGGTGTTTATAAGGAGCACGGCCCGGATCGCCCCGGCGAGCCCCTGCCCGAAGACGGCTACGTGATGCCGCGTCTTCTCTATGGCATATCCAAGCTGGCCGCCGAACTGATCACCGAACGCTTTGGCGATCTGTTCCACATGTCGACCGTATCCGTGCGACCCTCTTCTGTCTTCGGTCCGATGGATCGGCTGACCCAGACCCGCAACTACCGCCATGTCCCCAACCGGATTGCGCAGCTCGCGCTCGACGGTGCGCGCCGCGTGCGCGTCAACACCCTCGATGCCATCGGCGACTACGTCCACGTCGAGGATGTCGCACGTGCGATCATTGCGCTCATGGCCGTGCCCAGATTGCGCTACAGCTGCTACAACATCGCCTCGGGACAGACCAGCAGCATCCGCGACATCGTCGGCTGGGTGACGGAGAAAGTGCCTGGATTTACCGCCGAAGTCGTCGCGCCCGAGCTTGCCGACGTGCTGCAGGATCCGACACTGCGGGATGGCATGTGGGGCGCCTACGATATCTCGCGCATCTGCGCCGAGACCTCCTGGCGCCCGCGCGCGCCTCGCGAAGCGATGCACGCATACATGGAGTGGCTGGTCGCCGAGCGCCGTGCCAACGTGGCGATCGCCGCCGGCGCGGCCGAATGAGCCCGCACAGGCCCGCGTGATCTCCTGTGAGTGATACGAGCTACCCGCGCGACCTGGTCGGCTACGGCGCACACCCGCCGCACCCGCAATGGCCGGGGGAAGCGCGCATTGCCGTCTCCTTTGTGCTCAATCACGAAGAAGGTGGGGAGATGTGCGTACTGCACGGCGATGAGACTTCCGAGTCCGTCCTTACCGACCTCGGCGCGGCGCCGCTGCAGCGGGCGCGCAACCTCAACGTCGAATCCATCTTCGAGTACGGCTCGCGCGTGGGCTTCTGGGAGATTATGCGCATCTTCCGCAGCCGCCAAGTTGAACCCACGATTTTCGCCGTCGGCATGGCGCTGGAGCGCGCGCCGCCGATCGCGGAAGCGATGGCCCAGAGCGGATTCGAAGTGGCCTGCCACGGCCAGCGCTGGATCGACTACCAGCACGTGCCCGAAGAGCAGGAGCGCGCGCACATCGCGCGCAACATCGAGGTCATCACGCGCCTGATCGGCCGCCGGCCCGTCGGCTGGTACACCGGACGCCCAGGTCCGAACACGCGCCGGCTCGTGGTCGAAAGCGGCAGCTTCCTCTACGACAGCGACGCTTACAACGATGATCTGCCCCACTGGTCCCGGGTGGCGGGACGGGCGCACCTGATCGTGCCCTACAGCTTCGACAACAACGACAGCCGCCTGCAGCGCGGCGGTGACTTCGCCACCGGCGAGGAGTTCCACCGCTACAACTGCGATGCCTTCGACTGGCTCTATCGCCAGGGCAGCGAAGGCCGGCCCCGCATGCTGTCCATCGGCCTGCATGCGCGCGTCATCGGTCGTCCGGGGCGCATCGGCGCCCTGGAGCGGCTGCTCGACTACATGCTGGGGCACGAGGCGGTGTGGTTCTGCAGCCGCGCCGCCATCGCGCGTCACTGGGCGGCCAAATTCCCCTGCCCGCCGGGCTAGATTGCGTTGCAGCAATCGTGCCCCGCAGATCCGTTATGTCGCAATTGACAATCATTCTCATTCGTAAGTACTCTAGTCACGTACTCCATGGGTTGCCGGTCCCCCCGGCAGGGCATAGGGCTCGCGATGTATATTTGTCTGTGTCACGGAATCACCGACCGCCAGATTCGCCGCGCTGTCGAGCAAGGCTGCTCGACGTTGGGCGACGTGCAGCAGCAGCTGCCCGTGGGTGGGTGTTGTGGACGGTGCGAGCCGGCGGCACGCGAGCTGATTCGGGAACACGCCACCCAGGCGGTTGCCCGCACCGAAGCCGCGTTCGCTTAAGATCGCAGGCACTTAGCCCCGCCGTGGAGGCGCGTACCTGTGCGCTTCCGGGCATCGGAGTCGTTGCATCATGAAGGGTGATCTGAAAGTCATCCAGCACCTCAACGTGGTGCTGAAGAATGAACTGACCGCCATCAACCAGTACTTCCTGCACTCGCGCATGTACGGCAACTGGGGCCTGAAGCGGCTGCAGGAACACGAATACCACGAATCCATCGACGAGATGAAGCACGCCGACCGGCTCATCGAGCGGGTGCTGTTTCTCGAAGGCCTGCCCAATCTGCAGGACCTCGGGAAGCTGCTGATCGGCGAATCCGTGCCCGAGATGATCGAGTGCGATCTGAAGCTCGAGCGCGCGGCGCATGTGGACCTGCGCGCGGCCATGGCCGACTGCGAGCGGCTGGGCGACTACGTCTCGCGGGAACTGTTCAAGAGCATCCTCGAGTCCGAGGAAGAACACATCGACTGGCTGGAAACCCAGCTCGATCTGATCGCGCGCGTGGGACTGGAGAACTACACGCAGTCGCAGATGGGAATTTCCGGCGTCAGCTGACGTGGCGAGTTCGGCCGTCTTTTCGCGCACCGCCGTGGTCCTGCACTGGCTGATCGCGCTGTTCATCGCGTGCGGCTTTTCGCTTGGCGTCTACATGGTCGACCTGCACGCCAGTCCCACCAAGGTGCGCCTGTTCGCCTATCACAAATGGATCGGGATCACGGTCCTGGGGCTGGTGGTGATCCGATCGGTCTGGCGCCTGACGCACAAGCCGCCCCCCGATCTGCCGATGCCGCGCTGGCAACAGCGGGTGGCGCGCTCGACGCACTATCTGCTCTACCTGCTGCTGATCGTGACACCGCTGTGCGGGTGGCTCTACACATCCGCCACGGGTTACCCGGTGGTTTACCTCAAGCTCTGGCAATTACCCGATCTGGTGCACAAGAATAAGCAGCTGGCGGACGTCCTGGGCGAGATTCACGGCGATCTGGCCTGGGCGCTGCTGTGGTTGGTGGTACTGCACAGCGCCGCGGCACTGAAGCATCATTTCATCGATCATGATTCGACGCTGCGGCGCATGCTCGCCTGGCGCCGGTCCTGAGCAAACGAGGAGCAGCGCGATGGCACGGTCGTTGGCGATGACAATAAGCGGTTCCATGCTGCTGGCGGCATTCGTGGCGGGCGCTGCCGGCACCGCCGGCATCGATGCGGGCAAGAGCACCATCGTCGCCACCTTCAGGCAGGAGAACGTGCCGGTGGATGCGGACTTCAAACGCTTCAGCGGGCACATCGACTACGATCCGGCGCTGCCCAATGCGGCCAAGGCCGCCATCGAAGTGACCACCGGCAGCCTTGATCTGGGCTCGGAGGACTATAATTCCGAGGTCCGCAAGAAATCCTGGCTCGACAGCGGTACCTATCCGACCGCCAGTTTCATTTCGACCTCGCTGAAGCCGGGGGCGCCAGGGCATTTCGATGCGACCGGCGTGCTGACGCTCAAGGGCAAGACGCAAACGATGACGGTACCGGTCAGCGTGGGCAAGGCGGGGGCGGCGACCAGCTTCGATGGGGAATTGACGATTTCGCGCGCCTACTTCGGCATCGGTGACAAGGACTGGAACGACGTGCTGGACGACAAGGTCCGCGTGAAATTCCACATCATCGAATAAGATAGCGACGGGGGATCGACCATGAAACTCATCACCGCCATCATCAAGCCCTTCAAGCTCGACGAAGTGCGAGCGGCGCTATCGGATCTGGGCGTCTCGGGCATGACCGTCACCGAGGTCAAGGGCTTTGGCCGCCAGCGTGGCCATACCGAGCTCTACCGGGGTGCCGAGTACGTGGTCGACTTCGTGCCCAAAGCGCGCATCGAGATCGCGGTCAGGTCGGAGGTCGTCGACCAGGTGGTCGATGCCATCGTCAAGGCCGCCAAAACCGGCAAGGTCGGGGACGGCAAGATCTTCATCACCGACGTCCAGCGCGTGATCCGCATCCGCACCGGCGAGACCGACAAGTCCGCTCTCTAGTCCCGCCGGCTCTCTAGCCGCGACGATAGAGGCTATGCAGCAGGATCTTGCCGACGATGGGATCATCGAACTGCTGCGTCAGGGTCAGGGCACCGGTGGACGGATTTACCTCGTAGGTATCGATCCGCGTAGCGCGGGGACTGCTGTACTTTGATTTCATGACGAACGCATCGTGGCTCCACGTGGCTGAGATGCGCGAGGTCCCGTATTCATCGATGCGCGAGAGGTCTTCGCCAACGTGGTAATCCCGGGGCGGCAGCTGATCCTCGGTAATGGTCACCAGATCGGAGTCCACCTGCAGTACCAGCAGGTCCGGCGGATCCAGCGCTTCCTCCAGGCGTGCCCGCAGGCCGCGAAAATCCGGGCCGATGAACCCCGGTCCGCCATATCGATCCCCCGGTGTATCGAAGCTGTAATCGGGTCCATCGGCCGGCGTGTCCCGGTCGGCCACGGCGTCACGGTCCGGCCCGTAGCCGTATTTCGCCAGCCGATGATGCAGCTTCGACTCGGCGGTGTGCATGGCTTTCGCGATCGTGGCATCCGGATCGTCACTGGCGGATTTGTCCAGGTGCCACCTGCCCGCGACATGCGTCTCGGGAGGTGCCGTGGTGACGGTTTCACAGGCGCTGAACACGCCGGCGATCAACGCCGCACCAAGCAGAATGCGCCCGCAGCGGCGATTGAGGACAGGGCTTCCGGACATCAGTGGCATCAGACTTGCGCGGGCGCGGATCGTTCTGCGCGGCACAGTAGGGGGCCGGCACCGACCTGTCAAACCGCACTGCCGCCGCTACACTGACCCCATGTATCGCGCCTGTCTCTACCTGATCGCGGGCTGGTCGGGCTTCTTCGTCATGGGAATCGAGCTGCTCGGCGGCCGCCTGCTGGCGCCTTACTTCGGCAGCAGCATCTACGTCTGGGGCGCCATCATCACGGTGTTCATGCTGGCGCTGTCATTGGGCTACCTGGCCGGCGGGCGCGCCTCCCTGGCATCTCCGAGCCTCAGGCGCCTGTCGCTGATCCTGCTGGCCGCCGCGGCCGCAACGGTTCCGGTCCTGCTATTCGGCGATGCGCTGCTCGAGCGGCTCTCGGCACAGGTACCCGATCCGCGATTCGGATCGCTGCTGGGCGCGGCGCTCCTCTTCCTGCTGCCGACGGCCGTCTCCGGCATGGTGTCGCCCTACGCGGTGAGGCTGCTCGTGGCCGATCGCGCCAGCGCCGGGCATCATGCCGGCAAACTCTACTTCGTCTCGACCTTCGGCAGTGCCGCCGGCACGCTGGCGACTTCGTTCTACCTGGTGCTGTATCTGGAGGTGAACCAGATCCTGCTGCTCATGCTGGCCGTCTCGGTGGCCGTGGCGGTCATCGCATGGCTCATTCCGGCCGTCACCGAATCATGAGAGCGCTGGCGATATGGCTGGCCGCGCTCCTCCCCGCGGCGGTGCTCGCCGACCCGCCATTGATTCATTCGGAACGCTCGCTCTACCGCCAGGTGTTCGTCTACGGTGACAGCCACACGCGCTGCCTGTGCTTCACGCGGGAATGCAAGATTGGCCGCCAGTCCTGCATCGACCTGGAGCAGCCCAACCGGCTCATGTTCGAGTACACGCAGATGATGCTCGGCTCCCTGCTGCTGGATCCGGATCCGCGCAGCATCCTGATCATCGGACTCGGTGGCGGCACGCTGCCGCGCACGCTCGGGAAGCTGCTGCCTGAGGCCGACATCGATGTGGTGGAGATCGACCCGGCGGTGGTGAGCGTGGCGACGCAGTATTTCAACTACCAGCCCGGCGCACACCAGCACGTTTACGAAGAGGACGGGCGCGCTTACGTACGCCGCATGCTGCGCACGGACAAGCACTATCAACTCATCATGCTCGACGCCTACGACAATCAGTACATACCCGAGCACCTGCTGACGCAGGAGTTCCTGACGCAGGTGCGATCGCTGCTGGCGCCCAACGGCATCGTGGCCGCGAACACCTTTTCATCCAGCCGGCTGTATCAGAACGAGTCCGTGACATACCGTGCAGTGTTTGGCGTGTTCTACAATCTCAAGAGCGCCAACCGCGTGGTCCTCGCCAGCAATGCGCCGCTGCCGAGCGTGGCGCAGGCCACGCGCAATGCCGAGCATTTCGATGCGGCCTTCACGGCGCTGGGATTCAAGTCGACGGCCGTCCTGTCGCTCTTCAGCACGGCGGTGGATTGGGACCCGAAGGCGCGCGTCCTGACCGACCAGTATTCGCCGGCGAACCTGCTCAACAGCAGCCAACGCCAGTAGGTCGGGGCTGCCGCCGCGACCGCGGCTATTCGGCCTTGTGCGAGGCTACGGCGGCGCGCAGCTCGCGCAACTTGGCCTTTACCACGGCCTCATTGTCCGGCCCGAGGCGAACCATGAGCCTCTGCCCTGATGACAGCGATTCGATCTTCGGGTCGGCGTATTGGTACATGACGTTGGGCCGCACCAGCGCCACCGGGCCGCGCACGTCCGGCGCCGCCAGCGCATCATCGATGGCCGCGACCAGGCGGTCATTGAAATAGCCGTTGGGATAGCCCAGGCCTTCGTAGGATTGCTGAAACAGCGGGTAGTAGTGGAAGTAGACCGAAGTGAATTGCTCGGTATTCAGCGATTGCAGCAGGTGCACGTACGGCGCATAGCGCTGGTAATTCGCCGCATCGATGGTGGCGGACTGTTCATCGCCGCTGACCGCGAAGGTACCGGGAACATTCTTGGTCGGCCGCATCTCGATGGCCGCGTGCTTGCGAGGCAGATTGTCCACGGTGACGACGATATGCCGCACGATCATGTCCGGCCGCAACAGTTCTCCGACCGATTTGGCGCCGAATAGTTCCGACAGGGAATCGTGCAGCGGCTTATCGCTGCCGTCGAGCGGCGGCAAAGGGGTGGCTGTCAGCCCCGAAGATACCGGCACCGGGTTGGCGATGCCGGTCGAGGGAGGGACGGGCGCGGTCGGAGTGCTGGGCGTTACCTGCGCCGTCGGCTGATGGTTGGCGCGCCAGGACACATACAGTGCTACCGCGCTGAGCAGGACCAAGGCTCCCGCCGCTGCATACCAGATCGTGTTTTTTTGCATGAATGAAACCTAAGCCCCCGCGTCAACGATTGCAATATCATCGGCAGCCTATGACCAACGGCCGTTCCTCTGCAGTGCGGGCACAGTGCGCCCCGGCGGTGCTCATGGTGCGGCCGGCACATTTCGGCTTCAATGTGCAGACCGCGCAGAGCAATCGCTTCCAGCGCCAGCCGCAGAACGGTGCCGGCGAGCAGGCTGCCCGCGCGGAGTGGGAGGCACTGGCGCAGGAACTTGGGTCGGCCGGTGTGCGCATCTGCACTGTTGACGACACCGTATCTCCCATCAAGCCCGACGCCGTGTTTCCCAACAATTGGGTCAGTTTCCATGATGACGGCACCATCGTGCTCTACCCGATGCAGGCGGCGAATCGCCGCCTCGAGCGCCGTCTGGACGTGCTCGCGGCGGTCGAACACGACTGCTGCAATTCCGCTGCCGGCATTTGCTTGACCTCAGCCGCGAGGAGGAGGCCGGCCGCTATCTGGAAGGCACCGGCAGCCTGGTGCTCGATCATCTGGAGCGCGTCGCCTACGCCTGCCGTTCGATTCGAACCGACGAGTCGCTGGTGCACGAATGGGCGCGCGCCATGCACTACGAGGCTGAAGTTTTCGATGCCACCGCCCCGGATGGCGCGCCGATCTATCACACCAATGTAATGCTGGCGATCGGCGCGCGCTGCGCCGTGATTTGCAGCGATTCGGTATTGCCGTGCGATCGCGGGCGCGTGCTGGCACGGCTGCGCGCTTCGGGCCGCGAACTCATCGAGATCGATTTCGCCGCCATGCATGACTTTGCTGGCAACGTGCTCGAGCTGCAGCTACCGGCCGACGCGGCAGGTACGCGTTCATTGCTCGTGATGTCGACGCGCGCGCGCGCGGCGTTTGGGCGCGAGCAACTATCGCGAATCACCTCAGCCGTTGACCGCGTGCTGGATGTGCCGCTGCCGACTATCGAGACAGTGGGCGGCGGCGGGGCGCGTTGCATGCTGGCCGAGGTACCGGACGTGCGCGCGTGAACGGCGTCACCGCGGGCGCCGCTCCGCTGGCCCAGCGCATCTATCGGCTTCTGGCCGATCAGCAGTTCCATTCCGGCACACGGCTTGCGGCCGAATGCGATGTGAGCCGCAGCGCCATCTGGAAGGCGATCGCCTCATTGCGCGCATTGGGAGTGACCGTGCACGCCGTGTCACATCGCGGCTACCGGCTGCCGCGTGCCAACGTGCCGCTGGAAGCGGGTGTCATCCGCGCGGCATTGCCCGCAGCCGTCGCCGGCCGCCTGCGTCATGGGAAGACCGTCTGGTCGACCGGATCGACCAACGCTGACCTGCTCGTTGATAGCGATCTGCCGGCCGGTCGCTTCGATTTCCTGGCTGCCGAATTTCAGAGCGCCGGTCGCGGCCGCCGCACCCGCAGCTGGATCGCGCCGCCCGGAGGTGCGATCTGCCTTTCCCTGAGCTGGAGCTTCGCCAGCCTGCCGGCCGCCATTGGCGCGCTGAGTCTTGCTGTGGGTGTCTGCGTGCTGCGTGCGCTCAAACGTCTTGGCATCGCGGGCATGGAGCTGAAGTGGCCGAACGACCTGGTGGCAGCTGGGGCCAAGCTCGGCGGCATCCTGGCGGAACTGCGCGCGGAGGCGGCAGGATCTGCCTTCGTCGTCATTGGCATCGGCCTCAACGTCGCGCTCGGACCGGACATTCTCGAGCGCATCAAGGCCACTGGCACGCAGGCCATCGATCTGGCGGCGCTGACGGCCGTGGTGCCGGATCGCAATCTGATCATTGCCGCGCTGCTCACCGAACTCGTCTCCGGTCTGCAGCAGTTCGAACGCCTTGGGTTTGATGCCTTTGCCACCGAGTGGCGGGCTGCCGATGCGCTGGTGGGCAAGGCCGTGCGCGTCAACCTCGATGGCAGCAGCGTCAGCGGCCATGCCCGCGGCATCGACCTGGACGGTGCGCTCTGTGTCCAGACGCGCGAGGGCCTGCAACGATTCTTGACCGGCGATGCCTCGGTGAGGACCGTCGCATGAGCGCGCGCCCGGCGACACTGTTGCCCGCGATGCTGCTGCTCGACATCGGCAACTCGCGCATCAAGTGGGCGCGCCTGCAGGGATCCTATCGGCGTGGCCAACGCTTCGACGCGCGTGGCGCCGTTGATCTCGAGCGTTTCGACGCGCGTGGCGCCGCTGTGGAGCTGCAGCTTAAATCGATGGGTTCGCGCGTGCGCATCGTGGCCTGCAATGTCGCCGGCGCCCCGGTCGAGCGACGCCTGCGGGTGCTGGCCCGCCGCGCCGGTGCGCGTGCGCCGCAATTCGTGCGCAGCGCGGCGGCCGCGGCCGGCGTTCGCAATGCCTATGCCGAACCGTGGCGCCTGGGCGCGGATCGATGGGCGGCGCTCATCGGCGCACGTTTCGAACATCCGGGCCGAGCGCTGTGCCTGGTAGCGGCCGGAACCGCGCTGACGATTGATCTGCTCGACGAACGCGGCCGGCATCGCGGAGGCAGCATCATCCCCGGCCCTGAACTCATGATCAAAGCGCTGCTCGACCGCACGGCCGGCATCCGCCGTCGCGCGGGTCGCAGTGCGCCACAGCTCCTGGCGCGCGCCGGCGCCTCGCCGGGCCTGTTCGCCCGCGACACGCGCGGTGCCGTCACCGCCGGTGCGGTGAATGCGGCCGCCGCTCTCATTGGTGAATCCATGCGCGCGGCACGAGAGCTGCTGGGCCGCCACCCGCGGCTGATTCTGTCCGGCGGCGCCGCCGGCACGGTCGGATCGCGACTGCGCCTGCGGTACTCCCTGGAGGATGATCTGGTCCTGCGCGGACTTGCCGTGCTGCGCTCCGGGTTGGCGCAATTCGAATAGAATCCGCGAGTGCGCGCCGCATTCCTGGCATTGGTGGCAATCAACGTCGTGTTCTTTGCATGGGCACAGTGGATCGACGTGCCTGCCAGGCCACCGGCAGCTGCCGACCGCGAACCCGGTATCCCCCCGCTGCAGCTGGAACTGAAGGGTAACGCCGCCGCCTCATCGTCATCCGGCGGGGCCGCGGCCGCGCCGGCCGCCGCTACAGCGCCCGTCGCCGGAACGACTACCCCAACTGGCCCCTCGACCTCACCGACTTCGCCGTCGTCGAATACGACTGCCGAGGCGGCCTCATCCGCGCGTTGCCGCAGCCTCGGCCCCTTCGATGATGTCAATGCCGCCAATGCCGCGGCCGATCGCCTGCGCACGCGCGGGATGAATCCGCACGATCGCAGTGCCGAGACCGTGAACCCGAACGTCTACTGGGTGTATATCGGCGAACTCACGGTCGAGCTGCAGCGCCGCGCCATTCAGCAGCTGAACAACGCCGGGATTCATGACGCCGTGTCCATGACCCAGCCCGAACAGAGCGACCGGGTGTCGGTCGGTGTCTTCGCCGATCAGGCACACGCGGTGCGCCGGGCGGAACAGGTGCGCGCGCTCGGACTCAAGCCGACGCTGGGTATGCGACAACGCACCGTCACCGCGCATTGGATCGACTTCGAGCTCAAACCCGCCGAGATGGAGCCATCGCTGACCGATCTGACCGGGCCCGTTGCTCGAGGCGGAATTGGCCTCGGGCCTGTCAAGTTCTCCGATTGCCCCGCTACCGGCGGTAACGGCTAAGGACTTCCGGTCAGACGGAGAGCAGCCGAATGAGCCGCTCTATATCCTCGTGGCTGTTGTAGACAGAGGGTGAAATCCGCACGCCGTTGGGATAGAGAGAGACCTGGACCTGGTTTGCCAGCAGTCGATCCCGAAAGCGCGTCTCGGCGTCTTTGACTCCGAAGGCCAGGATCGGGCCATGTGAGTCAGGCGGAGTCAGCGCTGCGAAGCCGGTATTGCGGGACAGCCGTGCGCGCAACTCACTCATCAGCGGCTGTCGATGTCTTACGATGGCATCGACGCCCATATCATTGATTGACCCAATCGATGCCCGGGCGGTCGCCAGCGTCCCCCACGCGGGAGTTCCCACTTCGAATAGCCCAGCAGCGTCATCCCGAAGTTCATATTCGCCCGACTCAGGAACCACGGGGTCGAACGGCGAAATGTGCTGGGCCAGGCTGCGGATCTGCCGCCAGCCGATCTCGCTCCTGCGCAGATGCTCCAGCCGATCGCGGCGCACATACAGAAACGCGGCACCGAAGTCCGCCATCAACCACTTGTAGGTCCCGCAGGCGGCGAAGTCGACTCCGCTGGCTGTGACATCCACCGGAATAGCGCCCGCGGCCTGGATGATATCGGCATAGACCAGCGCGCCTGCCTTATGCGCCACTGCACAGACCTCGGCAAGATCGTGTACGAATCCGGTGGCACTGGACACCAGCGAAATCGCAACCAGACGGGTCCCGGGCGTCAGTGCATCCCTGATATCCGCCAGGTCGATCCTGTTATCGCGCACCTGAACCACTTTGACGGGGGTTCCCTGCTTGCGTCGCTCGGCGTAAAGCACCAGCGAGGCATCGTAGTGAAGTGAATCGGTCACGACGCCGGCGCCGGGACCGATCTGCAACGCTGCGTTGACCAGGTTCTCGGCCACCAGGGTGCTCGGGACCACGGCGATGTCCTGCGGAGCGCAATTGATCAGGCGCGCAAACTGCTCGACGGCACCATTTCTCGGGTTGCTGAAAGGGGAAATTGAGTGAGGCTGTGTGAAGCGCTCGCTGAAATAGGCCGCCCCGCAATCACGCACCTGGCGACTGATCGGGTGCACGAACGCCGCGTCCAGGTACACGCCGTTGAATCCGAACTCTGGCGTGGCGCCATCTTTGGCAGCAGCTCGCGCCCGCACGCTCGCGCCACCCAGCAGGGAAACCGAAGCCAGACCTGCGGTTGCGATCAGATCCCGGCGTGTAAACATCCCGCGGCTCCTGGACGATTCAGTTCAGCGCAATCGGCAGCAGCACTTTGCTCGCACGCGAAGGCTCGCGAAATACGGTCTGCCGGGCGGCGACGTAGTCCGACGCCTTCGCATTGAAGATATTGGGCACGCAGGTCTGGGGGTTGCGGTCGTATACCGGGAACCAGGATGACTGGACCTGCACCATGATCCGGTGTCCCGGCAGGAAGGTGTGATCGACGACTGGCAGCTGGTACCGGATCTCTTCGGGCTTACCCGGCGTCCAGCAGTAAACCTGATCCAGTCCGTGAACATATCGCCCGCGAAAGATATCCGCCGACACCGCCAGCTGAAAGCCGCTCATGTCCTGATCGGAAATCTCATCCGGATAGACATCGATGAGCTTGACCACCCAGTCACTATCGGTGCCGGTGGTGGCAGCGAAGAGATCGACCTGGGGCCGTCCGAAAATATGAACGGCCTCCGTCAACGGTGACGTGCGATAGCTCAGCACGTCCGGCCGCTGCGCGGCAAACCTTTGGTCTGCCACCAGAGAGGTGGCCCAGGCATGGGCGAAAGTGAAGGGCGCTGAGATCACGCCGACCGGATGGGCCGGATCGGAGATGTAGTCATCGGCCCCCGTCGTGCCGATTGCGGGTTGCTCGAACGACAGCGCCCCGTGTTCGCCGAGGTATAGCGCGGTGGAGGCCGCAGGCAATGAGTCGGCGTCGTGCCAGCGCTCAGACCCGGTGCTGAAGCTGATGACGGGCGCCAGGTGTTTCGGCAGCGCGCCCTGCTTCAATTGCGAATCAAGGAAGGGCTTGATGACTTCGCGCCGTGCAACCGCAGCCGTGTCCTCGATGAAGTGCAACGGACCGGTTTTCGAGCCGTCCATATAGACCCCCATGTGAGTCCACGGTCCAAGCAAGAGCGTTACGGGGTAATTGGGATCCTTGGCGCGCAGGGCCTCGAACACTGCCGGCGCACCGTACTGATCCTGCTCGTCCCACATGCCGGCCACCACCAGCGTGGGAACGGCCGCGCCGGCTCTGCTCGCGAGCAGGCCATCCAATGCCTGTGCACGCCACCAGCTGTCGTAGCTGGGGTGCTCCATGAATTTCTTCGCCGGCGCGAACCTATCGATGCCGTAGCGGCGCATGACATCGCCGGCTGAGCCCGACTCCAGGTACACCGAATACAGGTCGAGCCACCGCGGCGGCAGCGCAGTGCCCATATCCTTACTGGCCAGCAGGATGGGTAGCACCGGCAATGTAATCTGGCGGAAGGCGCCGTTGTGAAACCAATCATCGCCCTTCCAGACATCGACCATGGGATTGATGGCAACAATGGCCTTGAGTGCCGGATGGGCATTCAGCGCAGCCGTCAGGGCGTTGGCGCCGTCGTATGAGCCGCCGATGACACCCACGCGTTGGTTGGACTCGGGCACATTCTTCGTCAGCCACTCGATGGTGTCGTAGGCATCGGTATTCTCATCGACACCAGTGGAGTTCGCCGGACCGATCGGCGGACGATTCAGGAAAAAGACGCCCTCCGACTTCGCTCGTCCGCGGATGTCTTCCCAGACCAGGATATAGCCGTCATCGGCGAATGGGCTGTTCATCAGCGACACGCGGGCTGCCAGATGTTCGCCGATGTTGCGAAACGCTATGAAATTGGCCCCATATGGCGTGCGTTCCAGCAGCATGGGAGCTGCGTGCGCACCCTTTCTCATGGCAATCAATGCATGCAGGCGTACGCCGTCGCGCATCGGAATCATGGATTCGCGCAACAGGTAGTCATCGCCTTCAGCAGGCGGCTTGAAGTCGGCCACGATATCCGAGGTCAAGTTGCCGACGGGCGCGGTAAAGCCCGGCGTGCAGACCCCGACAACCGCCGCAGCACACAAGGCTGCGCGCAGTGTCAGGAACCATCGCCCAGCGCGCCGCAGGCGGCGCACGCCCTGGCGCATGATCAGAACTTGGCCGATGCCGTGATACCGATGGTACGGGGTTGGATCACTGCAATGCCCTCGTCAGCCGGGGTCTTGGATAGAGTCAGGGGCGAGGCGGTAATGATCCCGCGGTCGTCGATGGCATTCTTGACGTAAAGACTGAACGCGTAGTGGCCCACCGAGACTCCGGTATGAAAATCAAGCACCCGATAGGGTGCCAATGCGACGCGCGGCGTGGTGGCATCCGCCGTGAAATCGGACTCGCGCTCCCCGACGTAGCTGTAATCGCCGCCGACGTCGCCCTTCCAGTCGCCGACGATGGGGAACTCGTAGTCCGCCGAGGTGCGTCCCGACCACTTCGAGCTGTAAGGCAGGCGGAATCCGGGCAGCGCGTAGATGCCCGGCGGCGCCACCGAGTTCAGGTAGGCATCGGTGTAGGCTGCCGAAAGCCCGAGGGTTAGCCCGCGCAGCGGCCGGTATTCGGTGGCAAGCTCCGCACCCTTGGAAATCGCGCTGCCGGCGTTGCTGAAAAAGGACTGGTCGTTCGCATCGGAGCCGAGCAGCTGGATATTCTTCCAGGAGATATAGAAGACATCGGCATCGAGCGTCAGGGTGTGATCGAGCAGCTCACCCTTATAGCCGACCTCGTAATTGGTCGACTTGTCCGACCCGAAGGGATACTCATACCCCTGCAGCGTGTAGTTCGGACCACCCGCGCGGTAGCCGCTGGCGATGCGCCCATAGATCATGTCATTGGCGTCGAGCTTGTAGCTGGGCGAGAACAGGAAGGTCGTTACGCCCTGGGAGGAGTCGCCCTGGCCCACAGTCACTCCCGGATTCCCGAGCAGTCCCGAGCTCAAGTTGAGGGAATTCTGCCAGTTCTTGCTGTAGCGGAGTCCACCCTGCACATCGAAGCTCTTGGTGATGTGATAGGTGAGATCGCCGAACAGCGCGGCCTCCTTGTACTCTGAGTTGCCGATTCCGTCTGAGAGCGGCGGCAACCCCGGAATCGGTCCGCCATCGACTGTAGACGCGCCGTCGAGGTTCTGCACGAAGATCGACGCCTCGTGCGTGTAGAACGCGCCGACCAGCCAGTCCACCAGGTTATCGCCGCGGCTTGCCACCCGGAATTCCTGCGTAAATTTTTCGGTGCCGTAGTGCTGGTAGATGGTGGCACCGAAGTCGGGGATGCCGAAGATTCCACCGAAGAATCCAAACAGCGGTGAGATGTCGGCGAAGCTCTGCCAATTGACGTGTGCGTAGCTGGTCGAGGACAGCAGCGAGAAGTTGCTGAAGTCGTCGTTGACCGTCAGGTTGTAGAGATGCAGCGTGGAATTGTTGGTGCCCGTACCGGGAATCTGGTTATGCGTCAGATCGCCGTACAGCGGCTCATTGGTCAGGAAGTTATAGTCCATGCGGCCCGACCCATAGGCGTTGCGGTCCGAGACGTAGGCGCTGAACTTGAGCGTCAGGCCTTCAAACGGCGCCCAGAGGCCGGCGATTCGCCCCGAGTCCACGCGGTGCGTGTTGACGTCGGTCTGCCCGGTCGCCACGTTGTCGATGTAGCCTGGGTCATATCGCGTCGAGCCGCTGATGCGCAAAGCGAACACATCGGGGACCACCGGCAGGTTGACGTTGGCGCGAACTCCCCAGCCGGCGCCGCCATGATCGACTTCCGCGCCGTCGGTCTCCACGTAGGCTGAATAATTGGCCAGGTTGGGCTGAATCGTTTCGTACTTGAGCAGTCCGCCCATGTTGCTGGCGCCATAGAGCGTGCCCTGCGGTCCCTTCAGCACCTCGATCTGCTCCAGATCGGCGGGATCCAGGTCAGGCACCAGGACATCGCCACGGGCCAGCGCGGTGCTCGAACCCACGGGCGTGTCATCGACGTAGATACCCACGGTCGGGGTGTTGTTGGCGCCGGTGGTGATGCCGCGAATGGCCAGCAGCTTGAAGCCGTTGCCATCATCGAGCAGCGACAGGCCCGGTACCTGCGTGTAGTAGTCATCGAGGCTGATATCGTTGCGACCGATCAGCGACTGCGCATTGAGCACGGTCAGCGCGATCGGTACGTCCTGCGCCAGCTGCACGCTCTTTTGTGCCGTCACCAGCACTTCCTGCAGATTGGGCTCCTCGTTGCTGGCGCTGCCGGCGGCCGGGGCCGGGTCCACGATCAGCACCGAGCCTTCCTTGACCTCGCGCATGGTGAGGCCCGTGCCTTCGAGCACTCGCTTGATGGCATCTTCGCCGGTGTAGGAACCCGACAGTGCGGGTGCCGTCTTGCCCCTGACCGCTGTCGGATCGAAGGCTACGTTGATGCCGCTCCTGCTGCCGATAGCCCGCAAAGTGTCGGAGAGGGCCTGGGTCGGGAGGTCAAACTGGTACAAGGCCTGTGCCATGGCTCTGACGGGTGCCAATGACAAGGCAAGCAACAGGATTTGCGCGCCGATGAGCGCGCGCCGGCGGATAGCAGACATCGTGTTCTCTCCCTCTTCGTCCGTGTAGGGGTTGCTGTGAGACCCCTTCTAATAGACAGAGACGCGCGGGCAGAGGATTCCCGACATGTCAGATAAAAAGATTTTTATCGTCGCGGCGAGGCCGGGATCAGGATCAGCGCGTTTTCCTGGCGCTCGATCTGCAGGTGATGAAGCGCAGCGACGCTCTGGGCAAACTCGAGCACGCTCTGGCTCTCGAAAACGCCCGACACGCGCAGGTTCTCCAGAGCCGGATCACCGAGCGCCACAGGCACGCGCGCATAGCGGTTCATCTCGGCGACCGCCTCTGACAGCGGCGCATCATCGAGCATCACCTCGCCCCGGCGCCAGGCGAGGGTGGCGTCAACATTGGGATGGTCAACGGCCGCGACGCCTTCTTTCGCGCCGAAGGTCAGGCGTTCCCCGGGGGTCAGGTTGGCGACGACCACCGGCTTCGGCAGCGACTGAGGCCTGGTCGTGATTTCGACCTCGCCCTCCAGCAGCACCACGATCACTCGCCCGTCGTTGCGCCGTACATCGAACTTGGTACCAACCGCGCGAACTTCCGTGTCTCCGACCTGCACGATAAATGCGCGATCCTTATTCTTGGTGACCTCAAACAGTGCCTCACCGCGATCGAGTTTGACGCGGCGCTCCCGGGCAGAGTAGTTGACCGTGAGGTGGCTATCGGTGTTGAGGGCAACCCGCGTGTCATCGGCCAGAGTCAGCACTTGTTGCTGTCCAACGGCGGTCCGATAGGCCGGAAGCCATGCGAGGTACATCGTGATTCCGATCGCCAGCGCCGCAGCCACACCGGCCGGCAGCAGCAATCGGCGAACCAGCGGTTGCCTCTCGGGAGGCGCCCGCGCCGCGCGCAGTTGCGCCGCGCCCGGAATGATCTCCCAGAGATCGGCGACGCGTGCAAACGCCCGCGCGTGCGCCGGGTCCTTGAGCCACTCGTGGAACGCGGCTTCGGTTGCCTGGGTTCGATCGGCACGCTGCAGCCGCGCGATCCACGCGGCCGCATCGGCCATCACCACATCGGTGGAGAAGTCCATGATCTCGCCCCCTCGCGCCCGTTAGCAACCGTCCATCCACTTGATCAGGAAAAGAACCGCGCGTGCGACCCTTTTCTCCACCGCCGCCACCGTCATACCCTCGCGCGCCGCGATCTCCCCAAACGAGAGTTCCTCGATGCGCCGCGCGAGCAGGCAGCGCCGGCTCAATTCGTCGAGCCGGTCGAGGCCGGTCTGTGCCCGCCGCAATCGCTCCCGGCCCTGCACGATCTCATCTGGCTGCGGACTGCCGTCCGCCACCAGTTCCAGATCGATACTCACGTTCTCGAACGGAGCGGCTCGCGCCCGCCGTGCCCGATCGCGCACGAGGTTCTGCGCCGTCCGCATCAGGAAGGCCTCCCGGGAGCACACCTCCTTGGCCTGCGTATAGGCCTCGAGGCGCGCAAACGCCTCCTGGATGATGTCGTCCGCTTCATCGGGGCCGACGCCTCGCCTGACGATCAGGGACCGCATACTGTTCCACATGCGATGCACAGGAGATCCGGATCCGGGTTTATTCACAGGTACGCACTATATAAGACGCTCAGGCCCGCGAGATCGGACAGCCATCTGCCCAAACATTTATTGTCTGAATACGCCACCTCGCGCGTCATTCTAGACAGGAGCGCCGCTCCAACAGGGGGAAACCAGGTGATACACGTGTCTTTCGCATCCCGCTCTAGCTCCAGGGCTGTTGCCCCATTCCTGCTGGCAGCTGCCGTCGTGGCTGCCTCGGCGGCGTGGGCGGCACCGGCGCACCAGGCCCCGCTGGCGCGCGTCGTGATAACCCCGAGCGCGATGAACGAAAGCGATGGCGGCACCGTCGATGTGGTGGAAGTGTTCCCTGACATGACGGCCGAGTCGGGCGCCCACCTGCTCTCGATCGCCAATTTCGCCCCGGGTATGACACTGACCCAGCGCATGGAAAATCTGGTCGTCACCGACGATCAGGGACCGGTCGGTCTCACGCCCAACAAGGAAGAATTCCCGGATTCCTGGAATACCACCCGCAAGGTCAGCGGCACAGTGACCATCCGCTATCGCCTGCCCATCGTCAACGATACCCACGCCACCGGTGGCCCCCAGGGCAGTCCGCGTATCGACGGCGACGGGATCTCGAGCGTCGGGGAAATGCTGCTGATGCAACCCCAGACCTCGCAACAGTATCGTTTGTCCCTGAAGTGGGAACTTGCCGCGATGGGGGTGGGCGCCGTGGGTGTCTGGACCTACGGGGAAGGCAGTGTCATGTTGCCGGCCGGCTCCGTGTCGCGCCTACAGAACAGTTTCTTCATGGCGGGCCACATCAAGCGCGAGCCTGAAAAACTCCGGGGCGCTTTCTCCGCGGTCTGGACCGGCGATCCGGGTTTCGACCCGCGCCCCTCGCTGCGCTGGGCCCAACAGCTGCACGGCTGGATGAGCCGCTTCTTCGGTGACTCGCACGAAGCCACCTATCGCATCTTTCTGCGCTACAACCCGGCGGCCAACGCCGGTGGCGGCACCGCTTTTCCCAATTCCTTCCTGTGGACTTACGGACAGGGGGTTGGCGCGACTTACATGGAGGGCATCCTCGGCCACGAGATGACCCATACCTGGACCGCCACCGACATGGGCAAGTGGTTCGACGAAGGCCTGGCCGTCTACTACCAGCAGCGTCTGCCCTGGCGAGACCATATGGTCTCCACCGAGGATTATCTGCGGGACATCAACAAGACCGCGGCCCGTTACTACACCAACGATCTCATTCATCTGTCCGATGCCGATGTGATCCGCGACTACTGGAGTGACGTCAGGCTCATCGTCATCCCTTACGATCGCGGCGCCATATATTTCGCGATCCTGGACGACAGGATTCGGGAGGCCAGCCACGGCAAACGGTCGGTCGACGATCTGATTCGCGTGATCGTGGATCGCAACCGCAAGGGAGTGAGCACGGAAGAGGCTTTCTGGGTGACGATGCTCGAGCACGAGCTCGGCCAGGGCGGCGTCGCCTTGCACAAGGCGATGATGAGCGGCGAGACCCTAGTGCCCGATTCCGATGCCTACGGCCCCTGCTTCCAGCGCGTTGCCGCCAAGATCCGGCGTTACGAGCTGGGCTACAATCAGAGGCGTGCGGCGGTCGACGGTGTCGTCGAGGGATTGATTCCCGGTTCCGAAGCCGACAGAGCCGGCATTCGTGAAGGTGATGCAATTGTCCTGCGGACCAATACCGACGGCGCGCAGCGCGAGCCTGACAGGACGATCACCGTTAAGATCACGCGCGCCGGCAACACCTTTCCGATCACTTACCTGCCGCGCGGCGCGGCCGTAGACGGCTGGCAGTGGCAGCGCGTCGAGGGCGTGTCCGACGCCACCTGTCGTCCCCCGGACCGTTGACCGCCTCGCTGACCCATGGGCAGTTCATTCGGCAATGACTCGATTACGTGACATCGATCGTCGCGCGCTGCTGGTGTCGGCTGGCGCCGTGGCCACGGCCCTCGCGGCCGGCTCGAGCGCCGCTGCTTCGGCGGGCTCCGAGGCGGGAGCCAAGGCGTCATCCCAGGCGGCAGCCCCGATCATCATCGATTCGCTGGGTTCGCTCGATGATCCGAACACTGCCGATCTCGATGCCCCGCAGGCCTTGTCGACGCGCGTTGTGCAGGATGCGCGCGCATCGGGCCTGACCGCGCTCAACCTGACGCTGGGCTATATCCATGGCCCTGGTGATCCATTCGAGTTCACGGTCCGTGACATCGTGAAGTGGGACCGACGCATCGCCGAGAACCCGGGCACGCTGCGCAAGGTCACCGCGGTCAGCGACATCCGCAGTGCTCATGCCGCCGGTCAGCTGGGGCTCATATACGGCTTCCAGAATGAAGAGGCGCTCGGTGAGCGTGCCGATCGCGTGGATCTGTTTGCGGACATGGGCGTGCGCGTCTTCCAGCTGACGTATAACGAGCGCAACCGTCTGGGCGGCGGCTCATCGGCGCCGGAGGACACCCCGCTCACGGCATTTGGCCGCGAGGTTATCGATCACATCAACGACCGGCTTGTCATGGTGGATCTCTCCCACAGCGGTCGTCAGACCTGCCTCGATGCCGCCGGATATTCCAGGTCACCCGCCTGCATATCCCACACCGGTTGCCGCGCACTGGTGGACCTGCCGCGTAACAAGTCGGACGAGGAACTGCGATTGATCGCGGATCGCGGTGGCTATGTCGGAATCTACTTCATGCCTTATCTGGCCATCGGGCGATCGATCACCAGCGATGACGTGGTGCGTCATATCGAGCATGCCCTGCAGGTGTGCGGCGAGGACTGCGTCGGCATCGGCACCGATGGCAGCGCCACCGGAATCGATGATCTGCCCTCGTGGGAGGCAGCTTTCCGCAAGCAGATCGAGGCGCGGCGAGTCGCGGGCATTTCCTCGCCAGGCGAGACTCCCTACGGCTTCACCTTCGCCACCGACATGTATGGGCGCGAGCAGTTTCACATCCTCGCGGACAAGCTGGCAAAGCGGCAAATTCCGCCGCGTCGCATCGAGAAGATCATGGGTGGGAACTTCCTGTGCTACGCACAGGCAATCTGGGGCAAGTGATGGCGCAGCAAGGTCGCGGACTGAGAGCCAAGGCTCTTCTGGTCTGTCTATCGGTAGCGATTGCAATGGCAATCGCAGTTACGACCGCAAAGGTTCCGGTCCGTGCATCCGAGCCCGCGCCTGAACCCTCGAACAATCCGCAGGAGTTCCTGCAGAAGGTTCTCAGGCCCAGCACCATCAAGGGATCCTTCAAGCTGATTTCGATCGGCGACCTGCTGTACTCGTATCCGATGGCGCATCGTGATGACGCTGAGTTGCAGCGGGTCATCAAGCTCATTCAATCCGGCGATGTCACCATCGGTAACCGCGAGGGCTCAACACTCGATAGTGGAACGCACGCGGCCGGGTATGGTGACGGGCTGTTGTGGTCCGAGAGCGACCTGGCGGCCGATGAGAAAGCGATGGGCGTTGGCATGGTGTCGCTGGCCAACAATCACGGCATGGACTGGGGCGATGTGGGTTTGCGCGACACGATCCGCTTGCACCGCAGCGCCGGAATCGTGACCGCCGGCGGCGGAGAAAGCCTGGCCGAGGCGCGGCAGCCCGGCATTCTTGCGACACCCAAAGGCCGCGTCGCACTCATCTCGACGGCCTCGAGCTTCAAGGCCAACGCGCGCGCCAACGATGCACTGGAGCTGACGGCGGCACGTGCCGGCATCAGCACTCTGCGCACACGCGTCATTCACCTTGTCAACGAGCAACAGCTCGCCTCGGTGCGCAAGCTGGCCACGGAACTCGCCTCGCCACTCAAGCCGGCCCCGCCCCCAGACGCGACGGAGATCACTTTCCAAGATGACATCTATCGGCTGTCGCGCTCAACCGGTCTCAGCTATGAGATGGAACTGTACGATCACGCGGCGCTGCTGAAGTCGATCCGCGACGCCAGGCAGCGAGCGGACCTGGTCGTCTTTACGATCCATGCGCATCAGAGCCCAACGGGTGACGATGACGACACCCCTGAGCCGCCTGACTTTCTGGTGCGCCTGTTTCACGACGCCGTCGATGCCGGCGCCGATGTCATCATGGGCGGCGGCCCCCATTCGCTGCGCGGCATCGAGATCTACAAAGGCCGGCCTATCCTGTACGGGCTGGGCGCCTTCTTCATCAACGGCGACGTCGAAATGACACAGGAAAGTGCGCTGCGGGTATTCCCCGATGCTAGCGGCCATGCGCCGCCACCCGATCCGCCGCAGCAATCCGTGAGGAAAGGGGGCAACCCCGCCAGCTGGTACGACGGCGTGGTGGCCGTCACTGAGTTCGAAGGCGGAGAGGCGAAGCGGCTGCTGCTGTATCCGCTGGATCTCGGCAATACCTACGACCGCAAGCGGCGGGGCATTCCTCACCTGGCATCGGCGGCAGACGCGCAGCGGATCCTGAAGAACCTGGAAAAGGATTCCGCGCAGTTCGGCACCCGGATTACGCTTAAGGACTCCGTGGGCATCATCGAGATCGGAGCCGTGCGGTAGAATAGTGGCGTCGGCGGTGGTCGGATTCGCAGTATCTGACCACGCCGCCGACAGGGCGCTGCACCCATGCGGCGCTTTCCGCATAAGTCCTTGAAATGCCGGCTTAGCTCAGTGGTAGAGCAGCGGTTTTGTAAACCGTTGGTCGGGAGTTCAAATCTCTCAGCCGGCACACCCATGCTAGGGTCCCTTCCGAACACATGGGTAACACTCTGGTCGCCGCATAGCGGCCGCCGCCCGGTATTGCGGGCCCGGCTGCGACCTTTTCCATGTCCCGTGCATCTAAGCACCACATGTCCTATCTTTTCGACATCCAGGTACCGGACGAGACGCTCGAGCGCGCACGGGCGGGCGATGGCGGCGCACGGGCTGCGATTTACTCGGCTCTGTCCAGGCCGGTCTACACGCTGATCCGGCGCCTGGTCGTGCATCCCGCGGTGGCGGAGGACCTGCTTCAGGACGTGTTCGTCGAGATACTGCGCAACCTGCAGCTGTATCGCGGCGAGGGTTCCTTTGCCGGCTGGGTTCGCAGCATCGCGGTGAGCAAGGCGCTCATGCACCTGCGATCACCCTGGCATCAGCGATTGCTGTTCGACGAATCCGACGCTGCACTTGATTCACTCTCCAGCGCCGGTTCGACAGCCGCGGAGGATTGGCAGGACGAACTCGAACTCGCGCTGAATCGTCTGCCGGCGGTCGCGCGCAGCATCGTCTGGCTGCATGACGTCGAGGGATACAAACACGCCGAGATCGCGCAGCTGTTCGGCAATTCCGTCAGCTTCTCGAAATCGCAGCTCGCGCGGGCGCACGCGCTGCTGCGCGAATGGCTCGAAGCCAATCAATCTATGCCGCGCCCAGGAGTACTGCCATGCACCCCGGTATCCGGGAACTCTTAACGCTGCGCGACGGCCCTCCCGTCGCGGCGCACAGCGCCGAACACGTGAACGCCTGCGGGCAATGCAGCGCGGAAATCGCGCGCCTGAAGGACCTGCGCAGCCAGCTGCGGCAACTTCCCGGGTTCGCGCCGCCGCAGGCGGCGTGGGCCGCGATCGAGCAGACGCTGTCGAATCCGCGCCTGGCCCCGAGCCCGGCGCGGGCGCTGGCTAAGCGCGCAGCGTTGCTCGTTGCGGGATTGCTCGGCGCCACGCTGCTGTCGGCGTTGCTGTGGCAGAGCAGGCGAGATCGGCCATCCACCAATCATCCCTCGATCAACGTCGACTTCGGCAGCGTCGGCGCGCAGCCGCTGTCCTCGCTCGTGGCCAAATCGCAGCGGCTCGAGGCGCTGCTGCGCGGTCTGCCGCGACCGGCGGTTGAACGGGCGGCAACATCCGCAGCGATCGACGAGCTGCAGGCCCGCATCCAGGTGCTGGATGTACAGCTCTCAGGTGAGCCGGATCGAGGGCAGGCGCAGCAACTATGGGCGACCCGGGTGCAGCTGCTCGATTCGCTCGTCAGCCTGCGTTATGCGGAGCACGCCGCGCGCAGAGATTTCGGGGCGCCAGTTTCCACAGGAGACATTTAGATGGACCACGGTAATTCGATGAACACCGCCGCTCCGCTCGCGCGGCTGGCGGTGGCACTCGCATTCGCGATTGGTGTGCTGAGCTTCAGCGCGCACGCCGCCGATCCTGCGGCAGTTCCTCCGGCTCCTCCGGCTCCTGCTCCGCCCGCGCCCCCAGCCGTGCCGCGCGCGGAGATTGAGCGCCAGCTGCATGACGCCCAGGAACAGCTCGAACGCTCGGCGCAGAAAGTTGCGGAACTCAGCATGTCGCTCAGCGACGAAGTCGCACAGAGAGTCGTGCGATTCGAGCGCGGCGGGTCGCATGCAACGCTTGGAATCAATATCGGGGCCATCGAGCGCAAACCATCTGATGTTCAGGGCGTACGCATCCTGAGCGTGAGCCCGGGTGGTCCGGCCGATGTCGCGGGCCTCAGGGCGGGCGATGTGATCGTGTCATTTGCCGGCCAGCCGCTGGCGGGGGAGGGCGGCAAGCCGCCGGCACGGCGGCTGCTCGCAGCGTTGCAGACAACCAAGCCGGACCAGCCGGTGGCTCTCGAATATCGCCGTGACGGCAAGCTGAGCAATGTCCAGATCGTGCCGCAGAGCCTGGTCGAATCATTGGCGGAGCTGCGGCTCGCGGATCTTGGAGATATGGGGGACCTTAAACATATGGACCACATGGGGGATGTGGGCGGTATGGGCGATATGGACGACATGGACGATCCGCGTGAAGATATGCCGGGACTGGCGCCGCTGCCGCGAGTGCGGCCTTTCCCGCCGGGCATGCGCGATCCCGCGGGCTTTGGCACGGCGGAGCTGGTGGAGCTGTCGCCGCACCTGGGCCAGTACTTCGGCGTCGAGAAAGGATTGCTGGTGGTACGGGCGCCGCATGATGAGCGCCTGAAACTCCAGGACGGCGATGTCATCGTTGATATTGACGGCCGCGTCCCGGGCGGGGTCACGCATGCGTTTCAGATCCTCAGATCCTATCGCGTCGGCGAAACGCTGAAGCTCCACATCATGCGACAGCAGAAGAAAATCGAACTGCCGATCGAGGTTCCGGACTCCGCGGAGCAGCCTCGAGCCTGAATCGCTATAATCCGCAGAGGCCCGACCGCATCACGGATTACGCCAATGTTCGATCACGTGGGATTCGCCGTCACCGAGTTCGACCGCTCCAAGCGTTTCTACACCGCGGCGCTCGCGCCGCTGTCGATCACGCTGATCATGGAAGTCACGCCGGAGCAGACTGGGCTTGGCTCGCACGCGGGATTCGGTGCCGACGACAAGGCATTTTTCTGGATCGGCAATCATGGTCAGCCCGTGACCGGCCTGCACGTGGCGTTCAAGGCGGCCTCGCGTCAGCAGGTGGATGAATTCCATCGCGCCGCACTCCGCATCGGCGGCCGTGACAATGGCGCACCGGGTCTTCGTCCCCACTACCACGAGAATTACTATGGCGCCTTCGTACTCGATCCGGACGGGAACAATGTCGAAGCGGTCTGCCACTTGCCCGGGTGAGTTTGCGACCGCTGCAGCTGCGCTGCTGCTGCTACTGGCGGGATGCACCTCGATGAGACCCGCTGCTGAAGCTGCGGTACCCGAGGCGCTGCGGCCTTCATCGAAGGAAACCCTGATCCTGAAGGCGCATGCCGTTGGAGTGCAGATCTATGTCTGCCAGGCCAACCATGACGATCCGGCGCGCTTCGATTGGGTGTTCAAGGCGCCGGAGGCGCAGCTGTCCGACAAGGCCGGCAAACCCATCATTCACCATTACGCGGGTCCGAGTTGGGAAGCGCTGGATGGGAGCAAGGTCGTCGGCGAGGTCGTATCAAAGGACAACGGCCCGGATCCGATGGCGATTCCGTGGCTGCTGCTGCACGCCAAATCGACCTCGGGAAGCGGGCCGCTCAGTCACACACAATCGATTCAGCGCCTGAATACCGTAGGGGGTAAAGCCCCCGAAGGCGGTTGCGGCGCCGGACTCGCCGGCAGTGAAGTGCGCGTGCACTACACCGCCGACTATCTGTTCTATCGCGGCTTCTGAAAGGTCATCACAAAGTTATCGGCTTCGCCGATCGCAAGATACTTTTCGCGATCCTTGTCCTTCTGCGATAGCGTCGGCGGCAGCGTCCAGACGCCGTCGACCCAATTCTTCGTGTCCTTCGGATTGGCGTTGATCTCGGACGATCCAAGCACCTTGAAGCCTGCTTTCTTCATGAGCGCGATGGTGTAGTCCTGCCGCACATATCCATCCTTGGCTTTCGGATCCTGCGGTTTGTCGTTGCGGCCGCGATGTTCCTCGATCCCTAAGATGCCGCCCGGCTTGAGCGCCTTGAAGCAGGCCGCGAGGACCTGCTCGGCATAGCCGCCGTCCATCCAGTTGTGCAGGTTTCGAAACGTCAGCACCAGATCCGCGCTGCCCGCGGGCGCGATGTCGAATTGCTTCGGTCCCAGCACGGTTTCATTGATCTTGCCGAATCGATCACCCTGCGCGGCAATGCGCGAACGCAGCTTGGCGGTCGAGGCGTCTTCCTCGGCATCACCCGAGGACTCGATCGCCAGGTAGTAGTGTCCCTGCGGTGCCAGGTAGGCGCCGAGAATCTCGGTCCAATAGCCTCCGCCCGGCCACAGCTCAACCACCGTCATCGACGGCTTGATCCCCATGAAGGTCAGTTCCTCGGCCGGATGACGCGCGGCATCACGTGCCACGAAGTTGGGGCTGCGGGCAGGGCTGGCGATGGCAGCTGCCAGTGCCGGATCCACTGCAGCCGCCTGGCTCAGCGAGGGTGCCGTGAGCGCGGGAATCGTCAAAGCCATGGTGGCCAGGATGGCGAAAAATCCGCGGCGGCCGCGCCAGTAAGTGGACATAAGGGATACCTATTAATGGGCTGAGGTGGATAAAGCGGTCGGCAGTATCCCAAATCCAATGGGTAGCGTCATGGCGGCGTGAGGCGCATGATCGGGACTGCCGCGGGATACGGCGATGGTCTGGCCGCGAGCGGGGGTGGGCGATGCACAACGACCGGATTCACCGCATGGGGTTCCGCCGTGCCACGGCGGCGCTCATCGCCGCGGGCGCGTTGCTATTGAACCCGATGCCCCGTGCCGCCGCCGAACCCATCGAACCCGCGCTCGTGCCCGAATTGCCGCAGGTCCAGGTCGACGCGCCCGAACCGCGCTACGTGGCGCCGACCCGGCGTGATCGCATCGGCCGCATCTGGGCCCCCGTATTCATCAACGGGCAGGGACCGTTTCGCCTGGTACTTGATACCGGTGCCAGCCATTCCGGTGTCACGGAGCGCGTTGCCGAGACCCTGGGCATTCCGCTCGATGCTTCGCCGCCGGTGATGCTGCGCGGAGTCACGGGCAGCGCCGAGGTGCCGACTATTCGCGTCGACTCGCTGACGGTTGGGGACCTGGCATTGCATCCCGTGATTTTGCCGATCGTCATCGATGCGCTCGGAGGGGCGGAGGGGATCCTTGGCACCGAGGGGCTGGAAGACAAGCGCATCTACATCGACTTCCGCCACGATCTGATCACGATCACGCGTTCGCACAGCGAGCGCGCGGATGTGGGTTTCATCACGGTCCCGATGCAGCGCACGAATCTCGGCCTGGTGGTCATGAAGGCTTATGTCGGCGGCATACCGGTCAAGGCGATCCTGGACACCGGCGGCCAGATCACCATAGGCAATTGGGCGATGCGTAACGCGCTGCTGCGGCGCGAGCGCGGCCCGGCGCGTCCGGAGCAGGTCATCGGCGTAACCACCGATGAGCAGAGCGGTGAGTCCTATTCGACGCCGCCGATCCAGTTCGGGTCCGTTCGGATCGAGGGCGCTCGAGTCACCTACGGCGACATGCGGATATTTGATCACTGGAAGCTCACCGACGAGCCGGTGGTGCTCATAGGCATGGACGCCATCGGCCTGCTCGATACCGTCATCATCGATTACCGCCGCCATGAATTGCAGATCCGGATGCGCAATTGAAGCCTGGAATGTCAGAAATGACACACCCGGGGAGCTCCCATTACGGCGGGTCGCGATTCCCTCGCTGATGGGCTGATGCGGCGCTATGATCGCACGCCATTCAACCTGGCCTCGAATTCTAATTAGCTCACAAAGGAGTTGTTTTATGCGCGTTTCGTTAGGTACTGCGCTCGCTGCGTTGGGTCTGTTCGCGGTTGCGGGCGCTGCGCAAGCGGCCGAGATCAAGTCGTCGGATTCCAAGACCACCTCGCAGTCGGTGGATGCGGTCTGGACCAAAATTGGTGATTTCTGCGGTATTGCCAATTGGCATCCGGCTATCGCCAAGTGCGACCTGTCGGCCGACAAGAAGGAACGCACGCTGACGCTCAAGGGCGGCGGCACGATCGTCGAGCATCTGGTGCGCTGGAGCGACAAGACGCATTCCTATACCTACAAGATCGTCAGCAGCCCGCTGCCGGTCGAAGACTATGAATCCACGATCCACGTCAAAGCTGCCAAGTCCGGCTCAGGTTCGGTGATTTCCTGGCACGGCCACTACAAGGCCAAGGGTGCCTCTGATGCCGATGCCAAAAAGGCCATCGACGGCATCTACGAGTCGGGACTGACGGCACTGGCCGGCAGCTGATTGACCGCTCGGGTCTGCTGATCAGGTCTGCTGATCAGTTCTGGTAGATGCAACAGGCCCGCGAGACGCAAGTCCCGCGGGCCTGTCTTGCTTTCGGACATTGCGTTTCTTAGCGTCGCGCGTGGACGGCCGCCGGCGTGATCAGGTCTTTGTAGCGATTGCCAAAGTTGGTGCGCACGTAGTTGAGGACGGCGGCGATCTGCTCGTCGGTCAGGGTTTCGCCAAAGGGCGGCATGGCGCGCTGGCCGTGCAGCACGACGGTGATGGGATAGATGGCAGCGGCGAGCCGCGGATTCGAAGCCAGCGCCGGGTAGGCGCCGGCGCCGATGGCTCCCTTCGCATCGGGCATGTGGCAGCCCTGGCAGATATTTTTGAACAGATCCTCGCCGCTCTGCTGCGGGTACTTGCCGGCGAAGATTTCCTGACACTGGGCTGTGCTCGTGCCCAGCATTGCGACCGCCATTGCAATGACCGGCAGCCTGAGCAGCGGCAGGGTACGCGCGCTCATGCGGCGCTCCCGCTGGCAAGCACGCGCTGGTGCAGCCGCCGGATGGCATCGAGCGAGGAGAGCAATGCGCCTTCCTGCCAGGCCGGAATCCGCGAGGCGTGCTCGCCGGCCAGCATGATGCGGCCGTCGATAGCGCATAGATTGTCGTAGTGCTGCGCGCGTAATGCCTCGGTCCAGTGTCCGGCGCAGCCGAGCGTCCAGGGCACGCGATGCCAGGCGACGCCGACGCCGTGCTGGAACTCGGTGTTGTACTGGGGATGGATCTGCGCGCCCCATTCGACGGTCTTGCGCACGCGTTCCTCGGGCGGCATGGCTGCAATCTGAAATGCATTGGCACCGAAGGTGTAGGCGCCGAGCAGCACGCCCGGACCATCGTCGAAGTAGCGGGTGCTCGGGTAGCCGATCAGCGCATTGGGCAGCGCCGTGAAGGTGATGCCGCCGTAAATCGACTCATCCTGTTCCCAGAAGCGGCGCCTGAACTGCAATCCGACTTTGATGGCCGCGTCGTAGTACAGCGCGTCGATGGCATTCTTCATCGGCGCGCCGACCTGCAGCGGTATCTGGCCGAGGATGGATGCCGGGATGGTACAGATACACCACTGCGCCGATGCGGTCTGGGTTGCGCCGCCCGACTTCGTATCCTGGTACGCCACGGTGACGCCATTGGCATCCTGACGGATGTCCGTCACCTTGGCGTTGTAGCGGATCACGCCCTCGAGTTCGCGGCCGAACGCCTTGCCGATCATTCCCATGCCGCCCACGGGCTGGAAGATCATGCTCTGGAATTCGTAGATGTGGCCGGCCGCGATGAATTTCCACAGCTTCGACTGCAGCATGTCGCTCAGGGCCATCGGCTCGGACGGTATCGGCACTGAGGTCGTGCCGCCGCCCGGATCGGACAGCCAGCCGCGGCGCTCGCTCGAGAGCAGGCCCTTTTTGTATTCGTAGCTCGCATCGACCGCGCCCCAGTCGCGCATGGCTTCGAGCAGGACCTCGCGGTCTTCCGCGCTGACCGTCTCGTCGAGCGCGCCCTGGTTGACGCACTTCGACAGCAGCTCCGCCACGTGGCCCTGGAAATCCGCCTGCACTTCCCGGTAGCGCTTTACTTTGCCGCCGAAGGCCGCCGGGTTCTGCAGGGCTGCTGCATAGTTGACCTGGGTGAAGGGCTCGAGCGTGACCTTCAGGCGCTTGCAGTAATCGAGCAGCGCGTAGTGATGATGCGGGATGCGCCACGGACCGGGATTCAGATACAGGCCGTCGGCGAACTGAACTTTCTGGGTAAAGCCGCCGAGCTCGGTGTAGGTATCGCCGCCGTAGAGCGACCAGTTGCGGCCGCCCGGGCGATCGTTGTACTCGAGGATCTGCACGCGGTAGCCGGCCTTGCGCAACTCGTAGGCCGCCGACATGCCGGCAAGGCCCGCGCCGAGGATCAGCACCGAAGTGCCCTTGACGTTTCCGGCGAGCTCGACCGGGCCGGTGTAGCCCGACTCGCCCGCGTAACCGAGCTGGCTCATCGCCTGGTACATCACGGCGCTGCCTGCGGCCGCGCCGATCATCCGGAACAGCGCGCGGCGACTCACCGGCCCATCAGGCACTTTGACCATCGGATATTGTCCTCAAGCGGGGGGCAGCCCTCACCATACTATGGGCTTGCGGGCGCCTTCCACACATTGTTGGCGCGGTCCCGATCCGGCAGCCGATGGTCCGGATCGATGGTCACGGTTGCCACCGGTTGCGTGCTGTCGATGCTGATGTCCGCGCTCGCGGTCTTGATCCAGGTTTCCACCGGCAGTTCGATGCGACGCGTGCTGCCATCCGCAAAGCCCACCTCGATGACGGCCGGCATGACCAGCGGATCGCGATTGACGATGTTGATCACCGCTCCGTTCTGCCAGCCGCCTTCAGCGGGGACCGCGCCGGTCACTGCGAGATCCAGCGTCCAGTTGTTGAAGTACCAGCCGCGCCAGAACCAGGACAGATCCTCACCGCCCGCACTCTCCATGGCGCGAAAGAAATCCGAGGGTGAAGGGTGGCGGTACGTCCAGTCGCGGATGAATTTGCGAAATGCCCAGTCGAAACGTTCGGGCCCGAGAATCTGCTCGCGCAGCAGCGTCAGGCCCAGCGCGGATTTGAAATAGGTCACCGAGTGACGGTATGTCTCGCGCACCAGTTCGGCGCGGGTCAGCATGATGGGCGCCGATGGATCGGCCAGTACCGGAAGAATTTCATCCACGGGGTTACCGCCGCCGGGCGCGTATTCGCTGTCGCGCTTGGGCCCATAAACACCGTGATCGAAGTCGTCCGATTCGTAGACATCGATGAAGGTGTTGAAGCCTTCATCCATCCATTGATCGCGCCGCTCGTTGAAACCCACCATCATCGGAAACCAGCAGTGTCCGATTTCATGCGCCGTGATCCAGAACAGGAACTTGCCGGCGTCCTCCACCCCGTCGAAGATCATGGCCGGATATTCCATGCCGTCGACCGGGCCTGCGACGGCGACTGCGGCCGGCCAGGGGTACGGCCCCCAGCGCCGCGAGAAATTCTGCACGGCATCGCGCAGGTACTCCGTGGTGCGGACCCAGCCATCCGGCCCCGCGCTTTCCACCGGGTAAAACGACATCGCCAGTGAATACGCATTCCCCGGAAGCGTGATGCGCGCGGCATCCCAGATGAAGGCGCGTGACGCCGAGAAGGCGACATCGCGCGTGTTCTGCATGCGGTAGTGCCAGGTCAGGGAACCGCTCGTCACCGGGCGGCTCTTCGGGTCGTTTACCTCATCGGCAGTGCGGATCAGCACGGTGGCATCGCTGCCGCGTGCCTGTGCGAGTCGCGTCTGCTCCGTGGCGGTGAGAACCTCCTTCGGGTTTTCGAGCTCACCCGAACCGGCGACCAGCATGTCCCACGGCACGGTGACGTAGTAGTCGAAGTCGCCGTACTCCAGGTAGAACTCTGAACCGATGTACGGCAGCGTGTCCCAGCCGTGCATATCGTCGAACACCGCCATGCGCGGATACCACTGCGCCAGATCATAGATCTCGCCATTGCGACTGGGTGCATGCGCCGTGCGGCCGCCGAACGCGCCCGGAATCTGGTAGTGATAACGAATGCGGATATTGAGCTTGCCGCCATGTGCCGCGAGCGGGCCATCGAGCCGGATCTGCAGCCGTGTATCGCTGATCACGGTGCTGGCATTGACCGTATGTCCGTGACGCTCGATCTCCACCGACTCGAGGATGAAACCCTCGGTGAAGCCCTTGGGAACCCGGCCGCTGGCATAGTGCGAACGTGAGTCCTTGCGGTAGATATTCTGATCGAGCTGAACCCACAGGCAATCGAGCGCGCTCGGGCTGTTGTTGGTGTAGGCGATGATCTCGCTGGCGCTAAGGCTATGGGTCGATGTGTCGATGCTGGCGCGGATGCTGTAATCGGCGCGGTTCTGCCAGTACTGCGGCCCGGGCGTGCCATCGGCCGAGCGGAATGCGTTGACCGGCTGCGGCAGCGTCAGCGGCGCGAAGGTCTCACGCGGATCGTAGCTACCCGGCGATGCGGGTGCGGACCACGCACCGGCGGCGGCGCAGAGCGAGCAGGCCAGAACACTGGCCATCAGCCATCGATTCATCTGCCGCATTCTAGCGGCAAAAAGTAGCGCGGGGACATCGGTCCATCGCAGCCCGGTCAATGATCCCGGTCAATGATATGGTTTGCGCATGCAAATCAAAAAAAATCCGGCAGGCATGGGGGTGATGGCGGCGCTGGCGCTGCTGTCGATGTTCGCAGTCACAGCGGCCACGGCGGCGCCGCACACGGCCGGAGCCCAGAGCGCTGATGCGAGTGGCGCATCCATGTGCGAGCACGCCGGGCTGACGCTGCCGCCGGGTTTCTGCGCCAGCGTATTCGCCGACACACTCGGCCACGCGCGGCATCTGGCCGTGTCAGCCGATGGCACGGTGTATGTCAATACTTGGGACAGTGACTACTACACGGGGGCGGTGCATCCGGGGGGATTTTTAATCGCACTCAAGGATTCGAAGGGCGCGGGCCACGCCGACTCCGTGCGACGTTTCGGACCCGCGCACGAATCGGGCGCCCACGGCGGCACCGGTATCGCGCTGTTCGAAGGCTATCTGTATGCCGAGAGCGATGATCGCATCGTGCGCTACAGGCTGCCGGACGGCGGTGGCGTGCCGCGGGGTAAACCCGAGGTCATCGTCTCGGGACTGCCGCTGGGCGGCGATCACCCGATGCACCCCTTCGTGATCGACACTGACGGCAAGATGTACATCGATGTCGCCACGGCGACCAACGCCTGCCAGCCCGAGAATCGCACCCGGCATTCCCGTGGTATCGAGCCCTGCGTCGAGCTCGAGACGCGCGGCGGGATCTGGCTCTATGACGCGCATCGCACCGGACAGGTGTTCTCGAAGTCCGAGCGTTACGCCACGGGAATTCGTAATGCCGTGGGCATCGCGCTCGATGCCACCGGTCGCGGTGTCTACGTCAGCCAGCACGGGCGCGATCAGCTGCGCAGCAACTGGCCGGAGCTCTACAGGATCGAAGAGGAAGCGACGCAGCCGGCCGAGGAGCTGCTGCGGCTGCAGCCGGGCGGCGACTACGGCTGGCCGGAGTGCTACTTCGATGCGGTCCAGCACAAACTGGTGCTCGCGCCCGAATACGGCGGCGACGGCGGCAAGTCGGTCGGGGTGTGCGCGGAAAAGCTTGCGCCAGTGGCCTACTTCCCGGCGCACTGGGCGCCCGATGGCCTGGTTGTGGATCGCGCGGAGCAGTTTCCGGCGCGCTATCGCGAGGGGATTTTCATAGCGTTCCATGGCTCGTGGGATCGCGCTCCCTACGCCCAGGGAGGCTACAACGTCGCGTTCCAGCCGCTAAGTTACGGCAAGGCGACGCGCGGCTGCGAGATCTTCGCCGATGGCTTCGCCGGTCCGCGCGTCGATCCGCAACATGCGCAACAACGGCCCACGGGGCTGGCATTCGGACCGCATGGCTCCCTGTACGTCGCCGACGATGTCCGCGGGCGCATCTACCGCATCACCTATCAGCCCGGCGCGGGAGCGGCGGCGAGCCCGGGCGCTGGCGAGGTGCCATGCCCGCCGGCGGACGCCCCGGCAGCGCCGATCGCCGCCAGTGCCGAGGCCGGGAAGGCGGCCGTCAACTCACGTGTGCCGCCTGGCACCACTGCGGCGATGGTGGCGCTCGGAGCCCGCGTTTTTCGGGGCGAGGTCAGCGGCGCGGGCTGTACAGGCTGTCATGGTACCGACGGCGGCGGCACATCGCTGGGGCCCACCCTGGGGCCGCACGTCTGGTTATGGAGTGATGGCGGCTATGCCGGCATAAAGCAGACGATTGCCCAGGGCGTTCCGACGCCGAGGAAATTCCGCGGTCCCATGCCCGCAATGGGTGGGGCTCAGCTGTCGGACGACGAGGTGGCGGCCGTCGCGGCCTATGTCTGGACCCTGAGCCACCGCACCGCCCACTAGCTGCTGCGCTGCGAGAAGCCCTGAACTGTGGGCTGGCCCACGGGAATGCGGCTGTCCTCCTGTCACTATCCGTGACGATGGATCTGGCCGGTATTTACGCGCTTTTTTCGCCGCCGAGTGACCCCAACCTGCTGGCGTCGGGACAGTACGATCTGCGGCTGGTGGCGCTTTCGGTCCTGGTCGCGATCTTCGCTTCGTGGATGGCGCTGCGCCTGGCGTCGCATTCGGATCAGAAGACCACGCTCGCATTGCGCGCGGTTGCGCTGATCACCGGCTCCCTAAGCCTTGGCGTCGGTGTCTGGGCCATGCATTTCATCGGCATGCTGGCCTTCAGCGTCTGCGCAGTCACCTACGATCCGACCATCACGCTGTGGTCGATGCTGCCGAGCATCGGCGCTTCAGCGCTGGCGCTGCATCTGATCGGCGGCCGCGAAATCCGGCCGTGGCAGCTGATCGGCGGCGGCATCGCGGTCGGCGCCGGTATCGGCGCCATGCATTACACCGGCATGGCCGCCATGCAGATGGCGCCTGCCCTGCGCTACGACCCGGTGATGTTTGGCGTGTCGATCATCGTGGCGGTGGGGTTGGCCATCCTCGCGCTTTGGGTTCGCTTCCGACTGCAGAAGATCCTGATCAGCGCTGTGGTCCTGGGGCTGGCCATTTCCGGCATGCACTACACCGGCATGGCCGCGGCGCGCTTTGTGGGCCATGTGCCGGCAGGTACGACGACCAATGCGCAACTGCTGGCGTTGATCGTTTCGGCGATCACGATCGCCTTCACGCTGCTAATAACGACCGTCAACGGCACGCTGCGCTACCGCGAACTGTTCCTGCGGCTGCAGGATCGCGACGCGCGGATGCGTGCGCTGTTCACGACCGCCTCCGACGGGATGGTCATATTCGATGCCGCGGGCATCATCGCCGACTGCAACGTGTCGGCCGAGAAGATCTTCGCGCGTGCGCGCGCGCAGATTGTCGGGCAAGATCTGAACGCGCTGATCTCGGGCACCGTGGGCCTGCGCACGGGCGAGGCGCTGGCGGTGCGGGCCGACGGTTCAACGCTGCCCATCCGCCTCTCGATCAGCGAGAAGCGCACACCGCACGAACTCTACGTCGCCTTCGTGACCGATGTCAGCGAACGCCGCGCCTTCGAACAGGCACTGCGCGATAGTGAACGCCAATTGCGCTCGCTGATCGCCAACATCCCGGGCATTTCCTATCGCTGCCTCATGCAGGAAGACTTCCCCGCGGTGTTCGTCAGCGATGCGGTAGAACGGCTGACCGGCTACGCGCCGGCGGATTTCGTGGGATTGAACCCCAAGCGTCGAATCATCGACCTGGTGCACCCGGACGATCGCGAGCCACTGAAGCAGTTGGTCGCGGAAGCGATCCGCGAACAGAAGCCTTACGTGCTCGAATACCGCATCAAACACCGCGACGGCCGCGAACGCTATATGTGGGGCAGCGGCTGCGCGGTGCGCGACGGCCAGGGCGAGTTCAGGTTTCTCGACGGTGTCATCCTCGACCTCAGCGAGCGGCGGCAGATGGAAACGGAACTGCGTGCCGCCAAGGAGCGCGCCGAACAGGCCGCCGCGGCGCGCGCGGCGTTCCTGGCCAATATGAGCCATGAGATCCGCACGCCGATGAATTCCATCATCGGCTTTTCGGATGTGCTGCTGCAGAGTGATATGACGGTCGATCAACGGCGCCACCTGCTGACCGTCAGCGGCGCGGCGCGCTCGCTGCTGCGCCTGCTGAATGAGATCCTGGATACCGCCAAGCTCGACAAGGGACTGGTGGAGCTCGAGCTGCGCGATTTCGACCTGCAGCAACTCGTGGATGAAGTGTCCTCGACACTTGCCGCCAGTGCGCGCGCCAAGGGGCTGGCGTTGCATATCAGGTACGAGCCCACGCTGCCGCAGCGTTTCCACGGCGATGCGCTGCGCATCCGCCAGGTGCTCACCAACCTGATGAGCAACGCGATCAAGTTCACGGTCCAGGGCAGCGTGACCCTCGGCGTGGCGGACATGAACGATCAGGTGCATGTGACGGTGCGCGATACCGGCATCGGCATCGCGGCCGACCGGCTCGAAGCCATCTTCGATCCGTTCATCCAGGCGGATCCCTCGATGAGCCGCCGCTACGGCGGCACCGGGCTTGGCACGACGATCAGCAAGCAGCTGGTCGGTCTGATGGGCGGCAGCATCTGGGTCGAGAGCACGCTTGGCCAGGGCAGTTGTTTTCACGTGCTGCTGCCCTTGCCGGTAGCAGCGGACTCGCTCGAGCAGACGCAGCGCAATCGGCGCATCGCCGCGCTGCCGCCGCTGCGCATCCTGGCGGCCGACGATGCGCCGCAGAACATCGAGCTGCTGACGCTGCTGCTCGGCACCCATGGTCACGTCATCGTGCCGGCGCATGATGGCGTCGAAGCGGTGCGGTTGGCGGCCGAGCAGCCATTCGACCTCGTGCTCATGGACGTACAGATGCCGGGCATGGATGGGCACGCGGCCACGCGCGCCATCCGGGCGGAAGCGGCGGCGCGTGCGGCGCCGCGCGTGCCCATCATCGCGCTGTCCGCCAGCGTGCTCAGCGAGGATCGGCGCGCGGCGTTGGAGGCCGGCATGGATGCCTTTGTGTCCAAGCCCGTCGACCTGCCCGAGCTGTCGCTGCAGATGGCCCGTGTGCTGGGACTGGCCGAGGCCGCGGAGCGGATTCCATACCGGCCCGGCGCGCGGCTGCAGTTGCTCAACAGCGAGCAGGCGCTGGCGCGCTGGAGCGGTCAGCGTGAGCCCTATCAGCGCGCACTGCGTCACTTCGTCGACGAATACACCAAATTGCCCACGCTGCTCTCGAACTACGCCGAGTTCGGCGGCGCTCCTGAGGCGCGCGCGCTGGCGCACCGGGTCAAGGGCATCGCGGGGAACCTTGGCATCGAGAAACTCGCGGAAGTGCTGGATGAGATCGAGCGCATTCTCGTGAGCGATGACGCCAGCGCGGTGCGGCCGCTGCTGGCACGCCTGCGGCACGTACTCTACGACTCCTTTGCCGCAATCGATCTCGAGCTCGCGAAATCATCTACGGCGATCCGCGGCCCGCGGCGCACGCAGCCGATCGACATCCCCCGCATCCATTCACTGGGCGATCACCTGAGCGTCCGCTTTCGGCGCGGTGAACTCGACGGCACCGCGTTCGCGCAGCTGCTCGATGCACTCACGGGCAATATCGGTGAGACGCAGCTCGATGAGCTGCAGCGCGCGGTCGACGAATTCGACTTCGCGGCGGCCGATGCGATGACGCGGCAGATCTGCGCCGAGTTCGAAGTACCGTTGGCGGCGGCACAGGCGTGAACGCCATCATGCAGCCAGCGGCTCGCATTCTCGCGGTCGATGACGAACCGTCGAACCTGCAGCTGCTGCGACAGATCCTGCAGGATCAGTACGGCATGCTCTATGCCAAGGACGGCCAGCGGGCGCTGGAACTGGCGCAGCAGGAACTCCCGGACCTGATACTGCTGGACGTGATGATGCCGGGCATGACCGGCTACGAGGTATGCCGGCAGCTCAAGGCAACGCGGGCGACCGCGGCGATTCCCGTGATCTTCGTGACCGCGCTCGCCGAAACCAGTGACGAGCTGTCCGGCTTCGAGGCCGGCGCGGTGGACTACATCATGAAGCCGGTGAGTGCACCCATCGTCAGGGCTCGGGTGCGCACGCATCTGTCGCTGGTGCAAACTAATGAACTGCGCGAGACGCGGCTGCAGATCGTGCAGCGGCTGGGGCTGGCCGCGGAGTACAAGGACAACGAGACCGGTCGGCACGTGATCCGCATGAGCCACTACGCCCGCCTGCTTGGGCTGGCCGCCGGCATGCACGAGGCCGAAGCCGAGGAACTGCTGCATGCCGCCCCGCTGCATGATGTCGGCAAGATCGGCATTCCGGATCGCATTCTGCAAAAGCCGGGTAAACTCGATGCCGACGAGCGGCGCATCATGCAGTCGCACGTCGAGATCGGCGTGCGCATCATCGGTGATCATCCGCGCGGCGTGCTCGCCGTCGCGCATCGGATCGCGCTCGGCCATCACGAGAAATGGGACGGCAGCGGCTACCCATCCGGACTCGCCGGCGAGGCCATTCCGTTCGAGGCGCGCATCGTTGCGATTGCCGATGTCTTTGATGCGCTGACGTCCGAGAGACCGTACAAGAAGGCCTGGCCGGTGGAAGAAGCCCTGAACTACCTGCGCGAGAATCGCGGCCGGCATTTCGACCCGGCGCTCGTGGACCTGTTCCTGACATTGATGGATCCGGTGCATGAAATCATGCAGCGCTGGGCCGAGCAGGCGCCTGATTGATCGGGTCTCGCCGCCTGCTGCGAGCTGCAGCGGTGCTGCTGGTTACCTGCATCGCGAGTCTCGCGCCCTGGGCACGCGCCGATGAGCCGCATCACACCTTCTGGACCGTCAAGGGCGCGCACAACACCGTCTACCTGCTCGGCTCGGTGCACGTGCTCAAGCCGGGTGATCGCGATCTGCCCACCGAGGCATTGCGTGCGTACTCGAAAGCCGCGGCGCTCGTCATGGAGATCGATCTCAACGGTATCGGCGCGGATCCCTCGCTCGGCATCGATCCCGCGCTGGAGACCTTGCCCGCCGGGCAGACGCTGGCCGAGGTGCTCGGCCCCTCCGTCTACGAAAGATTTGCGACCCATGCGCGCACCCTGGGACTGGAGCCTGCGATATTCGCTACCTTCCAGCCCTGGTATGCCGCCATGGCCATGCAGCAGGCGGAGCTCGTACAGGAGGGATTCGATGCGGACTCCGGCGTCGATGAGCAGTTTGCCGCCCGGGCGGCGAATGATCACAAGCCGATCATCGCGCTCGAAACCATCGAGCAGCAGCTGGGGATCTTTGCGCATCTGTCACCCGACCAGCAGCGGCGCTTCCTGCTCTACATGCTCGACGATGCGGACGACACGCTGCATTCCGCCGATGCCGTGGTGGCAGCGTGGCGCTCAGGCGATGTGGTACAGCTGGAACGTTTGCTCAGCGACAGCTCGGCGCAATACCCCGAGCTGTTTCGGCTGCTGACCACGGATCGCAACCGACGCTGGTTGCCCACGGTAACCGGCCTGCTGGCGGCGCGGCAGGACTACCTGGTCATCGTCGGCGCGCTGCACCTGGTCGGTCAGGATGGCCTGGTGAACCTGCTGCGGCAGGCCGGTTACCAGGTGGATCAGCATTAGTGCAGGTGCATTGAGCCGTTGCCGAAGAGGCCGATCAGGCCCATCAGGATCAAGTAGATAGCGACGATGTAGTTCAGCAGTCGCGGCACTATTAGAATCAGAATGCCGGCTATCAGCGAAACTACCGGGCCGATGCTCAAGTACATGTGCATTGTAATCCCCGATCCTGACCCAATTTGATGGTCTTAAGCCCTGGAGGGCCGGGCGCAGCATAGCGCGCGACCGGGCGGAACCTCGATAGGGCGTTCATGCCTAAGTAACAGCGCAGTGTCCTACGAGCCGGAGAGAAATCGATGCAGAACAAGCTTAAGTTGGTGCTGATCGGGCTCGTGGCGGTCGCCGCCAGCGCCCTGGGCGCCGCGTTGCAGGCCGCGGAGAATCCCGCCGAAGCCCCCAACCCGAACGACCCCTCCGTCAATCAGGTCTACGAGGCCGCGCGGGCGGGGCACCTGGACCAGGCCAAGCAAATGATGGCGTTGGTGCTGGCCCATCACCCCCAGAGTTCGCGGGCGCACTACGTAGCGGCCGAAATCGACGCCGACATGAAGAATTATGGCGATGCGCGCGAGGAACTTGCCAAAGCCGAGCAGCTGGAACCGGGCCTGCCGAATGTGAACCCCCGATCCCTTGCCGAGCTGCGCAAGGAAATCGGTGCCCCGGTGCCTCCCGGCGAATCCAGGGCGCAGGCGCGTGAACCCGCGACGGGCCCCGCCATAGCTCGCGAGCCGGCGAAGTCCTTCCCCTGGGGCTTCGTCGCCATCGTCGCCGCGGTGGTGTTCGTGCTGTGGCTGCTGGTGCGGCGCCGCCAGGCGCCGGTGCCCGGCTATAGCGCGTATCCGCCGGGAACGATGCCTAACACCACCATGGGTCAGGGTCCGATGATGCCGCCGCCGGGCGGCTTCCCGAGCGTCATGGGTGCCGGGTCTGGCCTTGTCGGCGGCCTGGCCAGCGGACTGGCCGTGGGCGCGGGCATTGCCGCCGGCGAAGAGCTGGTCGAGCACGCCTTCGGACATGGCCGCGACGGCGCGAACGTGGTGCCCGAGCACGAGCGCGGCGCGGGCAATGATGCGGGATCCAATGTCGATCCCAACGCGGATCTGGGCGGCCCGGATTTCGGAGTCTCCGACGGCGGCGGCTGGGATGACGGCGGCTCGTCCGGCGGTGACGGCGGCGGCGGCGACTGGACTTAAGGGTCGACCGCGCAGGTTGAATCCAGCAGGGTCTCGCCGGGCGGCACGAGCCCCCGGCTCGTCCCCAGCGGCAGCGTCAGCTCCCCGCCGGCCGGCGTGCGGCCAGCGAGCACCGCGAATCCGTCACCTTGCGCGAATCGCATCCCCACCACCACGATCGTGAAGGAGCGCATGTCGGCGCGTGAGCCGGGCACGCCGCTGGCGAGCAGCCTGACCGGATCTTTGCCCGCTAGATCGGCGCCATCGATTCGCAGCGCCGAGTAGACCCGATCGTCGAGCGAGAGCGGGCTCCACTGGGGCTTGAGTGTCGCGGCCGCCGCGTGCAGCGCGCGCGACACATCGGGTCGCACGCACTCAATGTGAACGTGCAGCTGATCCTGCCCGCGCATGATGGCGGAGTTGATCGCCAGTCCCACGGCCTCGCGCCGCAGCGGATGGCCGACCACGGCATCCAGCCGGTCGCGGGCCGCCCAGGCGGCCGCAAAATAATTTGGCGATGTATCGCTGAGAACGGCGGGGTCTTCGATGCCGGTGGCGCTGCCAGTGGCGATCAACAGGTAATGCGCGCCGCCCTTGCGATCGGCCAGCACGGCGAAATCCGGCGGCACGATGCGCGCGCAGGGTGCCGGGTCATGCAGTTGCTGCCAGTGCGGCAAACACTGGTCCTGCACGATGTGTTTGAGCGCATCGCGGTCGGCGGCATGAACCATCGAGGCGCACAGCGCCGAGATCACCAGCGCGGCGCAGACCAGGGGAGCCATGCGCCGACGCGGCCATGTCTGGCGGCCGATGCTCGCGACGTTATATTCTGCTGCCGGCAATGCCTTCGACACTGTCGATCTCCCATCTGACCAAGACCTACACCTCGGGCCTGCAGGCACTCAAGGATGTCAGCCTCGAGGTGCAGCGTGGCGAGATATTCGCACTGCTGGGTCCCAACGGCGCCGGCAAGACCACGCTGATCAACATCGTCTGCGGCATCGTCCGGCCGACCTCGGGCCAGGTGGTGGCCGACGGCCACGATATCGCGCGCGAGTACCGGGCGGCCCGCACGCTCATCGGCCTGGTGCCGCAGGAGCTGACCACCGACATGTTCGAGTCGGTGGGCGCCACGGTGCGCTACAGCCGCGAGCTCTTCGGCCGCGAGCCGAACGCGGCCTACCTCGAGAAGCTGCTGCGGGACCTGTCCCTCTGGGACCGTCGCAAGGACCTGATCATGACACTCTCGGGCGGCATGAAGCGGCGGGTGATGATCGCGAAGGCGCTGTCGCACGAGCCGCAGATCCTGTTTCTCGATGAGCCCACCGCGGGGGTGGATGTGGAACTGCGCCGCGACATGTGGACGCTGGTTCGCGGCCTGCGCGAACGCGGCGTGACCATCATCCTGACCACGCACTACATCGAAGAAGCCGAGGAAATGGCCGACCGCATCGGCGTGATCCGCAAGGGCGAGCTGATCCTGGTGGAGGACAAGCACACGCTGATGCGCAAGCTCGGCACGCGGCAGTTGACGCTGCACCTGCTGGAGCCGATGACCGAGGTGCCGGCCACGCTGCGCGGCTGGTCGCTGAGCTTGAGCGCCGGCGGCACCGAGCTGCAGTACCACTTCAACAACTCCAGCGGTGAGCCCGTGGGCATCCCGGCGCTGCTGCGGCGAATGAGCGAGCTGGGTATCGGCTTCAAGGATCTCGATACCAGCCAAAGCTCGCTCGAGGAGATCTTCGTCGGCCTGGTCAACGCAAGGCCGGATGTCGCCGCAGCGGCCTCATGAGCGGCTACGTGTTCAATGGCCGCGGCGTTTCGGCCATCTACAAGTTCGAGATGGCGCGTTTCCGGCGCACCGTGGTCCAGAGCATCGTGACGCCGGTGCTGACCACTTCTTTGTACTTCGTGGTATTCGGCTCGGCGATCGGCGCGCGCATGTCGCAGGTCAACGGCGTGGGCTACGGCGCCTTCATCGTGCCCGGCCTCATCATGCTGGCACTGTTTACCGAGAGCCTGTCGAACGCCTCCTTCGGCATCTACATGCCGCGCTTCACCGGCACGATCTACGAGCTGCTGTCGGCGCCCATATCCTCGCTCGAGATCGTGCTCGGCTACGTCGGAGCCGCCGCCACCAAATCGGTGCTGATAGGACTGATCATCCTGGCAACGTCGACCGTGTTCGTGCCCATGCACATCCTGCATCCGGTGATCATGGTGGCTTTCCTGCTGCTCACCGCGGTGAGCTTCAGCCTGTTCGGCTTCATCATCGGCATCTGGTCGAATGGCTGGGAGCAGCTGCAGGTCATCCCGATGCTGGTGATCACGCCGCTGACCTTTCTCGGCGGCGCGTTCTATTCGATCGACATGCTGCCCGCGGCATGGCGCACCGTGACGCTGTTCAATCCGCTGGTCTACCTGATCAGCGGCTTCCGCTGGAGTTTCTACGGCAGCGCGGATGTGGGGGTGGTGACGAGTCTTGCCGCGACCATCGGGTTTCTGGCGGTGTGCCTGGTGTTGGTGACATGGATATTCCGCACGGGGTATCGCCTCAAGAACTGAAGCGACGACCCGACGGGCGTCTGCCAGCATTTCATGGCGTGTAAATACAGAAGGGAGTACTTACATCGATGTAAGTACTCCCTTCTGTATTTACACGCCTTGCAGTGATTGCAAGCGTCGGTGGCTTCGATCGGGTTCTTGAGGCGCTACTACTGTGCGCTGTACCCACGTCCCTGAAAACAGGCAATCGCCGCGCGCCGATAATCCGGCGAGCCCACGGCACCACCGGTCTGCGTCGCCGCCCACTGTGTGCACTCGGCCCGATCCGCGGCCTGCTGCTGATCGGTCTGACCCTTGGCCGGGTAGGCGTAGATGCTGGGGCCACCGGAAGCGAACGCGCCGGGTGGGATGGCATCCGAAGATTGTGCGGATCCAGTCGCGGGCGGCGCGTATTCCTCGCCGGTCGAAGGCGCGCTGGCAGGGGCGCCGTCATAGGGAGCGTTGTTCGAGGCAGGTGTGTCGGCTGGGGCCGCGGGCGGCGGATCGGTGGCCACGTAGCCGTCGGCGGTCGGGCTCCAGGTGTAGTAGATATCGTTGTAGTAGTAGTACGGAATGTTGTTCCACCAGAAGGTGGAGCAGTACAGCGGTACCGAGGCCAGGAACCAGGCGAAGCCGGGGCCGTAGTAGGCGGCCGGCCAGTAGCGCCCGCCCCAATAGCCGCCGCCCCAGCGAGAGGTGTGGCCGTAGCCGGGGCCGATGGCGCGACCGCGTATTCCGGGCCCCGACGCGATGCCGGCGTGACCCACGCCTGCGCCGCCAGCGGCGGCCCAGTGAGTGGCAGGAGCGCGCGAGGCGCCGACGTAAGTGGCGCGCGAGCCCACGAAGCTGCGCGGCGCGTAGGCGTGTCCGGCATAGTGCGCGCCGCCGCCGGCGTAATGTCCCGCACTTGCATGACCTGCCGAGGCGTGTCCACCACCCGAGCCGCCACCGTGTCCGCCGCTGGTGTAAGCGAACGCGGCCGGCATCCACAGACCGGACAGCAGCAGGGCCGCTGCAAGAACAGGTCGGGCGCCGATGATCTTCATTCCGCTCCTCCAGGTTGGACCCAGCTCAGCGTGGGCCGCAACCACTTGATTATACGATTGCCCCGGTACACCGGATGCGCTCCGATGCGGCAATCCTCTGCATACAACATAGCGCGTCAGCGCCGCTGGCGTTGACCCGTTTTGGGTCCGGGCTGCAGCGTGCTACGGTTGCTGCCAGAGCCAGGGACATAACGCGATGAATGCCATCAGCCACGACGAATCCATCGAGCCGCAGCCCGATCCGGCCACACCGCAGGCAGGCCTCGAGCGGCTGATACTGCCGCCGCCGGTCTCGCTGGTGGGATCCGGCCAGCTCGATATCGAGGCCGCCGTAATCGGCCGCCTCAAGCCCGGTACCGTGCTCATGATGGGCGATAACCCGGCGCTGCCCAGAATGCCGGCGCGGCCGAAGCTGCTGGATTTCTTCAAATATCGCTTTACCGACATCACCGTGCGTCACCTGCTCATGAGCGGCAAGCGCGCGCTCGATGACGGTCACGACGATAAGATCGTGCTTGCCTGCCTGCTGCACGACATCGCCAACGGCTGTCTGTTGCGCAGCGACCACGGCTACTGGGGTGCGCAGTTGATCGCCCCGTATGTCAGTGAAGAGGTCGCGTGGGCAGTGCAGAACCACCAGGCGCTGCGTTACTTCGCCGACGAATCGGTCGGCTACAAGTACCCGGAATCGTACGTGCGCTTTTTTGGGGCCGACTACCAGCCGCCCGAGTACATCCGCCGCGACGCCGAGGCGGCGCGCGAGCATCGCTGGTACATGAGCTCGCGACTGATCACGCTCTACGACATCTATTTCTTCGAGAAGTCGGATCCGATCGATCCGGAGCTCTTTACCGACGTCATCGGTCGCCACTTCCGCGAGCCCAAGGAAGGTCTGGGATTCGACGGCTCGCCGGTGGCGCACATGTGGCGCACCATGATCTGGCCAAACAACGCTTTATGAGGCGCCGCCCGCCGCAAGGCGGGCAGCCGCAGGGCTCAGCGCGCCGTGGCGGCGTAGGCGTCCATCATCAGGCCGGTGCCGCCGCCCGAGACGTGCGCGACCACGGCCGAACGCCGGTGCACCTTGGTCACCGAACCCAGGTCGATGGCAAAGGCGAGATTGACCTGCTGGCCCTTGCGCAGCCCCAGTCCCGCGGTGCGCACGAATACGCCCGTAGCGCTTAAGTTTACGGCCTTGCAGAGACGACGGACTCCGCCGGGCAGCATGATATATACCGTGGTGCGCGCGCGGTGGCGGGTGTGCAGCCTTCGTTCCATCGTAGTTACCCTGTCCGGTAAGAGGCCAATGACCTTCGATCCGCGGACGGCTTCATGTGTGGCCGTCTCGCGCGGTCATTATGCCTCAACAGGGGAAGTTGCCAAACGCGACGCGACATTAATCGTCGCGGTGCGGTAACGGGCCGCCCGTGGCGGCGGCGACGGCACCTTATGGTGCAGTCGTGCCGCTGGTGCGATGCACGCTACCGTACTCTTGACTTTCTTTAGTACACCCGAAACAAACGGAAGCCATCGTCCGTCGGCAAACGCAGGCGTGTGGCACCGGAGCGCCGGCGCCCACCGCGCCCGTGCGAGCCGCTGCTCGCCGCATCAGCCGCGGCCGCGCCAGCGCTGGAGGAGGCCACTCCGCGCAGCGTCTCGCCGGCGGGTACATTCTCGAATTCGGGTTTCAGCTGTAGATCACTCATGACTCGTCTCCTCGACACAACTACCGCAAACAGATAGTTCGTAGTACGTACTGTATTGTAGTGACGACTGTATGGTTTACAAGCCAATTGGTCATAAAAACGACAGTTTCGGCGCGCATTGTGAAACGGCGCACGCATTGCAGCATGCGTCGGCGGCGGCGGGTAGAGGCGGCCAGGCTGCCGGCCGGAGCCGCGGCGGGTCAGGCCAGGAACTTGCGCAGCTCGCCGCCGAAGCGCGGGATGTCGATCAGGAAGGAGTCATGGCCCTCGAGCGAGGGCATGGCAACGAAGCGCGTGGACACGGCGTTCTGCTCGAATGCCTGCGCGATCGCTGCCTGTTCCTGGATCTGGAACAGCATGTCGCTCTCCACGCCGATGACCAGCACTGCTTCGCTGCGCACGCCGGCCAGGGCTTCGGCGAAGCTGCCGCCATGCTCAGCCAGATCGAAGCGGTCCATGGCGCTGGAGAGATACAGGTAGCAATTGGGATCGAAGACGTGCACGAAGCGCTCGGCCTGGGCTTCGAGATACCCCTCGATGGCAAAGCGCGGCGCGAACTGGCTGAGCGCGCTGGTATCGCCGGCGAGCCGCTCCCGGCCGAATCGCTGCAGCAGCTCGGCGGCCGAGCGATAGGTGATGGTGCCGAGCTTGCGGGCGATGCGCATGCCATTGCGCGGCGGGTGATCGGGGGCATAGTGGCCGCCCTGCCAATCCGGGTCGCGGGTGATGGCTTCGCGCTGCACCGACCGCAGCGCGATCGCGAACGGCGAGGCCGCGGGGCTGCCCGAGATCGAGACCAGGCGGCGCGCGGCTTCGGGAAACTGGGTGGCAAAGGCGGTCACCGACATGCCGCCCAGTGAAGCGCCGACCACGGCGGCCAGCTGCTCGATCCCCAGCGCGCGCATCGCGGCGTAGGCGCTGCTGGCAATGTCCTCGACCGCCAGCTGCGGGAAGCTGACCGCATAACGCTTGCCGGTGGCCGGATCGATCGAGGCGGGACCGGTAGAGCCGAAGCAGCTGCCAAGCGAATTCACGCAGACGATGAAATAGCGACTGCTGTCGAGCGCCAGGTTCGGGCCGATCAGGCGCTGCCACCAGCCCGGGGAGGGATCCTGTTCGGTGGCGGCCGCGTGCGCCGAAGGCGAGAGGCCGGTGAACAGCAGGATGGCGTTGTCGCGCGCGGCGCTGAGCTCACCCCAGCTTTCGTAAGCGATCTGTGCGCCCCGCAAGCTGCCGCCGCGATAGAGCCTGAAATTGTCGGGTAGCGCGACACTCGCCGGGGTCGGGATACTCACGGCATGCGGACGACTTAGGGTTCCGGATCCGAGCCATCGGCGATGCCTTCGAACAGCGCGGTCGAGAGATACCGCTCGCCCGTGTCCGGCAGCATCGCCAGCAGAACCGTGCCCGCGGCGGACTGCTTCGCCAGCGTGAGCGTGGCAGCGACGGTGGCGCCGGCCGAGATGCCGCAGAAAATGCCTTCCTTCTGTGCCAGCGCGCGCGCGGTCGCGAAAGCCTCTGCATCACTGACGGTCACCGTGCTGGTGGGTACGGCGCGATTCAGAACGGCCGGAATGAAGTCGGGCGTCCAGCCCTGGATCTTGTGCGGCGACCAGGGCTTGCCGGCCAGCATGGCGGCCGCCTCGGGTTCCACCGCGACGATGCGCACATCCGGGCGCGCCAGGTGAATCATCTCGCCGGCGCCCGTGAGCGTGCCGCCCGTGCCCCAGCCCGTGACGAACACGTCCAGGCGCTTACCGGCAAAGTCGGAGAGGATTTCCGGTCCGGTGGTGTTGCGGTGATAGGCGGGATTCGCCGGGTTGTCGAACTGGCTCGCCAGAAACCAGCCGTGCTTCTTCGCCAGCTCAGCGGCCTTCCTGACCATGCCCGAACCGCGTTCCGCCGCCGGCGTCAGGATCACGCGCGCGCCGAACATGCGCATGATCTTGCGCCGCTCCACCGAGAAGGTTTCCACCATCGTGGCGACGAACGGATAGCCCTTGGCGGCGCACACCATCGCCAGCGAAATGCCGGTATTGCCGGAGGTGGCTTCGATGACGGTCTGCCCGGGCTTCAGCGTGCCGCGCGCCTCGGCATCTTCGATGATGGCGATGGCGAGACGGTCCTTGACCGAAGCGCCCGGGTTGAAGAATTCGCACTTGGCGTAGACGGTCACTCCGGCGGGTGCGAGGCGCTGCAAACGCACCACCGGCGTTCGTCCGATCGTCGCAAGGATGTTCTCGTAAATCATGCGGCCTCCCGGTCCATTGGTGCGTCAGGGCGCAGCACTCTAGTCCGGCAACGGTAGCCGATCGATAAATAGAAGGCCATTTTTTCATAACCAATCGTTATGATCGGCGGCTCCATTTGGCCTTATCGTGCGCCCATGAATTTTCATCAGTTGCAGTACGCCGTGGCCATCGCGCGGCATGGTCTCTCGGTCACGCAGGCCGCCGCGGCATTGGGCACCTCGCAGCCCGCGATCAGTCGCGCCCTGAAGGCCCTGGAACGGGAACTCGGCTTCGACCTCTTCGTGCGCGAAGGTCGCGCCTTCTCCCGCGTCACTCCCCAGGGCACCAAAGTGCTCGAGTACGCCAATCGTGCGCTGGCCGAGATCGACAGCCTCAAGGCCGTGGCAGCGGACCTCAACCAGGACAACCGCGGCACGCTTTCCATCGCGACGACTCATACACAGGCGCGCTACGTGCTGCCGCCCGTGGTTCACGCCTTCCGCGAACGCTACCCCGACGTCGAAATGCACCTGCACCAGGGCACCTCCGAGCAGATCGGCGACATGGTCGCTACCGATCGGGTACAGCTCGCCATCGCCACCGGCTCGGATGGACTGTTTCCGGGCTTGGTGCTGCTGCCCGTGTATCGCTGGCACCGCCAGGTCATCGTGCTCAAGCATCACCCGCTGGCGCGCATCGAGCGCCTGACCTTGCAGGATCTGGCGCCCTATCCGCTGGTGACCTATGTGTTCAGCTTCACCGGCTCCTCCTCGCTGCACACCGTGTTTGCGCGCGAGAACCTGACGCCCAAGGTGGCGCTGACGGCACGCGATTCAGACGTCATCAAAACCTATGTGCGGCTGGGGCTGGGCGTGGGCATCGTCGCCAGCGTGGCGATAGATCCGGCGCAGGACAGCGATTTCACGGTCATCGATGCCTCGCACCTGTTTCCGATCCACACTACCTGGATCGGATTTCGCCGCGGCACGCTGCTGCGCAACTTCACTTACGACTTCATCCAGTTGTTCGGTCCGCACCTGACGCGGCGTTTGATCGATCGCGCCATCGAAGCACGCGACCCCGAGGAGCAGACCGAGCTGTTCCGGAAGATTTCGCTGCCCGTGAGGTGACGGGGCCCGTGGGCGAACGGCTGCAGAAGCTGATTGCCGCGGCCGGCCACGGCTCGCGTCGCCAGATCGAGCAGTGGATCCGCGATGGACGCGTCTCGGTCGGCGACCACGTCGCCACGCTCGGGGAACGTGCCGAGCCCGGCGCCGATATCCGCCTCGACGGCAGGCCGTTGCGGCTGGGGGCGAGCGAATCCGTGCGCCGCGAGGTGCTGCTCTATCACAAGCCCGAGGGCGAAATGACCACCCGCTCCGACCCGCAGGGCCGCCCGACCGTGTTCGAGCGCCTGCCCCAACCCGCGGCGGGTCGCTGGGTGGTGATCGGTCGGCTCGACGTCAACACCACGGGTTTGCTGCTGTTCACCAACGACGGCGCGCTGGCCCACCGGCTCATGCACCCCGGCAGCGAGGTGGAGCGCGAATACCTGGTGCGGGTGCGCGGCGCCCCGCCGCCACGGGTGCTCGAGCAGCTGCGCGCCGGCGTCACTCTCGATGATGGTCCCGCGCGTTTCGATTCCATCGAGCCGGTTGCCGGCCACGAGGGAACCGGACACACCTGGTTTCGGGTCATACTGCATGAAGGCCGCAACCGGGAGGTGCGCCGCCTTTGGCAGGCCGCCGGGTACGAGGTCAGCCGGCTTTCCCGGCTGCGCTATGGCACCGTCGAGTTGCCGCGGGAGCTGCGGCCGGGCCAGTGGCGGCTGCTGGCGGACGCCGACGCAGCACTATTATGAGGATATTGGGGCGATAAAATGCGCCGATCATCGCCAATAAGGCCGGTAACTGGGCTCATCATCGCCTTAGTTTCGATGCTGGGGATGCCAGCGTCGCGGGCCGATGACACCCCTGATGCCGCGGCCCCCGCGTCCACCGCCGCGCCGGAACTGGCGCTGGTGCGTATCACCACCAGCTTCGACGTCAAGCATGCCCAGGCCGTGCTGAAGCAGGTCGCCAAGCTCATGCACGCGGGCTTCGTCCGGCACGACGCGGAGCGCGTGGCGCACGACATTGATGCCCTGCCGGCGGACCAGATCCGGCGCTGGGAGTTTCTGGCCACCTACAAACACCAGGACTATCCGCTGCAGATCCGCGCACGGCTGGACGATTTCGGTATGCTGGACCTGGATTTCTTCTGCGCGCCCTCCGTGGCCGGAGCCGTGCGCGGCGCCGTGGACGGCTATCTGAACTCCCGCGGCCTCTGACCGCGGGGGTCCCGCCGCAATTGGCCCGTTTTCTGCATTGACATGCCCGGGTCCTGAAATCAGAATACGCGGCTCGTTTTCGCGGAGGGGTACCCAAGCGGCCAACGGGAGCAGACTGTAAATCTGCCGGCTTACGCCTTCGTAGGTTCGAATCCTACCCCCTCCACCGCGGGGCGGGATTCGATGCCGGCAGATGCGGAGCGGGTTTGGGTTTCCCAGCGTCATCAACCACAGGCGGGTGTAGTTCAATGGTAGAACCTCAGCCTTCCAAGCTGATGACGTGGGTTCGATTCCCACTACCCGCTCCATTGACCCCGCCGCCCACGTAGCTCAGTCGGTAGAGCACGTCCTTGGTAAGGACGAGGTCACCGGTTCGATTCCGGTCGTGGGCTCCACCAGACCATCGGGCTGGCGGAGTGAGTGAGAGAGTTATTCGAGGCAGATGATCGCAGAACACTTGCGCACTTCGCGCGGAGCCTGCGCAGTCGATAGTTGAGTAGAGATATTTAGAGGTTAGAGGATC
>CAVYUK010000006.1:0-691859 GCA_963771665.1 uncultured Gammaproteobacteria bacterium | reverse complement strand
GCCGGAGCATGCTCTCCGGATATGGCGGCAGCGGCGGCGGGCGTACCAGGATGCGGCCCACGGTCTTGCCCTCGTCGACCTCGGCCTTCACCGGCACCTGCGCGATGGCCTCAGCGGCGCCGCGGCGATAGCGGATTGCAACGGTCTGGCCCGCACGGGTGCGGATCTGCTTGACCACATCCTTGAAGTCGCTGACGTTGCTGTCATTGACGGCCAGGATGGTGTCGCCGGCCTTGAGTCCGGAATGCGCCGCCGGGCCGTCCGGTTCGACCACGCCCAGTACCGGCGGAATCGGCGGCTCGTAGAATCCCAGCCCCAACCCGCCCATCAGCGCCGAGGGCTCCGTCAGCTGCCGGCGCTGCGCCGCATCGGGAATCGCGAGCGTGGCGGTGCGCGTGCTGCCATCGCTTCCGCGTACCTGGATGGCGATCGGCGCGGTGTCGCTGACCGCATCGAGCAGATCCAGCAGCGCGTCGCGCTGCGAATTGACGGTATGGGTGTTGACCGCCGTGATCTCATCGCCCACGCGCAGCCCGGCGCGCCCGGCAATCGAGGCGCTGTCGATGTCGCCGAGCACCGCGCGCACCTGCGATACCCCCGACATCATCAGGATGCCGGTCAGCACCACCACCGCAAAAATGATGTTGAAGGCCGGGCCTGCCAGGAGCACGCAGATGCGCTGCCAGTGAGGCCGGCGATTGAAGGCCCGCGACAGTTCCGCGGGGGCCACCGGCGCTTCGCGCTCATCCAGCATCTTGACGTAGCCGCCCAGCGGCACGGCCGCAATCACGTACTCGGTGCGATCCTCACCGGCGACCCGGCTCCAGAGCGTCTTGCCGAAGCCCACCGAAAAGCGCAGCACCTTGAATCCCAGTCGCCGCGCCACCCAGAAATGGCCGAATTCATGCACCGTGACCAGGAGGCAGACGGCAACGACAAAGGCGAGCAGGTGCCCGATAACGCTCATGAAGACACGCTCGAGCCTGCCGTACGGCGCGCGATCAGTTCCGACGCCAGGGCCCGCGCCTCACCATCCGCCGCCAGAACCGCTTCGAGTCCGGTCATCGCTCCCCCTTGCACCCTATCCATGACACATTCAATGACTGCCGGAATATCCCCAAAGTTCAATTGCTTGTCGAGGAACGCCTGCACTGCGATCTCATCGGCGGCATTCAGGCTGGCACAGCTGAGTCCGCCCAGGCGAGCAGCCTCCTGTGCGTGCCGCAGACAGGGGAAGCGCACTGGATCGGGCGCCAGGAAATCCAGCCGCGCCGCTTGCACCAGGTCCAGGAACGAGGTGCCCGCCGTCATGCGATGCGGCCACGCCAGCGCGTGCGCAATGGGCACCCGCATATCCGGCGATGACAGCTGCGCCAGCATCGAGCCGTCCTGGTACTCGACCAGCGAGTGCACCACGCTTTGGGGGTGCACGACGATATCGATGTCGCGCGCCGGCATTCCGAACAACACACTGGCCTCGATAAGCTCGAGGCCCTTGTTCATCAGAGTAGCCGAATCCACGGATATCTTTCGGCCCATGTTCCAGCGGGGGTGCGCACAGGCCTGTGCCGGCGTGGCATTGGCGACCGCCTCGGCACTCCAGTTGAGGAACGGGCCGCCGGAGGCCGTGAGCAGCAGGCGACGCACGCCGTTGGGTGCCGTGCCGGCGCGGAAGCCGGCAGGCAGGCATTGGAAGATAGCGTTGTGTTCGCTGTCGATCGGGATCAATTCGGCGCCGGATCGCTGCACAGCGGCGATCAGCAGGGCCCCGGCCATGACCGCTGATTCCTTGTTGGCGAGCATCAGGCGCCTGCCGGCGCCGGCGGCCGCCAGCGAGGAGGCCAGCCCCGCGGCGCCGCTGATGGCTGCCATGACATAATCTGCGCCCGCCTGCGTCGGCAGCTCGGCGATAGCCTTGGCGCCGGCCAGCACGCGGGTGCGGCTGCCCGCCTGGCGCAGCTCCCGCTCCAGCGCCTGGGCTGCCTGCGGAGACTCCAGCGCCGCCCATTCGGGCTCGAAGCGCCGGCACTGCGCCAGCATCAGGTCCGTGTTGCTGCGCGCCGCGAGCGCAAACACGCGGAATCGCTCGGGATGCAGCGACAGCACCTCCAGCGTGTTGACCCCGACGGTGCCGGTTGAGCCCAGCACGACGACGCCGATCTGACTCATGCTCCGACTCCAAGCCAGATCAGGCCCAGTGTCATCACCGGTGTGGCCGCGGAAACGCTGTCGATCCGGTCGAGCACCCCGCCGTGGCCCGGAAATACTCGCCCGCTGTCCTTCAGATTCACATGCCGCTTGAACAGGCTCTCGGTCAGATCGCCCACTACCGAGAACGCTGCGGCTCCAAGACACAGGGGCACGAAGCGCAGCGGGTCGAGGCCAAACCAGACCGCGCCGAAGGCGCCGACTCCGAGGGCAAACAGCATTCCCCCGAGCACCCCTTCCCAGGTCTTCTTAGGGGATACACGCGGCGCGAGCGGCAATCGGCCGAATTGCCGCCCGGCGAAGAATGCGCCGGTGTCGGCCGCAAAACTCAGCGCCAGGATGAAGAGCGTCCACTGCGCACCCTGCGGCCAGACCGCGTCGATGTGCACCAGCGCGATCCACGTCGGCAGCAGGGCGAGCACGCCGGCCAATGCCGCGCTGTAGCCGCCGCCGCGCTGCGGCGCACCGATAATCCAGAGCAACGCCAGCAGCCACCAGACGATCGCGACCGCCATGGTCCAGGCGAAGGCGCGCGGGTCCACCGCCAAGAAGAACCCCGCGAGGCCGGCCCCGATGAGCAGTACCACGTAGATCGCGCGCCAGAGTGGACGCACGGCCAGGAAACCAGACCACTCCCAGGCGCCGATCAGCAGGATCAGGCTCAAAATGGCGGCCGTCACGGTGGGCGGCGAATACAGAATCGCGATCACCAGCAGCAGTGCCAGGCCCAGAGCGGTGAGAATGCGGGATCGCAGCATCAGGAGACACTCCGGATCTGCGCTTCGGTCAGGCCAAACCGGCGTCGGCGCGTGGCGAAATGCTGTAACGCTGCGCCAAAGTTCGCGGCATCGAAATCCGGCCACAGGCACTCGGTGAAGTAGAGCTCGGTGTAGGCCAGGTTCCAGAGCAGGAAATTACTGATGCGCTGCTCGCCGCCGGTGCGAATGAACAGATCCGGATCGGGCAGGTCGCCAAGCGCCAGCGCCGCGCCGAAGGAGGTCTCATCGATCTGTTCGACGCCGATTTCGCCGCGCCCCACGCGGCCGCACAGCCGCCGCGTCGCCCCGACGATGTCGGCACGGCCGCCGTAGCTCAGTGCAATCTGCAGATTGAGCCGGCTATTCACCCGCGTGGTCTGCTCGGAGCTGGCCATGCTGGCGCGCAGCCGCGCATCCAGCTCGGCGCGCTCGCCGATGAAGCGCAGCCGCACACCGCTGCTGTGCAGTTCCCCAATCTCTGCTTCGAGCGATTCGACGAACAACGACATCAGGCTCATCACCTCATCGCGCGGCCGACCCCAGTTCTCGCTGCTGAATGCGAACAGCGTCAGCGCCTCGACCGCATGGCGCGCGCATTCCTCGATCACCATGCGCACCGGCTCAACGCCCGCCCGATGCCCGTCGGTGCGGGTGTCGCCGCGGGCACGGGCCCAGCGGCCGTTGCCGTCCATGACGATGGCGATGTGCCGTGGCAGCGGCGTCGGGCCGGCGGCTGTGGTCACGCTGCTCAAACCTGCAGAATTTCCTTTTCCTTGGCGGCCAGGTGCTGATCGATTTCGGCCACGAAGCGATCGGTCAGCTTCTGGATTTCTTCTTCACCGCGGCGCTCCTCATCCTGCGAGACGAGTTTTTCCTTGAGCAATTCCTTCAGATCGGTGATCACATCGCGACGCACGTTGCGAATGCTTACGCGGCCATTCTCGGCATCCTGGCGCACCACCTTGGTGATGTCGCGGCGCCGCTCCTCGGTCAGAGGCGGCAGCGGCACGCGGATGACCATGCCCGCGGTATTGGGCGTCAGGCCGAGTTCGGACTTGTAGATGGCCTTTTCGATCGGCGCCACCGTCGCCTTCTCGTAAGGCGAAATCAGCAGAGTGCGCGCATCCTCGATACTGACGTTGGCCACCTGCTGCAGCGGCACGTCGGTGCCGTAGTAGTCGACCTTGAGGTGCTCGATAAGGCTCGGGTGGGCTCGCCCTGTCCGCAGCTTCTTGAGGTCGGCCTGGAATACCTGCACGCATTTCTGCATACGTGCGACTGCATCTTTCTTGAGATCCTCGAGCATAACTGTCGCCTTCAGTCGTTAGTGACCAACGTGCCGATGTCCTCGCCCTGCATGATGCGCAGCAGATCCCCCGGATGGCCCAGGTTGAAGACCCGCAGCGGCAGGCGATAGTCGCGGCACATGACGATCGCCGTGGCATCCATGACATTGAGCCGCTCATCCAGGACGCGGTCGTAGGTGAGCCGCGGATAGTGGGTCGCCGCCGGGTTCTTGACGGGATCTTCCGAGAAGATGCCATTCACCTTGGTGGCCTTGAGCAGCAGCTGCGCCTCGATCTCGATGGCGCGCAGGCTCGCGGCGGTGTCGGTGGTGAAGAAGGGATTGCCGGTGCCGGCCGCAAAGACGACGGCACGCCCTTTCTCCAGGTGCCGGATGGCGCGGCGGCGGATGAAGTCCTCGCAGACCTCGTTGATGCGGATGGCCGACATCACCCGCGCCTGCATGCCCTGCTGCTCGAGCGCATCCTGCAGCGCCAGTGCATTCATGACCGTGGCGAGCATCCCCATCTGGTCCGCGGTGACGCGGTCCATGCCCGCCCGCGCCAGGCCCGCGCCGCGGAACAGGTTGCCGCCGCCGATGACGATGGCCACCTCGATCCCGAGCGCCTGCACGTCACGGATTTCGGCCGCCACCCGCTTGAGGACATCGGCATCGATGCCGTAGTCGGCGCGACCCAGCAGTGCCTCGCCCGAGAGCTTGACCAGAATGCGACTGCACTTGGCCTGGCTTTGATTCATGGTGCCGTTTCCCTATTGGCTGCCGGCAAACCATCGCAGTCTGCCATGAAAAAAACCCCGCGGTCGGCGGGGTTCTCGTGCTTCCCTATTTGCTACCGACCACTCGGCGAAGGATCTTTCTCCTCCTCCGCAGTCACGGCGGCGCTCACCTGCGCCATGACTTCGGCGACAAAGTCCGACTGCTTCTTCTCGATGCCGGCTCCGACTTCGAAACGCTCGATACGCAGCACCGAGGCGCCCGCGTTCTTGAGCAACTTCTCGACGGTCTGCTCGGGATCCTTAACGAAAGGCTGGCCCAGCAGCACGATTTCGTTCAGCGACTTGCGCAGGCGGCCATCGATCATCTTGGCGACGATCTCCGGGCTCTTGCCTTCCTTTGCAGCCTGCTCCGCCAGGATCTCGCGCTCCTTGGCAACCACCTCGGGCGGCACCTGCGAGGCGCTGATGTAGCGCGGATTGCTGGCCGCCACGTGCATGGCCAGATCGTGCGCCAGCGAGGCCGAGCCGCCTTCCAGCGCGACCAGCGCGCCGATGCGGGTGCCGTGCACATAGGCTCCCAGTACGCCGTTGGTCTCGAGCACGACCGTACGGCGGACGCTGATGTTTTCGCCAATCTTCGCCACCATGGCGCGGCGGCGTTCATCGACGCTTTCCCCGGCCGCGAGTTCGGCCGCGAGCAGCGCCTGCACATCGACCAGCCGCCCGGCCAGCGTCAGCCGCGCCAGATCGGCGGCGAAATTACGAAAGTCCTGCTCGCGCGCGACGAAGTCAGTCTCGCAGTTGAGCTCGACCATGGCGGCGGCCCTGCCGTCGGTCGATCGTTCGACCACGATGACGCCCTCGGCGGCGACGCGCGCCGCCTTCTTGTCAGCCTTGGCGAGTCCCTGCTTGCGCATGAGCTCGGCCGCGGCATCCAGGTCGCCCGCAGTGGTGACCAGCGCCTTCTTGCATTCCATCATGCCCGCGCCGGTACGCTCGCGCAGCTGTCGGACTGCCTCTGCCGTGACGCTCATATCAGGCTCCGCGCGGACGACGCGCCGGCCCCGTATTGCTGCGGCGCTTCAGGCCCATGGTCGAGGGCGCTACCGGTGGCACGTGCACATCGGGCACCTCATCGAGTTCCGCATCCAGTGCGGCCTCGTCGGCCGGCACGGTAGGCGCCGCGGCTGGGGCGGCGCCGGCGGCTGCCGCGGCGGGCGGGGCGACGGGGGGACGGCGACGCACGGGCGCCTTCTTGCGCACGGCGGCGGCCGGCCGCGCGCGCGTGGGCTTGCCGCTCTTGCGGCGCGGGTTGCCCTCCTCGTCGAGCTCGACGAACTCGTCCTCGCCCACCGCAACCTGCGGCACGGAGGACTTGCCATCGAGCACCGCATCGGCAATTGCGGCCGCGTAGAGCACGATGGCGCGCATGGCGTCATCGTTGCCTGGAATGACGTGATCAATGCCATCGGGCGAGCAATTGGTGTCTACCACCGCCACGACCGGGATGCCAAGCTTCTTGGCTTCGTGGATGGCGATGTGCTCGTGACCCACATCGATGACGAACAACGCGTCCGGCAGCGCTTCCATGAGCTTGATGCCCCCGAGGCTGCGCTCGAGTTTGATCATCTCGCGCCGCAGCTGGGTGGCTTCCTTTTTGCCGCGCTTGTCCAGCGCGCCGGAAGCGGCCAGATCCTGCAGCTCTCCGAGGCGCTTGATCGAGCCCCGGATGGTCTTGAAATTGGTCAGCATGCCGCCCAGCCAGCGCTGGTTGACGTAGGGCATGGAGGCCCGCACGGCTTCCTTCTGGATGGCATCCCGTGCCGAGCGCTTGGTGCCGACGAACAGCACGGTGCCGCCATCGGCCACGATCTGCTTGATAAACGTTGCCGCATCAGCAAATAGCGGCGCAGTCTTCTCAAGATTGATGATGTGGATCTTGTTACGTTCGCCGAAAATGAAGGGTTCCATCTTCGGGTTCCAGAAGCGGGTCTGATGTCCGAAATGAACACCCGCTTCCAGCATCTGTCGCATTGACACGCTGGGCATCTCTCAACTCCTATGTCGGGTTATGGCCTCCGCGCATCCCTGACGACGATCCGATTAAAATCGGACACCCGGTCACAGGTTCACGATGCGCGTGTGGATTGCATTGCCAAAAAAGGCCGCGCTTTATACCATGAAGTTCCAGCCTGAACAATGCTTTAGGCAGCCTTGGAACAGCCCATGCTTCGCACCACACAGATCGCTCTGAAAACCGCCGAGGAGCAGCAAAAGCTGCGGATCGCCGGTGCCCTGGCGGCGGACGTGCTCGACATGATCGGCGAGCATGTGGCGCCGGGCATGAGCACCGACGAACTCGACCAGATATGTAACGACTACATCGTCAACGTCCAGCAGGCGATACCGGCCAATGTCGGCTATCGCGGCTTCCCCAAGACCGTCTGCACCTCGGTCAATCACGTCGTTTGTCACGGCATTCCGAACGAGCGGCGCCTGAAAAGCGGCGACATCCTCAATATCGACGTCGCGGTCATCAAAGATGGCTACCACGGCGATACCAGCCGCATGTACTTCGTCGGCAAGCCGCCCGTGCTCGGCCAGCGGCTCGCCGAGGTCTGCAAGGACGCCATGTGGCGTGCCATCGAGCTGGTGCGTCCGGGCGCCCACCTGGGGGACATCGGTCACGCTATCCAGACCCTCGCGGAACAGGAGGGATTCTCGGTGGTGCGGGAATACTGCGGTCACGGCATCGGCCGGGTGTATCACGAGGACCCCCAGATCCTGCATTACGGTGAGCCCGATTCGGGCCTCGAGATACGCGCGGGCATGGTGTTCACGATCGAACCGATGATCAACGCCGGCAAGCGTCACGTGCGCGTGCTGCCCGACGGCTGGACCGTGGTCACCAAGGATCATTCCCTGTCCGCGCAGTGGGAGCACATGGTGCTGGTGACGCCGACCGGGCACGAAGTGCTCACCCTAAGTCCGCGCGCCTCCCACTGATCGCGCGTTTCCTTCCGCACGCGCCATGGCCGTAACCGATCCTTCGGTGCTGGATGACGCGCCGCCGGAGAAACCGCCGCCGCTCGACTGGCCGTTGCTCAATCGCCTGCCGGCCTTGCTGACGGAGACGCAGGGCGCCGCCGCAAGCTGCCGCGCCCTGCTGAAGCAGGCCCAGGAGGAGCTCAAGGCGCGATTCGCGGAGGAGGAGCCGGTCGAGGCGCTGGTGCGCGCCCGCGCGCGCTTTACCGACCTGCTTCTGCGCACGCTGTGGAAGCAGCGCCTGCCGGCGGATCTGGCCGCGCGCCTGGCGCTGGTCGCGGTGGGCGGCTACGGGCGCGACGAGCTCCATCCCTGTTCGGATGTGGACATCCTGGTACTCGTGCCCGCGCCGCTGGCCGAGGACGAGCGCGCCGCCATCGAGCAACTCGTGGCCTTCCTCTGGGATATCGGGCTCGAAGTGGGTCATAGCGTGCGCACCGTGGCCGAATGCGCCGAGGAAAGCGCCGCCGATGTCGGTACGATGACCACGCTCATGGAGGCGCGGCGGGTGGCAGGCTCGGCCGAACTGCTGGCGCAGATGCGAGTCGCGCTGGCCCCGGACCGGGTATGGCCGGTGCGTGAGTTCTTCGAGGCCAAGGTGCGTGAGCAGCACGAGCGTCACCTCAAAGCCAACGACACCGCCTACAACCTCGAGCCGAATGTAAAGACCGGACCGGGCGGCCTGCGCGACATTCACACCATCGCCTGGGTAGCCAAGCGCCACTTCGGCGCCGAGACGCTCGATGAGCTGGTCACGCTGGGTTTCCTTACGCCCTCGGAGCTGCGGCGTCTCAAACAGGCGCAGTCGTTTCTGTGGAAAGTCCGATTCGGACTGCATGCGCTGACCGGGCGGCACGAGGACCGGCTGCTGTTCGACTACCAGATCAAGCTGGCCCACAGTTTCGGCTACGAGGATGCCTCCTACACGCTGGCGGTCGAGCAGCTCATGCAGCGCTACTACCGCACCGCCATGGACGTGGCGCTGGTCAACGAACTGCTGCTGCAGCTGTTTCGCGAAGCCATCCTCAGCGATAACGCGCCACCGCAACCGCTCAATCCGCGCTTTCAGGTCCGCAACGACTACCTCGAGGCGGTCAACGAGGATGTGTTTGCGCGCTGGCCCTCGGCGCTGCTGGAGCTGTTCGTACTGCTGCAGCAGAATCCGCAGATCCGCGGCGTGCGCGCCGGCACCATCCGCGCCGTGGCGCGCAACCTCTGGCTCATCGATGAGGAATTCCGCCAGAACCCGCGCAATCACCGGCTGTTCCTCGAGATCCTGCGCGCGCCGCGCGGCGTCACGCATGAGCTGCGGCGCATGAACGACTACGGCGTACTCGGCCGCTACATCCCGGCCTTCGGCCGCGTGGTCGGCCGCATGCAGTACGATCTGTTCCACGCCTACACGGTCGATGCGCACACACTGTTCGTGGTCAGTAATCTGCGGCGCCTGTCGATCAGCGAATTCGATCACGAACTGCCGCTGGTTTCGGCCATCATGCAGCAGCTGCCGAAACCCGAGATCGTGTATCTCGGGGCGCTGTTTCACGATATCGCCAAAGGCCGCGGCGGCGATCACTCCGACGTCGGCTCGGTCGACGCCGAAGCGTTCTGCCTCGAGCAGGGGCTTTCCCGCTACGACGCGCGACTGGTGGCGTGGCTGGTCAAAAACCACCTGCTGCTGTCGATGACCGCGCAGAAGCAGGACATCGGCGACCCGCAGGTGGTCAGTGAGTTCGCTCGCAAGGTGGGCGATGAATCGCATCTGGACTACCTGTACGTGCTCACCTGCGCCGATGTTCGCGGCACCAATCCGAAACTATGGAACTCGTGGAAGGCCGCCCTGTTTCACGAGTTCTATGAACGCGTGAAGCGCGCACTGCGCCGCGGACTTGAAACCCCGGTCGACCAGGATGAGCTGATACGCGAGCACCAGGACGGCGCCCGGGCGCTGCTGCGCGGCGCGGGCATGCTGCCTTCGGCGATCGAACGTGCGTGGACACACCTGCCGACGGTATATTTTCTGCGTCACGCGCCCGAAGAGATTGCGCGTCACACGCGTGCACTGGCAGCCGCGGGCGAGGCCAATGAAGATGAGGCGCTGGTATCGGTTGAACCGCAGAGCGAACTGGGTACCACGGCCGTCATGATTTACGCGCCGCATCGGCGTCATGGTTTCGCGCGCGCGACCGCGGTGCTCGATCAGCTGGGCCTGAACATTCTCGAAGCCCGCATCACACCGGTGGGCAATGGCTTTTCGCTCGACTCCTATCACGTACTCGAGGAAGACGGCTCTGCCATCGGCGATGCGGAGCGGCGCGCCGAGATCGAGCATGCACTGTGGGGCTCGCTGCGGCGGCCCGAGGAGGCGCCGCTGGCGGTGTCGCGCCGCGCGACGCGCCAGATGCGCGTCTTCAAGACGCCGACCCAGATCAGCATCAGCATCGATGAGCGCAACCGCCGTTCGGTGCTGGAGCTGGTAGCCGCTGACCGCCCGGGCCTGTTGTGCGATGTCGGCAAGGTGCTCTGGGAAGAGCGCGTGGATCTGCACGCCGCCAAGATCAGCACCCTGGGTGAGCGCGCCGAGGACGTGTTCTACATCACCGATCGAACCCAGCAACCCCTGGATGAGGCCACCGCCGAGCGCCTGCGCGTGCGCCTGACCGACGCGCTCGATCAACGCCTCGCATGAATCCGAATCTGGCGCGGCTGCAGCCGTATCCGTTCGAGCGGCTGCGGGCGCTGCTCGCGGACGCGGCGGCACCCGCCGAGCTCAGTAGCATTTCACTTTCGATCGGCGAGCCGCGCCACGAACCGCCCGCCTTCGTACTGGCGGCGTTGGCGAGGCATCTGCACCAGCTCGACAGCTACCCCGCTACGCGGGGCTTGCCTGCCTTGCGCGCCGCGATGGCCGCAGCGCTGCAGCGAAGCAGCCTGCCCGCCGGCGCGCGGCTTGATCAGGAATCGATGGTGCTGCCGGTCAACGGCACGCGCGAAGCGCTGTTTGCCTTTATCCAGGCGGTTGTCGATCCGAGCCGCGACGCGCTCGTGGCCATGCCCAATCCCGGCTACCAGATCTATGAAGGCGGCGCTTTGCTCGCAGGGGCTGCGCCGTACTATCTGAACACCACTGCGGACAATGACTTTCGCGCCGACCTGGCGAGCGTGCCCGCCGCCATCTGGCAGCGTTGCCAGCTGCTTATCCTGTGCTCACCGGGCAATCCTACCGGCGCGGTGCTGCCGCTGTCGTACCTGCGCCTGGCGCTGGAACTGGCCGAGCGGCACGACTTCATCATCGCGGCGGATGAATGCTATATCGATCTCCACCTGGACGAGGCGCAGCCCGCTCCGAGCCTGCTGCAGGCAGCGGCGCTGGCAGGCAACACGGAATTCCGGCGCTGCATGGTGTTCCAGAGTCTCTCCAAGCGCTCGAGCCTGCCGGGACTGCGCTCGGGACTCGTGGCCGGCGATGCGGCGCTGATCGAGCGCTTCCTGCTCTACCGCACCTATCACGGCTGCGCCATGCCGCTGCCGACACAGCTCGCCAGCATCGAGGCGTGGAACGATGATGCGCACGTGAGTGCCAACCGGCAGCTTTATCGGGAGAAATTCGATCGGGTATTGCCCATCCTGCAGCCCGTGCTGCCGGTCGAAAGGCCGGCGGGCGCGTTCTACCTGTGGGCGCAGAGCCCTGAAGATGACGCGCAGTTCGTCCGCTCGCTCTACGAGCGCACCCACCTGATCGTGCTGCCCGGCAGCTTCATGTCGCGCCAGGCGCACGGCGAGAATCCCGGTCGGGGCCGGGTGCGCATCTCGCTGGTGCCGGCGGTGGCGCAGTGCGTGGAAGCGGCCGAGCGGTTGCGCGCGTTCCTGACCGCTACTCGCCCTCGAGCCGCGCGATGAACGAGCGGTGCCAGCGCGTGATGGAGTTCTCCTTGAGCACTTTGAGCATCGCCTCGTAGCGCGCACGCCTTTCGCTCAGCGGCATGGCCAGCGCCTGTTTGAGCGCCAGCGCCACGGCGCTGCGGTCGTAAGGGTTCACCAGCAGCGCGTCCACGAGCTCGCGCGCCGCACCGGCCATGCTCGATAGCACCAGCACCCCCGGATCTTGAGGATCCTGCGCGGCCACGAACTCCTTGGCGACCAGGTTCATGCCATCGCGCAGCGGCGTCACCACCGCAACGTTGGCCACACGCAGGAAGCCGCTGAGCGTGTGGTGCGGGAAGTCCTTATTAAGGTAGCGCACCGGCGTCCAGTCCGTGTCCGCGTACTGGCCATTGGTCTGTCCGGCCGCGTGCTCCAGCGCGTCGCGGATATCGGCGTAGGCTGCCACGTTGGTGCGGCTGAGCGGCGCGATCTGTATGTACGCCACCTTGCCGAGCAGTTCCGGGCTGGACTCGAGCAGTGTGCGATAGGAGGCGAAGCGCTCCACCAGCCCCTTGCTGTAGTCGAGCCGATCCACACCGAGCATGAGTTTTCGGCCGAGCAATCCTGCGATCAGGCGTTTGACCTGTTCATCGTCCCGCGCCGCCGCCGCCGACTGACCGGCAATCTCCTCGACATCGACGCCAATCGGAAACACGCCCGTGCGCACGCGCCGGCCGGCGAGCTGGATCTGCTCGGCGCTGATCGAGGCCTCCTGTGCAAACACCGAGTTCACGGCTGACTGAAAACCTTCCAGATCCTCGGCCGTCTGAAATCCCAGCAGATCGTACTGGCACAGATCGCGCACCAGTTCGGCATACACCGGCAGCACGCGCAACAGCGCGATGTTCGGATAGGGAATGTGCAGGAAAAAGCCGATGCGCGCCTGCACGCCCTGCGCACGCAACATCGCGGCCAATGGCATCAGCTGGTAGTCGTGAATCCAGATGGTGTCGCCGGGTTCGATGAACTTCGTCAGTGCGGCGGCAAACATCCGGTTGATGGCAAGGTAGGCCTCGAATTCTGCGGCGTCGTAGCGGAACGCCCCGGGAAAATAGTGATGCAGCGGCCAGAGCGTGGAGTTGCAGAAGCCGTTGTAGTACAGCTCGAACTCGCGCGTCGGCAGTTCGATCGTGACGTAGCGGATACCCTCCTTCTCGATGCTCTCGGGCTCGGCCGCGGGTGCGTCACGCGTGGTGCCGCTCCAGCCGAACCACACACCGCCGGACTGGCGCAGTGCCGACAGCAGCCCGACAGCCAGGCCGCCCGCGGATACTGTATTGCCGGGAATGGCGATTCGATTGGAGACCGCGACGAGTCGATTCACAGCGCATCCTCCCAGGAGTGAGAGAGCCGCATGGCACAGTTGACGATGCCCACCATGCTGTAGGTCTGCGGAAAATTCCCCCACAGCTCGCAGTTGCGCGGGGAGAGATCCTCGGACATGAGCCCGAGGCTGTTGCGGCAACGGAGCATTTCCTCGAACAGGTCCCGCGCCTGGTTTCGCGCGCCGATGCCCCAGAGCGCATTGATGTACCAGAAGGTACAGACGCTGAAGGCCGATTGCGGAATGCCGAAATCATCCGGCTCCACGTAACGCGCCAGGAAGCGCCCACGCCGCAACGTGGTGCCGATCCGCTCCACCGTGGCCACGAAGCGCGGATCGGTCCACTCCACCAGACCCACCTCCGCTAGCAGCAGCAGGCTCGCATCCACGCTGTCGCCATCGAAGGTGGAGGTGAAGCTGCCCAGTTCTTCCGACCAGGCCGCTTCCACGATCCGCCGCGACATGTCATCGGCGTGGGCGCGCCAATAGCGCACGCGCTCAGGCAACCCTAAGCGGAAGGCAATTCGAGCCAGGCGATCAGCGGCGGCCCAGCACACCGTAGATGAAAATGTATGCGCTGCCACGTGGCCGCGATACTCCCATAGACCCGCATCAGGCGTGCCGAATGCCGCCACCGACTGCTCTCCGAGCAGTTCCAGCGACTCAAACAGGCCCTGGGTTCCGGGACGCACCAGGCGCTCATCGAAGAAGCTCTGGGTGGCAGCAAGAATGGCTGCGCCGTAGACATCGATCTGCAGCTGCGCGTAGGCCGCATTGCCGATGCGCACCGGCCCCATGTCGCGATACCCGGCCAGGTGCCTGACGACGGTTTCCTCGAGCCGGACATCGCCATCGATCGCATAGCAGGGCTGCAGCTTCAGCGGCGCCGTCGCCGTCGCCGTCAGATTCTGCAGGAAGCGCAGGTAGCCCTCCATCGTGCGCGTGGCGCCGAGGCGATTGAGCGCCTGGATCGTAAAATAGGAGTCGCGGATCCAGCAGAATCGATAGTCCCAGTTGCGGCCGCTGTTGGGACTCTCGGGGATCGAGGTGGTGACCGCCGCCATGATGGCGCCAGTGTCCTCGTAGCTGCAGAGCTTGAGCGTGATGGCGGCGCGGATGACGGCCTCCTGCCATTCGAACGGCACTGCGAGGCTCCGTACCCAGTCGTTCCAGTATTCGCGCGTCGAATCAAGCCAACGCTGCGCCAGCATCGGCACCGACTCCTGCACGCTCTCGTCGGGTCCGAGAATGAAGGCCAGCGGGTAGTCGAGCACCACGACACGCTGCTCCTGAATGGCGGCGATGCTGGCATCGGTCGATAACCGCAGATCGAAGTCCCGTCCCGCGTAGCGGATGTGGTGCGAGCCGGGGACAGCGCGACGTTCGCGCTCGCCGTACTGTTCCATGAGGGAGAGGACCATGCGCAGCCGGGGCCGGCCAGCCAGCGGCCGCAGGATGCGTACCAGCGCGGCCGGGCGAAAACTGCGACCGAACTGGCGGAAACGCGGGCAGAAATCGGTGATCGAGAGCACCGCGCCGTTCGCATCGGTCAGCGTGGTTTCAATGATGGCGCTATTGCGTTCGTAGGTCTGGCTGGCGGATACCTGCTCTATCAGTTCCACGCCCCACCGGCCCTGTCCCGCGCGTGCCGCGGATCCGGCCAGCAGTTCGCAAAAAGCCGGGTCACCGTCCAGGCGTGGCAGGCAAGTCCACACATGAGTGCCCCGGCTATCGATCAGCGATGCCACCTGGCAATTGCCGATCAAGCCGAGCTCCAGATTCGCGGCAGTGTCGGGAGTCTCGCTCAATCGTCTGCGATCTCGAGCAGCCAGCGGTGCAGTTGCCGCGGATCATCGAGTCGATGGGTCGCCGCGCTCGGCGCGCTCGAGCCGATGCGCAGGCTGATGCCACCAACCTGGTTGACGTACTCGAACGCGTCCTCATCGGTGACGTCATCGCCAGCGAATATGGGAGTGCGACCGCGAAAGGGCTCGCGCTCCATGAGGCGGCGAATCCCGGCTCCCTTGGTGAGATGCCGCGCACGGATCTCGACCACGCACTTGCCGACCAATGGGGCGAACGCGGACCCCAACCCCGCCGCCACCAGTTCCGCCACCTTCAGCACCTCGCGGCCCCGCTCGGGGGCATTGCGGTAATGCAGGGCGATGGCGTAGCGCTTGTCCTCGAGCCACACCCCATGCAGCGGCAGGATGGCTTCCCGCAGCAATGGCAGCGCCGACTGCAGCTCCCCGACCAGCGCTTCATCCATCGAGTCGGTCTGACCGTCGAAACGGATTTCTCCGCCGTGAACGCCGACCGCGGGCAGCTTCAGCGGGTGGAACAGCGCATCGATGGCATCGATGGTACGGCCGCTGACAAACGCCACCGCGCCATCGAGTCGCGCGGAGAGTCGTTGCAGCAGCGGCACCATCCATTCGGGCACCTCCACCCGATCGGGGCTCGGCGCCAGATCGAGCAGGGTGCCGTCTATGTCCAGATAGAGCGCGTGGTCGGCCAGGCTGCTGCGAACTTTCGGTGTCGGCGCTGCCGCGCTTCCAGCCGCTGGTGGCAATTGCATGAGGTCAACCTAACGGACCGGCTTCACGAGGGCGAGAGGAGGCGCCGCGCACGGTTGTAGTCAATCGGATCCCGCAGCCGTCAGAATACTCCGACCAGGGGAGCTAACCAACCGATGAATCTGAACGACGCACAGCACACGATCGAAGCCGCCTATGAACAACGCCAGTCGCTCACGGCCGCAACCGTCGATGCGCGCACGCGCGAAGCCATCGATGGCGCCATCGATGCGCTTGATCGCGGCGCCTGTCGGGTGGCCGAGCCCATCGACAACCAATGGCAGGTGCACGCCTGGCTGAAAAAGGCCGTGCTGCTGTACTTCCGCACGCACGACAACGCGGTGATTGACGCCGGCTACACCCGCTTCTTCGACAAGGTGCCGCTCAAATACCAGGACGCGGATGCCGCCGCCTTCGCACGGCAGGGTGCGCGCGTAGTGCCGCATGCCATCGTACGCCGCGGCGCCTTCATCGGAGCCAACGCGGTGCTGATGCCTTCCTATGTGAACATCGGTGCCTACGTCGGCAGCGGCACCATGGTCGACACCTGGGCCACGGTGGGATCCTGCGCACAGATCGGCCGCAACGTTCACCTGTCCGGTGGCGTCGGCATCGGCGGGGTACTCGAGCCGCTGCAGGCAACGCCGACCATCATCGAGGATGATTGCTTCATCGGCGCTCGTTCGGAGATCGTCGAGGGTGTCATCGTCGGTGCCGGTTCGGTCATATCGATGGGCGTGTTCATCGGCCAGAGCACCCGCATCTATGAGCGCGCCACCGGCAAAATCCACCAGGGCCGCGTGCCACCCGGCTCCGTGGTGGTGTCAGGTTCGCTGCCCGCCGCGGACGGCAGTCACAGTCTCTACTGCGCGGTGATCGTCAAGCGCGTCGATGCGCAGACCAGGGCCAAGACTTCGTTGAACGAGCTGCTGCGCGATGATCAGCCGTAGCGACCGGTGATGTAATCCTCGGTCGCCTTGCGGCCGGGATTGGTGAAGATGCGCGAGGTCTCGTCGAACTCGATCAGTTCGCCCAGGTACATGAAGGCCGTGTAGTCGGAAACACGCGCCGCCTGCTGCATATTGTGCGTCACGATCAGCACCGTCACCTGCTCGCGCAGGGCGGCAATGAGTTCCTCGATGCGCGCCGTGGCAATGGGATCGAGCGCGGAGGTGGGCTCATCGAACAGCAGCATCTCCGGGCTCGTCGCCAGCGCGCGCGCGATGCACAGACGCTGCTGCTGACCGCCGGAAAGCGATAATGCCGAACTCGAGAGTCGATCCCTGACTTCATCCCACAGCGCCGCGCCGCGCAACGCCTTCTCAACCTCTTCCTGTATGCGCAGCGTCGAACGCACGCCGCGAATGCGCAGCCCATAGGCGACATTTTCATAGATCGATTTCGGAAACGGGTTCGGCTTCTGGAACACCATGCCGATGCGCATGCGCACTTCGATAGGATCGACATCGGAGGCAACCAGGTTCATATCCTCCGGCTGCAGCGTGATGCTGCCTTCATAGCGGCAGCCGGGCGTCAGATCGTGCATGCGGTTGAAGCAGCGCAGGAAGGTGCTCTTGCCGCAGCCGGAGGGTCCAATCAGCGCAGTCACCTGCTTCTCGCGGATCTCCATGTTCAGATCCTTGAGTGCCTTGAAATCCCCGTAGTAGAAATTGAGACCTTCCGCGCGGGCCTTGATCGGTGCCTTGAGCGCCGCCGAGCGGCGGTTCTCGTCGACCGCCATCTGCAGCATGCCGCGCCCGCTCGGCCGAATCGGGATGACGCCGGTGTCGACGTCGGTGGCCGGCGGAAAGCCGCTGGTTTTCGACCCGTTGGTCATGCGTCTGACAATTGAATCCATTGGTTAAAGCACGGAGCGCAGTACAGTACCAGAAGGCCTGTGGCCCTTCAGCCCTTGGCGGCGTGCAACTCCTTTTCGATCTCCTCGAGCCGCGTGTGGCGCACATCCTTGCCGTGCACGAGGAAAATCAGGTATTCGCAGACGTTCTTGGCATGATCGCCGACGCGCTCCATCGAACGCACCAGCCACATGACATCGAGCGCACGGCGGATGGAGCGCGGATCCTCCATCATGAAAGTGATGTTCTGGCGATGAATCGCCTCGTACTCCTCATCGACCGTGCGATCGCGGCGCACGACCGCCAGCGCCAGTTCCATGTCGAGTCGTGCGAAGGCATCAAGCGTGTCGTGCACCATCGCGATCACGATCTCGCCGAGATTGCGCAGTTCGCTGTAGCGGCCGTGGGGTCGCTCGCGTACCGCCAGCCGTGATGCGATCGCCGCGATCTTCTGGCCCTCATCGCCGATTCGCTCCAGATCCGTGATGGTTTTGAGGATGGTGATGATGAGGCGCAGGTCGGAAGCCGTGGGTCCCCGCGTGGCGAGGATGCGGCTGCACTCCTCGTCGATCGAACGCTCGAACTGATTGACCAATAACTCCTCCTGCGCCACGCGCACGATCACGCGCGCGTCCGGCTCGGTGATGCCACCGATGGCCTGTGTCAGCTGCCGCTCCACCAGCGCGCCCATGTCCATGACACTGCTGCGCAGCCGCTCCAGATCCTCGTTGTAGCGGCTGGAAATGTGGTGAGTGAGGCCTTCGGTGCTCATCCAGTCATGGTATACGGCCTTGCATGACAGATTCGTGTCAGCTCTTGCCCCTGCCGGCTGCAACCCTTATAAGGCGCCAAGTCATTGGCCGCGAAGGAAATCGATGTCCGCAACCCTGGAACTGACCGAGCAGCTCATCGCCCGCGCCTCCGTCACTCCCACCGACGGCGGATGCCAGGAGCTCATGGCGGAGCGGCTGTCGCGGGCCGGTTTCGAGGTCGAGCGGCTGCGCTACGGCAATGTCGACAATTTCTGGGCGCGGCGCGGCAGTGGCGGCCCCGTGCTTTGCTTCGCGGGCCACACCGACGTGGTGCCCACCGGACCGCTCGAGGAATGGCACTCGGATCCGTTCAAACCGACGATCCGCGACGGCATGCTCTATGGCCGCGGAGCCGCGGACATGAAGAGCGGACTGGCCGCCATGATCACTGCCACCGAGGAGTTCGTCGGCGCGCACCCCCGACACCGCGGCGCCCTCGCTTTCCTGATCACCAGCGATGAGGAAGGGCCCTCGGTGGACGGCACCAAGCGCGTGGTGGAGACGCTGCGTGAGCGCGGCGAACGCATCGATTGGTGCATCGTCGGCGAGCCTTCGAGCGAAAGCCGCGTTGGAGACACCATCAAGATCGGTCGACGCGGCTCACTCTCAGGGCGCCTGACCGTGCACGGCACGCAGGGTCACATCGCCTATCCGCAGCTGGCGGACAATCCGGTACACGCCTTCGCGCCGGCGCTCGCGGAACTGGCGAGCCGGCAATGGGATCAGGGCAATGAGCATTTCCAGCCTACGAGCTTCCAGGTCTCCAATCTCACGGCCGGCACCGGTGCACCCAATGTCATTCCGGGAGAGCTCAAGGCCCGCTTCAACCTGCGTTACTCGCCCGTGCAGACGATCGATCAGCTCAAGCGCACCGTCGAGGAAATCCTGACGCGTCACGGTGTGCGCTTTACGCTCGAGTGGTACGTATCCGGGGAGCCTTTCTATACGCCCCCCGGCGCGTTATCGAACGCCGCGAGCGTGGCGGTGCGGGCGATTACCGGCGCGCAGCCAACGTTTTCCACCGGCGGCGGCACCTCCGATGGTCGCTTCATAGCACCACTGGGCGCACAGGTGGTCGAGATCGGCGTGGTCAACGCCAGCATTCACAAGATCAATGAATCGGTGCGGATCGAGGACATCGACTCGCTGCATGCGATCTATGTGTCACTGCTGCGCGGTCTGCTGGCGTGAGCGCATCGGGAAATTGACCCAGCCGCCGAACGCGCCCAACCCGAGCGCTGCGATGAGCACCCAGCCGGGCATCGACAGTCCAAGAAATGACCAGGTAACGCGGGCACATTCACCCGACCCGGTCAGGACTTTGCGGATGACATCCGTCAGCGGAAACACTTCCAGCATGTAGTTGAGCGAGGCCCCGCAGGCCTGCACGGTGCCTTCGGGCTGATGCTGGATCCAGACATGCCGCGCCGACACGCCGGCGCAGACAAGGCCGGCCACTACCAGCAGTGCACCATAGACCCGGGCGCCGCGGTTGCCCGGGTTCTGCAGCATCGCCAGCAGGAACAGTACGCCGCAGGCGGCGATACCGACTCGCTGAAAAACGCACAGGGGACAAGGTTCGAGCCCCAGCTGGGCCTGCGCGTACCAGGCATAGCCGAGCAACCCGAGGCAGACCAGCAGACCCGCGGCGTTAAGCGCGCGCCGGGAACCCAACGCCGGACTCAACGCTGGCGGGCCGCGGCACGCTCGGCCAGTTCGCGCTCGACGTGGTCGAGCGAGGTGTGGCGCACATCCTTGCCGTGCACCATATAGATGACGTACTCGCAGATGTTCTTGGCGTGATCGCCGATGCGTTCGAGCGACCGCACCACCCACATGACATCCAGCCCGCGGCGGATGGTGCGCGGATCCTCCATCATGAAGGTGATGCACTGGCGCTGGATCGCCTCATATTCCTCATCGACGATCCGATCCTGGCGGCAGGTGCGAAGCGCGGCATCCGCATCCAGGCGCGCGAAGGCGTCGAGGGTGTCATGGACGAGTACCTGTACCGTCCGGCCGAGGTGCTTGACCTCCTTGTAGCGGTTGGCCGGCCGCTCGAGCGTGGCGAGACGTGCGGCGATGTGGCCGATCTTCTCGCACTCATCGCCGATGCGCTCCAAGTCGGTGATCGTCTTGATGGTCGCCACCAGCATGCGCAGATCGCCGGCCGCCGGTGCACGTGTGGCCAGGATGCGGCTGCAGTCCTGGTCGATGGCCACTTCCATGCCGTTGACCTTGTAATCGTCTTGCGCCACCGCCCGTCCGAGCGAGCTGTCGCCGTCGACCAGCGCCGTCAGCGCGCGTCCGAGCTGCTCCTCGACGAACCCGCCCATGGCGAGCACCTTGCTGCGAACGCGCTCGAGATCCTCGTTGAAACGCTTGGAGGTGTGATGTGTGAGATCAGCGGCTTCCATGATGCGGCCTCACTGTCGACGATGCGCGCTGGTGTGCGCTGTTATCCCAACCACAATATAGCGCAAGCGCGAGCCTGTGCGCGCGAAGCATGTCGCAGGCCGGAAACAATCATGCGGCGCGCTCGACCCGCTCCGAGGGGAAATGACAGGTGAAGCTGCTGCCGCGACCTTCCTGGCTCTCGATCGACAGCTGCGCCCCATGCCGCTGCAGCACGTGTTTGACGATCGCCAGTCCCAGGCCCGAGCCGCCGGTCTCGCGGCTGCGCCCGCTGTCGACACGATAGAAGCGCTCAGTCAGCCGCGGGATGTGATCGGCGGCGATACCGATGCCGGTGTCGATCACGGAGAAATGGCCGCCCTCCGCGTCGGTCCACCAGCGCATCTGCACTGAACCATCGGGCGGGGTGTACTTGGCCGCGTTGTCGACCAGGTTGGCGAACGCGGAGTGGATGAGTTCATCCTCGCCGAGCAGTTTCGAGTTCGAGTCCACCTGCATCACCACCTGTGAAGGACGCACTGTCCGCGCAAGCAGGTCGCGGCGCAGCTGCGACATCAGCGCCACGACATCGATGGGTTCGGAAGGCGCGGCGCGGTCGGAGGCCTCGAGCCGCGACAGGTCCAGCAGATCCTGGACGATGCCGGTCATGCGCAATGCCTGGCGCCGCATCTCCTGCAACGGCCCCACGATCGTCGGGTCGACCCCCGGATCCTGCGTGAGCGTCTCCAGATAGCCTGCGATTACGGTCAGCGGCGATCGCAGTTCGTGCGAGGCGTTGGCCACGAAGTCCTTGCGCATGGCTTCCAGCCGCGCCTGGCGCGTTACATCCCGCACCAGCGCCAGCAGCTGTCCGGCGCCATAGGGGACGATCTGTATCGACAGGTACTGCTCGACGCCGACGTTCGATCGCAGGATCACAGGCAGCGCGTACTGCCCGCCACGCAGGTAGCGCACGAATTCCGGCGAGCGCACCAGGTTCTCGATACGCAAGCCAATATCGCCCTTGCCCCGCAACCCCAGCAAGCGCGCCGCGGTGCGATTAAACCAGAGAATCTCGGCCTGGGGATTCAACACCACCACGCCATCGGGCATGGCGGCGGTGGAACGGCGCAGCTCGCGCAGCAGGCGCAGCAGCCGTCGCTTGTGAAATTGCTTGCGCCGGTAGAGGCGAACGATCATCGCCACGAGGTCGCCCCAGGGCCCGGCGATTTCGGGAGCCAGGGTGGGCTCGTCGCGCCGCAGCCAATGCAGGACCCGCAGCAGATCGGACAGGTGCAGCAGCAGGTACACGGCCAGCGCGAGCGCGATGCCCACCCAGATCTGGTCGAACAGCGCGCCCGCTCCGGCGCCCAGCATCACCACGAGCGCCAGGCGCGCGCTCAGGAACAACCAGGCCGAGGAATTCATCTGCGCGCGCGCGCCGGTCGCGGACTATCAGGCCTCTGGGCGCGCGGAAAAGCGGTATCCCGCGCCGCGAACTGTTTGGACCAGCCGATCATAGTCAAAGTCTTCCAGCGCCTTGCGGAGGCGTCGCACGTGCACGTCGATGGTACGCTCCTCGACATACACGTTGCCGCCCCAGACCCGATCGAGCAATTGTTCGCGGCTGTAGACGCGTTCCGGGTGAGTCATGAAGAATTCGAGCAGACGGTACTCGGTGGGACCGAGAGGCACCGTGCGTGTGCCCACCATGACGCGATGGCCGGCGCGATCCAGACTGAGCTCGCCGAACTGCACGCGCTCGGTCTCATCCTGGCTGCCGCTGCGGCGCAACACCGCATTCACGCGCGCCACCAGTTCGCGCGGCGAGAATGGCTTGGTCATGTAATCATCGGCGCCGCCGTCGAGACCGGCGACCTTGTCGCCCTCTTCAGCGCGGGCCGTCAGCAGAATCACAGGCAAGTCGCGCGTGTCACGTTCGCGCTTGAGCGAGCGCGTCAGCTCCAGGCCGCTGGTATCGGGCAGCATCCAGTCAATCAGCATCAGATCGGGCCGGCGGTCGGCCAGCGCCGCGCGCGCCGCGCGACAGTCCTCCGCCTCGCGCACTTCAAAGCCGGCGCGCTTCAATCCGAAGGCGATCATCTCGCGAATCGGACGCTCGTCTTCGACGATCAAAATCTGCTTTGAAGTCATATTGTTGCAACCATTGCGGAACACCTTAGGGGGCTTTTGTTGCAGGCGCATGACAGGCCGCCGATTCTCTCAGTTTCGGGGCGGCAGCGCTGCGACGTCGTCGCGCAGATATACCGGCTGGGCCAGTTCGGCCGTCACCGCAGCCGCCAGGCCGTCGATGGCCGCCAGTTCGGCAATCTCACGCGCCCGCGGCCGCATATGCCCGAACAGGGGCGCCACCGTGGCCCCCGGCAGCTCTCGCAGCGCCGCCGCATAAGCCTCAAAACCCGATCCGGCGCCGCACACCGGCATGCCGTTCCATTCCGGCGGCAGGCGCACTGCCAGGGGGAAATCGAGGGCTTCGTTCGCGGATTCGCTCCCCTGGTAGCACGCCCAGTAAACCTGCGCCATGCGGGCGTCCTGGCACACCAGCACGCGCGGCGGCGCCCCCGGCTGCAGCAGGGCCTGTCGGGCCAGTGCCCGCAGGTCGGAAACGGGCAGCAGCGGCAGCCCGGCCGCGAAGCCCAAACCCTGCGCCACGGCGACGGCGAGCCGCACACCCGTGAAGCCGCCCGGGCCGCGCCCGAAAGCGATGGCATCGAGTTGCCCGAGGGCGAGCGCCGCTTCGGCCAGCAACTGCGAGATCATGCCGAGAATCAGTTCCCCCGAACCGCGCGGTCGCGCGTCCTCGCGTACGCGGCAACGGCCGTCGATATAGAGAGCCGCCGAACACAGCTCTGTTGCGGTATCCAGCGCCAGTATCTTCACGCCGGCGCCGCTACGGGAATCGGGCCATCGATGGCGCCGAGTTCTCGCAGCAACCTCAGCGCCGCGTCGAGGTCCTTTGCAGGGGCCATTGGCGGCAGACTCGAGAGGAACACGCGCCCGTAGCTGCGCCCGCGCAGCCGCGGGTCGCAGATCACCACCACGCCCCGATCATCCTCGCTGCGGATCAGGCGGCCCACGCCCTGCTTGAGCGTCAGCACCGCCTCGGGCAACTGGTAGTCGCGAAAGGCGTTACCGCCCTGGGACTCGAGATGTTCGATCCGCGCGCGCACCACCGGATCCTCGGGGGAGGCGAACGGCAGGCGGTCAATGAGCACCAATCGCAACGCAGAACCCTGCACGTCGACGCCCTCCCAGAAGCTCGACGTTCCCAGCAACACGGCCCGACCGCTGGCCCGGAATCGGCGCAGCAGTTGCTCCCGTGGCGCCCTTCCCTGCACCAGCAGCGGCCAATGCGCGGGAAGCAGCCGCTCCAGTATCGCTGCGGCGGTTCGCAGCGCCCGATGACTGGTGAACAGCAGAAAGGCGCCACCGCCGGAGGCCTCGATCAGCGGCCGTGCCGCGGCGACGACCGCGGCGGTATAGCCAGGGCTCGCCGGTTCCGGCAGACCTCCCGGGAGGAACAGCAGCGCCTGGCGGGCGTAGTCGAACGGACTTTCGTAGCAGACCGTGGCCGCGGCCTGCAGTCCCAGGCGCGCGGCGAAATGCCCGAAGTCCTCGCGCACCGCCAGGGTTGCCGAGGTGAATATCCACGAGCTGTGGTTTGCCGTCAGCAAGGCGTTGAACCGGGTCGAGACATCGTACGGCAGCAGTCGCAGCTGAAATCCGCGCGCGTGAATCGTTGCGGTGCGGGCCCCATCCACAGGCGATTCATGCACCTGGGATTCATGCACGCGCGATCCGTCGAGCAGCTGCGACAGCGCGCCCAACAGCTCCGCGGTACGCGGCTCGAAGGATTCGAACCCACGCTCGGAGTTCAAGGGCCGCAACTGTTCGAGCAGCTGCACGAGCGCCTCCTCGAGATCCTCGAGACAGCTGCGTGCCGAATCGGCCAGATCGCGCCAGGCCAGCTGACGCTCCTCGCGTCCGAATGCCACCACGCACTCGCCCAGCGAGCGTTCCAGCGGCTCGATGATCGCCGCATCAAGTCCCGCGAGCTTGATCTGCGCGCGCAGATCCGCGGCCAGCGCCTCGATCTGACGGCTCGCAAAGCTGACGCCGAAGAACTCGCTGACGAGGTCCGGCAGCTGATGAGCCTCATCGAAGATGACCGCGTCGACGCTGGGCAGCAGGTCGCCGAAGCCATCCTCCTTGAGCGCCAGGTCCGCGAGCAGCAGGTGATGGTTGACCACCACGATATCGGCCTCGAGCGCCGTTCGCCGCGCCTCGATCACGTGGCATTGAGAGAAGTGGCCGCAACGCTGCCCCAGGCAGTTCTCACGCGTCGAGGTGATGTGCGGACGCAGCGGGTGGGCATCGGCGAGCTCGGGCAGCTCCGCCAGATCGCCGCTGCGCGTGGCAAGGGACCAATCCGTGATACGTGCCAGCAGCGGGTCGGTGGCCGCCGGCAGCAGGTCCCCCTGGCGTCCGATGCTCTCCAGGCGTGCCCGGCACAGATAGTTGCCGCGGCCCTTGAGCAGTGCCACGCGGGCGGGTCGCCCCAGGGCGGCGGCCAGCAACGGCAGGTCGCGATGAAAGAGCTGATCCTGGAGCGTGCGCGTGCCGGTTGATATGAGCACCCGCAGCCCCGAAAGCAGGGCCGGAACCAGGTAGGCGAAAGTTTTACCGGTGCCGGTGCCGGCTTCCACCAGCAGCGCCTCCCTCGAAGCCAGCGCCTCGCTGATCCGGGTGGCCATGCGCTGCTGCGAGGGGCGTTCGCGGAAGCCCTCCAGGGCGCGCGCGAGCGGTCCCTCGGTGCTGAATATATCGGCAAAGTCGGACATCGATGGATTATGCAACCTGTGCTTGCGCCCAAATACCCCGCAGGTTCCGGCCCCCCGGTATAATTCGAGGATTCGGTGCCCGTAAGACCCTGAGGATATGTCATGGCGACCGCCCCCCATACGCTGGCTTCTTTGTCGGATATCTCGAAAAAGGTCGCCGACTGGGTGGCCGAGGTTGGGAAGCTGGTGCAGCCGGATCGGGTGCAATGGTGCGACGGCTCGCAGATGGAGTTCCGGCGCCTGCGCGGAGAGCTGGTCGCGCGCGGGGAAATGCACGAGCTGAACCAGAAGAGCTTTCCCGGCTGCTTTCTGTCGCGTTCGGATCCGAGCGATGTGGCCCGGGTCGAACACCTGACCTACATCTGCACGCGCTCCCGCGAGGACGCCGGTCCCAACAATCTCTGGATGGACCCGGCCGAAGCCAAGCCGAAGATGCGCGAGTTGTTTCGTGGCTGCATGAAGGGACGCACGCTCTATGTGGTGCCCTATTGCATGGGCCCGCTCGATTCACCGTATGCGCGCTGCGGAGTGGAAATCACCGACAGCGCCTACGTGGTCATGAACATGGCGCTCATGACACGCATGGGGCGCGCTGCACTGGAGCGCATCGCCACGGAAGGGGACTTCGTACGCGGCCTGCACTCCACCGGCGATCTGAATCCGGCGCGGCGCTTCATCATGCATTTCCCTGAGGAGCTGTCGATCGAGAGCTTCGGCTCGGGCTACGGCGGTAACGCGCTGCTGGGAAAGAAATGCCACGCGCTGCGCATTGCCAGCTGGCAGGCGCGCGACGAAGGCTGGCTCGCTGAGCACATGCTGATCGTCGGGCTCACCAATCCGCGCGGCGAAACTCATTACGTGGCCGCAGCGTTTCCTTCGGCCTGCGGTAAGACCAATCTGTCGATGCTGATCCCGCCGGATTCCCTGCCGGGATGGAAGATCACGACGATCGGCGACGACATTGCCTGGTTGCAGCCGGGGCCCGACGGACGGCTCTGGGCCATCAATCCCGAATCCGGTTATTTCGGGGTGGCTCCTGGCACCAATGCCAAGACCAACCGCAATGCCTTCGAGATGGTCCGCCACGACACCTTGTTCACCAACGTGGCGCTGACGGCGAACAACGAGCCGTGGTGGGAAGGCCTCGAGGGCCAGCCGGCTACGGACTGGCTGGGGCGGCCGTATGAGGCCAAGAATGGTCCGGCGGCACATCCGAATTCACGTTTCACGGTCTCGGCTACGCAGAATCCCGCCTATGGCAAGGCCGCGGAGGATCCACGCGGCGTGCCGATCTCGGCCCTGATCTTTGGTGGGCGCCGCCGGCAACTGGCGCCGCTGGTTTACGAAGCGCGCAATTGGTCTCACGGCGTCCTGGTGGGTGCATCGGTGGCTTCGGAGACCACCGCCGCTGCAACCGGCCAGGTCGGCGTCGTGCGGCGTGATCCCATGGCCATGAAACCCTTCTGCGGCTATAACTTCGGCGACTATTGGGCGCACTGGTTCCGGATGGGCAGCGCGGTGATGAACCCGCCGCGTATCTTTCACGTCAACTGGTTCCGCCAGGACGCCGCCGGCAAGTTCCTCTGGCCCGGCTTCGGGGAGAATCTGCGCGTGCTGTCCTGGATACTGGATCGCTGCGCGCAGCGCATCGACGCCGTCGAGACCCCGATCGGGTACATGCCCCGTCCGTCGGATCTAAACACCCAGGGCCTCAATATCACGCAGGCAGCGCTCGAGGAACTCACGGCGGTACCGCCGGAGCCCTGGCGTCAGGAGGTGGCTGAACTGCGCGCGTACTTAAGCGGGTTCGGTGAGCGGTTGCCCGCGCAGATGACTGCCGAGGTTGACGCGCTGGCGGCGCGGCTCGGCTAACGGGCGAGCTTTAAGTCTCTTCGCAGACGAAGTGGATCGTCAGCGGCGAGTCGTGATCAGGGATGCGCCCGAGGCCGATAAGACCCTCGCCCTTGATCGGCATGCTGTCGCGGCGAACGAACGCCTCTTCTTCCCCGCTGATCTTCACGAAGGTGCCGTTGGTGCTCTGATCGGTGAGCGTGAAGCGATTGCGGCTGAACTCGATGCGCGCGTGCAGACGCGAAATCAGATTGCCGCGAATGACGATATCGTTGTCTTCGGCGCGGCCGATGGCCACGTGTGGACGCTGCTCATCCAGGACTACTTCCGTGGTCTGCACCGACAGCCGCAGCCGTCGCGGCCGACGCGCCTCGCGTCCGTTGAGTGCGATCGAAGGCAGCATGCTGGTGACATCCTCGGTCTGCCAGAGCACCTCATAGAGCGCAACCTCGCCGCCCTGGCCCCGGATGACCGCGACATCGATCTGCCGCACCGAGGCGCGCCACTCGGGGGACAGCCGCTCCACCGTCGCCGAAGTGGTGATGATCTGGCCGGCCTTGGCCTGGCTGGTCATGCGATTGGCGGTATGCACGCTGGCGCCGAAGACGTCGCGGTTCTCGAGCACCACCGAACCGAAGTGACAGCCGATCCGGATAGCCACCGGCTGGCCTTCCACCCGCAGCTCGGTGTGGGCCGTGATGTGCTTCTGCATCTGGCCAGCCGCGTTCAGCGCATCGTCCGCGGTTGGAAAAGTCGACATGACCTCATCGCCAATGGTCTTGATGAGGGTGCCGTTGTGCTGCTCGGTGGCCTCGCGCATCACATCGATGCAGATCGCCACCATGTCGCGCGCCCGGACATCGCCCATGGCTTCGAACAGGCGCGTCGAGCCGACCACGTCGGCGAACAGGATCGCAAGCTCGATGTCTTTACCCATGCAATCCGGATCTTATACGAGAGTGCTCTGGCGCAGTGGCGGAAGGCTGGTTAACCTGCCGCAATGCAAGATTATACGCTGCCGCCGACCCCCTGTTAGGCGGCGCAAAGCGCAGCCGCCTCGTGCAGCAGGCGCCGAACTCCCACCGCCGCCTGCCCCCCCGCGCCCAGCGAGCGGGCGCCCTCGGACAGGCACTGCCTGAAGCGCCGGGCGCCGGGTTGCCCCGCGTACAACCCCAGCATGTGGCGCGTGATCGACGCCGCGGACTCACCGCCAGCCACTTCCTGCTCCGCGTAGGCGGCCATGCGCGCCACGATGCTGGCCGCGTCCGGAACCGTCCAGCCATCGTCGAATACCTGCGCATGAAGCTCGGCGAGCACCGCGGGACGGTGGTAGGCCTCCCGGCCGAGCATGACGCCGTCGCACCAATGCAGCGCGGCGGTGCTTTGGGCCACCGTGCGCAAGCCGCCATTTACCCCGATCCACAGCGCCGGAAACTCCTGCTTGAGCCGCTGTACCACATCGAATCGCAGCGGCGGCACCTCGCGATTCTCCTTGGGCGATAGCCCGCCCAGCACGGCCTTGCGCGCATGCACGATGAAGTGCCCGCAACCTGCCCGGGCCACGCTGGCGGTGAACTCCTGCAGCCGCTCGTAGTCGCGCTCATCGAAGTTCGCAATGGCAGCATCGCGACCGGCGCGGGTCAGCACACCGATGCGCATCTTCACCGTGACCGGAATGCGCACCGCCTCGCGCAGCGCGGCCACGCAATCGGCGACGCGATCCGGTGTCTGCATCAGGCAGGCACCGAACGCCCCGGCATGCACCCGGTCGCTGGGGCAGCCGCAGTTGAGATTGATTTCATCGTAGCCCGCGTCCGCTCCGGCGCGCGCGGCGACCGCGAGCAGGTCCGGGTCGCTGCCGCCCAGCTGCAATGCCAGCGGTCGCTCAGCAGCCGAGAAATGCAGCAGCCGTGCGCTGTCGCCATGGACGATGGCAGCCGCGGTGATCATCTCCGTGTACAGCAGCACACGCGGTGAGAAGCCTCGCAGCAGGTAGCGGCAATGACGGTCGGTCCAGTCCATCATAGGTGCTACCGATAGCTTGCGCGATATCAGTTTATTTTGTCTATCAGCCATTTTTCTGCGGCGAATCCTAGCATCATCAGGCGGTCGATCCATGATCTGCTGACGTATCCGCGGCTGGGACGGCAGGGGGGAGTTCGAGGGGCGAATCTGGTTTGAATCGACTCCCGGACAGGGATCAATCTTTCACTTTGCAATCCCGCAAAGCCAACGCAGTGAGCCCGCCGAGAACTTCGCCCCCGATTCGCTGCGAGTGACTAGCGGGATTCCGGGTAATTGAGAATGACATTCACGCGGCGATTCTCCTGCTGTCCCTCGAGACTGTGACCGTAGGAGTTCAGGCGGGTCTGTCCGAAACCGCGCGCGCTCACCTGGTCCGGATTCGCTCCAAGTTGCTCGGTGAGATATCGCACCACGCTCTGGGCTCGCTGGCGCGAGAGTTCCATGGCCCGCTCGGAGTCGGCATGGACGTTACCGCTGTGCCCTTCCACCGTCGCCGTGACCGATGGATTGGCCTTGAGGAACATCGCCACGTTTGAAAGGCCGCCGCGAAACTCGGGGGCTACCTCAGACTGATCCTGATTGAAATCCAGCACCAGCGCGAGCGTAAAGCGCGCGGGCGCCACTGCCAGGCCTGCCATGTCGCTCACACAGGCAATGACGGCATCGATACGCCGGTTCAATCGTTTGCCCACTTCGCTGGAGTTGTCCGCGCGCGGGCGGGTATCGCCATAACCGACTGCCGTCAGCCGATCCGGTGCGATCTGAAAGTGTTCCTCCAGGTAGCCGACCACGCTCTCGGCCCTGGCCTCGGAGAGAGTCATGTTGTGGCCGGGAGTACCGACGTTGTCGGTATGACCTTCGATCACGGCCGTGGTTTGCGTGTACTTGGCCAGGAAGGTGCCGACCACCGCGAGCTTTTCCTTGTCTTCGCGCCGGATCTCATGGCGGTTGATCTCGAACTGCACGTCAAGGATGCTGCAATACCGCTGCGTGGGCATTTCAGGCGGAGCGGGTGCGGGTTCCGGCGCCGGCTCGGGCGCTGCCGCCACGGCGATTGGCGCCGCGGGAGGCGGCACGACCTCGGCGCGCGCCGGCGCCACCGGCGAGTGACGCCCGAAGCGATACACCAGGCCGATCGAAAGCAGGTCGATATCGGCGCCGCCCTCCACCGGGTCGTCAATGCGATAGCGCTCCGCCTCGGCGCGCATCATCAGCGACTGCGTGAACGCATACTGCAGGCCGAAGCCGAATTTGTAATTCGTGGCCTTCTCGCTGCGGCGCGGATCAGGCACGTCGACCAGACCGCCTCCGGAAAAGTTGTCGCGCACATTGGCGTAGTCGGCACCCATCCGTGCGAACAGGCCGAAGCGCTGCGTCAACGGCAGCATGCCTACCAGGTCGACATTGCCGCCGTTGAGCTTGAGATTGCCGCGATACACGCCTGCCGGGTTGGTATTGGCGACGAAATTGAACTGCCCCAGATCGAAGTAGCCGGCCTCGAGAGCAAGGTAGCGATCGATCTGGTACCCGCCGAAGAGCTTATAGCCGAGGTGGCGATCGTCATCGGTAATCGACGTGGTGGTGAATCCCGAGGCCTTGAGCCCCTGGACGATCCTGGCCTCATCGATGGTGGCGCGCGACTGCCCGAGGTTGCCGCCGGCGTACCAGCCGGAATCGTCGGCGAGTGCGGCAGCGCTCACCAGCAGCAGCATAGACCACGCGACGAGTGACCGAGCAGTCGTTGAACATTTCAAGCGAGAGGTCTCCAGCACGCCGTCGGCGTGGCGGCTAAGGGGCCGGAACATTGATGACCGTATCGACCAGCGTGACCGAGGCGCCGAGCGACAGCGCCCTGCCGTCGAGAGTCACGAGCGCGGTATTGCCGACGGTGGAAAACGCAGCTCCCGCCTGGGAGATGATGGTGCCTACCATCGTGCCGCCGCCGCCCGCATTGATGGTCGCGGCGCTTCCGACCTGCCAGAAAACGTTCTTCGCCTGCGCGCCGTTGGCCAGGATGACGCTTTGCGGCGCGGCCGCACCGGGACCGCCGACGGTGAGCGTGGTCGACATCTGGAACACCCACACGGCGTTGGCATTACCCTGTGCATCGAGGGTGAGATTGCCGCCCTGCATCTCGAATGATCCGCCCGGGGCGGTATAGACCCCGGGCGCCAGCGTCAGGCCACCCAGGTTACCGCCCGGATTGGCGCCCGGCGGCAAACCAGCCAATTGCAGATACGCCGACTGCGCATCGAGACGCGCCTGCGTCGCGATGGCGCAGGCTGGCGCGCTCGGACCCGTGGATGTCGGGCCGGTGGTCGAGTTGGTGCAGGTGTCGATGGTGCCATTCACCGTACCGATGTTGGCCGGCGATTCGGTATAGATGTCGCCCGCGGCATCGTGAAAGCCGGTGATCGAGGACGAGGTGGTGGCGATGGTGCCGATGTCGCCATTGATCACGGTAAGTATTCCGGTGTTGGTCATTCCGGCACTGCCGCCGAAGGTTCCGTAGGGAGCGGCCGATGCGAGCGACGGCGGCGGCACAACGCAGCCGGTGTCGGCAGCAACGGTGAAGCTCCATGAGAAGTCGCGCGCCAGGTCGTTCGCCGGTACTGCCAGATCCCTGACCCCTGTGGGACCGCCGGAGATCGTTGCCGTATAGGTCGTTCCCACCGTCAGGGCCGCCTGCGGCGTGAAGGTCGCGATGTGCCCGGTGGCGGCGTCGAGTACTACCGATGCCGCGGTCTGCGGCTCCGAGCCGGGCGCGGGTCCGGTCACCGCAAAAGTCGCCACGCTCACGGAACTCGGGTTCATGCGCAGCCCGGACGGCACGTTGAAGCTGGCGTTGATCGTGGCGCTGGGGCACACCGTGGTCTGTCCTTCGACTGGATTGGTGGACACAACGGTGACGTTGGCTGCGGCCGAGGCCGCCGCCACGGTAAAGGTCCAGACATAGTCGCTGGCCGCGGGCAGAGGTGCCTGATTGCCCGCGAGCGCGTTACCCGCCAGGTCGGTAGCGAGGGTGGTGATGGTCGCGGTGTAGACAGCGCCCACGGTCAAGGCCGCGGCCGGTGTAAAGGTGGCAGTAAGGTTGCCCACCGAATAATTCACGGAGCCCGCCGGCGCCGTGCACGGTGCCGCGCAGGTGACGGTGAAGCTGGCGCCGCTGATCGAAACCGGGTCCATGTCCTCGCTGAAAGCGGCGGTAACTGCAGCGTTGGCCGGGGCACCGGCCGTCGGCCCCGGATTCGTGGTCGCCGGGAACGTCAGCGTCACCCGCGGTCGAACGACGTCCAGCCCGGTTCCGGTGGTGAATTGCCAGACATAGGGATCAACCAATGAGAGGCCGGTGACAAGGCTGGTGGCTCCGGTCACAGTGGCCGTGTAGGTAGTTAGCGGCTCAAGGTTGGCGGTAGCAGTAAAGGTCGCATTGGTATTGCTGGCATCGCGGGCCAGGGTGCCGGTGGGGCTGACACATGGGGAGGCACAGGTCACGGTGAAGGTGGCTGCGCCGGCTATCGGCGCCATCGCCTCACTGAATCCTATCGAGACGATGGTGCTATTGAGGGCGACACCTGTCGCGCCGTTCAGCGGCGTCACGGCCGTAACGGTCGGCGGCGAGGCGGCGCCAGTGGTGAACTGCCAGGTGAAGGGTGTCGTCATCGCAACGTGCGACGACAGGCTGGTGACGCCGGCCACGGTCGCGGTATAGAGCGTCAGTGGCGTCAGCGCGATTTGCGGCGTGAACGACACTACGGTACCGGTGCTATCCAGGCTCAGATCACCGACCGCGTTGACGCAGGGCGCCGCGCAGGTCAGCGTGAAGGAAGTACCGCCCGTCACGGGTGCCACGATCTCATCAAATGTCGCGCGGACCACAGCGCGATTGGTGGCAACGCCCGTCGCGGCATTTAGCGGCGTCACAGCCGTGACCACAGGCGGCGCGCCGCCGACCATTCCCGTGCCGAGCACCGGATCTTGCCCGCCGCCGCAGCCCGTCGTGAGAAGGCCGATCAGCATGGTCAGCGGAAGCAGATTGCGCATGAAGGGTCCCTTTCCTGTGTTGCCTCCCGAGTATTCGCGGTCGACCCTGCGAACCTCTGTGCGCTCGCAGACATAAGCAGGCACTGCGTTGCAGGACTGGAACGCAGGTCCGGAAATGACAGTGCGTCGCGCTCATGTATATTCCGCTGACTCATGAAGCCTCACAGCTACCATCTGTTTGAGACAGCGGCGGGTTATTGCGCTATCGCCTGGAACGATGGCGGCATCGTCCGCCTGCAATTGCCTGCAACCGATGTCGTGGCCACCGAACGGTATCTGCGGCGTCGCCTGCCAGGCGCCGAGCCCGGCACACCGCCACCCGCGGTCGCGGAAGCAATCGCCGCCGTACAGCGGTACTTCACGGGACAGAAAGTCGACTTCTCAGAAATCCGACTCGACCTGGGAAAACAGGACGCATTCTTCACGCGTGTGTATGCCGAGGCGCGGCGCATCGGCTGGGGCGTGACCAGCACCTATGGCACCCTGGCCAGGCAACTCGGCGCCGAACCTCAAGCCGCGCGCGATGTTGGCCAGGCCATGGCCCGAAATCCGGTCCCGCTGATCATCCCCTGTCATCGGGTTCTCGCGGCAGGCGGCAAAGTGGGTGGTTTCTCCGCGCCCGGGGGATCGGCTGCCAAGATCCGCATGCTGGAACTCGAGGGCGTCAGGCTCGGGCCGCCGCCAGCGGTACAGGCATCGCTCGAACTATGAGCCAGCCGGCCCGAGCGGCAAGGCTCCCACAGATGTGAAGAGCTTTCACTGCACGCATTGCCGGTCGCCGGTGTTCTTCGAGAACGTGCAGTGCATGAACTGCAATCTGCCGCTGGCATTTCTACCGGATCTTCGGATCATGGCGGCACTCGAAATGGGGCGAGACGGCCTCTATCGATATGGGCAGTACGCGCTGCTGCCGGATCAACGCGCTTACCGGCTGTGCGCGAACTACCTGCAGGAAAATGTCTGTAACTGGGCGGTCGCCGCCTCTGACCCGCAAGCACTGTGTGTGTCCTGCCGGCTGACGCGCGTCATTCCGAATCTCAGCCAGGACGGCAACCACGCCGCTTGGTACCGACTGGAGAGTGCCAAGCGCCGGCTGGTCTTCAGCCTGTTCGAACTGGGACTGCCATTCAATGACGGGAACGCGGATACCGGCGGACTGGCCTTCGACTTCCTGCAGGATTCACCGTGCGGCGATGACGGGCGGGTGCTGACCGGCCACGACAATGGCGTGATCACCATCAATATCGAGGAGGCTGATGATGCCCTGCGCGAGGGGCAGAGAAATCGACACGGCGAGCCCTATCGCACGCTGCTGGGACATTTCCGGCACGAGATCGGCCACTACTACTGGGACCGCATGATCCAATCCGGTCCGCAGCTATTTGCGTTCCGGCAGCAATTTGGAGATGAGCGCGCCGACTACGCCCAGGCCCTGCGAAACCACTATGCGCACGGACCCCGGGCAGATTGGCAGAACGAGTTCATCAGTGCTTACGCCAGCAGCCATCCCTGGGAGGACTGGGCAGAATCGTGGGCCCACTACATGCACATGACCGACGCCCTGGAGACGGCCGAAGCCGCGGGTCTGTCGCTGCCAACATACCCGCCCGCCGGGCACTCACCCATCACCGGCCGCGGGTTCGACCAGCTGGTGCGGGCTTGGATCCCGCTGACGCACGTGCTGAACAACCTGAACCGCAGCCTGGGGCTACCCGACAGCTACCCGTTCGTGCTGTCGACGACCATCATCGCGAAGCTGCGTTTCATCGACCAAATCGTTCGAAATGCGCCGCATTGAGGCGATACGAAAGTCCGACGCCCTGCGCCACGACGTGTATCGTGTGCAAAGCACCTCAGACGATACGGGTACCAAAGGCAGTGAAGCGCAACTACAACCAGGTTAGAAGACAAAAAGAATTGACGAGGAAGGCGCGTCAGCAGCAGAAGCAGGAGCGCCGGCTGCAACGTCCGGCTACCGCCGAGGATGGCACCGAGGCGGCTCCCACCGAAGCGACTACCGTGCTGCCGGATCCCGGCACCCCCGCCTAAATCTACAAAGACAGCGTCACTTGCGCCCCGCGCGGGCGATAGGCACTTCCTCACGCCGGACGAAGTCGACGACGAAGTGATCGCCGTCGAAACTGACGAGTTTGCCTACCAGGTCCGGCCGCACGTGGAAGCTTCGGGGCTTTGGATTGGGCTTGTCCTTGCTCTCTCGCGGCACCGTCACGATCATCCGCACCGGCAGTTCGCCATCGCGCGCCAGTCCCAGGTGCTGACTCATCAGCACCGAACTCTTCGACGATGCGGCGCCGCGTGACAGCCGGTCCTCGTAGCGAAGCACTCCGGGGCCGGGATGCGCGAAGTAAGGCCGGTGACATGCCAGTACCAGCGCGCCGTCCGCGGCGATTGCCGACTGGGCACGTACGCGGTCACTGGGTAGTGCACCGAACTGTCCGAAGGCCTGGGCCAGACTTAGATTCATTGCCACGGGACCTTGCGCTTTAATGCCCATGCGCGCAACAACTATCGCCGCCGCATCGTCGTGCAGCAAACGATAGTTGTGCAGCAGTTGTGTAACTCGGGTACTGTGCCGCTCGATTGTTAGTTCGTCGGACAGCTTCTGTCTGTCCGCATTTTCTTATCTCAAATGAGTAACTCTGTAGTGACCAAATTATTTGTTGGAAATCTTCCCTTCACGGCAACCGACGATGGCGTCCGCGCTCTGTTCGCGCAGCACGGCACAGTCGATAAGGTTGCCCTGATCACCGACCGCGAGACCGGGCGCCTGCGCGGCTTCGGTTTCGTCGAAATGCCGAATGCGGATGCCAGTCGCGCCATGCAGGCGCTCAATGGCACCGACTTCGAGGGCCGCTCGCTCAAGGTCAATGAGGCACAGGAGCGCGAGCGCTCGGCGGGCGGAGACCGCAGCAGCGGCGCGCGCCGCTACTGAGGCCTGACCTGCGACCCGGGCGGCGGTTGGCGATAATTCCGCGATCCGCCGCCCTTCGATTCACACCAGCGAGCGGTGTCACCATGGCTTCGCGCAATACCGGATCCTTCCACCCCGCCGAACAGATTGTCGTCAGCACCTGCGATGTCTGCCAGCGGGATATCGGGCATGAGGACGGTCGGCGGCCGATCGAGCATTTTCGCATCACGCGCCATCCGAACCCCGGCGCCATCGACAATCAGGCGCCGCCGGTGCTGGTGTGTTCCACCGAATGCCTGCGCGCCTTCGCAGCCAGCTCCCAGTTGTATCGGCCCGCTGGCTGAGACCGTAGCCCCGGTCGCGAGCGCTCAGCCGATCCGCAGCAACTGCCCGGGCCCGGGCGTCTCCTCCACCGCCAACTCCAGTGCTGGCAGCGGCATGCCCGGACGAAGCGATTCGATCGGCGCCGGCTTGGCAATGTAATAACCCTGCGCAAACTGTACGCGCAGGCGCTTGAGTTCGGCGAATACGGCTGCCGACTCGACTTTCTCGGCTATGGTGGCGATCCCGAGAGTACGGCCCACATGACTGATCGCCTCCACCATGCTGCGATCAACCGCATCCGTGGTTACGCTGCTGATGAACTGGCCGTCGATCTTGAGGAAATCCACCGGCAGGTTCTTCAGATAATGAAATGAGGACAGACCGCTGCCGAAGTCGTCCAGCGCGAAGCGGCAGCCGCGCTCCTTGAGTTCACGCATGAAGTACACCGCCTCGGCCATGCTGGTAATCACGGCGGTTTCCGTGATCTCGAAACACAGTCCGCGCGCGATGCGCCGGTCCTCGGTGAGGCTGAGCGCAAACTCCAGGAAGCCTCTATCACCGATCGACATCCCGGACAGATTGAGCGCAAACAGGAACGGTGCTTCATCGCCGCTGGCGTGTTCGCGCAGCGCCCGGACCGCCCGCTGCATGACCCAGCGGTCGATTGCGGCGACCATGTTGTAGCGCTCCGCCGCCGGTATGAACTCACCCGGCAGCACCAGCTTACCGCCGTCGTCGCGCAACCTGACCAGCAGCTCGCAGAACGCCGGCAAGGCCGGGGAGGCATCGCTGGTAGGCGTAATCTGCTGGTAGTACAGCTCGAGCCGCCCTTCATCGACCGCGCGAGTCACGCGGCTCACCCAGTACATCTCGCGGTGACGTCCCGAGACTTCATTCGAATCGTACAAATGCACGCGGTTGCGGCCGGAGTCCTTGGCGGCGTAACAGGCGATGTCGGCGGCGCTCAGCAGCGCCGCCGCACTCTGGCTCTCGCTGGTGATCTCCACCACGCCGATGCTGGCGCCGATGCCGGTGGTGTTCTGCTCCCAGGTGAAGCGGTAATCGCGTATCGCCTGGCGAATATTGTCCGCGATGTTCGCACCCTGCTCGGCCGAGCAGTTGCGCACCAGGATGCCGAACTCATCGCCGCCGAGGCGGGCGATGGTGTCGGCGGCGCGCACATGAGCCTGCAGCAGGCCGGTGACGTCGCGCAACAGCCGATCGCCGGCCGAATGGCCGCAGGTATCATTGACCACCTTGAACTGATCCAGATCTACGTACAACAGCGTGTGCGGGCCCTGATCCTGCTGCGCGCTCTGCAGCGCCTCGGCCAGCCGATTGTCGAACTCGCGCCGGTTGATCAGACCGGTTAGCGCGTCGTGGCTCGCCTGGTAGGAAAGCGCGCGCTTGAGACGGCGCTCCTTGGTGACGTCGCGGAACACGACCACGGCGCCGACGATTTCGCCGCTGCGATCGCGTATCGGCGCCGCCGAATCCTGGATCGCGATCTCCTGCCCCAGCCGGTTGAGCAATACGCTGTGCTCCGCGAAGTGCACCAGCTGGCCCTCGCGCAGGCAGCGAACCAGCGGGTTCTCCAGCTTCTCGCGCGAGACTTCGTCGAGCAGCCGTAAAACCGTGCCCAGGTTCTCGCCACGGGCCTCCTCTTTGCCCCAGCCCGAGAGCTGCTCGGCCACCGGGTTCATATAATCGATTCGGCCGTCCCGATCGGTAGCGATGACGGCATCGCCGATCGACTGCAGGGTTACCTGCGCGCGCTCCTTTTCCGCGAACATGGCCTGCTCGGCGCGCTTGCGCTCACTGATGTTCGCCATCGTGCCTTCGTAGGCGATCACGTGGCCATCGTTGTCGCGGATAACGCGGGCGCTCTCGAGCACCACCAGTCGCGAGCCGTCGCGACAGCGCAGCTCGCACTCGGCGTTGCGGATCTCGCCGTGCAGCTGCAGCGAACATTCGAACTCGGCGCGTTCAGCCGGGTTCCAGCACAGCACCGACAGCCCGCGCAGCGCATAGATATCCTCCGCGCGCTCGTAGCCGAGCATCTTTACGAAGGCGGGATTGACCTCCAGCATGCGTCCGTCGGCAGCGCATTGGTAGACGCCCTCGAGCATACGGTCGTAGAGACTGCGGAACTTGGCCTCGCTGGCGCGCAGCGCCTCCTCGCCGCGCCGCCGTTCTATGGCGATGCTGGCAAGGCGTGCCGCATGGGACATCAGATCGATGTCGCGCGCGAGCGGCGAACCCGCCTGCGGACGGTAGATGGACACGGCGCCGAGTACCCGGCCGTTGGACGTCTTGATCGGGACCGCCCATGCCGCGCGAAATCCGACTTCAAGCGCAAACTCCCGGCGGCGTTGCCAGAAGGCATCCTGCTCGATATCGGCAACCAGCACGTGGCGCCCCAGGTAGACGGCCGCGGCGCTCGAGCCATTGCGGATATCGACCGTCAGGCGTTGCTCGAGTTTGCGCCAATGCTCCGGTACCCGCCGGCCAATGATTTCCGTAAAGCTCTGCCCATCGGCAGCGAGCAGCCCGATGGTGGCCGTGAAACTGCAGCTGATCGATTCGATCAGATCGGCAATCGACTCGAGCACCTCGGCCAGCGAGGCGTCCGCGGCGATGCGCTCGAACACATTGCGCTCGCCGGAGGTGATGCGCTCGGCGCGGCGCCGCCCAGCCACATCCGTGATGCTCGCCCGCAGCAGGTGACCGGCGCCGGGCTGCGCCATCAAGCGTACTTCGGTTTCAACCTCGTGCCCTTGCGCATCCCGGTGCAGCCACTCGAAGACCTGGGGCTTACCGGCCGCCGCCTGCGCGCACAGCTCGCCGAACAACGCGCCGGCTTCCGCGCCACCGGCCTGTCGTTGGAATGACACATCGCCCGGCCTGAGCTTCAGCATGCGCTCGCGGCCCACGCCGAAGAAGCGCAACGCATTCTCATTGGCGTCGACATAGAAGCCCGATTGCCGATCTATCACCACGATCAGTTCCGGTGCGCTTTCAACCAGTGTGCGATAGCGCGCTTCGCTGTCGCGCAGCGCCTGCTCGGCACGCACGCGCTCGCTGGTATCGCGCAGGCATATGACGTACACGTCGCGGCGATCGATATGCACGCAGCTGACGAACAGTTCGGCCGGGAACACATGGCCGTCGCGGTGACGCGCACGCATCTCGTGCGGACGCAGACCGCCGCGCGACTCATCGGGACGCGAGGCCAGCGCCGAAAGGCCGCGCTCCACCGAGCCCTGCAGCGCCAGATCCGGCAACAGCCGGGCGATCGACTGCCCGATGATCTCGGCACGCGAATAGCCGAAGACGCGCTCACCGGTGGGGTTGAAGATCTTGATGGCGCCGTCGGCGCCGACCGTGATCACCACATCCTTGACGTGGTCCAGGATGACCTGCCAATGACCGGCGTCCACGCCACCCAGCCCCTCGCCGTAGGAGCGCGCCTCATCGGCGATCAATTGCATCGAGCGCACGATGCCGCGACGTTCATCGTCGAGTTGCTCGTAGTAGGCGCTGATCAGCGGCAGCAATTGCGTCAGCTCCGGGGCCCCGGCGACGCCGCGCTGCACCTCGATCAGTTGCTGCTGCAGCCGGGGGTGGAGCTCCTGAATTGAGCCTTTGCCGCGACTGACGGTGGTCAGCTGCTGCAGTGGGACGGCGTCGAGCGCCATCGGCTCTTGTGACATAACCTGGGACCGTAGGATGGCTGGCCCCATGATACGAATCGGGCGTTTGGCAGCGCGTGAAGCACTGCCGATTTCCGTCAGGAAGCGCTGTAAACCGCGATCAGCGGAATGACGTAGGTGCGTGACAGCGAGGTGTTTTCATAGTCAATGACGACGCTGGCGCTGAGACTGAGCACCCCGTCGCGCTGCGGCACTACCGTGACCTGCTGCTGCACGGGGTCGCTGCCCGCGGCCACGTCGATGTCAAAGCTCTTCGGCGACTGCAGCAGCAGGCCATCCGCGGCCAGAAACGCACCGTGGATGTGACTGCTGGCGATCCCTTCCGAGGGAATCAGCGCCAGCACCAGCTGCGCTGGCCGCCCGACGATCGGTTTGGTGTCGAGTCGAAACTTCACGCTGATCGGCGGCCCGGAGCCGCTGGCGCTGACCGCGGCAACCATATCCGGATCGGTGTTGTTCGCTGGCGCAGCCGCGGACTTGGGGCGCGCGCCGGCGTGGCTCGCGGTCGTCGGCGCGCTCGATGAACCGCAGGCGCACAGTGCCAACGGCAGCGCAGCGAACAACAATGGTTTCAGCACGTTTGGCATGGCGTTACCCGCCGCGACATTATCATAGTTCGGGCAGCGGCCCGGTCAGCTGCGGCGGATCATCGAGCACATCACATTGCTGCAACAGATCCCCGACGTAGCCTTCCCAGTAACGCGCCTGTCCGGCCCAGGGAAACGCGCGGGGAAAAGCCGGGTCACCCCATCGCTCGGCGATCCAGGCGGCGTGGTTGAGCATGCGTACCGCGCGCAGCGGCTCGACCAGCCGCAGCTCGCGATGCTCCAGAGCGCCAAACTGGTGGTAGCCCTCCATGATTTCGCTCCACTGGTGCCGCTGTTCATCGACGTTTCCGGATACGAACATCCAGAGATCCTGGATGCGCGGTCCGTTCATGCAATCGTCGAGATCGACGAACAGCGGCCCGCGCTGCTGCCAGAGGATGTTGCCGAGATGGCAGTCGCCATGCAGCCGGATCGAAGACAGCGCCCCGGTTTCCTCGAACGCCGCGGCGATCTTTCGCAGCAACTCGCCGCTGACCTCCTCGAAGCGTTGTTGCATGTGCTCGGGAAAGACATCCGAGTCCAGCAGGATTTCGCGCGCCCGTTCGCCCCACTGCCGACGCGTCAGCGACAACCTGTGCTGGAAGGATCGGCGTGCGCCCACAGCGTGGATACGCGCCAGTGTGCGCCCGAGAAGCTCGCGCGCCCCAGCCGCATCCAACTCCGGCGCCACGCCGGCGCAGAGCGGAAATACGCCGATACGAAATCCACCGACCGAGTGCAACGTCGCCGCTGCGATGACCAGCGGCGCGGCGATCGGGATTTCCTCGGCGGCGAGCTCCAGGGCGAAGGCGTGTTCCTCGAGAATCTGCGCGTCCGACCAGCGGCCCGCGCGATAGAATTTCATGACCACGGGTGGCGCCTCGGTTCGTCCGACGCGATAGACGCGGTTCTCGTAGCTGTTGAGCGCAAACTGGCGGCCGTCCGGATCCAGGCCCAGCGCCTCGGCCGACTGCATGACGGCGTCCGGGGTCAGGCCGGCAAAGGGCGCCTGCGACGCCGCAAACTGCGACGCACTTCTGCTGCCGCTCATGTGCGGCGCGCGCCGCGCGCCATTGCAGGTATCATTTCAGGTCACTCCTCGCCAGTGCAGGTTCGATTGATCGTGTCGCAGAAGGCAATTCTTGTAACGGGCGGTGCCGGCTACATCGGCAGCCACGTGCTGCTGCAGCTGCGTGAGCGCGGCGAGCGTGTGGTCGTGCTCGACAACTTATACACCGGTTTCCGGCAGGCACTGCGGGACGCTCCCCTGGTCGTGGGCGATGCGGGAGACCAGCAGCTGGTGGAACGCGTGCTGCAGGAGCATGACGTGGACACGGTCATGCACTTTGCCGCCCACACGATTGTCCCCGAGTCGGTTCGCGACCCGCTGAAATATTACGGCAATAACACCTGCGCCACCCGCAACCTACTAGCGGCCTGCATGCAGCAGCAAGTGAAAAAGCTGGTGTTTTCATCGACTGCGGCCGTCTATGGAATCCCGCCAGGCGGGATTGCGGCCGAGGATGTGCCGCTGGCACCGATCAATGCCTATGGCACCTCGAAGCTGATGTCCGAATGGATCATGCGCGATCTGGCGGCGGTGAGTGATTTTCGCTATGTGAGCCTGCGCTACTTCAATGTCGCTGGATCCGACCCGCAGGCGAGAATCGGCCAGGCCACCCGCAAGGCGACGCTGCTGATCAAGGTTGCCTGCGAGGCCATCGTTGGCAAGCGCTCACACGTGTCCGTTTACGGTACTGATTATGAGACGCCCGATGGCACCGGCGTTCGTGACTACATTCACATCGAGGATCTCGCCCGTGCCCATGTCGATGCCCTCGACTATCTGCGGCGCGGCGGTGAGGCCGCCATCTGCAATTGCGGCTACGGGCACGGTTACAGCGTGCGCGAGGTACTCGACAGCGTGCAGCGCGTGGCAGGCAAGCAGTTGACCGTTAAAGAGGAGCCGCGCCGCGCCGGGGACCCGCCCACGCTGGTGGCGCGTGCCGAACGCATACGCTCGCTCCTCGGTTGGGTCCCGCGACTGGACCGGCTCGATACCATCGTGGAGAGCGCACTGCGGTGGGAGGAGAAATTGCAGCGCGATCCATGGTAAACGCGCCATGCCACCAGGCAGCATCAACCAGCCTCGTGGCTTAGAATGATTCGATGCGCTGGCTGCTACCCAAATCGCTGAATGGATTCCTGCTGGTCGGATTGATCGTGCTCGCCGGCCCGCTGCTGGTGGCGATGCTCAACGCGACAGTGCAGATGCGGCGTCTCGCCGATACCAGCCAACGCCTGGTAGCGGACGGAGTCCAGACCACGCGGCTATCGCAGGACCTGTACGCCCAGATCGCCCTGCTCGAGCGTTCGGCCCGACTCTACCAGGTGCTTGGCGACGACAGCGTGCTGACCGCGTTTCGCGATCATGACAGCCGGCTCAGCGCCATTGTCGTCGCACTGATCGGGCAGCTGCACGATCCGGAAGCCAAGGCGCAATTGTCGCGCCTGATCGACAAGCAGGCCCAGATTCGAGCGCTGGTCCTGAACACACGGAGCCCGGCAAAGGAATCCCCGGAGCTGGCATCAGCCTTCGTCGTGCTGGGCGAGCTTGCTTACAGCGCCGCCGGCCTGAGCAACCAGCAGATCGATACAGATGTCGCCGGACTCCAGCACGAGACCGACATCGCCCGCCGCGAGCTGTTCCTGCAATGTTCCCTGCTGCTGCCGCTGGTGCTGATCGTGGTGCTGTTATTTGCACTTCGCCTGAGCCGGCCGCTGCGGCAAATCGACCGTGCCATCGGGGAACTCGGACGCGGTAATTTTTCGCACGAAATCGCCGTCAGCGGCCCGGTCGATCTGGAGCGCCTGGGACATCAGCTCGAATGGCTGCGCAACCGATTGCTGGAACTTGCCCAGGAGCGCAATCGATTCCTGCGACACATGTCGCATGAGCTCAAGACGCCGTTGGCCAATATACGGGAAGGGACCGAATTGCTGACGGACGGCGCCGTCGGCGCACTCAGCACGGCTCAGCGCGAGGTCACGGATATTCTGCGGGACAACGGCATCAAGCTGCAGCGGCTGATCGAGAACCTGCTCGGCTTCAGCGCCTGGCAGAGCAACAGCACGGGACTCGACGTGAGCGAATTCCGGCTGCGGCCAGTGGTGCGGCAGGTGCTGGAGAACCAACAGCTCACACTGGTGTCTCAGCGAGTGCGGCTCGATGTCAGCATCCAGGACCTGACGCTGGCGGCGGATCGCGGCAAGGTACGGCTGATTCTCGAGAATCTGCTGTCAAATGCCATCAAATACTCGCCCCGCGGTGGGGTCATCAATATGCGCGCCCTGGCCGATGGCGAGGCGCTCATACTCGAGGTGGCCGATTCCGGGCCGGGCGTCCCGCCCGAGGAACGAGCTAGGATTTTCGAGGCTTTCTATACGGGGCGCGCACCCGCGGGGCGCGTTCCTGGCACAGGAATTGGACTATCGGTGGTGAACGAATTCGTCAATGTGCACCAGGGGACCGTGGAAATCGTCGACGGGGAGTTCGTCGGCGCTCATTTCCGCATTCGCATGCCCCTGCGCGTCCCCCAGCCTTTGCCGGCCGGGAGGCGGGCCGATGCGGCTTGAGGCAGCTGCCAATAGCCGGCAGCTGCGCATCGTGCCGCTGGCGCTGGTGCTGATGTACGCCTGCGGCTGCGCCAATCTGGAGACCAGTCGCACCCCTCCTCCGGCACAGCACAACGAAAATGCCGCTGAGGATCGCGACACGGTGGCGGCAGTGTTCATGGCCGGAATGTTCCAGAGCATGCAGCACCTTGCACAGGCAGGGCCAGCCGAGCAGGCGGAGATCGTCGCCTCTGCCCGCGAAGCCTATGATCGCGCACCGCAGCAGAGCAGCGCCAAGCTGCGCTACGCGCTGCTGCTGGCGACACCCGGACACCCCGCACGGAATCCGGCGCTGGCGCAGAAGCTGCTGCGTGAACTGGCAGCGCAGCCGGAAGCGCTGCAGCCGCCCGAGCGGGCGGTCACACTGGTTGAACTCGCGCAGATCAGCGGCGAAATCGAACTCAGGTCCGAGAACGACCGTGCGCTGCAAAGCGCCGATCTGCGCGGAGAACGGGAGCGCAACGCCTCCGCGCAACACCGCCTGCAGGCCGAAATGGACGAGAACGCCAGGCTGCGCAAGCAGGTCGAGGATGCCCAGGCCAAGCTTGACGCAATCGCGAACATCGAGCGCAACATGACGCAACGTAAATCCGCCACCGAGGGAGGTCAGCCATGAGTCAACCCGTGCAGCGCAAGGCACGCATTCTTGTGGTGGATGACGATCCGGGGCTGCTGCGCCTGTTGACCATCCGCCTGCGCGCCGAGAACTACGATGTCGAGGCAGTGGAGAACGGCGTCATGGCACTGGCCGCCGTGAGCCGCTTTCGCCCCGACCTGGTGATCTCCGACCTGCGCATGGATCAGCTGGACGGCATCGGCCTGCTCAAGGAGTTGCAGAACCGCTGGCCTGGTCTGAAGGTCATTCTGCTCACGGCCCACGGCACCATTCCGGATGCGGTTCAGGCCACGCAGATGGGCGCATTCGGCTTTCTGACCAAGCCGGTCGAGAAGCAGGAACTGCTCGATCAGGTGCAGAAGGCGCTGAAAATCTCCGGCTTTGTCGACAATGACCAGGACTGGCGCTCCGACCTCATTACTCGCAGCCCCGTCATGGAGGAAAAGCTCTCACAGGCGCACATGGTCGCCGGCACCGACGCGCGCGTGCTGATCACCGGCGAAAGCGGCACCGGCAAGGAGCTGCTGGCCCGCGCCATCCACAAGGCAAGCCCCCGGCGCAACAAACCGTTCGTCACCATCAACTGCAGCGCCATGGCGGAAAACATGCTCGAGAGCGAGCTGTTCGGCCATGTCAAAGGCGCCGTAAGCGGCGCGACCGAAGATCATCGCGGCCTGTTCCAGACCGCCGAGGGCGGCACGCTGTTGCTCGATGAAGTCGGCGACCTGTCGATGCGGTTGCAGGTCAAGCTATTGCAGCTGCTGCAGGAAAACGCCATCCGCCCGGTCGGCAGCAACGCCAGCATCCCGTTCAACGTGCGGGTACTGTCATCGACGCATACCGACCTGCAGCAGTTGCTCAGCAGCGGGCAGTTTCGCGAAGATCTGTACTACCGCCTGAACGTGGTGCACATCGAGATGCCCCCTCTGAATCGGCGTCGCGAAGATATTCCGCTGCTCGTGGCCCACTTTCTGGCCGCGATCGCGCAGGAGAGCGGCAGTCGTAAAATCTATGCGCCCGAGGCGGTGGAGCTGCTGGCGACCAGCGACTGGCCCGGCAACGTGCGTCAGCTGCAGAATGTCGTCCATCAGAATGTCGCGCTATCCCAGGCGCCGATCATTCCAGTGGAATTGGTGCAGCAATCCTTCGGCGGCTCGCAGGGCAAACTGCCCTCCTTCGACGAGGCGCGTGACGAGTTCACTCGCAGCTACCTCTCGCAGATCCTGCAGATCACCGGCGGCAACGTCAGCCAGGCCGCGCGCCTGGCCAAGCGCAACCGGACAGACTTCTACAAACTCCTGGGCCGGCATCTTTTGGTGCCGGAGGACTTCAAGGGCCGGTAGCCGGCCTGCGTTCAGGCGTAGAAGGCGCCGATCTGATCGACCACGTACTGCAACTCCTCCGGCTGTAGCTCCGGGTAGATCGGCAGCGCGAGGGCTCGCGAGGCAACGCGCTCGGACTCCGGAAAGGCGCCTTCGGGGTAACCCAGGTAGGCGAAACATGGCTGTCGATGCATCGGCACCGGATAGTAGATCTCGGTCCCGATGCCGCGCGCTGCCAGGAAACTCCTGAGCTCATCACGGCGCGGGGCAAGTACACAGTACTGATTCCAGATGTGCCGGAAACCGGCTGGCGTGACCGGCAGCTGCACGCGCTCGGCCAATCCAGCGCGCGCGAAGGCGGCGGAGTAATACTGTGCGTTGCGCTGGCGGCCCGCGGTCCAGGCATCCAGGTATTTAAGCTTTATCGCCAGTACCGCCGCCTGAATTTCATCGATGCGGAAGTTACCGCCGATGAAGGCGTGGAAATACTTGGGTTTGCCGCCGTGCACGCGCAGGACGCGCATGTGCTCGGCGAGTTCCGGGTTCTGCGTGGTGCACATGCCCGCGTCCCCGAATGCACCGAGATTCTTGGTCGGAAAGAACGACAGGCAGCCGATGTCCCCAAGGCTTCCGGCACGGCGCTGCTGAGCGTCGTCCGCGCCGATTGCCTGTGCGGCATCTTCAATCAGCGCCAACCGATGCTCCTTCGCCATTGCCAGCAGCGGTTCCATTTCAGCGCATTGCCCAAACAGATGCACCGGCATGAGCGCACGCACGCGGCCGCCGGTACTGCGATTCACCAGCACCCCGTGCCGCTGTTCACACTGGCCGGTAATGAATTGTTGCACCGCTGATGGGCGGATATTGAAGCTTATCGGGTCGATATCGCAGAAGATGGGCCTGGCGCCGCTGCGGACAATGGTTCCGGCGGTAGCGAAGAAGGTGTACGGCGTGGTTATGACTTCATCGCCCGGCCCGATTCCCAGTGCCATCAGGGCCAGAAGCAGTGCATCCGTGCCCGAAGAAACCCCGATTGCATGGGCTGAACGGCAGTAGCTCGCAGCCGCGACCTCGAACTGCGTCACATATTGGCCGAGAATAAATTGCTGGCTGCCGCATACGGCTTCCAGAACTGGAATAATTTCAGCGGCTAACGCGTGATATTGTTTCTTGAGATCCAAAAGCGGCACGGACATTGCGTTGATTAATGCACCCACGGCGAGATCCTTCGTGAATTCTGTTTCCAATCGGCAATTCTGCGCTGCGATCTTATACGAGCGCGCCATCCCCTTGCGCGAGCCGGCGCGATGGCGCGGGCCATCACGGCGCGAACCACAATGACCGAACCGATTCTGTACCGTCGCAGCTTCCTGATCGCGGCCGTTACGGTCGTGCAGACGGTTTTGTCCTCGATCACGGCCCTCACGTCGCTGGCACTGATCCTCCACCACTGGAAGGTTTCCTTCAGTCGCTCGCCGGCCTCCCTGGCCGTGATTATCACCCTGACGTTTCTGCTGCTGATACGACCACCGCGCGACCTGTCGGCGCAGTTGTCCGCCAGCGGCGCTCAAACGGCCGCCAGTGTCTGCGCGCAATGGTTCCTGCTGCTGGCCGTCCTGGCGCTGCTCGGCTATTCCACCCAGTCGTTCGACCTGATTCCCGAGCCGGCCGGCCTTGTCTGGGCCATCGTAACCCCCATGGCGCTGGTCGCGATGGCAATACTCGCGCAGCAGCTCATGCGTCGAATGGTCATGGCCGCCTCCAGCAATCGCCGCGCGATATTCGCCGGGTACAACAACACGAGTGTGGTCCTGGCCCGTCGGCTTGACAGCAATCCGGTTCTGCGGCTGGCCGTTGAGGGCTTCTTCGATGACCGGGGCCCGGATCGCCTGCAATTGGAACCCGACCTGAAGCTGATAGGGTCGCTCAACGAACTGGGTGCCTACGTAAAGCAGCGGGCCATCGATGTGATTTTTATTGCACTGCCGATTCGACACCTCAAGCGAGTGCTGGATCTGCTCGAGGAACTGCGGGACACCACCGCATCGATCTACTACGTGCCCGATATCTTCGTGTTCGACCTGATCCAGGCACGCTCAGGTGAGCTGCACGGAATTCCGGTGGTGGCGATGTGCGAGACGCCGTTCTATGGCTACCGGGGAGTCACCAAGCGCCTGACCGACGTGGTGTTGTCCCTCGCCGTGCTGATCGTCACCGCACCACTCTTTGCGCTGCTGGCACTGCTGGTCCGACTCTCATCCCCGGGTCCGGTGATCTTTCGACAGCGCCGCTACGGGCTGGATGGGCGCGAGATCATCGTCTACAAGTTCCGCACCATGAACGTGACTGAAGATGGGGTGAAGGTACGACAGGCTTCGAAGACCGATAGCCGGATCACACCTTTGGGGGCCATATTGCGCCGCCTTTCGCTGGATGAACTGCCGCAGCTGGTCAATGTGCTGCAAGGCCGGATGAGCCTGGTCGGACCGCGCCCCCACGCTGTGGCGCACAACGAAGAGTATCGAAAGCTCATCAAAGGTTACATGGTGCGGCACAAGGTTTTGCCGGGGATCACCGGGTTGGCGCAGGTCAACGGCTGCCGCGGCGAAACCAGCAAGCTCGAAGAAATGGAAGCTCGGGTGAATTATGATCTGGATTATCTGCGGCGCTGGTCGCCGATGCTCGATCTCAAGATCCTGTTTCAGACCTTTCTCAAGCTGTTCCATGACGGCAAGGCTTATTGATACCGGTTGGCGCGATGCGGCGCCGGGCGGCTAAAGCCAGAAATGCCTCTCTTCTCGGTCGTCATTCCCACCCATAACCGGGCTGCGCTGCTGGGCCGCGCGATCCAAAGCGTGCAGGCACAGAGCTGGGCCGACTACGAGATCGTGGTCGTCGACGATGGTTCAACCCGAGAAACGGCTGAGCTGCTGCGGTCGTTACAGGGACCACGCAGTACCTTCCTGCGACATGAGGTCGCCCGCGGCGCGAGCGCCGCACGCAACGCCGGGGTGCTGGCCGCAGCCGGCGAGATGATCACGTTTCTGGACGACGATGACGAGCTGCGTCCCCATGCGCTGCAGCGCCTGCAGGACCTGCGAATCGCGTGCCCGCAACTGGATTTTCTCTGGGGAGGACGGCTCATCCATGAGAAAGATCGGAAGGGTGGCACCATCGACACCCGCGAGGATGACTGGCGCGCGGTGCCCTTGCCGGTCTCGGGTTCGGACTTTCTGCCCTACGTGCTGAAGATCGCCACCAGCGCCGCATTTTCAATCAAACGATCGATCTACCTGCAGCTCGGTGGCCTGGATACCGCCTTCATGGTGTCCGAGGACCGGGATTTTTTCGTGACCCTGGCAGAAGGCAACTTTCTCGGCGGCGCAGTGGACGCGACCATCATTGATGTGAATGAGACTTCCAGCAGCCTCAGCCGCAGCACCGGGGTGAGAACCGCGCCGGACAGTGACCTGCGCGTTCTCGACAAGCATCGTGACTACCTGCAACGGCCCGAGCACCGCCAATTCGAGGATGGGTATCTGCGAGCAATCTTTGCCAGCTTTCTGCAATCGGGAAATCGGCAGGCCGCAATGCAGACTTTGGCAAAGTTGCGCCGGCGTGGCGCGCTTGACCTCAGCCTGTTGCGTCAGTACGTGCGGCATTCACCGGAATTCAGGGCCCTGAAATCTCTCATCCGCTACAATCGGCTCAGGCAAATGGCCGCCCGGATGCGCCATCGTGCACGCTAAGCACCACAATGGCGCGCCCCGGCAGGCATTGGGAAATCTGTGAATTGGCACCCGCCCCACCGTGGACGCCAATCCTAGAATAATGTTGCCTGCCCCCTAAAACTGGGCGTAGGCGACTGTTTTCCCATCATTTTGGAAGCCGCCGTACACGGTAGATTTAATGTCCCAGCGTTACGACATCATCATCATCGGTACGAGTTTTGCGAGCTCCTTTTTTCTGATGCGTTACCTGCAGCACGCGCCGGCCGGCGTACGAGTGCTGGTTCTCGAGCGCGGCGGTAGCGATACCAAGTCGTGGCAGCTGCAGAACGGCCGGACCTCGAGCATCGACCCGGACGCGGTGTTCGTGAACAGGAACACCCACAAACTGTGGTTCACCAGTCCGGGCTTCGGCGGCAACTCGAAATGCTGGATGGCGGGTACCACTCGCATGATGCCCGGTGATTTCGAACTCAAGTCGCGCTACGGCGTCGGTACCGACTGGCCGATGCGATACGACGACCTCGAGATCTACTACTGCGACGCTGAAGAAACGATGCTGATTTCCGGCCCGACAGACAGCCCTATGCCGCGCTCCCGGCCGTTCCAGTTGCCGCCGCATCGATTCAGTGACCCCGACGCACTGCTGAAGAAACGCTTCCCCGAAGGCTGGTACCAGATGGCTACGGCCCGAGCCAGTGCGCCGACCGGCAAGCGCGGGGTGTGCTGCGCGACCGGTGCCTGCGAGCTCTGCCCGGTGGATGCGAAATTCACGATTCAGAATGGCCTGGCCCACATCTACCGGGACCCGAGGGTCACGCTGCAACTGAACTCAGAGGTGTCTGCCATCGACACGCAGGCTGGGACTGTCTCCGGCGTGAGTTACCTGCGCGACGGGCGCACGGAGCACGACCAGGCGGACCTGATCGTTCTCGGCGCCAGCGCGCTGTTCAACCCGCACATCATGCTGCGGTCGGGGATGCAGCATCCGCTGCTCGGCAAGCGCCTGCACGAGCAGATGTCAATCGACGTATCCATGGATCTGAACGGGGTCAAAGCCTACAACGGCAGCACGGTGTTGAGCGGCCTTGGCTACCTGTTCTACGAAGGCGAACATCGACGGGACTACGCAGCGTGCATGATCGAGACGTGGAGCTCGCCATTCGTATACACGTCCGGCGCGCTGCGCTCGGAAAAGGGACGCTGGAACGAGCGTTTCATGGTGCGGTTCCTGTTCGACGATCTGCCCAGGGATGACAATACAGTCACGGTCGACGCCGAGAACCCACGGCTGGCGGTGACCACCTTCGTCGACTACTCCGACTACGCCAAACGGGGCGCCGCGCTGGTACCCAAAATGGTGGACAAGCTGGCCGAGGCTTTGCCGATCGAGCGCATCTCCTCCAACGAGATTGGCGGGACGGCGGCGCATATCCAGGGCACAGTCGTCATGGGCGAGGACCCGGCCAGCAGCATTGTCGATCGCTACCTGGTGCACCATCAGTACCGGAATCTGCTGGTGCTTGGAGCCAGTGCATTCCCCACCGCAAGCCCGGCATACCCGACCTTGACGGTGTCTGCGTTGTCATTGTGGGCAGCCGATCACCTGTTTGCGTAATCCGATATGAATCGCAGAAAACTGATCGTAGGGAGCATCGTGGCCGCTGTGGCGGTCCTGGGCTCGCGCTTTGGGCTCGCGAGCCCGGAAGACGCCGTCATCCGCGTACTGCACAAGCGGCTCGATTATCTCAAGCTCGATCCGGACGGCGTGCGCAGTTTCGCAACAGACGTGCAGCAGAGGAAGTTCATCTCGCGCTTCCGCCTGAAGGTCATCGAGTTCACAGGTCCGCTCTACAGCGACACCAACGTGTCTCCCGACGGTCAATTAGGCAGCGCACTGCGCCATGGCGAGGACCACGTGGTCACACAGTTTCTGATCTCGAGCGATTTCTTCATCAACGGCGCGGATACCAGCCGCGTCGTCAAGTACCGCGGCTGGTTCAACCCGCTGCAGGCCTGCGGCAACCCGTTTGCGCGGCCCGTGGACGGAATTACGGCTACATGAGAGCTGAAGGGAGTTAGCAATGGAAACGGCAACAGTAGAAAAGGCGGCTTTGCAGGATGATCAGAACGGAATGGCGGCCCACAAGCCCACCTGCCGCTTCTGTAGCAGCCTGTTGTCGGAGAGCTTCGTCGATCTGGGGATGTCACCGCCGTGCCAGACCCACATCGAGCCGCGGCAACTCAATCACATGGAGGCGTTCTATCCCCTGCACGCCTGGGTTTGCAGCAAATGCTTTCTCGTTCAGCTCGAGGAGTACGTCGCGCCAGCCAGCATTTTCTCTGAGTACGCGTACTTCTCGTCGTATTCCGACAGCTGGGTCGAGCACGCGCGCCGCTACAGCCAGCTCATGCGCGAGCGCTTCGCAATCGGTTCCAGCAGCCTGGTCATGGAGATCGCCAGCAACGACGGCTACCTGCTGCAGCATTTCGTCGCTGCCGGCGTTCCGGTGCTGGGCATCGAACCGGCGGCCAACGTGGCGCAAGTAGCGCGCCAGCGCGGCGTGCGCAGCGAGGTGTGTTTTCATGGCGTGACCAGCGCCGAGAAGAACGTAGCCAAGTACGGCCAGGCCGACCTCCTGCTCGGCAACAACGTCCTCGCCCACGTGCCGGACTTGAACGACTTCGTCGCCGGCATGAAGCGCCTGCTCAAGCCGACCGGCGTGATCACGATGGAATTTCCGCACCTGCTGCGGCTGATGGAGCAGAACCAGTTCGATACCATCTATCACGAGCACTTCAGCTATTTCTCCTTCCTGAGCGTTGAGCGCGTGTTCGCCGCCCACGGACTGACGCTGTTCGACGTCGAGGAGCTGCCCACTCACGGCGGCTCGATCAGGATCTACGGACGTCACACGGAAGATGGAAGCAAGCCGGTGTCCGATCGTGCGCGCGAATTGCATGCACGTGAGCAGGGGATGAAGTTCGATCAGATCGAGACCTATCGCAACTTCGGCGAGCAGGTTCGCGCAACCAAACGCAAGATACTGTCATTCCTGATCGACCTGAAGAACCAGGGCAAGCAGATCGTCGGCTATGGCGCGCCGGGCAAGGGCAACACGCTGCTCAATTACTGCGGCATCCGTTCCGACATTCTCGACTACACGGTCGACCGCAACCCCTACAAGCAGGGCAAGTACACGCCCGGTACCCATATCCCGATCGTCTCGCCGGATCGCATTGCCGAGACCAAGCCGGACTATATTTTCATTCTGCCGTGGAATCTCAAGGAGGAGATATGCTCACAGATGAGCTTCGTACGCGAGTGGGGCTGCCGCTTCGTTGTGCCGATTCCAGAACCCAGGATCCTGCCCTGAAGCCGGGCGGGTGACCGGGATTTAAACCCCTGCGCCGCCTGGTCGAATTCAATCCAGGCGCGTTCTGCAACTGCCAGCGACGCTGTCAATCCCGGCGGCTGCATGCTTTACCGCAGGATTCGGGGAACTAATGAAGTGCCAGAAAAAAACTTCGTCGACTAGATCGTCATGAGCTCGCAGGCTGCGACGGCGCCCGGCGCGCGCGACTTGAGATTTCTTGTGTGGTGCGGCGCCGCCGTCGCCATGACTTTTTTGCTGCAGCTGTGGTTATTCCATCCGCTGATTGCAGATTATTCACCGACCCTGGATGAGTTCGCCATCGAGGTCGCGTCGACCAACATTGGCGGGAACCTCAATCCGCTGCACTGGTTCACTGAAGGATTCCACTATTACTTCGTAGCCATGCCAGAGTGGTCAACCTCGGCCTCGGACTTCTGGCGTCCGCTCGCCAACTTCATATTCTGGCTTCATTACCAGCTGTTCGGTGCCAATTGGAGCATACAGCTGGTATTCGCCTACCTGATACACGCGATCGTGGTCGGTGTGAGCGGCCTGATCGCGTTACGCGTCTTCAATCTGGACGCGAAGTCTGCCGTGATCGTAATGATCATTGCGTTCTTCAATCCCGCGTTCTGGTCCGCCAGCAGCGGCTATCATTCGCTCCCGGAGCTCATCCAATACCCGATCTTTCAGACAGAGATTGTCTGCGCGCTGCTGATGCTGCTCGCATTTCTGGCCTTCATTAGAAGCAGATACGCTTTGTTTTGCGTGATAGCAACGGTGGCGCTGCTGTTGAAGGAGACTGCACTGACCGTGCCGGTGTCCGCTATCGCGCTCATGGGAGCCTGGCGCAGTGCCGATGCGCGCCAATCGGCCAAAAATTTCGCCTGGCTGCTGCTGCCATTGCTCATCTGGTACCTGGCCAGGAAAGGATTGTTCGAATTTGGCAAATCCATATACGTCCTGAAACCCAGCGGCGGCGCCTGGAGCTGGCTGGTCAAACCCATCAGAAATATGGTTTATCTGCCCACCACTCTCTACCACAAGCCGTTGACGGAGACCCGGCAGGCATTTCTCGCGCGCGACTACACGAGCGCGTTAGCCGACAGCTTTCGATTGGCCACGAATTGCGCCTGGTGGCTGGCGGTCTTGTACGCATTCCTGGTCGGTTGCCTGAAATTTGGCTGGAAGTGGTTCAGCAAAGTTCCTGAGCCGTGGGTCTGCGGACTGCTGTTCGCGTCGGGCAATCTTGGCCTGGTCCTTGTGCTTCAGACCGCGGAGCCCAGATTCTCATACTTTTGGTTCACACTCGGACCCGCAGCGATATTCGCGGCGTTCGCCAATACGAGATTCGCAGTTGGACTGGCCGCTGCGCTCGGCGCGGCCCTGGTAGTGCCACAGATGCTCTCGGTACCGCGACATCTCTCCGCGGAGTCCATCGGAAACTACCATCTCGTCAAGCAGTCCTCGCGCCAGCTGATAAGCCTGCTGCACGACCTTCCTCCAGGCGTCACGACGGCGTACCTGGTCGACGACGTTATCGTGCAGGCTTCCACGCCGGATGCATTTGCGCAATTCGCGGGTTTTCACGGCAAGCTCGTGCTGGTGAATTCGGTTGACCGCATGCCGGGTTGCAAAGCCCCGGATGATGAGCCCTCGCGCTACCACCTGGAGCGCAGTGCCACTGAAACAACCCTTCGGTATATCGCGCCCGATTGCTTTGCCGCACCATGGAATACCGCGCCGCTGGCGCTCTTCAACGCCAACCAGGAAGTGGCGAGAGGGCCATGGATGACGTACAAATATCCGGAGCTGAAGAGAGCTGGCGACCCAGCGCTCAACGGCAGCGTTGACTACGATGTCGGCAGGCGCTGGTCGGTAACCGTCAACGATCCAGTGTGTAACGTGGATGGTGCGTGCGTGTGGATAGGCTTCGATCCTTCGGGACATGCCTATCATGTCATTGGTGATGCAGGTTGAGCTCCAGCAGACTCGCCACGTGCCGCGCAATCGCCAGCGATGCCGTCAGGCCTGGCGACTCCATTCCATAGAGCGCGACGTACGGGCAGTTCCCGTGCTCAGACGGGCCACGAATGCAGAAGTCAGCCGCGGCCTGGCCCGCATTGCTGATCTTCGGCCGTATGCCTGTGTAGGCCGGCCGCAGACGCGAGTCGTCCAGTTGTGGGTAATACAGCCTGATCGCCCGGGCAAACTCCGCTTTGCGCGCCTCCTCGAAACCATAGTCGATGCTGTCGATCCACTGCACGTCCGGACCAAACCGTGCGAGTCCCTCCAGGTCCAGCGTGACGTGCGTGCCCAGTCCCGCAGAGTTGGCCACCGGATACACCAGGTGCTGAAACGGCGAGCGGCCCGCCAACGAAAAGTAATAACCCTTGGCGAGAAAGAGGCGTGGAACCGTCGAAGGCGGCACGCCGGCAATCGACTGCGAAACATTTTGCGCACCCAGTCCGGCGCAGTTAATGACGGTAGCGGCGTTCAGTACCATTGGCGCCTCGCCACCGACTTCAAGGGCGATCTCGCCTTGTTGCAGGCGGCCGCCGTTGACGGGGCTGTTGAATGCGAGCATGCCACCGTGCGCCTCCAGATCCGACTGGTAGGCCAGCATCAACCCGTGTGAATCGACAATGCCGCTGGATGGAGACAGCAATGCCGCCGCACAGCGCACTTCCGGTTCCAGTTTCTCCGCCTGCTCGACAGTGAGCTGCTGCAGATCATTGACACCGTTGGCACGGGCCTGGGCCTCATACTTGGCCAGGGTCGGAATCTCTTCCGGGGAACTGGCAACAATGAGCTTGCCGATCCGCCGATGCTCAACCGAATTTCGCGCGCAGAACTCGTACATCAGCTGCCGACCCTGCACGCACAGGGACGCCTTCAGCGAACCGGTCGGATAGTAGATACCGGCGTGAATCACCTCGGAATTTCGGCTGCTGACCCCGCTGCCAATGGTGCTCTCCGCCTCGAGCACGATAGTCTCCCGGCCCGCCAGGGCGAGTTCGCGCGCTACAGCGAGGCCCACGACTCCGGCGCCGATCACCGCGCAGTCGATCCGCTCAGACACGCAGGCCTACCCCAGCAGGAACTTACTGACGTGGAACCCCTCTGCCCAACCTGAAGTTCCGCCCGATTCGATTCCGCGCAACCGCATCAATGCGCGAAATGTCTCGTCGGTGAACCAGTGCTTCGCGCGTTGCGTTGGGTAGCTGTCCCAGAGGATCGATATTTTACGCTCCGCCTGCGCCCGGGTGAGCGCAACATAGGAGTTAGGCGTGGTGAGGCCGCCCTCGTATTTCGGGATCTCGTATTCGAGGATCAGGTGATTGCGGAAGGTGTTCCAGGTCAGTTCGGCCATCACGCGATGGTCCTGATGCAAATCGGCGCGATGGTGGCTGAACACCAGGTCGGGATCGGGTAACTGCTTCAGCGATTCGAACACTTCCTTGATCGCGGTGAAGTGCGCCGGGAAGAAGCCATCGCGAAATTTATGCACCAGCACCTGAGACTTGCCGGCGCCGCGCAGAAATCGCCTGGCGCTGGCCCGAAGCTCGCGCTCCCGTACCGGGTTGGAGCCCATGACGACCCATGTGACTTCCGCTCCGGGATAGCGTCCGATCAGGCTCAGCATGGCGCCGCCGCAGCCGATGTCTATGTCATCGCAGTGCGCACCGAGCGCAAGGATGCGCAGCCGGCGGCGCGCAGCAAGCTTGGTTATCTCGAGCGAGCGCATGGTCCCTATCGGTCGTTAGTGGATAATCCCGCGCCCAAATCAGCGCGGTGAACCGTTTGGCGGCTTGTTCCAGATCACCCACGGGCAGGTACCGCGAGCCTCCATGCGATCAAACGTGATCTTATCCTTGAACGTATCCATGCACTGCCAGAATCCTTCCCATTGATAAGCGATGAGCTTACGTTCGTCGATCAGCCGCAGGAACGGCTGCTCCACCAGCTCCTCGCCTTCCTTGATGTAGTCGAATATGTCGGAACGTAGCACGAAATAGCCACCGTTGATCCACATCGACTGTTCAGGCATGAGTCCGAGATTGGTGACCAGGCCGTCAGGCTGGCTCTGCACCGCGTGGAAACTCTGCTTGCTGCGCACCGCAACGAAGCTGGCCACGGCATCGCGCCCAGTGAACTGCTCGATGTGCTGGTCCAGCGGCAGATCCGACAGGCCGTCGGAATAATTTGCGAGGAAGGCCTTTTCGCCCTCCAGGTATTTGCGCGCGCGCAGCAGCCGCTGCCCGATATTGCTATGAAGACCAGAGTCGACGAAAGTGATCCGCCAGTCATCGATATCGCGACCGTGCAGCTCGATCTTTCGCCCGCTTTCGCTGAGCGTGAAATCGTTCGACATCGCCTCGGAGTAGTTGAGAAAATACTCCCTGATCATCTCGCCGCGATAGCCGAGGCAGAGAATGAAGTCCTTGTGACCGTAGTGAGCGTAGTAGCGCATCAGGTGCCACAGGATCGGCCGGCTGCCGACGCTGACCAGCGGCTTCGGGATGGTGTCGGAATGTTCGCGCAATCGCGTACCCAGTCCGCCGCAAAATAGTACAACTTTCATCGTCTCTCTCCACTGGCCGATCTGGTTCGAGGGCGCCGCGCTGCAGCGGGCACCCGTGACTTGCGTTTCCTGGCAGCTGGCTTGTCCGTCGCCAGCAGCCCCGCGCCGCCGAGTTCATCCGCGGCGGTTTGTATCGCCGCATAGCTCAATCCCGAGCGCTGCGCGATGTCGAGCAGCGATGCGCTGCCGTCTGATTGATTCAGTATCCAGAGCATGGCGCGCTCACGATCCGCGGGGCTGCGTCCGCCCGTGGCGCCATAGAGGCCGCGCTTGCCGAGCCTGGGTTCACCCTTGGGCAGCAGGTTGACGTAGCGGCGGTTGGTCTCGAGTATCTCGACCGCCCGCTGACACACCTCCAGGCTGCGCTGCAGTCGCGCGGCGCTGATAAGGCCCAGGTCGTCAGCCGAGGTATGGTATTCCGGGTAACCGTCGTTGATCGACCGGGTCAGCCGGCCGACCGGCAGATTGAAGCCGGGCGAACACAACTGGCGCTCATCGTAACCGTAGGGCTCGAAGTCGATGACGTTGCCGGGTGGCTCTTCCGCCGCCACAAGATACTCGAGCAGCTGGTCGATCTCGCAGTTGCCGCGGCGACTGCGCTTGTAGGTCAGTGCGCCCGGATCGCCCAGCAGGCCCAGCACCAGGCCGTGGCGGACGTGCTTGAGCCTCTGCTGGTTGCGGCTGAGCCAGCACAGCGAACCGATGGTGCCCGGCGCGAACACGAAGCGATAGCTGTAGCGGCGCGGCTGCGAGCCGATCCAGCTGGCAAGGAAGGTCGCGATCGCCATGCCGCTGGTGTTGTCGTTCGCCAGCGAAGGATGGCATACATGCGTAAAGAACAGGATTTCATCCTTGCTGCTGCCCGGAAGCACGCATTCCGCGTAGGACAACGAGCCCGGCTCGAGCGAGCTGTCGACGAGTACCTGATAGCGTCCCTGGGGCAGCGCCTGCAGCACGCGGTCCGCCAGGCAGAACCCCCAATGGCGGCGATAGTAGCTGGTGCGGTACGGGATCCAGTCCGGATGGGCAGGCAGGCTGTAGCAATGCGGCCGCAGTTCCTCGAGGGACAGCGTGCGCCGAATCGGCTCGGAATAGCTGACGATGTGCAGATTGTGGCTGCGAAAATCCACTACCCGCTCGCCGCCCGCTCCCAGCACGCACGCATCCTCGATGTTCCACTCCAGGGGCACCTCCCAGTCGAACACCTTCGTACCGCTGGCCACCTCGTGCCGCTTGAGGTCGATGCGCCGCCCGATCAGGTCGAGTGTCTGGCGCACCCCATTGCCGGTGATGCTGCGGCAGATCGGGTAGAGCTGCGAGGCAAAGGCGTGCAATGCCTGACCGACGTCCGCGGCCGGGGCCGGCCCGGAACTCGCCGACGGCTTACCTTTCACCGTAGCGGCGGCTCTCACAAGGATTTTTCCAGCTGCGCCAGACGCGAGCGGCGCAGGAGTTCGGACTCGAATTCGCCACGATTGAAATCCGGATAGGTGGCATCGCGCTCGGAAATCGTCAATTGCGGCATCGGTACCCATGGAATCGAAAACGACGGGTCATTCCAACGTACGCCGCTGGCAAGGTCCGGCACAAAGCGGTCGGTCATCTGATACAGCACTTCGGTGTCGGGCAACAGTGTCTGGAAGCCATGCGCAATGCCGGGCGGGATATACACAGCGTCGCGATTGTCCTCATCCAGCGTGACCGCGACATGCTGCAGATAGCTCGACGACGCCGGCCGCAGATCGAGCAGTACATCCTGCAGCCGGCCGCGGATGCAACGCACTAATTTGCCCTCGCGTGAGGGAGGCCACTGAAAATGCATGCCGCGCACGGTGCCCGCATGCTCGTTGTACGACACACTGGCCTGCACCGCCTGCGTTGGTAGCCCGGCAGCCGCAAATTCGTCGACGCAGAACGTGCGCGCAAAAAACCCTCGGGAATCCGGGTGCGCTTCGATGGTTACGAGCGCAGCTCCATCGATCGCCAGAGGCTTGAAGCGCATATCACTGCCAGAAGAAATCGCCGTCGATCTGTCCGGTGCGAGACAGGTAGCGGATCTGCTTGAGCCGCGTAAAGGCCCGAAATTCGTACGTCGCCTTGTCGAACTCGATCTGCTCGAAGCGCGCGCGCAGCTCTTCCGCGCCCCGGCGCGCATTCCAGCTACAGCTGAATCCTGGCAACTTGGTTGCGATCTTGTCGAACGAAACGCGGTAGCTGCGATTGTCGGCGGTGGCCTTGCCGGTGCTCAGTTCGCAGCCCGGAAACACATCCGCGACAATCTGTGCGATCTCGCGCACGCGGTAGTTCTCCGAGTTCTGTCCGACATTGAAGATCTCGCCATTGACCGCATCGGCCGGCGCATCAAGCACGCAGCGGATGGCGGCGGCTATGTCTTCGATGTGCACAATCGGCCGCCACGGACTGCCGTCGCTGGTCATGGCGATACGCTTATTGGTCCAGGCTAGCGCGCACAGATCGTTGAGCACGATATCGAAACGCATGCGCGGCGATGCCCCGTAAGCGGTGGCGTTGCGTAGGAAAGTGACGCAGAAGTTCGCATCTGCCAGCGGCTTGACGTCACGCTCCACCATGACTTTGCACTTGGCATAGGCCGTCTGCGGGTTGACGGGGCTGGTCTCGTTCAGGAAATCGCCCGTGCCGATGCCGTAGACGCTGCAGGAGGAGGCATAGACGAAGCGGCGCACACCGGCGGCTTTCGCCTTGCGGGCCAGCTCGAGCGAGCCCTGATGGTTGATCTGGTAGGTGATCTCAGGACGATTCTCGCCGAGTGGATCGTTGGACAGCTCCGCAAGATGCACCACTGCATCAAATCCCTCGAAATCCTTCTGCTCGACGCGACGCAGATCCTTGATAATGGTGCGAGGTGCCACGCCGAGTTGCCGCGGGTCGCTATATAACCAGCCGTCGCGGTAGAAGCCCGCATCCAGCCCCACCACTTCGTGTCCGCGCGCCATCAGCAGCGGCGCCAGTCGCGAACCGATGTAGCCTTCCGTCCCCGTAATCAGTACCTTCATGCTGCGATTCACCTTTGGGCGCTATGAGCGTCACAGCGCTGTGACGCATTGCCAACAGCGCAGCCAGTAACATTGGAGGAGCTTAGTCTATTGGCATTTGATAGGAGAAAGTAGGGAACAGCTCACATCCACCGTCAGGGCGCGACCCCTGCCAAAGCCGCAAACGGGCAGCCGCGGCAATTGCTGGCCCAGCTAGGCTCGCCGATGTCCGCCGTGGTGCAATCCGTCATTGCCCACACCGTGCACAGTGCGCTGTCCGGAGGTATCTTATAGGAGGCGCCAGCCGCCAGCATCCCGACGGCGGCCAGGGAACGCGTGAAACGGTCCACAGTCGTGCAACCCGAATGATCTTGCCGCCAGCGAGCTGAAGTAATATAGCCGGATGTTCTGACCCGGCGCGCCGGGTCACTGACCGAGGGCCAACGTGTTCGCAAAATCAATTCCCGGTGTTCTGTCCGTCCTGCTGCTGGTTTCGCTGTGGGCCGCACCGGCGCTGACCGCACAGCCCGTTCCGGCGCCGGCGCCCTTAATCGCGGCGCCAGCGGCCGTCCCTGCCAATACCGCCGGTCCACTCTCACCCATGGGCCCTGGCGACTCGGTGACCCTGCACGTCTTCGGGCAGCCGGATATGGATACGGTGCTCGGGGTGGCGGATGACGGCACGATACGGGTGCCCCTGGCCGGCGCCGTCCAGGTGGGCGGCTTGTCGCCCGAGGCTGCGGCGCGGCGGGTCGAGAAGGCGTTCAAGGACGGCGGCTTTTTTGTCGATCCGCACGTCACTCTGACTGTCACACAATCGCTCAGCCAGCGGGTGTCGGTGCTCGGCGAGGTACGGCAGCCCGGACGTTATCCGGTCGACGCCAAGACCTCGATCATTGATCTGCTCGCGCAGGCTGGCGGCGAGACTGAGTTTGCATCCGATACCGTGTACGTGTTGCGTACCGATGCCGGCGGCACCGTCAAACGCTATCCGGTAAACCTGAGGGGTCTGACTGGCGGCTTCGGCGGCTCGGCGCCAACGCAGCTGCTGCGCGCCGGCGACTCGGTATTCGTACCGCGTGCAGAGCAGTTCTACATCCTCGGCGAGGTCCAGAAGCCGAGCATGTACAAGCTCGAGCCGAATTTGACGGTCCTGCAGGCGATCTCGCTCGCCGGCGGCATCACTGCGAAAGGCAGCGATCGGCGGGTGGAGATCAAACGCACCGGCAAAGACGGCCAGCAGGTGGTCATCAAACCCAAGCCCAACGATTTCGTGCAGCCTGATGACGTGATCCGAGTCAAGGAGAGCATCTTTTGAGAACCTCGAGAAACGTGCCGGTATCGGCGACCAACAGCCTGCCGCCGGCGCCCATGGTGCCGACGGAACTCGCACACAACTCCTCGCTGTCGGTCCCGCAGATCGTGGCGCTGCTGCGGGCACACAGGCGACAGGCGATCATGATCTTCCTGGTGCTCGTTGCCGCGACGGTCGTGATCGTCAAACAATTGCCGAAGAGCTACACGGCGCAGGCCACCGTGCTGGTCAACTTCGAATCCAACGACGGCACTCGCCAGGCGCCGCCCGACATGTACACCAACTACCTGCTGACGCAGGTGGCCCTGTTACAGAATCGCGAGGTACTGCTGACGGTCATCGATCGCCTGGGGTTGACCCAGGACCCGGAATTCGCTGCCGGCTTCAAGAATGACGGCGTGAATACGTTGCGCGACTGGGTGGAAAAGAACCTGCGGGGCAACCTGGCGGTTGACCAAGGCAAGGGCTTGCAGTTGCTCTATGTATCGGCAACTTCAAAGGATCGTAACAAGGCGGCGAAAATCGCCAATACCCTGGTCGAAGTGTACGAGGCCCGGGAGTCGACCCACGGTGATGATTCCAACAGTGGCCGAGCGCACGAATATTCGGAGGAACTGGCCGATCTGAAGGCCAAGGTCACTGCCGCTGAACAGCAGATGGCCGAATTCCGCCAGCGCACCGGCGTGACAGACGTCAAGGAACAAAACGATGTCGAGACGCAGTCGCTGGCCGCGCTCGAGCAACAGCTGCTGGCCACCCAGAATCTGCGGCGAACGGCTGAATCCAAGAGGGCCGAGGACCAGGGCTCGAGCGATCAGGTGATGGGATCGGCGCTGATCCAGAACCTCAAGAATCAGCTCTCGACGCTGCAGGCGGAATTGGCGCAGGCGACCTCCACACTCGGACCGAAACATCCGCGGGTACTGGAGCTGCAATCGCAGATCGCAGCGGCCCATCACACCCTCGATCGCGAGATGCAGAACTTCTCGCAGAACAGCACCGCCACGGTCAGCAGTTCCGTGGAGCTCGAGGGTAAGCTGAAGCGCGCGGTGGATGAGCAGCGCACCAAAGTGGTGAGAATTCGCCAGCTGCAGGATGAGGGTCAGAAGCTGCAGCTCGAACTCGATTCGGCGCAGACCGTCTATAAACGCGCGCTCGACAGCTACGACCAGACGATGTTCGCATCTTCCAGCTTTGTGAGCCGCGCCACGCCGCCGCTGGCGCCGAGCAAGCCTAATAAGATCCTGCTACTGGCCCTGGGCGTTTTGCTCGCCGCACTGGTGAGTGTCGCCGGTCCGGTGGGCTCTGAATTGCTGTTCAACCGCCATCTGCACTGTCGCGACGATATCGAACGCGAGTTCGGCCTGCCGGTGCTGATGGAATTCGACCGTATTCCCGCTGAACCGAGATTCACATGAGTCCAGAACGTGCTGAAGAGCTCGCGCAACCGGTAGAGTCCGAACTCAGCGATGCGCTGATCGCACATTGCAATCTATCCAGCCAGGATGTCGATCGCATTACCGAAAGCATGCGCGAACAGCGGCAGAGCTTCTGCGAAACCGCGTTCCAATTGAATCTGGCGACGCGCGAAGACATCGGTGACGTGCTGCAGCGGATGCGTGAACGCAACCGCGTCAACCAACCGAGCCTGATCGAAGCCGCTATTCGCAACGCGCAACGCGGTACCGCGGTGACGGTGCGACAGGGCGTAGCCCGGCTCAGCAGCGCGCTGATCCACGCGCGCGATGCGGACAGCACGCGCGGCGAGAAAATTCGAGCGCTGCGGACCGATTTGATGCTGCTCAACGACCTGGCGCAGCGCGGAAATGTGTTTGCCCTCGTGGGTCCGGGTCGCGGCGAAGGCCGCTCGCAGCTGTGCGCCGAACTCGCCATCTCGTTTGCGCAGCTCGGACGCCGAACGGTCCTGGTGGATGCCGACCTGCGCCACCCGCGCCAGCACGTGCTGTTCACGGCCGACAACCAGTGGGGCCTGGCGCAATCGCTGTCGCTCGGTGAGGCGCCGTACCTGCATGCCGTCGAGGGGCTGCCGGAGTTGTCGGTGCTGACTTCGGGCACCATTCCTCCCAACCCCCTCGAACTGGTGTCGAGCCGTCGATTCGAGCGGTTAATCATGGAATTGGGGCGCCAGTATGATTTCATCGTAATCGACACACCGGCCGTAACGGAATATGCCGATGCGCTGCACGTGGCGACACTGGCCCAGCGAGTCCTGGTAGTGAGCCGGTCCGAAGCCACCTCGCTGCAGAGCCTCAAGGACATGTTGCGCCGCCTGACCGTCACGGAATCGAGAGTTCTGGGCGCGGTCATCAATAAGTTCTGACGCGTCAGGCACGGCGTCCGATCGCCGTGCCAACGGCACATCAGCCGCGGGCCTCGAAATGAAAGTCAGCGTCTGCATCGCCACCTATCGCCGCACCGAGCGACTGCGGGCGGTACTCGAGGACCTGGCGCGACAGACGCGCCCGCCCGACCAGGTGGTAGTGGTCGATAACGATCTGACTGGCAGCGCCCGATCCTCGATCGAGCAGATCCGCGCATCCGGCGTCCCCTTCGCCATTGTCTATGACATCCAGCCGGAGCGTAACATCGCGATGACGCGCAATCGGACCGTCAACCTCGCCGATGGCGACTGGCTGGCGTTCATCGACGATGACGAGCGGGCGCCCGAGAGCTGGTTGCAGCAGCTGCTCGAGGCAGCAGCCGCGTATTCCGCTGACGGGATTCTCGCGCCGGTTGAGCCGCGGCTGCCGCCGCAAGCCCCACCCTGGATACGCCGCGGCCGCTTCTATGATTTTGAGCATCAGCGCAGCGGGGATCCTGTGCCGCTCGATCGCATGCGATTCGGCAATGTGCTGCTGCGCGCCAATCCGCTGCGTGTCGAACCCGGCCCATTCGATCCCAGCTACGGGCTCAGTACCGGGGAGGACGGCGATCTGTTGGTGCGTCTTGCCCGCAAGGGCCTCAGAATTATCTGGTGTGATGAAGCCATCGTGTCGGAACCGATCGAAGCCAAGCGCCTGTCGTTACGCTGGCTGTTGATGCGTTCCCTGAGCGGCGGGCAGGAATTTGCGCGCCAGACGGTCAACGGCAAGTATCGTCCGATCAACTGGATCGGCCGCGCCCTCTTCTTCTGCCGTGCGTTGCTGCAACTGCTGGTCGCCGCGGGGCTGGCACTGCTGTCATGGCCCGGAGGGCGCCATCGAGCGGTGCGCTGGTTAATCACGGCATCCGCCAATCTTGGCAAGCTCTCGGTGTTCTGGGGTTGGCGTTACCGCGCCTACGCCTGAGGCGAACATGATGACCCTGCTCAATCTGCTGGTCGTGCTGGTGCTGCTGGTGCTGGCTGTACCCGCCGTCCTGGCCAGCGCCTACCTGCTGGTGCAGACGCTGATGTCTGCCAGGCTGCCGTTGCCGCCGGCATCCGCGCGCCGCCTGCGCTTCGATATCGTGGTGCCTGCCCACAACGAAGCGGCCGGGATCGCTCATACGATCGCCAATCTGCGCCAGCTCGACTGGCCCACCGATCTGTACCGCATCGTGGTGGTTGCCGATAACTGCACCGACGCAACCGCGGCGGTGGCGAGCGCCGCGGGCGCCAATGTGATCGAGCGTCATGACCCGACGTTGCGCGGCAAGGGCTATGCGCTGCAATTCGCCTTTAAGCGCAGTCATGCCGACGCCTGGGCCGACGCAATCGTCATCGTCGATGCCGATTCAGAGGTTACGCCCAACCTGCTCGAGGCCTTTGCGTCACGGATCGAACGCGGCGCGCACGCGCTGCAGGCCCGTTACGGCGTGCTCAATCCCTGGGGATCCTGGCGCACCCGTCTGCTGACTGTGGCGATAGGTTCAGTTGATACCCTGCGTTCGCGTGCCCGCGAGCGCTGGCGCGTCTCCTGCGGCCTGCGCGGCAATGGTTGGTGTGCCACCCGGAAGCTACTCGAGCAGGTCAGTTACAACGCCTTTTCGTTGACAGAAGATCTCGAGTACGGCGTCGCGCTGGGCCTGGCCGGCTATCGCGTGTGCTACGCCGCTGAGGCGGAAGCCGCCCAGGATATGACAGCCAGTCCGCAGGCCGCGCGCACGCAGCGCCGTCGTTGGGAGGTCGGCCGCTTCCGGCTGATCCGCTCGCGCACGCTGCCATTGCTGCGCGCCGCGCTGAAACATCGAAGCGTGGTCTGCCTGGACCTGGCCTTCGAGCTGCTGTTGCTGCCACTGAGCTACGTGGCGCTGGGTGTCGGCGCCCTGCTCATTTGCACGCTGCTGGCCGCCTGGTGGCATCCGGCCTTCATCCCCTGGGTATGGACTGCCGCCGCGTGCATTCTTGCTTTGGTCGCTTATGTAATGCGTGGCTGGCAGCTCAGCGGTATGGGCGCGCGCGGCCTGCTGGATCTGCTGGGCGCGCCGGCGTTCGTAGCCTGGAAACTATTGCTGATGCTCAGACGCAATGAACCCGTTAGCTGGGTTCGCACCGAGCGCAAGCGCCCCTGAACTAGCAGGAACCGGCTCAGCGCGACGCGTACGCGTTTCGCATTTCTGAACATCAGTAGCGGCACTACCGCACTCTTTCGCCAGTACTCCAAAATCTCCTGCATCACGATGCTTCCATGCGTCGCGATGTGCAGGCAGTTTCGCGGCGAGCGCTACGCGAAACGCGTCTCAAAAAACACATTGTCGATCACACTCAATCGTGCGCCAAGCGCACAAGCGAATAACACACGCGGGCCTCGTCAGCATCCGAACAAATTTTTAGGGCGTGCGCCAATGTGTGCGAAAACACTTTAAAACAAGGCGTTTTCTCCACTCTGCCGCGATCAACTTCACAATTTTCAGTCACTTCGTGTGGAAACGTGCGGTCGCGATTCAGCGACACGTAGCGATGGACAGACAGATTGCCGCTCCTTGGCATCGCACTAAAACTGCGGCCATAGCAGTTTGCTCTCACGAGGATTTGAAAATGAATAATTTGGTACGAGGCGGCGCCCTAGGCGCGTTAGTCTGCATGCTCGCGGCATGCGGCGGTTCCAACGCAAGCGACTCTTCGGCCGCCTCTGCGAGCGATAGTGTCTCCCCCACTGTCGCACCGAAGCTCAGCTCTCCGGTTACCTCCACAGTCTCAACTACTGCCGGTAGCTCGGGTACCACGGCTGCACCGACTTCGGGCGCCACGGCTACGACGACAGCCACTGCTGCGACAAGTTCCACCAGCGGCAGCGTGATCTCCGCAACCGCCAAGAGTTCGGCCACCAAGCTCGTGGACGCCTCACACAACGTGTGGACCGTCTCCTCTGGCGTAGTCAACGAGAATGGCACTGCCGCTGGAGTCTCCTACAGCGTCGTCGCGCTGCTCTACTACGGCGGCGGCATATATCAGGAAAACAGCTCCTGCCAATGGTTCTCATGGACTGGCACCACGTGGACCGCCGCCACCAATCCTGACCCCAGCGCCACCCCGACGTGCCCGGCCACGGCCGCGTCCACGACCACGGCCACGTCCACGTCCACGACTGCTGCCACGACCACGTCGATACCCGCCACCTTCGGTGTGCGCGCCTGCGGCAACAGCCTGTGCAGCACCAAGGATGGCTCGCCGGTCATTCTGATCGGCGGCACCATGTCAGGTTGCGAAACCAACTTCGCACCGGGGCGTTGTGATGCCATTGCAGCAGCGGGCGAGGAGTATTGGGCCACGACCTGGAAGACGCAGCATGCCGGCACCAATGCCGTGCGCATCCATTTGGATACCTGCTCGTACCTCAACGCCACCACCTGCGCACCGGACTCCAGGGGCAATATCGCAGGCGACGTCGCAACTATCATTTCAGAGGCCACCGCTGCCGGCCTCTACGTCATCATAGACGAGGCTTTTTCCGCGCCGTCCGGCCAGAAGTCCATCGGTGAACCAGGCTTTGCGGATGCCACGGAATCACCGGCCTTTTGGCAGGCAATTGCGAATGCATACGGCAATCAGCCCAACGTGATCTTCGATATATTCAACGAGCCCTTTGGTGAAAACGTGTACGCCGACTGGATGGCCCCTAACGGTAAGGACGTGGCCATGGTCGCCAACGGCGGCACCTATTCGAAATGGGTCACACAGAACAATTCCAACGGCAATGCCCTGGAGACTGTCAATACCCCCTACCAGGTCGAGGGCGAGCTGCAGCTGCTCCAGCTGGTACGCAGCGCGGGCGCGATCAACCTCGTGCTCCTCTCGCCCACCGGTTGGGCGGGTGAGATCGAAAACTGGCTCGCGAGCTACAACGTCAATGGCAACCCGGACCCGCTCAAGAACGTCGGTGCCTCGCAACATGCCTACGGCTACAACAGCGGAACCGCGCCGATCAAGGCCGTGCTCGCTGCCGGCTATCCCGTCGTTGAGACTGAATTCGAGGTTGCCGTGGGCAGCATCGGTAGCTCATCGCAGGTTCTGGCGGTCGGTGTGAGCGGGCTCATTGCGTGCTGCCCTCACAATTGGGGAGGCAGCGGCATTACCCTCGGTTTCGGCAACTCTCAGAACCAGCCCACCTGGTGAGCTCGACAGCTGCTCCCGTCCCGGTCCTCTAGGCGCCGGCTACTGCTTCGGCGCCTGCTTACCACCCCGCTGATCCGCGAGATTAGCGGGGTTTTTTTTGACCTCCAGCCCGCAGGCCGGTGCGCAAGCTCGAATGCAGGGCACGTGTTACAAATCGGCGACAGCATTATTCAGGCTTGAGACAACCGTCACAGCTTTGCCGCCTGCCCAGTCTCGATAATCGCCGACACATAGGTCACGACGTAAACCAAACCGCTACGTACAGGCGCGGAAATTGGGGCGGAACTTAAAATCCAATTCTTGGCGGCTCAAATCCGAGAGTCGCTCACGGGAGCTCTAGCACATGCATTCATTTCTGACGCGACACCTGAGTCTGACCTCCGTGCGCGCACTCGCGTTGGCGCTCTGCGCCACAGTCGTACTCGCGGCCTGCGGCGGCGGCAGCGACGAGACGACTCCAAGCAGCTCGAGCACTTCTAGCAGTTCCAGCGGCTCGAGCACCAGCTCCAGCACTTCCAGCAGCTCCAGCGGCTCGAGCACGAGCTCCAGCACTTCCAGCAGCTCCAGCGGCTCGAGCACCAGCTCCAGCAGCTCCAGCAGCTCCAGCGGCTCGAGCACCAGCTCCAGCAGCAGCGGCGGAGCCGTTAGCTATACGATCAGTGCCAATGTCGTCGGCCTCACCGGCACGGTAGTGCTGCAGGACAACGGCGGTGACAACCTCACCGTCGCGGCCTCCGGCACCACGCCGTTTGCGACCAAGATCGCCGCCGGCGGAGCCTATGCCGTCACCGTGTTGACTCAGCCGAGCACCCCGCCACAGGTGTGCACCGTTACCGCCGGCACAGGAACGGCCAACGCGAATGTCACGGTGACGGTCACCTGCGTCAGTCAATACACGATTAGTGCCAATGTCGTCGGACTCGCCGGCTCGGTGGTACTGCAGGACAACGGCTCTGACAACCTCACCGTCGCGGCCTCCGGCACCACCCCGTTTGCGACCAAGATCGCCGCGGGTGGCGCCTATGCCGTCACAGTGCTGACGCAACCTGCGGCACAGATCTGCACGGTCGCCGCCGGCACAGGAACGGCCAACGCCAATGTCACGGTGACGATCACCTGCGTAAATCAGTACACGATCAGTGCTCATGTCGTCGGACTCGCCGGCACAGTAGTACTGCGGGACAACGGCGCCGACAATCTGACCGTCTCGACCGTCGGCACCAGCACGACCCCGTTCGCCACCAAGATCGCCGCGGGTGGCGCCTACGCCGTCACCGTGTTTACGCAACCTGCGGCACAGATCTGCACGGTCGCCGCCGGCACAGGAACGGCCAACGCCAATGTCACGGTGACGATCACCTGCGTAAATCAGTACACGATCAGTGCTCATGTCGTCGGACTGGCCAGCTCCGTGGTGCTGCAGGACAACGGCGCCGACAATCTGACCGTCTCGACCGTCGGCACCAGCACCACCCCGTTCGCCACCAAGATCGCCGCGGGTGGCGCCTACGCCGTGACCGTGCTGACTCAACCGACGAGCCCAGCGCAGTTCTGTACCGTAGCCGCCGGTACGGGAACGGCCAATGCCAACGTCACGGTGACGATCACCTGCACGAACGTGGGCAAGTACGTATTCGTAACCAACCCGTATGACACGCCCGGAAGTGTCGCGGCATTCACGATCACGGCGACCACCGGCGCGCTGACGCCGGTCGCAGGGTCGCCGTATGCGTCGATGGAGAGTGCACCGTACGGCGTCGCCCTGGACCCGAGCGGAAACTACCTGTACATCACGGATAATGGTTCGCCGAACCTCGCAACCTTCAGCATTGGCGCCCTCGGCGTACTGACACCGGATGTGTCGATCGCGACCACCGGCTCACTTACCAATGTCTCGTTCGGAGTCCAGACGTCCAAAGTCGGCGCCAATACCTACGTATACGCCAGCAGCGACGATACCAGCGGCACGCTCGAGTCCTTCACGGCCAATGAGAGCACGGGAGTGCTTGCGCCCGCGAATGGTACGCTCGCTGCTTCCACCTATCCGGCCGGCAGTATTCCGTACGGATTCGCGCTGGATCCGACGGGCTCGTACCTGTATGCCGCCAATTTCTTCGACGGCACAGTCGATGAGTACTCGGCTACCGCCGGGGTCTTGGCACCTCTTAACGCGTCCCCGGATACGACGCTGGCTTCCCCGTATGGTGTCGTGGCCTCTCCGAATGGCCTGTTCGTCTACATCACAGACCAGAGCACCAGCACTGTTCAGGAATACTCCTATGTCAACACGGGACCCCTCGGCACCGCGGGAACCCTGACGCCGCTGACCGGTCCGGGAACCGCGGGCACGGTGGGACTCAATCCGGAAGGCGTCGCGATCGATCCGACCGGCTCGTTCCTGTATGTGTCCAACAGCGGTGACGGCACCGTGTCAGCCTTCACGATCGATCCGTCCACGGGGAACCTGACGTCCGTACACGCCGCCTACCCAACTGGGGCGACAGTTGTACCCAGCACCGCTACGCCCACCACCCTGGCGGTCGATCCGTCGACTCAGTACCTATATGTGGCAAACGGCGATGACGGCACCATCTCGGTGTTCAAGATCACCGCCGTGACCGGAGCTCTGACCGCGGTTGGCTCACCGGTGTCGTGCATAACCGCCGGCGGCGGTCCGTCTTCGATCGTGGTGCAGTAACGCGCTTCTCTCCAGAATCTCGAAGGTGCGCCAGTCGTTGACCGACTGGCGTACCCTCGTTTGGCACGAAGGGCGGCCAGATCACGGCCGCCATAGCCTTGACCTATGATGCTCTCGCCGGCCAATGCGACCTCGGTTGCGTGTCTATCCGCCTGCGGCCCCGTATATCGCTCTACTGCAACGGCCACTACTACTGCGACTTCGATCTCGCGAGGACGCCCTACAGCAGCAGAGATGCGCTTATAGCCTGTACTGGGGCAGTTCGGGTGACTGTCCTACTGGGCGGCACATAGAGGTAAAACGTCTGCCGGGCATAAGCACGCGGAATGGAAGGACTCTGCGGGCGCAGCTGGCCCGACCTCTTAGAAGAACTCGAATGGAGGAAGCGGGCGCTCAGGCCGCGCGAGGCTGGCTCAGTCGTTCCACCAGGTCGCGGGTCTGGGCAATGTGAACGCGGCTCGAAGCGCCGAAGACGATCGATTCAATGCCCGGCTGCTGACAGACGTACGTCAGCGCCTCCTCGGCAGGCACGACGCCGCTGGCGAAGACGGACATCGCAATCGTGCGGCAGCGGCCCTGGGCGATGATTTCCTCGTAGGCGCGCAGGCCGCCACACATCCGGAATTCGATCTTATTGATGTTGGCGCAGATGATTGGGCGCTCGATGCCGAGCTTCTCAAGCCGCGGCAGCAGCATCGGCAGGTTCATCGTAATAAAGCCCGGCTCGGCGCCATAGCGCTCCCGCACATGGTTGGCAAATGCGAGTAACCCCACATCAAGCCCCATGCCGAGCAGAAAGTCAGTAGCGGCGTTTTGCAGAAAAACGACCGGGGTCGGCAAGTCGTGGAACATCTTCATCTCAGCGTCGATTAGTAGACCGCCGAGAGTTGCGATGTCCTTGCGCGCAACCGCCATGCCCCCTTTCAAGGCCGCCTTCAGAGGGTTCTCCTCGGGCAGGAAACTGCGCAGCGCGCCGATCATTCCGAGTTCCGTGGCAGCATTTGCGTACTTGTGCGCATATGGCATGCACGGATAGAACTGAAAATCCGGATAACGTTCCCTGTTGGCCCGGAAGTAGTCACACACCTCCGAGATGCGCTCGTGGGTGGTACACATGAAGGTACGAACACCTTCCGCGTACGCCACTTCGAGCACACGAATAATTGCGTCGATCTTCTGAAAGCGAATCGCCAGCGAGCGCGCCTTCTCTTCGGAGGCATGGTTGATGCCGAAGAACTGATTGTCCCCCATCAACAGGCGCGGCATCATGATGCGCTCCCCTCGCCACGAGCGCCGAACCAGCGCGCCACCCGACGCAGACCTCGCGGTGCAGCGACGACCGGCCGCGCGATCGCGCCTGCGGCCCCGCGCCCGGGAAAGGTGATCGCGGTTCGCGCCGACGTTGAATCCGCCCGCATCATGCCGGCGACCAGATCCGTGTCGCTGGCCGTGCGGAAGCTCGTCATAGGAGTTATGCCGCGCTCGATGCACTCCACGAAATGGTCAATCTGCGCCGAGTATTCCTCTCCGCGCAGGTAGAACCAGACGGGTTTCGTCAACGCTGTGGTGTCGCGCGTGTTCCAGCCCTGCTCCAGGCCTTCCTCAGCGTGAGCCTTGCGCAGGTAGATCTGCATTTCCTGTCTATCGACGGACATGCGCCCGTTGGTGCCCCAGGCATGGATTCGGAGCGACATCTTCCGTGTGCTCTCATCGCTCCAGTTGACCGCCAGTTGACCGGACATGCCCTTGGCGTAGAGAAGGTTTGAGTAGATCTCGTCGTCTACTGCCTCGGAAAACACGCTATTGAAAATAGTTCCCGAGACCGCGCTCGGAAGACCAAACAGATTGTTGAGCATGTCGATTGCGTGGCACGCATAGTCGAACAGGGCGCCGCCGCCTTCGGTCTTTTTTGACCGCCAACTCGAGCCGGCCGGCCGCAGCACCACAGGGCCGTAGGCCTCCGCGCGCACATGATGGATATGGCCCAGGAGGTCGAGGCCAAGCAGCCGTTTTGCTTCCGCGAAGGTGGCGACGAAGCGATAGTGATACCCAACCTGATTCGCCACGTGGGCTGAATCGGCCAGATCGGCCAGCCGGTAGCCTTCGGCAGGGTCGAGCACGAAGGGTTTCTCGCAGAAAACTGCCAGTCCCCGGCGCAATGCCTTCTCGACCAATGTTGCGTGCGAGCTCGATGGCGTGGCGATAAACAGGCAATCGAGCTGCTCTTTGGCGAGCAGCTCATCGTAATCGGAGTAAGTCTTGACCCCCGTGTTCTGCCCGAGAATTTCCAGCAGATACTTGGAGGAATCACACACCGCCTGAAGCTGCAGGCGCGGATGGGCATTGACTATAGCGAAATGGGACAGCCCCATCTTACCGAGACCAACTAGAGCGGCTCTCACGACCTTCCTCTGCAGCGATGGGTTATTGATCCGCGTTGCGGCTTCGCGGCAACTGAATTATACACGACGATCCGTTGCAGACTGAGAACTGGTTCCGGTTTGGCCGCCCCAGCGGCGCTGCAACTGCGGCGTCTGCGCAGTGGTGGCCGACCGTCCACTTGCGCTCTACCGCGCGCGGACATTGGCTGCGAGGAACTCCAGGATCGATCGCGAAATCTTCTCCTCGCCGAATGGGTAGGGTGCGGGTATGAACTCGGCCACACGTGCCAGCACCTGCGGCAGATCGCCCTCTCCTCTCCACGGCAGCACCGAACCCAGCTTGGAAAAGACATCGAGAATTTCAAGTTGGTGATCGTCGATGTGCTCATCCGGCGCGCGACGGGCTATCGAGACGATGGTCTTATGCTTTCTCAGGCCGAGCATGATGGAACCCACACCCGCCTGACACACCACCAGCGTGGCACGCTCGTACATGCGGTCCATCTCTTCCGCGCTGAAAAACGGCACGATTTTCAGGTGCGGGGACGTGTACTTAGTGCAGCCGCTCTGCACTATGATCGGCTGAGGCAGCAATCCTGCCGCCGCCGCACTCTCAATCTCGCGCAACGGCCGCACAAACGGCATTCCCCAGGTTCCCAGGACCACAAAAATCAAAGTCGCAATCTCCAGATGCGCATACCCTGCTCAGAACAGCGGACCGACGAAGACGCCTTTGGGATAGACGCGGCGCATCTGCTCCCATTGCACGAAAAACAGGTCGGCGATCGGGTAGACCGCGGTCGCGGCGGCTGCCCCGGAGTCGATGCGTGCGAAGGACAAAATATAGATTACTTTGCAGCGCAGGAGCTTGCCGAGATAGCAGAACGGTATCGCTGTATGGCTGCCGGTGGTGACGATTGCGTGCGGCCGAAAACGCAGCAGAATTGGAATCGCCAGGAACCAGTTGATCAGGAAATTTACCCAGAACACCCAGTTGCGATTGCTTCCATTCGGCCGCACAAACCTGCAGGTGCGACCCGCCACTATCTGCCGTGTCAATGGCAGATCCTCAGTGACGAAGAGGCAGTCGCAAGTCTCCAGCAGCTCGCGCAACTGAAAGAGTTCCGCCAGATGTCCGCCCGCGGAACTCGGCAGCAGGATGCGAAATGGCTTGATTTGAGTCGAGGCTGCGGGTTGAGTCATATCTCGACGTGATAATAACGAATGACTGTTGAGCACGCATAGACGCTGGCACGAGGGCGACTCTTTGGGATCATGAGGCGCCGCGCCAATTCAGCCGGTGACTTAGATTCATGCTCGGTCGCTCGATCAGGCGATAGACGAGGTCCGCCGCAGCGACCGACAGCAAAAGCCCCACCGCATAGAGCGTCCAGGCTTGGAGTGCTGAATCGCCCGGGCGAACCACCAGCTTAAGCAGGCGGATGCCGACGACGGCATGCATCAAGTACAGGCTATAAGAAATATTGCCGAAATAGCGCAGCACCGGCGTGTCGAACCACGTCTTGATGCCACCGGTCTGCGCGGCAATGGCGAACACGATGGAAATGACCAGTACCGTCGTCGTGGTGAGCCAGGCCATGCCATTGTCAGTGGGCGGATTGATCAGCACCATCAATAGCAGCGCGCCCTGGTAGACCAGCAGTTGTGTGCGGGTCATCTGTTTGCGCCAGGATAGAAACAGGACCACGCCTGTAAAAAATTCGAACCAGCGTGGCAGGAATAGTCCGCGCAAACTGGGCACCAGATCCCAAAAACAGGCAATCGACAGCAGATATAGGGGCAGCATGGCCCAGCCGAATGTGCGCCCGGAGATCGACGATCGCTGAAAGAGCAGGATAGCCGCGCCAAAAAACAGGTAGAACTGCACCTCCATGCACAGGGTCCAGAACACGCCGACAATGTCCTTGATGCCGAGAAAGTCCTGCAAATAGAACAGATGCGCGACAATCTCTCCCAGGCTCGGCACCGGAGCGCCCGTCAGCGGACGAAGATGGTTGACCACCAACGCAGAACCTACCGAGAGCGCAATGGCAGTCCAGTAGGGCGGGTCGAGACGTAACTGCCGGCGCAAGAAGAACCGGCCAAATTCACCGAAGGTCGCCAGGCGACCAAAGAGCGTCAGGGAGATGACGAAACCGCTGATAACGAAGAACAGATCGACACCCAGAAATCCCCGGCGTACGACATGGTCGGCCAGGGAGGGCATCGTAGCGCTGACGTGGTCAGCGACCGGCGTCGAGTCGTAGCAATGAAACACCGCTACGGCCAGTGCCGCGAATCCACGCAGGCCGTGAATAAAAGCCAGCCGACCATCGCGCTGCGCCCGGGGTTGGGCCGGATTGCCGGCACTCATCAGGTTGCAGCCGCATTTAACATGCACATGACTCGATGCTACACAATTCGATCCTGACATCGAACCGAGCTATCGATGAATGGAGCAATTGTTTCGGCGACCCGTGACGACTGCCGCATTCCTGCATCGCTGGCTACCTCGGCTTGTCACGGCTGGGAAATCCGAGTAATTCTGCTGCTGAGTGCGGTGGGAAGACTTCAGGTGATCATCGGAGTTGACAATGGGTACGGATAAAGATTGGGGGCTTGTGGGTCGAGGCGTGGCCCATATGATCCTTGCAGCCGCTCTGGCGGCCTGTGGAGTCTCAAGCGATGCGAGTTCTGGCAACAGTGAGGCCGCAGCGATCGCGCCCGCGTCGAACTCCAGCATCACCGCGACCGGAGTCTTCGGCATCCAGATCAAGGGCAATCAGTTCGTCAGCGCCAAGGATGGCAGCCCGGTGCAGATCGTGGGCACCCAGATCTCGGGGCTGGAGACTGGCTACCCCTCGCGTTGGCCCCAGTACAGCAATGCCGGCGCGGCCTTCTGGTCCAAGCTGATCAACTATGGCGGCTCGGGTCTCAACACCGTGCGCCTGCCGCTCAACGAGGCCTCCTGGCTCAACTACACCTGCTACGACTCGGGTACCGGCGCCTCGGCCAAGCTGTATGCGCCAGCCGGCGGCCGCGGGTACACCCCCGATCCAAACAAGGCCTACCAGGCTACCGTCAAGAAGGCGGTGGCCGACGCCACCGCGGCTGGGCTGTACGTGATCCTGGTCGATTTCTTCGGCGCGCCCGACAACGACACCGGCCGGCCGCTGTGCCCAATCGGCCAGCCCGGATTCGCCAATGCCGATCACTCCATTGCTTTCTGGAAATCCGTGGCGGATACCTTCAAGGGCAATGCCGCGGTGATGTTCGAATTGTTCAACGAGCCCTACGGTTCCAACATCTACAACAACTGGGTGATCCACACCGGCGCGAACAGCTACGCCCCCGGCAGCGACGCCGTCACGCTGCGTGACGGCGGGGCCTATTCCCCATTTCATACGCAGAACAACACTGCTGGCAACGCCGATGTCACGGTGAATGAGACCTGGCAGGTCGCCGGGATGCAGGCCATGCTCAATGCCGTGCGCGCGGAAGGCGCGACCAATGTCGTGCTCACCTCCCCCGTCGGCTGGGCCGGCGAGATCGAAACCTGGCTCGGCTCCAAGCCGACCGATCCGCTCAATCAGCTGGGCGTAGCCTGGCACGTGTACGGCTACCGCAAGGGTCAGGATCCGCCGCTGCGCGTGCTCGCCGCCGGGTATCCCATTCTGATCACTGAGACTTACGGCCTCGACGCCATTGGCGGCTACAAGTGGGCAGCCTCCCAGGGAATCGGATACGCCTGGTGCTGTTGGAACGACTGGGGCATGCAGTCGAGCCTGGCCATTGCAATCGCCAGTGAGGGACCGCCGTGGTTCATGGGCACCGCGCCCTGAGCTGACACTTGATTCATTGCATCGGCTACACCTGGTGCTGCTGGAACGAGGGGCATGCAGTCGAGCCTTGCGGTTGCAACTGTCGATGAGGGCCCGCCCTGGTATATGACGCTGACACCCTAACTCCCCTCCCCGTCTCTTTGCGGCGACAAGCGCCGCCCAATCCGCGCAAAAATTTCAATGCACGAGCGCGCGGGCCAACGATCGCATCGGCCGGTATTTCGGGTTGATATACTGACCCCGGGGGCTCTCATTCCGGCCGACTATCAGACAGGTAGACCAAATTGATCATCTTGGTTCTATGAGCGTGCGCAAGCCCGGCCGCATCCTGCATTTCTTCGGCATCGGCGTCCTGGATCAGATCCTGCTGTCAGGGGTCAACTTCATCGGCGGCTTCGTCATGATCCGCTTCACCAGCGATGTCTCGTATGGACAGTTCGTGCTGGCTCAGTCGGCGATACTGCTGATGGTAAGCGCGCAAGGCGCGTGGCTGTCCGGCCCGGTCACGATGATCGCACCGTCCAAATCAGCGGACATCCGCGCCCGGATGATTGGCTCCCTGGGCGCGAGCCAGACGCGCATGCTGCGGCGTGCGGCACTCGCCCTGTTCAGCATACCGGTGGCCGCCTATCTGATCGGTATCTGGAGCACCAGCACGTCGCTGGCAATCGCGGGCGTGATTCTGGCCGGATGGGCTGCTCTGCAGCGCGAGTATCGTCGCAGTGTCCTGCTGATCTATTCGCGCGCGCAAAGCATGCTGGGAGCCGACGCCGTCTACGTCGGCACGCTGTTGCTGGGCATAGCCGCCGCAGTGCTCAGTCGTGGCCTGGCCGGTCCAGTGGCCATCGTCGCTTTGAGCGCCGCAGGCTGGGCAAGCGCTCTCGTCGCGCACCGCCTGCTCGCCCGGGATCCTGGCTGGGTATCCGGCGACGCGCTCCCTTACTGGCGCGAGATCCGCACGATCGGCATGTGGTCGCTGATCGGCGCGGTGATCTATTGGTTGTTTGCGCAAAGTTACAATTACGTGCTGGCAACCCGCCTCGATCTGACGGCGGTCACCAACGTCAATGCGGCGCGCCTGGTGCTCACGCCGGTGTTCGTGTTCATGTACGGCATCAATAATCTGCTGATGCCCATCGCCTCGAACTGGCTGGCGGATTTCGGCATGGGACGCATGTTGCGGCGGCTCGCGCTGCTCACAGCGCTGATCTGCGTCATCAACCTGCTCTATTTCGCGGTCGCCTGGGCGCTGCGCGACTGGCTGATCGTCGATCTGATGCACAAGCACATCGCCGATCAGGACCGGTTGCTGATCCTATGGGGTTGCGTGGCATTGGTCTTCCTGCCGCGCGAGGTGCTGCAATCCGCTCTGTGGGCGCTCAGGCGCGTCAAATCCATGGCGTGGCTCATCGGCCTGAGCGCCCTGGTATCGCTGACCCTGATGTGGGTCGGCATTGAGCGATGGGGTGCGGCCGCGGTATTGATCGGCCAGGTAGCCGGCGAATGCGTGAATCTGATCGGGCTGGCATTGCTGTTGTGGCGGGCGCCGAAGCGCGCCTTGAAGCTGTAACCCGATCAGTGAGCGCGCGGCCGGGTGCCGCATGCCGGTGCACTGTTACCGGGTGCGAACGCGCCCGATGCCGCAGGCGATCAGGATGGCGATCGATACCACCATGTAGGCGAGGACGAACCGCCAGTTCAGATCCGCGAGCGATCGAGTGCCGAAGCCATGGATCACGACGCCGGCAAAGAGCAGCAGCGCGACAGCGCTCCACCAGAAACCGGCACGCACGCCCCACCGCCACAGACCCCACAGCACTCCGCGCGGCTTACCCAGCGCCCGCGCTGCGAACCACACCAGGAGCAACACCACGGCAATGAGCAGCCACCATGGCCTCTTATCGACTGTGATCGGCAACAGGCGCCCCAAGGTGGCATCTTTCACACCCGCTGGCCGGGTGATCTCCTGGACGCTGACGAACAACAGCAATGCGCCGACGGCCGTGCTCATGAGGGCCAGCAGGGCCTCTTTGATCACCGACAGAGCGCGCACAACCTGGCCTCAGTGCGGGAAAGTAGCCAGCCATCCAGCTGGACCGTAGTACCGGCGGCGAAATCACTGCGCACCTGGGCATCGAGCCGGTCATGCAGGCTGGTGGGATCCCGCGCAACGGCGTCGATCTGCTGGAACTCCGGCAACGCCACTGCGAGGCGTGCCAGGATGCGCGGGTCGTCCTCTGTTGGCACCTGCCGGACATACAGATGCCCGAGACGGCTCGCGGCCTCACGATCGTAAAGCAGTGCCCGCAGCCGGGCCGCAAGCTCATCCGGGGCAGCGCGCAGAGCGAACGCCTGGACATGCCGCGGCATCAGCGACAGACCGGACGCACAGCCTATCGAAAGGAGCGCCAAGCGCCGTGTGTAGCGCATGCGGATGGGTCTCTTCTTCAGGTGGACAATGATTTGAGGTGGTTCGAAAGGCGCAACGCGAGCGCCACGATGGTCATCGTGGGATCGTCGCAGGCGTAGCTCGTGAACACCGAGCTGCCGGCGATGAAGAGATTGTTGATTCCGTGGACGCGACAGTCCGCATCCACCACGCCTTGACGCGGGTCGTTGTGCATGCGAGTCGTACCCATGTGGTGATGGCCGTGGTTCATGTTCTCCATCGGATCATGTCCGGTGGCACTCGATTCGATGCGCAGCCGGCCCAGGCCGGCGCGGCCCAGGTCCTGCCCCAGCAACTCGTGAGCGCGTTGCATCTGTTGCTCAAAGTTGGCCGGCAGGCGCCAATCAAGCTTGATCTTGCGCATGCCCAGTGCGTCCACTCCGTCGCCGAGCATGACGCGGCTTTGCGGATCCGGAAACGGTCCACAAATGTACAAGGTGGTGTACACACCCGGTGGCTCCCGCCAGACCTTGTTGAACAACCAGTCGGCCGGCTTCTCCAGCTCGTCGACCACGCGCGACAGGTAGTAGTCGATCTGGTTGGCACTGGCCTCTGATAGATTCCTGCGGATCGCCTGCGGCAACGCCACCGGTGATGGCTCAGCTCCCGTGCCGCCCAGGGTAAAAATACTGATGGCAAAGGGCGGAAGCTTCTCGCGGCGCCGAGTCTCATCGGTAGCGCAGACATGTCCCGCCACAGTGCTCTCGCGCATGGGACGCATGGCGAAAAAGCGCATCTCGGGACTGGCCGCATCCGCCAGAACGGTTGCGCCGCCGATCAAATAGGGATGATCCATGAAATAGCGGCCAAGCCGGTCGAACTGATTCCCCAGCCCCGCCTTTTGCACCCGGTTGGCATTGAGCAACAGCCGCGGATTCTCGATGCCCCCGGCAGCCAGCACGAACTGCTTGGCGCGGGCGTGGAATTGCTTGCCATCCAGGCAGGCGAGTTTCAGGCCGGTGACCCGGTCGGCGGTGTCGTTGGTCTCGATATCGACCAGATTGGCGTCCAGGTAAACCGACAGCCCCTCGGCCGTACTCAGGTCATTGCGATATACCGTGCCGAAGCGCGTGGGCGGACTGTAGTGGAACAGGCCGCTCTTGAGATTGACGCCCGCACCGGCCGGCATTGGCCGCGCGTCGTCGGTACTCCAGTCGTTGGGATCGAAATTATAGTTGCCACCGAGTTGGACCACCTCATAAGCCCGGCGATAGTACGGCTCGAGCACGTCCAGCCCAATGGGCCAGTCCTCGAGATCCAGTGCATCGAAAGGCCGGCAGGAGCCGCCCCAGTGATTGGTGGTACCCCCAAGGAACCGCAGCCGGTCGCGATCCAGCGGCGTGAAATCGTGACCCACAACCGCGCCGGCATACAGGGCCTGCGTATCGGCGTCGAAGTCGTAGCTGCCACTCTCGATCAGCGCCACGCTCCGATTCCGCGCCGCCAGATCCCGCGCCAGTGTGATGCCGGCCGCTCCAGCCCCGACGATGCAGACATCCACGTCAATCGAGAAATTCTTCGCTAGCTTTTTGGCATCAACAAACATTGAAAAGGGATTCCCGGTACACGGTCGAGTTACGTACTGCAACGACGGCGCGTCTGCGCGCCGATATTCGAGAATCCCACTTCGATTCAGATCCTAAGATGCGCAGGAAAATGCGGTGAAAAAGCATCCTAACTGCAAAGATTCGCGAATTCAATTTTCGTCCGCGACAACACTGACAACGCGTCTACGCGGATTACAGAGCCTACGATCGCGCCAACACGCTGGATTTGCGCTGCGTCCCAGTTTCAGTTTCACGCCGCCCCAGGACTGCAAAATCCTGGGTTCAGTCTCGGTTTCACGGTGAGATGCGGCGTGTTTTGCACCTCAATAGCGCAGTGCGCAGGACGCGCGCTACGGGGACCCCCACCTTTTCCGATAGCGGGCACGAAACAGGCCGGGGAGCAGGTAAATCAACGCCCCGCGGATGCGGGTACGCCAATCGCCCGCGAGTGCGAAGCAGTCTTTCGCCAACGCCCGTGCGACATTCCACTGCCGCGCGACGCAGGCGAGTTCGGCGCGGCGCGAAATGAAATATGCCAGATTCCGGCGTGTCACCGGCGCCTTCTCCGGATACGTTTCCAGCAACCGCCAATACATCGTCGCCTGCACCCGCATATAGGAGGCATACCGCCGCGCCGCTGATTCCGGCTTTAAATCGTAGGTCAGGCTGCCTGAGCTGCCACGATGGATGACAACCAGGGGTTGGTCGATATACAGAAACCCGGAAAAGAACGCCAAATTGAAAATCAGCAGCGTGTCTTCGGCGGCGCTCAGCGAGGTATCGAAGTTTCCGACTCTTTCCAGCAGCTCCCTCGCGATGACCGAGGTCTGAATAAGAGGATGACAGCGCGCGCTGGACACGGAGTCGATGGCTGCGCTCTGCCCCACTCTGTACACTCCCACTTCGACAGACGTCGATGTGATCTCCCCAATGTCCTCGAGCTTCTCGCCGCTGTCGGTCTCAGCGTGCGTAAAGCACAGCTGCCCCTGATATCTCTCCAGGCATTCGATCTGCTGTTGCAGCTTCTCCGGGCGCCAGGTGTCATCCGAATCCTGAAACGCAATCCAGCGCGCGCGCGCCGCGCGAACGCCCGCATTGCGCGCGGCAGATACGCCGCCGTTCTCCTGCCGTATCACGCGGATGCGATCGCCAAAATGCGCCAGGACTTCCTGGGTATTGTCGGTTGAGCCGTCATCCACCACGATCACTTCCAGATCCTGGAAAGTCTGTGCCAGGACGCTCTCGACAGAGCCGGCGATGCAATGTCCGCGGTTGAATGAGGGGATGATTACCGAGACGCGGGGTACAGCCGACATTCGCTACCTATCCGTTGACGCAGGCGCTAGGACGGCATGGTCGCCGCTTGCCGCCCGAAGACCGTCTTGACCAGATCCACGTAGAACGCCCGCTGGCCCAGCACGAACAGCAGGACCACGCCATAGATGCAGGCCAACAGCGCTGTGCCGACAAATAGACGCAGTATCGACGGCCACTCAGGAGCGACCTGCCGGAACGCAACGCAGGCGGCGCCGGCAATCAGGCCGGCGATGAGAGGCTTGCCCGCGGTCCGAAACAGATCGGCAAGAGTGACGTTGGTGCCGTGCACGCACCACATCAGATGCGGCACGATATAAAGCGTCATTACAATTGAAAAGGAGGCCGCGACGCCGCGCGGACCGTACGGGAGCCCCACGACGTAAGCGCTTATTACCAGGGTTGCAATCACGACCGCGGTCAGCAGGCTGCGCCTCATCATCCCGGCGGAGAAAACCAGCCAGAACATGGGATTTATCAGTGCAAACACGAGAATCGTCGGTGCCAATAACTGTACGATCCCGGCGGTGTCGACCCACTTCGGCCCCAGCACCAGCGCGACGACTTCCTGGGAAAAGACCGCGCAAACGATCGTGACCGGGACGGTCAGGGCAACCGACAGGGAGTAGCCTTTGAGGAAATAGGATCTGCGCCGCACCGGGTCATGCTGCAGCCTCGAGAGCGTCGACAGCGCTACCGCGCCAAGGGCTCCGTTGAGGTTGTCGGAGGGAATATTGATCAGCTGATACGCGCGGCCGTAGCTACCGACCGCAGCCGCGCCCCAGAAGCGACCCAGCAGGACCTTGTCCGCGTTGTAAGCCACGTAGATGATGATTCCGTTCAACGTCAGGGCCCCACCCAGCCGCAGCATCGACTCCAGGTCGGTACCGCGCCGCGGCCGTTCGGGTATCCAGCCAACCGCCCACCAGGCGCCCAAAGTCGAGACGATGGGCGTGGCAATTGATGAGCCGACCAGCGACCAGTAGCCGCAGCCCAACAGGGCCATGCCGACACCGACGACGGCACTCACGATCACCGCCGTGACATCGATGGCGGCGTAGACGGGAAAGCGCATTTGCCGAGTGAGGATGGCGTTGTGCTGCACGCCCAGCCCCATGATCAGAAATGCGGGTGCGATCGCCAGGGTCACACCCACGAGCCGGCCCTCGTGGTAAAAGCGCGCCAGTACCGGCGCCAGCACGATGCAGATGAGCGTCAAGACCAGGCCCACGAGGACATTGAGCCAAAAGAGATTCGATAACTGCCCGTTGGTGATCGTCGCGCGTTGCACGGTAGGCAGTGACAGGCCGGCATCTTTTACCAGGGACAGCACGCCCGTTACGGCGGTCACCATCGCAATCAGACCGAAATCGCGCGGGTCCAGCATGCGCCCAAGAGCTGCCATCGAACCAATCTTGGTTACGAACATCACCCCCTGTGAGACCAGCTTGGACACGCCGCCCCGTAGAGCCTTTTGTCTCAAGCCGGTCGCGCCAATGTCATGCATGTCAGTAACTCCGGCCCTTAGGCCACGGTCAATCGTCGCTGTGGCAATCGCCGGCCACGCGGTTCCGAAATAGATGAATCTTCACTTACCCGCACTGAACTGCGGCCGCAGGAGCGCGGCAGCAAATGCGCCCCGGATCGACCGAGCGCGCCTGAGGCTCAGGAGTCGACGCGCGCCCCCCGCAGCGCGGAGTACGCGTAGATCAGCCTGCCTGCCAAGTGGCGGCAAACTGCCCGCGCGAGCCGCACACGGCTCAGGGGAGCGCCGATCAGCTGCAGCTTCTCACGGTGATACCGCCAGAACTCCCGGGGAAGCCGTCGCAACCTGTGCTTGGCCAGAAATCCGTAGTACTCCGTGAATCGCTGCCGACGACGCTCCTCGAACTCCTGAGTCGACAGATAGATCGGCCCGTACTTCGCCAGTGAGGATACGCGCCCGACCAATATGCTCCCCAGGTGCCGGTTCAGTGACGTCTGACTTCGCTGATGCTCCCGGAGGAACGCAAGTACCTGATGAATAAAGCAAAAATCCGATTCTTGCAGGATCTCGTAGCACGACTCTTCGTCTACGTGCAGATTGTTCGGGTTGTAGAACGGCTTACGCTTCCTTATGAGGTCCGCCCTGATCAGCATCGAGGTCGGTGAACCAAAGAAGTGCACATCCTTCCCGAGTAGTGCGGCACGGCAGGCGTCGCGCCCGGACAGAAATGAAGTGACTCCACCCGAGGACTGAATGGAGTCAAACAGGACCTCTCTACCGTTTTTGATCGCGTAGCAGCACACGAGCCCGATAGCCGGGTCTGTCAGTGCCGCCGTCACCATCCTGTCGATGCACTCCGGATAGAGCCAATCGTCGGCCATGAGTGGCTTGCAGTACAGGGCGTCCGGGTCAACCTGACTGATTGCGCGGCTCATGCTCTGCTGTACGGGCAAATGCTCGGTGGCATCGACCACCGTGATGCGAGAGTCGCGCCGCGCGTAATGCTGCGCGATCGCCAGGCTACCGTCCGTACTGCAGTTGTTGACGATTACGTATCGCCAGGCCTGATACGTCTGCGCGATGACGCTCTCAATGCAGTCGCGCAGATAGCTCTCGCCGTTGTAGACCGGCGTCACAACCGTGACGAGGCCTCTTTCTATGCCATTCAAGGGACTGTCCCGACCGCGCTGACGGGCTGCGGCAACCTGTTCCACTCAAGCTCGGCGATCATGTTCTCGTACCTGTCCAATGACGGGTATACCAACTGCGGAAATCCCTGCAATCGCATCCCAACTGTTCTGGGTCCTCCCAAGGTTTCCCGGGGCACTCCGATTTTATTCCATACTGCGGTACATCTAAACGGCCGTTCGGGCGCGGAGCAAGTTTCTTTTCTCACGCAGTACGACCAGGTCACAGTTCGCGCCCGGAATCGGTGATCGAGGGCTCGCCCGGGCGCGGTGTGCCTTCCAATGTCACTGTAATGTCTCAACATTTCCCGCGATTTGCGGTTCCGCATCTCCCACCATGCTAGCGACCGCCATACAAATGGATTGCCCCACCCGGCACGGCGAAGACATCGAGGGAATCAAAACGACCAGAGGCATGGACGACCTCCTCGGCGCGCGCCGGATCCTCTGAAATGGGATACGCCGGGTACAGCCATGAGGCGACGCCCGACTTCTGAGCCGAATCGGGCACAAAAGTCAGCGCGAATTCGGCGCCCGGCAATTCCCCCAGCGCGGATTTATCCGCCAGGTCATCCACGCGTGCCACCTTGGGGAACCGGCCGGTCATCCTGTAGTAGCCAATTGCCAGGTTAGGGTGAGGCGCGAAATCATTGTCGAAGAAAACGACGACGCCGGGGTGCTCCTGGTGAGAGCTTGCAACCATCGTCTCAATGATGCGCGCGTATGTGGATGAAAGCTGGCGCAGTTCCGTCGCCGTTATCGAATAGCGCGAATAGTAATTGGAATTTGATAGCGGCCATGCCACCGGCAGGCTGATCAGCAGTACCACAATGGCAATCACCCAACGACGAATTCCACCCAGCGTGCGCATCAGGTAATCGATGGATACCAGCGTGGCGCCCAGCAGTGCGCCCAGGAAGGTCGAGGCAAACGAATGGTCGCTGGCGGGAGCCACGAGTACAGGAATCAGCAGCATCACCGCGATCAAAGCCAGCACCAGCAGCGTGGAGGGATATGTCTTTTCGCGGCGCCGCCACGAAACCAGTAATGCCGCGAGTGCGGACAGCAGGAAAAAAAAATGGAGATTCCCCCACTCCCTCCAGCTATTTGGTCCATACGGCCCGTAAAAATGAGCTCTGCCGAAAACGGTCAGCCCATCTGTCCATACGCTGCTCATCGCCCATTTGATATAAAGCAGCGTTGGCTTGAGCTTATAGACAAAAAACAGGACGAAAAGGCCGACCCCTACCGACAGGCGCAGAGCCAGCGCGCGCCGGTCGATTGACTGGACAGCAAGTCCAACCCGGTTGGTCGCGCCGGCTCGGTCCGGGTTCCTGAACATTGCCGAGTGCCATTCAAATAACACCAGCGCAGCGGCGGTTACTATCGGCAGGTAGAACGCCGTCAGCTTCGATAACGTAGCCAGCCCGAAGAGCACGGCGCCCTGCATTTTCTGATCCTGGCGACCCGTCACCGCACCGCGCGCGAGCACGAATAGGGCGCCGGACATCAACAGGCCGCCGCTCCAATCGGATTTCAAATTGACGAGGGCGTTCAGCGTCAGCGGCTGACCCACAACGACAACCACAAGCACAGTCGCGAGCAGCCAGTGGCGGCTCTCGAGCGTGTAAAGCAGCGCCGCCAGAGTCAGGGTCAACCAGATGGCACTGAACAGGTACGGGCCCCAGGTTTGCCCGCCGGAAAACAACAGGCCGACCATCGTTTGCATGTCGGTCAGCGGCGCGTGCACGTCGAGACCATAGACAGCGTGCACCAGTCCCCAGGCGCTGGCTGCGTGCACCAGTCGATCCAGATTCTCCAGCCCTCGAAGGACGATCGCGCAATCGTCCCACTGAAGCAGTCCGCTCAGCGTCCCATAGTGCAGCTCATAGTAGAGCAATAGGGCCTGCAGGCTTACCGATAGGCCAATTGCAATCCACCATCTGGAGACTGTCATGTACGAATCCTAAGGGGCTCAAGATCCCACGATAGCGAGTAGCGGCGATTCTTTCGAACTCGAGTTTCTTAACTGTGAGACCGGTTACGAATGAATCAGCGGTCGGCCTTGCCGGCCTTGCATCGCAGCTCTCATTATCACCGCGATGCCCCGACTTCTGCCAACGGGTCAGCTCGTCCCGAATTGCGGATACTGTGAGGCAATTCTGCCCTCAGTTCAGATGCGGTCGGTGTTGATAGCGCGGTGGCCGTGCCATAATTTTGCGACCTTGGAGCTGCCGATGCATTTTGTGAACCAGGTCTCAGTCTTCGAGTGCGTTGGCAGCGCGTATCGCCCCGCACTTCCGTGGCGAAGCCCGTGACGAATTACCGGACGTGGCAAGAGCGCGGAATGACGCCCTTGGCCGCGACGCTCGGGCTGCTCGTATTCGCACTCGCCCTCTGGCTGCGCGTGATCGCACTGGGACGCGACGGCTTTTGGCTGGACGAAATCTACAGCGCTTCGTTTGCCAATCTCTCCGCACTCGGGACGGTAGTGGCGGCGTTCCTGTACGACCCGCATCCGCCGCTGTATTACCTGCAGCTCAACGCCTGGGGTCGGCTTGGGCATGGCGATACCTGGTTGCTGTTGAATTCCGTGGGCTGGAGTGCGGCGACGCTGCTGGCCGTCTTCTTTGGCACGAGCCGCCAATTCGGATCGACCTGCGGTTTGATCGCCCTGTGCTTCTGCGCGGTAATGGGCAGCGAGGTGTTTTTCGCCGACGAGCTTCGCATGTACGCGATGTATGGCTGCCTGAGTGTACTGAGCTGGATCGCCGCGAATCGATTGCGAACCGACTATCGCATTCGAAGCGCGCTCCCGCTGATCGCGATCCTGGCGATTTTGGGCGCAATCCACAGCGCCAGCATCCTCGGGATATCCGCCGCGCTCCTGTACGCTTTGCCGGACGGAGACAGACAGCAGGTCCGGCGTTTGCTGCCGACGTGGCTGGCGATCGCCGCCATAGTGGCGTGCACCTATCTGCCGTGGGCGATCAATGCCAGCTTCCGCCACGTCGCGCACACCTCGCCGCCAACGCTGCAATCGGCCAGCCACACGATCGCAGGCTGGATCATTGGCTACGGTGATGCCGCGGTGCCGGCATGGGTAGGCTACGTCACGACGATCGCCGTGGCAGTAAGCCTGATCGCGATCGCGCTGACTTCGCCGCTGCTGTCGCGCCTGATCAGCTGCTTCATCGCATGGCCATTGCTGTTCGGCGCCGCATTGAGCATCGCCGTGCAGCCGATATGGCTCGATCGCACCTTCGCATTCTGCGCGCCCTTCGTCGCCATCGCCTACGGTGTTGCGATCGGCGCTGTTCTGGCCAGGCTCGGCAAGGAGAGCAGCAAGGCGGTGCTGTATTCCGTCATCGGCTTGATCGCAGCGGCGACTGCCGGCGGCGCCTGGCTGGCCTACGTGCAGGTGACGACGCCCTACAAACCGGGCCGTTATAACCAGCTGGCCCGGTATCTGGCTGCCGAGGTAAAACCCGGCGAGGTCATCTACGCGCCAGATGCCGCGACATTCTGGGGCGTGAGTCGCTATCTGATAGGACCAGACTGGGGCAATATCTTCCAGGTGCAGGATACAGCTGAATTATCCCGACTCAAGAAGTGGCAGTGGCTGAACGCGGCGCTGGGCCCGACGGCCACCCGGCGTCTTGGTTTGCTGCCCACCGGTCGCCGTCTGGACAGCTTCAAGGTCCCCATGTTTATCGGCCTCTCGCCGTTGCCCGATCTTGCCAATGTGACGGCCGTTTGGCTGCTCTTACCTGACGATCTGCCACCGGGCGATTGGCGCCCCTGTGGACGGCAGCCGGCCGCACCATCCGTCTTTGGGCATCTGCTCGCTTATCGAGTACCTTGCCAATGAAGCGGTCAGTCCATGAAGCGGTACAACCGAGACGGACGTATCGCATGCCCCTGAGTTTGAATTCAGCGAGAACCTGAGATGATGCGTCCCGCAACAACTTTCGATCGTATCCGCAAACCAATGGCGCGAATCTCGGCACCGGCCGCCACCTGGATGCGCGATGATCGGAACCTGGCGCTCGTGGCTACCCTGGTCTGGGTGATGATCCTGCGCGTGGTCGTGCCGGGGTTCTTTGATTACACGGAAACCGATGAAGCGCTCATTGAGAGCGGCGGGTCCATCGGCAATCAGATCATCTGGATAAGCCTGGTGCTGATTCCGGTGATATTACTCCGCCACCGGATAAGGCTGACGTGGATGCTGCTGCGCGCAGCGAATGGTTGGTTCCTGCTGCTGACCCTGTACGCGTGTGCAAGCGTGCTCTGGTCCATCGACCCCGGTGCTACCGCACGCAAGCTTTCGCATTTAATCGGCATCTATGTCGTCTGCATCACAGTCTGCCTCGTCGGCTGGAACCCCAGGCGCTTTCAGGATGTACTGCGACCGGTACTCACGGCGTTAATGGTCGGGTCGATCATATTCGGACTGGTTCGCCCGGACCTGGCCATCACCGGCCCCAATCCCGCCGCAGGCGATCCCGGCGGTCACTGGCGCGGCCTCACCATTCACAAGAATGCCCTCGGCTCAGTCTCCAGTTTTGCCGCAATACTGTGGTTTCAGGCCCTCCTCTACCGTGAGGCCAAATGGTGGGCAATCTTTGTCGGGCTGTCTGCATCGCTGGCCTGTCTGTACCTGTCCGGCAGCTCCACCTCACTGGCGGGAACGTCGATGGTGCTGGCGTTCCTGCTACTCGCGAAACTGATCCCGCCGAGCATGCGCAGGCATGTAACGCCGATCGTGATCTGGGTGTTCCTTACGGTCATCGTTCTCTACGGATTGGCCGCGATGAAACTCGTGCCCGGTCTCAATGCACTGATCAGCCTGGCGACTTCGGCCGTTGGCAAGGACCCAACCTTCGCTGGCCGAACGCCCATCTGGGACCTGGTCAAGACAAATATTGCATTGCATCCGACATTCGGATCCGGATACGGCGGATTCTGGGTAGGCCCTTTTGACACCTCTCCATCCTATGAATTCCTCAAGCGCCTGTACTTCTATCCCGGTGAAGCTCACAACGGTTACCTGGATATGGTGCTTGACCTCGGCTACGTGGGCTTGCTCCTGCTCGGCGCATTCATTGTTCGGTACCTTGTACTGTCGAATCGGCTGTTGAATATCGATCGGCCCCAGGCCCTGTTGTATTTGTCATTGCTGCTCTACTTTCTGCTGGCCAACCTCACCGAATCAAGCTGGCTGACCGTCGGTCCGAACCCCAACTGGGCAATGGTCGGCCTGGCCGTCCTCGCAATGTCGCGGCAACTGCTGGAGCAACGACTGCAAGCAGAGCATGGAGGTCCGCAGGCTGCCCCGACCGCCGCGCCGCGGAACGGACCGGAAACGGAGGATCCTCCCCGACGACGGCACCGGTCAAAAACACGGCGACGGCCCGGCTGAGCTGCGATACCGGTTCACGTCTCGTGACAGTGCGCGGCAGTGTCACATCGCGGCAATTTTTGCCAAGGCCCAAGTCTCAAAATCACTGGTCAACCGCAGCATATGATCGGGGCCGCCAACTGTCTCGGCTAACACCGTGATGCAGACGAGCAAAAAACGGCGACGCGAATGATAAGCTCACACCAGTGCTGATTTTATCGCGTTGATTCATAGGGATGCAGCCTTGACCCAGGACCCCCGCCTGCCCGGTAAATCAAAACGGCGGGCTATCATCGCCGTGGCCGCCTTGGCGATGGTGGCTTATGTGGGCGCTGGCTTTGCCGTCGACGCGGCGCGGGTGCGCGAGGCGATCGAGGCGCTCGGCTGGATTGGCTGCAGCCTGGTGCTGACCTTGTCAGTACTCAATTACCTGGTGCGCTTCCAGCGGTGGCAGATGTTCCTCGCGCGTCTCGGCCATCGCTTGCCGGGAGTGCAGCATCTGCTGTGTTACCTCAGCGGCTTCGCCTTTACCGTCAGCCCGGCGAAGGCTGGTGAAGTCGTGCGCTCCATCTATCTGCGCGAACACGGCGTCAGCTACTCGGAGAGCGTCGCCGCGCTGTTCGTCGAGCGCCTGCAGGACCTGCTCGCCATGGCACTGCTGGCAAGCCTCGTGGTGCTGGATTGGCCGGCCTACCGGCCACTGATCGCCGGCGCGCTGTTGCTGGTGGTCGCTCTGGTGATCGCGTCGAGCCACAAATCGTTGCCCACGCTGCTGCAGCGTCTCGGCACGCATATCAGCCGCCCAAAGATCACCGCCGCGGTTGCGGCGCTTGTGAACCTGCTGCGCTCCTCGCGCATGTTGCTGCAGCCGAAGCCGTTGCTGCTCGGCACGGCCGTAGGCGTGCTGTCCTGGGGCGGCGAGGGCTTGGGCTACTACCTGATCTGCCAGGGGCTGGGTGTGCATGTCAACCTGCTGGTCGCAATGGGGATCTATGCGCTGGCGGTGCTCGCGGGCAGCGCCGCATTCTTCCTGCCGGCGGGTATTGGCGGCATGGAAGTGGTAATGACGAGCCTGCTGGTGAGCCACGGGGCACCGCTGCGTGTTTCGATCATCGCGACGCTGCTCTGCCGCGTGGCGACATTGTGGTTCGCCGTGGTGATAGGCATCGGCGCGGCGATCATCACCGAACTTGGCGCGCGCCCAGCGCGGCTCAGGTCCGCCTCATGAACGCGCAAAGCGTGCCATTGTGCGTGGGGATGACCGGCACATTGACGCCGGCCAACGCGCGCCACGAGCGTGCCCTGGGAGCACTGAAGCGCCTGAAATTCGACGTCGGAGCGCTGCCGTTTCGCGATGAACTGGTCAAATGGCTGGCCACGGAACGCGCCGCCGGCCGGCGCGTGGTGCTGGTGGCGGACGGCGATCCGATGCTGGACGAGCAGGTCGCCGCCCACCTGGGGCTGTTTGACGAGGTGACACGCGCCGACGGCGGCGGCTCGGCCGCCAGTCGCAAGCGTGGCGCCCTGGTCGAGCGCTTCGGCGAGCGCGGCTTCGACTATGCCGGCAGTGATGCGGCCGATATGCCGGTCTGGGCGTCCGCGCGCGGCGCAATCGTCGTCGGTAACAGCAAGCTGGCTGAACGCGTGGCCCGGGCCACGCCGCTGCTGCACACCTTTGCCGCTCCGCAGGTGAGCTGGCGCACCTGGGTCAAGGCGATCCGGCTGCATCAATGGGTCAAGAACGCCCTGGTATTCCTCCCGGCGCTGCTCGCGCACCACATCGCCAATCCGGCCGTGATGCTGCCCGCGCTGCTGGCGTTTCTCGCTTTTGGCTGTCTAGCCTCCAGCGTCTACATCACCAACGACCTGTTCGACCTCGCCGCTGATCGGCAGCATCCGCGCAAGCGTCGCCGCCCGTTTGCCGCCGGAGTGCTGTCAGTACGCGCCGGCGTATATGCATCCGTGGCGTTGCTGCTGGGTGCGCTGCTGCTGACGACGGCGGTCGGTTGGCAGTTTGGGCTGGTGCTGGCGGCCTATTACGTCCTGACCTGGGCCTACTCGTTACGCCTCAAGCGCATCGCGCTGGTGGATGTCATGACGCTCGCGGGACTGTACACACTGCGCATCATCGCCGGCTCCGCGGCCACGCACATCGAGCCATCGTTCTGGCTGTTGGCCTTCTCGGTGTTCGTATTCCTGAGCCTGGGCTTCGTCAAGCGCTACGCCGAACTCTATGACGCCCGCAAGGCGGGGAAATTGGCGGGGCATGGGCGCGGCTACGGCTCCGACGACCTGGCGCTCATCATGAACCTGGGCACTGCATCGGGTTACTGTGCGGTCCTCGTTATCGCGCTTTACATCAACAGCGCTGAATCGATGGCGTTGTACTACCACCACAAGCCGATGTGGCTGATCTGCCCATTGATGCTGTTCTGGATCAGCCGCGTGTGGATGCTGACGACGCGCGGTCACATGCACGACGATCCGGTCGTGTTTGCGCTGCGTGATCGGGTGAGCCTGCTGGTGCTCGGCGCCCTCGGATTGATCGTATCGTTGTCGATCTGAGCCATCGCGCGATGTCCACTGGTGTCTCCTGGGGCCGTTGGCCGCGTTACGAACAACGAATAATCCCGCTCACCAACCGCTTCGAGCCATTGCCGAAGGCCGATCCGATGCTGGTTTTCGGCAACGGCCGCAGCTACGGCGACGTCTGCCTGAACGCCGGTGGCACCTTACTCGCGGCGCGGGGCCTCGACCGGTTCATCAGCTTCGATACCACCAGCGGCATCCTGGAATGCGAGGCCGGCGTCCTGCTCAGCGAAATCATCGACGTGACGCTGCCGCACGGCTGGTTTCCGCCGGTAGCTCCGGGCACGGCGCTGGTTACGGTCGGCGGCGCGATTGCCAACGACGTGCATGGCAAGAATCACCACCGCGCCGGAAGCTTCGGCCATCACCTGCTTAGCTTCGAACTGCGACGCTCGACCGGCGAGGTTCTGCACTGCGCGCCGGATCAGCGCGCCGACTGGTTCGCCGCCACCATCGGCGGGCTGGGCCTGACGGGCATGATCAGCTCTGCACGGCTGCAGATGCGGCGCGTACCGGGCCCGTGGATCGGCGGCAACAGCCAGCGCTTTGGAAGCCTGCAGGAATTCTTTGCCCTGGCGACACAATCGGATGCCGACTATGAATACACCGTTGCGTGGCTCGACTGCGCCGCGACCGATAGCAAGCTGGGACGCGGGGTGTTCATGCGCGGCAATCACCTGCAGCACGATGCCCCGGCGCCGCGCGAGCGGCCGTTGCGAATTCCGCTGACTCCACCGCTGTCACCGGTAAACGGGCTGTCGGTGCGATTGTTCAATGAACTGTATTTCCACCGACCGGCGGCGCAGCGGGCGCATGCGATCTGGCACTACCAGCCGTTCCTGTTTCCGCTCGATCGCATGCTCGAATGGAACCGGCTTTATGGCCCGCGCGGCTTCTTCCAGTACCAGTGCGTGCTACCGAATGCGGCCGCCACGGGGGCCTTGCCGGAGATGCTGCGCCTGATTGGCCGCTCGCATCAGGCGTCGTTCCTGGTGGTGCTGAAGCAGTTCGGCGATCAGCCGTCGCGGGGACTGTTGTCGTTTCCGCGACCGGGCGTCACCCTGGCGCTGGATTTCCCCAACCGCGGCGAGTCGACACTGCTGCTGCTCGAGTCGCTCGATGCGATTACACGTGCCGCGGGCGGCGCGGTCTACCCTGCCAAGGACGCGCGCATGTCGGCGCAATCATTTCAGCAATACTTTCCCGCCTGGACGAAACTGAAGGACTATATCGACCCGATGTTTTCCTCATCTTTTTGGCGGCGCGTGACAGGGAGTCCGTAATGCAGCGTATTCTGATCGTTGGGGCGAACTCCGCCATCGCCGAAGCGACCGCCCGGCTGTTCGCCGCCCGCGGTGATGCCCTATACCTGGCCGGTCGCAATGCCTCCCGTTTGCAGGCGATCGCGGCGGATCTATCGGTGCGCGGCGCAAGCGTGGCGGAGACTGGCGAGTTCGATGCCCGTGCCTTTGCTGCCGCGGCGCTGGTGCGGGCCGCCACCGAGCGCCTCGGGGGACTTGATGCGGTTCTGATCGCGCATGGCACCCTTTCGGACCAGAGCGCATGCCAGCTCTCGATCGATCGGCTGCGAGAAGAATTCGAGATCAATGCGCTTTCCGTCATGGCGCTGTGCACCGAACTCGCTAACCAATTCGAGGCTCAGGACCGCGGGGTCATCGCCGTGATTTCCTCCGTCGCCGGTGATCGGGGACGTCAGTCCAACTATGTCTACGGAACCGCCAAGGCGGCGGTCACGGCATTCACCAGCGGCCTGCGCCAGCGGCTGTATCCGAAGGGCGTGCGTGTCGTGACCATCAAGCCCGGTTTCGTCAGCACCCCGATGACGGCCGCATTCAAAAAGGGCGCGCTGTGGGCGGCACCGGCGAGCGTGGCCGCCGACATCGTGCGCGCCATGGATGGCGGCAAGGCAGTAATCTATACCCCCGGGTTCTGGCGGCCGATCATGTGGATCATCCGGTCAGTGCCCGAGAGCGTGTTTCGCCGCCTGAAGCTGTAGTTCATGTTCGTCGACGCCAACGATCTTGCCGATGATCGAGTCATGCGCGCCGATGTGTGCATCGTCGGCGCGGGCGCGGCCGGCATCAGCATGGCACTGCAGTTCATCGGCAGTGACATTGAAGTCCTGCTGCTCGAATCAGGCGGAGTTGCGGACGAACCCGACACCCAGACTCTGTACAACGGGGTTGTGGTTGATCCGCGGCTGCACAGCCCGGCGGATCGATACCGGCAGCGGCGTTTCGGCGGTACTACCGGTATATGGGGTGGTCGCTGCCTGCCGTTCGATCCGATCGACTTCGAACGGCGCGACTACATGCCGCATAGCGGCTGGCCAATCACCAGCGACGCACTGCAGCCCTACTACCCGCTGGCGAACACCCTGTGCGAGGCCGGGGAGTTCAGCTACACGGCCGCGGCAGCTTTCCGCGATGGCGGCCGGCCGATGATCGAAGGCTTCGAGAGCGACTACTTCAGCAGCGACACGCTCGAGCGCTTCAGCTGCCCGACTGACTTCGGCGCCCGCTATGGCGAGCAGCTGCGCTCGGCGCCTAACATCAACGTCATCCTGCACGCCAACGTCACCGCGGTGCGGCTCCTGCGCAACGGTACGCGCGTGGCTTCGCTGGATGTACGCAGCCTGCGCGGCAGGCGGCTGCAGGTCCAGGCGACACATTTCGTCCTGGCGGCGGGCGGCCTCGAGGTGGCGCGCCTGCTGCTGGCGAGCCGCGATATTCAATCCGACGGCATCGGTAATCAGCACGACGTGGTCGGCCGCTACTACATGTGCCACCTGGCAGGGGCCATCGGCGCGCTCAAAGTTCTGAAGCCAGCCGGCTCCGTGCATCACGGCTACGAGATCTCCGCGGAGGGGATTTACTGTCGACGCCGCCTGGCGCTGCGACCCGAGGTGCAGCGCAGCCAGGGGCTCGGCAATTTCGTCGCCCGCCTGCACCATCCGCGTATCACTGAGCCGGCGCACCGCAGCTCGGTACTTTCACTGCTCTACCTGGCCAAGCCATTCGTTCCGTACGAATACAGCAAACGGCTGCACGGCGACGGGCAGGCGAGCCTGGGCAATTGGCTGCGGCACGTTGGCAATGTCGTGACCGGACCGCTCGAGGCCATGGCATTTGCCTGGCACCTGCTGCGTGACCGGAAGCTGGCGAAGCGCAAGTTTCCTACGATCATCGTGAAGTCGAAGGCGAATCTCTACAGCATCGATTTCTACGCCGAACAGCAGCCCGATCCGGCCAGTCGCGTCATGCTCGATCCTGGCGCGCCCGATGCGCTCGGGATGCCGCGCCTGCGTATCGACTGGCGCTACACCGCCGGCGATGTCGATACGGTGAGGCGAGCGGTTGCGCTGCTGGCTGCGGAATTAGCCCGTAGCGGTGTTGGCCGCCTCGAATACGACCCACAGGCAGTGGAGGCGGAAATGACCCGCGACGGCGCACTTGGCGGGCATCACATTGGCACCACTCGCATGGGATCGGATCCGCGCGACAGCGTGGTCGATCTCAATTGCCGCGTACACGGTGTCGGCAATCTATTCGTCGCCAGTTCCGCCGCGTTTCCCACCTCGAGCCAGGCCAACCCGACGCTGACGGTGGTTGCCCTGGCGCTGCGTCTGGCCGCGCATTTAGGCTCGCTGGTGCGCACCGACCGCGCCGCTAGTGCCGTCGGCTAGACCGCGCAATCGTCTATTGGTCAGTTATAGTTGTAAATCGGAGTGCGGGGGGCAACGACCCCGTGCTCCCATTGCAGCGTGAAACGCATGCCGACCAGGGTGGAATTGAAGTCACCACCCACGAAGTTTTCCGACGCCCGGGTTTGATAGTTGAAGTAAGGCTTCAGAACCAGCCAACGGAATGGTTCATAGGTAACAGTCAGAGTCGGCGAATGCAGCCGTTGCGTCTGAGTGGTGCCGTTCAGCACCACGACACCACCAACGATCTCATTGCCCTGCTGCGGCAGCTGCCGATAGGTGAAGGTGTAGCCCAACAGCACATCGATCTTGTACGTGGCCTGCCAGTTGGCGCTGAGCGTCGCAATACTGTCGATTTCCGATGTGGAGGTGGCGACGTAGATATTGATCTGCCGGCTCAGGTCGACTTCGACCCTGGTCTTGCCGGTCAGGTTGCGCTTGTAATCGAGATCGCCGGTGACAGCGGAAATGCTGTTTCCACCGGTGGTGACACCGGTAACGGTAGTGCCACCGGTGGTGGCAGCAAAAATGCTGTTGTGACCGCTATCGGAGGACCGTCGTGTGTAACCGAGCTGGCCGCGGAAGGTCGATAGCCCCGTTACCTCATCGGTCGCGGTCAGTCCACCCGATTCCTGACTGTAGCCGGGCTCGAGATTCGGACCGGTGTCGTGGAAAGAGCCCTTGAGATAGCTGCCGTCCACCCCGGCGGTCAAGCCTGCGGTGCCGGTATATTTGATGCCCACCGTGCCTGAAGACTCGGTCACGCTCAGGTTCGGCGCGCCGATCTGCGGTTGGTCGATCTTGTGCGTGAAGCCGGTGAACTCCGCGCGCCAGTCAGGCGTGGCCTGCACGCTGGCCCTGCCCGTCTCGCGCTGCTCGGTCTGAACGACCAGCGACGTTCCGATGACGTTCCAGAACGACACCATGCTGCGAATGTGTTCGACATCGATGATGCCGTCCCAGATGCGACCCACCTTCCAGTCCCAACCCCCGATCAGCGTGTCGTCACTGTGATTGAGTTCCTGGAAGCGATCGTAGTGATACTCGTTCCCCAGGAGGGTCGCGTAGAACTGCTGCTGGCCCAACAGGTAGCTGGCGTCCAGTTCACCGCCGTACGACAGGTCGGTATCCCCAAAGCTCGTACCGCCGAATGGCGTCCTGCTACCGCTCTGCAGAGCGAACACGTTGCTGTTGTACTCATACTGGGTATCCGCCATCGTGGTCAGCGCCAGCTGTGCCAGCGCCGGCACCGGCGAAACCAGCAGCGCTGCGAGCCAAAGAGCGCTCCATGCCGGCCTGCGCCGGAGCGGTGACTTTCCAGATCCGGTCGTCAACCGGCATTGAAGATCATTCACGCAGTGCTCTCCCAGTGCCCCGGGCGCGTGACGCGCCCGATGATTTGTTCAGGATTCTAGTACAGGCCGCAAATCGGTGCCTCGATGCCCCTCGAAAGTGGGGCAACGGTCACGCAGCCGCACGAAACAGTGCCAAACGAGCCCGAATCAACACGCTGACCAGCAGCAGAGAGTCCGCGGCAGTTCGCAGTCCAAGCATGACCACCATACCCAGCGCAATGCTGTTGTTGAACGGCGTCATGTTAGGTGCCCACGGTCGAGACGCGAGCCAGGCCATCGCGAGCACCGACGGCAGTACGTAGGCGCCAAGCCAGGCCAGGCGCTCAAGCGGAGCCATGCGGCGTACCGGCGGTTCGGGCGGTGCCGGCGCGTGGCGCCACCACAGCAGCAGCGCGCATGCGACCACGGCCAGGCCGGCCGCGCTGCTGCCATGTTGCAGCCACCGATACAGGGGCAACGGATGTCCGGAGATCTCCGGGCCGTAGTCGCTCAGCCCGGGAAACAGCCGCACGCCGCGGGCGTTCTCGTGTGTGAACGCGTCCCACGCCAGATGTGTGCAGGCGCCCAGCAGCAGTGCCACCGCGGCATACAGCCACGCACGGATTTGACTGATGGACGGCGGCGGCGGCGCCGCGTGCAGCCGCGCGTAGGCGCCGTTGGGCAGTGCCTCGAGGACCGCCGGCCGGAGCAGCAACAGCGTGAGCCAATACGTCATCAGCCCCACCGGCAGGCAGAAGGTGAACAGGGCCGTGATGCTGTGAGTCTCCATACGCGAAATGGCTCCCGGCAGCAGGATGCCAAAATCCGGCACCATGCTGCCGATCACCGCGGCCGTGAATATGCGGGCGCGCGTGAGCGGCCGGTATCCCGGCAATACGGCGGCTATGTGCGATACGGTAAAGGGCATCGCGCCTCAATCACTCCGGCATGGCCTCAACGACACTTCTGTGTGGCATCGAACGACAGTGCGCCGCCGTCCCAGGTATTGCCGGCCAGCCACCAGCCGCAGCCGATGCCCTCGGATCGAACCCAGGAAGCGCCGCCGATGGCCGAGAGTCCCTGCGTCTCGGTGATGACGATGGGGTAGCCGGCATCGAGTACTGACAGCGGTGGCGCCTGTCCCTTGCTGTATTCGTAGATGTGCCAGGAGGCTCCGAGCTGGCCAATTGGATCAGTCGGCTGCGCGCCCAGCCACACCTCGATCTCACCTGCCCAGCCGATGGGCGCGGAGAGAATCAGGTTGCCCGCGCCTTCGCCGCGTATCGTATCGACCATCGCCTGCATGCCGGCGACCTGGTAGGTCTTGCCGGTGTTGTAGACCTTGTCCTCGGGAACAGGTGGTGGCGGCGTCGGCACCACGGCACCGTTGAACTGGACGTTGAACGGAGTGAAGCTGCCGCCATCACGGAGCGTGATTGCTTCCGGCCCGGGCAAGTAAGGACCATTACCCTGCACCCATTTATCGTAGGCGTCTGAGCCGAAGGGCTCATTGAACAGCTCGAAGATCACCGCCTGATTGGACTTGAACAGATCCGCCAGATCCTTCCAGAACGGCAGCGCGTGCTCGGCATCGGCGAAGCCGGGCTGACCGATCGCACAACCGCCATTGTAGACCTCGGACGACGACCAGTGCAGGTCTGCCAGTACATACAGACCCGCGCGCGTGGCATCCGAGATCGTCTTCTGGACGATGGCCCGGTAGTAGGAAGCGCCCTGCCCTGAACCGCCATCGCAGGCTCCGGTCCAATTCGATGCATTCAGTGGAATGCGCGCAGCGTTGAAGCCCGCTGACTTTACCGTCCGCCAGAATGCCGGGCCCGCGTTGGCAAACCCAGGCCAGCGTTTCGACACTCCGGTTTCGAGCCCGGAGAAGTCCGCAATCGAAAGCGTGACTTGCTTGCCTGTCAGATCGCAGGTGCGATTATCGCAGCGCTTGATGCCGAAGGCCCGGCCGCCGCCGGAAGTTACGCACGCTGTCAGCGAGAGCAGCACACAGATGCTGATTGTCCTGAGCGAGCTTCGGATGATCGGCCTTATTCCACGGCAAGTGCGGCCGATGCGTTGGCCGCCGGAACCGTCGCCGATAACGTCAGTGCGCCGGTGGTCGGATTGATGGTGAGCACCGATACGGTGTTACCGAGAAAGTTGGCGACATAGGCGAAATGCCCCGAGGGGTCGACCTTGATGTCGTTGGGGCCGCTGCCGGTCCCTACGCTGGCCGGGCTGCCGATGGGGCTGAGCTGGCCGGTCGATGCGATCCCAAAGGCCGCGACGCTGCCGTCGGTGTAGTCAGTCACGTACAGAAACCGACCGGTCGGATCAACAGCGATTCCCGTGGGACCGCTGCTAGCACCGCTGCCCACACTGTACGGAGAGCCCAGGCTTGTCAGCGCACTGAGCGCACCGCTGGTGGGATCGTAAGCAAATGCCGAGACGGTGCCGTCGCCCGAATTTGCGACGTAGACGAAGTCGGCATTCGGAGCGACCGCCACCCCCACCGGATTATTTCCAGTCGCGTATGGAACGCTGCTGACGCTGGTCAGGGTTCCACCAACGCCGATCTTGAGCACCGACATGTTGTTGTCGTATTTGTTGGTTGCAAACACAAAGCTGCCCGACGGATTCACCGCCAGCGCCAGCGGATTGTTGCCGGTCGTCGTGGGCGCCACTTCGGTCAGCGCACCGGCAGTAACCAGGAACGAATCGACCAGGCCAGTGGCGACATTGCTACCGCTGCCCGCAAATGCATATCCGCCCAGCGGATCGACCGCCACCGAGAAGGTGCTGGCGCCGGCCGCGCCCGTGTCGGTTGTGTTGTAGTTGGCAATAAAGGTGAGTACGCCGTTGACGCCCACGGTGAACTCGGACACATCCGCCGATTGCAGGTTGGCGACGTAGGCAAACTGCCCGGTGGGATCCAACGCAATCGCGGTCGGCTGAGCATCTGCCGTGAACGGTGAGCCGGCCACGGCAGTCAGGTTGCCGCTGCCGGGATTTATAGTAAATGCGGACACGTTCCCATTGTCCCCATTGGTGACATCGTAGGGCGCCGCCAAAAACAAGAAGCGCCCTACATTGACGCACTGAACGGTCACGGTCACATTGGACAGCGTCACGGTGCCCGCTCCGTTCAGGGCCTGGCAGTACTGCGCAGGCGTCGCGGAAGGTTGTGTCAGGACCGTAACATTGTAGGCCTGGCCGCTGGCGACCTGCGTCGCAAACGTGAACGAGCCAGTGCCGGTCACATTCAGGTTTCCACTTCCATTGTTCTGCAGCACCGTGCCTGCCGGGCTGCCGCTTGCGTCGATGACATTGGCAGTGATCGAATAACTGTTGGTCGTACAGGCGACGCTCACATTGGTGACCGCAGCCGCAGTGATGGTGCCGGTGCCATTGGTCACCGTGCAGGTTTGCGACAGGTTCGTCGGCTGCGTCTTGACCGTGACCGCATAGGGTGAACCCAGCGCCACAGGCGTCGCGAAGGTAAAGGTGCCTGAGCTGCTGATGGGCAGGTCATCGCCGCCGTTGTCCTGCAGCACCAGCCCGGATCCGGCCAAACCACTGACGGTGCCGCCCACAGTGAATGTACTGTTCACGCAGTTGATGACCACCGTCTGCACGTTGGCGCTTCCGACAGTGCCGGATCCGTTCGAGACGGTGCAGGTCTGCGTCGGCGAAGACGGCTGTGTCTTGACCGTGACAGAGTAAGGCGAGCCGCTGCCGACGGTATTGATGAAGGTGAATGCGCCGGCACTGCTGATGGGCAGATTGCTGCCGCCGTTGTCCTGCAGGACCAGACCGCTGCCCGTGAGCCCGTTGATCGTGCCGCCGATGGTGAAGCCCTCGGTTGAGCAGCTCACCTGCACGTTGGTCACCTTGTCCCCGCTGACGGTGCCGGTGCCCGTGGTGACTATGCATTCCTGTGCCGGGTTGGTCGGTTGTGTAGCGACCGTGACGGCGTAGGAATCGCCATTGGCCAATGGCGTGGCGAACGTGAACACGCCGCTTCCGGAGGGACTCAGATTGTCGACACCGTTGTCCTGCAACACCAGGCCCGTGCCCACCAGGCCACTGACCGTGCCGCCTATCGAATACTGAGGCACCTTCTGGACCGAATCGCCTCCGCAGCCATTGAGAACGGCAACCGCAATCAGGGCCCAGCCGATGGCAGCGGAGTGTCTGGCCGCCCCGAGGACATCTCTCATTGCCGACATGCCTGATAGCCTCTCAACGTAATGTTCATGGGGGGAATTCGAAGGTGCAAGGTCTCGCCATGGTGCGCATTCGTACCAACCGGGATTCTGCGGTGTCTGAGTGGGCCGGACCGTGAGCCATGTCACATGGCGGCGCCGCTGCGCCCCTTGCGGTGGCGTCCCCAAGGGGATTCGAACCCCTGTTACCGCCGTGAAAGGGCGATGTCCTGGGCCTCTAGACGATGGGGACCCGGTCGGAAAGGCTGAGATAGTGGTGGAGCTAGACGGGATCGAACCGTCGACCTCTTGCATGCCATGCAAGCGCTCTCCCAGCTGAGCTATAGCCCCACTGAAGGCCCGCGACGCTACGCAAGTCGATGAATGGTGTCAATAAGTTCCGGCAGTGCGCCCTCAGGCTGGCGCGCCGCGCCCGCCCACGTAGGCCAGCGCGCGCAGAATGCGCGCCTGGGTGACCTGGCGGCCCAGCAGCGCGACAGTCGCATCGATGGGAGGGGACACCGCACCGCCGGTAACGGCCACCCGCAGAGGTTGTGCGACCTTTCCCAGGGCGAGCCCCTGCTGTTCTGCAACGGATTCGATGGTCGCGTGAATCGCTTCGGCATCCCAGGCAGCCATCCCGTTGAACCTTTCCGCCAGGGCCTGAAGCAGCGGTCCTGACTCCGGCGTCAGATGCTTCTTTGCCGCCTTGTCCTCGAAAGCCTCAAACTCGCGAAAGAAGAACAGGCTGTTGCGCGCCATCTCCGCGACTGTCGCCACCCGCTCGCGCTGCGCTCTCACCACGCCTTCGAGCAGCTGTTCGTCCGCGGCAGTTACACCCAGCGAAGCGAGCTGCCCCTTCAGAGCCGCCGCCACCTCGTCCACCGGCGCGCGCATCAGATGCTGCCGGTTGAGCCATAGCAGCTTCTCGGGATTGAAAGCCGATGCGGCCTTGTTGACGTCCTTGATGTCGAACGCGGCAACCATCTCCTCGCGCGAGAAAACTTCCTGATCGCCGTGCGACCAGCCCAGGCGCACCAGATAGTTCAACAGCGCGTCCGGCAAGTAGCCCTCCTGCTGATACTGCAACACGCTCACCGCACCATGCCGCTTGGAAAGCTTTGCGCCGTCGGGTCCGAGGATCATCGGCACATGCGCATACACCGGCGGCGTAGCGCCCAGCGCGCGCAGCATATTCATCTGCCGCGGTGTGTTGTTCAGATGATCATCGCCGCGGATCACGTGCGTAACACCCATGTCCATGTCATCGACGACGACACAGAAGTTGTACGTCGGGTTGCCATCGGAACGCTGGATGATCAGATCGTCCAATTCGGCATTTTCGAAGACGACCTGGCCGTGCACCTGATCCTCAACGATGACCGCGCCCGTCTGCGGATTTTTGAAGCGGACGACAGGTTCGATGTTGGCTCGCGGCTGTGCCCCGCCGCGGCAGCGACCGTCGTAGCGCGGTTTTTCCTTGCGCGCGATCTGCGCCTGACGCGAGGCCTCGAGCTCCTCCCTGGTGCAGTAGCAGAGATAGGCATCCCCGCGCTCGAGCATCCGCCTGATGACGGCCCGATAACGATCGTAACGCTGGGTCTGATAATAAGGACCCTCGTCGGCATCGAGCGCCAGCCAGCGCATGCCGTCGAGAATGACCTGCACGGCCTCATCGGTCGAGCGCTCCCGATCGGTATCCTCGATGCGAAGGATGAAACGGCCACCGTTGTGGCGCGCGTAAAGCCAGGAGAAAAGAGCCGTGCGCACACCGCCGATATGCAGCATGCCCGTGGGGCTCGGAGCGAAGCGCGTGACGACGGTCATGGACTGTATGTACCCGAATATGGCCGAAAATGCCGGGCCGCGCATCGTACCGGCGCGGGCTCATTTGCACCATGCCCGTTGCGCCGCCAGAGGTGCGCGCTTAGACTTTGCACCCCGCATGGCACCGGGCGGTTAGCTCAGCGGTAGAGCACTGCCTTCACACGGCAGGGGTCACTGGTTCGATCCCAGTACCGCCCACCATCAGGATCAATATGCGCAAACCAGGACACGCTTTTCTGTTCACAGGGTTAGTCGTCACGATGCTGGCAGGCGCGTTGCGAGCCGCTGGCGAACCGCCCGCGCCGACGCAGCCCCAACCGACGCCGCCCGTAACATGCAAAGAGGCAGTTGTCAGTCCCGTCAGTGGTCACGCCGAATGCGTCGATCCCCGCGGCGCGCCGGTCGATCCAGCACCGCCAAGGCCAAAAATTCCGGCTGCGTGAGCATTGACACCCGCCTCAGCGGCCTGTTCCTCGTCGCGGCCGCGATTGCCGGGATGGCGGTCAGTGCGCTGGCCGCTCCGGCCGATGAACCACCCCTGCTCCCCGTGGGTGCGGATGCCTATCGCATGTGGGAGCGCTGGCCCTACCAGCGCATCGGCGAGCGCGCCTATATGCGCAGTACCTATGATCGAGCGGGCGGCAACGATCACGGCGACGCCTCGCATTTTCTCTACCAGCTGGCCGAGGACTACAACGTCACGCTCGACGTCGAGGGACCAGGCGTCCTCTATTTTGTGCGGACGAATCATTGGCATGGCAGTCCCTGGCACTACACCGTCGATGGTCTTGACCACCGCGTCGAGGAGAGCAGCACCGCCGACCCGCTGCACCCGGTCAGCGACTCGGTGTTCCTGCCACAGTCAGCATTTCCCACTGCGATGACCTGGACCTGGAGCCAAACCAAGGGGGCCGACCTGAGCTGGGTGCCGATCGAGTTCACCACCTCGCTGCGGCTGGCCTACTCGCGCACCTTTTATGGTACCGGCTATTACATCTACCACCAGTTCGTTGACGGCGCGCCGCTGTCGAAGCCGATTGGCAGCTGGACTGGCACGCCGCCGGATCCGGCAATTGGCGCGCTGCTGAGTCGCGCCGGCTCGGACATCGCACCTGCTGCCGACGCGCCCGGGGTCACGGCGACGGCCGGGCACATCGATCTGCCGGCCGCCGGCACCGTAACGATTTTCAGCAGTAAGGACGGGCCTTCGATGGTGCGGGCGATCGAATTTTCCTTGCCGCGGAGCGAGGCGCCTGACTTCTCGCGAGTGCGACTGCGGATTTATTGGGACGGGCGTGACAGTCCTTCAGTGGATGCGCCGCTCGCACTGTTCTTCGGCGCCGGCACACTCTACAACCGCGACGATCAGGAATTCCTGGTGAAGGCGTTGCCGATGGTGGTGCGCTACGACGCGCAACAGGTCCACCTGCACTGCTATTTTCCGATGCCCTACTTCCGCTCCGCACGCATCGAGCTGACCGGCATCGCCGAACACGCGCTTGCCGACATCGATTGGAGCGTGCGCCGCGTGCCTTACACCGATCCGGCAAACCACGTGGGCTATTTTCATGCGACCTATCGCGATCATCCGGGAGGGGCCTCAGCCGATCTGGGCCACGACCTGGTGCTGCTCGACACCCGCCAGACCGAGGGCGGCGGCGACTGGTCGGGAGCCTTTGTCGGCACCTCGTTCATCTTTTCTCACAACGCCGAATTCTCCGGGCTGGAGGGCGATCCGAGATTTTTCTTCGATGACAGCATGACACCGCAGGCGCAGGGCACCGGCACGGAGGAATGGGCCGGCGGCGGTGACTATTGGGGCCTCGAGACCATGACGTTGCCGCTTGCCGGTCACCCGGTCGGCGCCCGCGATCGTGCCCGGGCGCTCTCTGCTTCCGACCGCATCGAATCGGCCTATCGATTCCTGCTGGCCGACCTGATGCCATTCGGCCGCAATGCCCGCATCCAGCTCGAACATGGCGGGATCGATGAATCCACCGAGCACTATGAGACCGTTACCTACTGGTATGGCCTGCCCGCGGCGTCCCTGGTCAAGAGCGACGAGCTGGCGGTCGGAGATCCTGTGAGTGAGCAGGCTCATCACTACGCCTCGCCCGGTGCATCGCCGCCGTATGAGCTGCGTTCACGCTACGAGTGGGGACCTGACACTTTCGCGGGCCGTGAGATTTATCCGGCTACCGTCGAGCACGGCCGCCTGGTGCATGACTGGTCGGAGTTCGACCTTCATATCGAACCGCGGAATATGGGCGTCATGCTGCGACGCAAGCTCGACTACGGCTTCGCCAACCAGCGCGCCGAGGTCTATATAAGAGACGTTGCGCGTGCTTCTGCGCGCTGGAGCCTGGCGGGCGTCTGGTATCTGGCGGGTTCCAACACCACGGTCCTGTCAAATGGCGGCGAGCGCGAGCTCGGGCCCGCCGAGCACATCGAGCAGACCTCCAATCGACGCTTTCGCGATGATGAGTTCCTGATTCCACGCAGACTGACGCGCGATCGCTCGCTCATTCGCGTCAGGATCCGGTTTGCTCCGACGCTGATACCACTCTACCCGGGACACGCGCTTTCCGAGGCCGCCTGGAGCGAGATGCGCTACAGCGCCTATTGCTTTGTGATGCCGCGTTTCAAACCCTAGCCTACGCGCCGCAGCCGCCGACGTACGGCATGAACCAGCTCTGCGATCTCCTCCACCCGCAGCAGCGCGCAACCGCCGACGAACGCCATCGAGCCGATAACGACCGTGGCGAGTAACGCCCCCAGCTTCGGCAGGAATGCCTGCGTCGCCCAGTCGGCCAGCAGCCAATGGGATGAGGCGGCACAGACAGCGATCAAGGGCAGAGCCGCGACGGCAAGTTTCAGCAGCATCGCGAGCATGCGCCCCGACTCCAGCCCACGCAGCCTGCGGCGCATCAGCAGGTACAGCACCAGAAAATTGCAGGTGGCGACACAGCCTGTGGACAAGGCCAGCCCCCTGTGTCCCCAGCCCAGCCGAAATGTGAATATCCAGTTGAACAGCAGATTCAGCGCCACGGCGGCGAAGCTCACCATCATTGGGGTCTTGCGATGATCGAGCGCATAAAACGCGTTCACGAGCACCTTGAGCGCGGCATACCCGCCGAGTCCGATCGCGTAGAAGCGCAGCGCACCGGCCGCCTGCGCAGCCTGGCCCGCATCGAAACGTCCGTGCTGATACAGCGTCGAAATGATCGGCTCGGCGAGCATCATCAGCCCGATCGTCGAGGGCACCGTCAGCAGCAAAGCGAGGCGCATACCGTGCGCGAGCTCTGATCGAAACGCATCGAATCGCTGGGCCACCACCAGGCGCGACAGCAGCGGCAGTGTCACGGTGCCGAGGGCGACACCGAACAGACCCAGTGGCAGCTGCATCAGCCTGAATGCGATCGAAAGCCAGAAGATGGGGCCATCGCCGAGCTTCGATGCAAATATCGAGTTGATCAGTACATTGAACTGGGTGGTGCTGGCTGCGATCACCGAGGGTCCCATGAGCACGAGGATGGCCCGCACTCCCGGGTCGCGCCACTGCAGATCAGGCCGAAAGCGATAGCCTAGCCGCGCCAGTGATGGCAGTTGCACGCCGAATTGCAGCGCCCCGCCGATCACCGTTCCGATCGCAAGGCCGATGAGCGCCCGTGGACCGAACTGTGGATCAATCCAGGCACCGATTGCGACGCCGCCCACTATCGAGCCGATGTTGAAGAAGCTCGATGCCATTGCGGGCATGCCGAATACGCTCTTGGCATTGAGCATGCCCATCACCAGCGCCGCCAGCGACACCAGCAGAATGAAGGGAAACATGATGCGAGTGAGCTGCACCGTCAGCGCGGCTTTCTGCGGATCAAATCCTGGCGCGAGCAGTGACACCAGCTGCGGTGAGAACACGATGCCGGCCACGCAGAGCGCGCCGAGCGTGATTGCCGCCAGCGTCGCGGCTTTGTCGGCAAGCTGCCAGGCTGCCTTGTCGCCGTCGCGTGCGATGGTCTTGCTGAAGGTGGTGACGAACGCCGTTGACAGGGCGCCTTCGGCAAACAAATCACGCAGCAGGTTTGGTATCCGGAATGCGGCGGTGAAGGCATCCATGGCGCCGCCACCGCCGAATAGCGCGGCACAGACCTGTTCGCGCAGCAACCCCAGCACGCGGCTGCACAACACCGCCACGCCGATGATGCCGGCCGCCTTGGTATTCAGACGCTCGGTGCGATCCGCGCCGGCGCCCCCGCTCATGTCCGGACGGCTTGGCCGAAGATCCGCAGCCGCAGCAGCAGCAGACAGCTCACCACCAATAGCGACATCGCGGTAGCACGCAAGGCGCTGATCGCGACGTAGCCGATCCGCATGCCGGCCGCAAATGTCGACATATGCGCGTGCACGCGCCATGCGCCCAAGGCAATGCCGCACAGAATCACAGCGAGGTAGGCGCCGCACCAGAGGGCGCGTTCCCGATAAGCCAGTCGGCGTGATAGCGGCTGTCCCTGGACCGGGGCGTGATGCCACCAGATCAGCAGCGCCACCAGCACGGCCACCAGGCCGACGATACTGCTCGCGTATTGCAGCCAGCGAAACAGGTATAAGGCGTGACCGTCGACCTCAGGACCGAGTTCGCCCAGGACCGGAAACATCCGCACGCCGCGCGCGCTCTCGTGCGTGAATCCATCCCAGATCAGATGCGTGACGGCAGCCAGCACGATTATGGGTGCTGCATAAACCAGCGTCAGCCACAGGGCTCGTGGCGGCCTCTGCGCCTCGGCGCGGCGCAGCCGCGCGTAGGCGCGATCGGGCAGCACCTCTGTGATCGCGGGCGCAACCAGCAGCACAGTCAGCACAAAGGCCACCAGGCCCAGTGGCAGGCTGAAAGTTACCAGGGCCTGGATGCTGTGGCTCTCCCAGCGAGGCACGAAGCCCGGCAATAGCAGGGCGAAATCTGGGGCCATGCTGCCGATTACGGCTGCGGAAAACAGGCCCGCGCGCGACAGCAGCCGATGGGCCGGGAGCACTGCCGCGATGTGCGAGACGGTAAACGGCATGCGTCTCAGCCGGTCCAGTCGCGGACGGCCCCGGCGTGCTCCAGCCGGCGCGGCGCCGGCGACTTATTGCTGCTCGCTACCGTGCCTACGTACACAAATCCCAGGCTGCGCTCGTCGGCCGCAAACTGCAGCGATTGCGCGACCTGTGGGTCATAGGCATTGGGGCCCGTCAGCCAGATGGCACCATACCCCAGCGCATGAAATGCATTCAGCAGATTCATGACTCCGGCGGCAGCCGACAACAGCTGCTCGAGCTCCGGCACCTTCGGCGATACCGCCACGCGGGCGCCGACCGCAATGACCAGCGGCGCGGACAATAGCCCCCGCCGGGTCTTCTCGATTTTGCCTGGAGGCACGGCCGGGTCGCGTTCAAGCATGCGTCGGGTCAGCAGTTCCGACAACCGGGCGCGTGCATCACCCTGGATCAGCACCATTCTGAGCGGCTTGAGCGCCCCATGATCCGGGGCACACAAGGCCGCATCGATAGCCGTCGCGACCTGATCGGGCGTCGGTCCTGGCTCGGACAACTGCACTGCCGGCACGGATCGGCGTGACAGCAAGCTCTGCAGCGCGTTCGAAAGTTCAGCGTCCATCGAGCAACCGCAGCAGTTCCGCGGTCTTCTCCTGCATCAGTGCCGCATCGCCACGCGACTCAACGTTGAGGCGCACCAGCGGCTCGGTATTCGAACCGCGCAGATTGAATCGCCAGTGGTCGAATTCCATTGACAGGCCATCGACGGTTTCGACGGCCTTGGCTCGCGCCTGGTAACGTTCGCGGATCCGCTGGAGAACGCTTTTGGCATCGCCCAGTTGCGGACCCAGTTCGCGGTTGATCTCCCCGCTGGCCGGGTAGAGACGCTGGCGCGCTCCAACCAGCTCGGAAAGCGACTTGCCGGATTCACTCATGATGGCCAGCACCAGCAGCCAGGGAATCATGCCGCTATCGCAATAGGCGAAGTCACGGAAGTAATGATGCGCGCTCATTTCCCCGCCGTACACGGCATCGACCTCGCGCATCTTCTGCTTGATGAATGCATGCCCCGACTTGCACAGCACCGGGGTACCGCCGCAAGTCTGCACGATATCGATCGTATTCCACGTGAGACGCGGATCGTGGACGATACTCGCACCCGCATGGCGCCGCAGAAACGTCTCGGCCAGCAGTCCGACCAGGTAGTAGCCCTCGACAAACCCGCCTTGCTCGTCGAAAAAAAAGCATCGATCGAAATCGCCGTCCCATGCGAGGCCAAGATCGGCGTGGTGCGCACGCACGGCCGCGCTCGTGACCGCCCGATTCTCCTCCAGCATGGGATTAGGGACGCCATTCGGAAAGCTGCCATCGACTTCGTGGTTGATCTTCACGAACTGCACCGGCAGGCGCGGCTCGAGTTGATCCACGACCAGCCCGGCACCGCCGTTGCCGGCGTTGACGACGACTTTCAGCGGCTTGAGCGCCGCGACATCGACATAGTCGAGCAGGTGTTCGATGTAGCTGGGGTTGATGTCCAGGCTCCGGACGCTGCCTGGCGCAGACTTTCCGGGTAGCTGCCGAGTTTCGATCATCTGCCGCATTTGCAGCAGCCCATTGTCCGAGCTGATCGGCTTGCTCTGCTCGCGCACGAACTTCATGCCGTTGTAATCCGGCGGATTGTGACTGGCCGTCACCATGATGCCGCCGTCCAGGTTCTGGGAAAACGTCGCGAAGTAGACGCCCTCGGTGCCGCAGAGGCCGATGTCGGCCACATCGACGCCCGAGTCGGTCAAGCCGCGCATTAAGGCCAGCTGCAGTTGGCTGCTGGATCCGCGAATGTCGCGGCCGGCCGCGACGCGGCCGGGTTTGATCAGGGCCGCGTAGGCCTGGCCAATCTCATAGGCCAGTTGCTCGTTGAGTTCGTCGGGAATCCGGCCACGAACATCGTAGGCCTTGAAGCATCGAAGGTCTGGCATGCGGTATCGTGATCGCCTTTAGGTGTTGGTGCCCTGTCGGCCGTAACGATCCTCGTAGCGCACGATATCGTCCCCGCCGAAATAGGCGCCCGTCTGGACTTCGATTATATGCAGCGGTATGCGGCCCGGATTCTCGATTCGATGTCGCACGCCGACTGGGATGTAGGTGGATTGATTCTCTTCGAGCAGAAAAGTTTCCTCGCCGCGGGTAATGCTCGCGGTGCCGGACACAACCACCCAGTGCTCGGCCCGGTGATGATGCATCTGCAGCGACAATGCGCCGCCCGGGAGAATCACCAGGCGCTTGACCTGGAAACGCGGGCCGGAATCGACGCTGTCGTAGCTGCCCCAGGGACGGAACACCTGCCGATGCAGCGAGTACTCATAGCGATTCTTCGCCTTAAGCCGCGCGACCAGCTGCTTGACCTCCTGCACCCGGTCCTTGGGAGCCACCAGCACGGCGTCCTTGGTCTCCACGACGACATGGTCACGTAGTCCCACCGTGGCGACCAGGCGGCTCTCGGCGTAGATGTAGCTGTCGTGAGTATCCTCGACCAGCACGTCACCCCGCAGGGCATTGCCGTGCGCGTCGTGTTCGCATGCTGCATGCAAGGAGGCCCAGGATCCCACATCGCTCCAACCCGCATCGAGCGGAATCACGACCGCATCGGCGGTTTTTTCCATGACCGCGTAGTCGATCGACTCGCTGCGGCAGGCGCCGAACACAGTGGCATCGAGGCGTGTGAAATCCAGGTCGCGCGTCGCACCGGCAAAAGTGTTGCGGCAGGCCGCGGCGATATCCGGCGCATATTTCTCCAGTTCCTCGAGATAACGGCGCGCCCGAAACAGGAACATGCCGCTGTTCCAGTAGTACTCTTTCGATGCGACGTAGGCTACTGCCCTCTCGGCATCGGGTTTCTCGACGAATTCGGCAATGCGGTAGCCCTCGCCTTGCGCCAATCCTCGCCGGATGTAGCCGTACCCGGTCTCGGGGGCATTCGCCACCACGCCAAAGGTCACCAGTGCGCCATCCCGGGCGGCGGCGGCAGCCGCTTCGACCGCGCGGTGAAACGCCGGCAGATCGCGGATTACGTGGTCCGCGGGCAGTACCAGCAGCAGCACATCACCTTCGTCGGAGGCAAGCGATGCGTGCGCGGCCAACGCGATCGCCGGGGCGGTGTTGCGTCCTTTGGGCTCGAGCACGATGGCGCGCGGCGCGCAGCTGATCCCGCGCAGCTGTTCTGCCACCAGGAACCGGTGCGCCTCGTTGCACACCACGGTGGGCGCGGTTGCATCCAGCCCGGCGACCCGGCGCACGGTCTCCTGCAGCATCGTGTACTGGCTGGTCAGCGGCAGCAGTTGCTTCGGATACAGCTCTCGCGATAACGGCCAGAGTCGGGTGCCGGCACCGCCGGAGAGGATCACTGGGACCATCATGGCTAGCTATTCTCCGCGTGGACTTCCGCGGCGTGCGCCGGGGCCTTTGGCCGCCGCCCACGGCCGATCGCAACGTAGTGCAGGCCCATTCGTTCCATCAGCGCAGGCTCGTAGAGATTTCTGCCATCAAAGATCATCGGCTCCAGCAGCAGCGTCTTGAGCCGAGCGAAATCAGGACTGCGAAATTCCTTCCACTCGGTGGCAATGAGCAAAGCATTCGCGCCTTGCGCGGCCTCATAGGCATCCTTGCAGAACGAAAGCTGTTGTGTCATCGGGTGCGCTGCGAACAGCCTGCGCGCCTCATTGGCGGCCACCGGATCGTAGGCGCGAACCCGCGCTCCGGCGCGCAGCAGGGCATCGATGATGATCAGGCTCGGGGCCTGGCGCATGTCATCAGTGTTCGGCTTGAAGGCCAGGCCCCAGAGCGCAAAGGTCTTGCCATTGAGTCCATCCTTGAAGTGCTCGCGCACTTTGGCGACCAGGACATGTTTCTGCCGCTCGTTGACGGCTTCCACGGAGCGCAGCAGCTCGGCGTTATGTCCAACGCGGGAGGCCGAATGAATCAGTGCCTTCACATCCTTGGGGAAGCACGAGCCGCCGTAGCCAACCCCGGGATAGATGAAGCTGTAACCGATACGTGGATCGGAACCGATGCCGATGCGTACTTTCTCGATATCCGCGCCGACGCGCTCCGCGACGCTGGCGAGCTCGTTCATGAAACTGATCTTGGTGGCCAGCATGGCGTTGGCGGCGTACTTGGTCAGTTCGGACGAACGGATATCCATGACGATCAGCCGATCATGATTGCGTGTGAAGGGCTCATACAGTGCGCGAATCAGCTCGGTAGTCCGAGGATTGTCGGTGCCGACGATCACCCGATCCGGCCGCATGAAGTCCTCGATGGCGGCGCCTTCCTTCAGAAACTCCGGATTCGAAACCATGTCGAACTCGACCGTCGTGTTGCGCGCGTCGATCATGCTCTGCACTTGCCGCCGCACCTGGTCAGCGGTGCCCACCGGCACGGTCGATTTGGTCACCACGACAGCGTAGCGCGTGAGGTGCTCGCCGATCGAGCGGGCCACCGCCAGCACGTGGCGCAGGTCCGCCGATCCATCCTCATCGGGTGGAGTGCCGACCGCGATGAGCTGGAACAGGCCATGGTCCACGGCGCGCACCGGATCGGTGGTGAATTCGAGTCTGCCGGCTTCGCGATTGCGACGAATCAGGCCATCGAGGCCGGGCTCATGTATCGGCACCTCACCACGAGTGAGCATGTCGATGCGCGCTGGATCGATGTCGACACACAGCACATGGTTGCCTGCATCGGCCAGGCAGGCGCCGGACACCAGGCCCACGTAGCCTGAGCCGAAAATCGTCACTTTCACGAAATAAAGCCTTGAAATAACTGCAAAACGGAGCGTAGCGGATGCGCCCCGACAAGGCAAAGCATCCTGTCCGGGGGCCGTGCGGAAACCTTGCAATCGGCACCGGATCAAGTCAAAGTCGAGCAAGATAATTATAAGTCCGCGTCGCGCCCCGCTTGCAGCAGTTTTGTCCCGCGCCGGCTCACGATCAGGGAGGGAGTACTTGCCAAGGATGGCGACTCCCCTAGCTCCACCGAAACTCAATTGATTCGACCCCGGTCAGATGCAACCATGCCCGTCACTCAAACAATTACGGGGACGCACCGCGAATGAAGATCTATGGCGCCGATAACAGAGAGATGATGAACATAACCGCGCTCGAGCGCGACGGCGGCGACCTGGTGATCCGGGGCAAGATTTTTGGCGCCATGCCATTGACCGCGAAGCTGCGCCCGGAGGAGGCACGCGCTGCCTTCAGGCTGCTGAATTTTCGCACGGCGCTGTTCCTGCTGACGCTCGTCTTCCGGCGCAAGAGCTCTTGAGCCTGACCCGGATGGGCATGACGCGCTCACCGGGCTTCCTGCAGGGCATCATGCTGCTGCTGCCGATCACGCTGGCGGTCATGGGCGTTTCGCTGTTGACCACCTTCGTGCCGATGATCAATGAGCACTTCAGCGACGTGCCGCACTACGCCTACCTGATCCAGGGCGGCATAGTGACCATGCCTTCGATCTGGATCGTGTTGTTCTCGCCCATTGCGGGCTGGCTCGCCGATCGATTCGGCCGCCGCAACATTCTGATCGCCGCGATGATTGTCTACGCCTTCGTCGGCATCGCCCCGACCTTCCTCGACAGTCTCTACGCCATCATCATCTCGCGCATGGGCGTGGGCATCTGCGAGTCGATCGTGATGACCGTGTCGACGACACTGATCTGCGACTACTTCGACGGCAAGTCCCGCGAACGCTGGCTGGCCGGTCAGACCGCGACGGCGTCGCTGGCGGCGCTCATCATCATTCCGCTCGGCGGCGTCCTCGCAGGCCGCTTTGGCTGGCGTGGACCGTTCTATGTCTACCTCTACAGTTTGCTGCTGGTGGCCGGCGTGGCGGCGTTTATCTGGGAGCCCACGCCTTCCGTCACAGCAAATCGCGGCGGCGAGCGGCACCCGCACGTGGCATTTCCCTGGGCGAGGATGCTGGCGCTATGCGGCCTGACCCTGGTGGCCGCGGTCATGTTTTATTCCATCATCACGCAGAACGCCAATGCGCTGGCGGCACTGGGTGTCCATGATGCGCAACGCGTCGGTGTGCTGACCATGATTGCGAGTCTGGGCGTGCCGATTGGTACCTTCGCCTACTGGATCGCCTCGCGACTGCGCATCGGCTGGCTGCTGTGCCTGGACTTCGCGCTCATCGGCATCGGCTTTTTCGGCATGGGGCGGGCAGTCGATCCAGGCAGCTATGTGATGAGCGCCTTCATCAACCAGCTCGGCTGCGGCCTGGTGCTGCCGACCATGCTGGTGTGGACCACGCGCGGGTTGCCGTTTGAAATCCGCGGGCGCGGCAACGGCATGTGGCAGGGCGCTTTTGCTATCGGCCAGTTTGCCAGCGGCATGGTGCTGCAATTTCTGGGCGAGCAATCCGGCGGCCTGCTGCCAGCCTTCAGCAGACTGAGTGTCGTGTGCTTTGCAGTGGCAGCGGCTGCCCTGCTCGCGGCAATCTACCAGGCGGTCGCACCGCCATCGATGCGGAAGTCCGCCCCGGTGACCCAGCCGGCCTCGTCCGATACCAGGTAGGTCGCGAACCAGGCAATGTCTTCGGGCTGTCCGAGCCGTTTGATCATCAGCTTGGCCAGAATGCCTTCCTTGTACCCCGGCTTTTCGAGCTCCGGCCGGGTGGCGCCCGTCACGATCATGGCCGGCGAGATGCTGTTGGCACGGATGTTGTGCGGACCGCCCTCTGCCGCCAGTTGACGCGTCATTGCCAGCACACCGCCTTTGCCGGCGCAATGCGCCAGCGCGCCGGCAACCGGGTGGGCGACATGCGCGTTGGCGCTGGCGAAGTTGACGATCGAGCCGCCTCCGCGTTGACGCAGATAAGACCATGCCGACTGGCAACCAAGAAACACGACATCGAGTTCGCCGCTGAGCGTTCGCTTCCAGTCGCGCAGATAGTCGAGCTGCTCGATGAAGCCGAAGGCACCGAACGCGCCGGCGTTGACCAAAACATCGATGCCGCCGAAACGCTCGGCGGTGTGCGCCATCAATTTCTCGACCTGGGCGGCGTCGGTCAGGTCGCAGGGATGAAAACTATCAAGGCCTATGCCCTGCTGGCGAGCCTGTTCGACTGTCGCCTGCGCGGCGGCGGCGTTGATGTCGCAGCCCATGATCCGCGCGCCGTGGCGCGCGAACATCAGCGCACACCCCTGGCCGATGCCGCTGCCAGTACCGGTGACGACCGCGACCTTGCCTTTCAGCCGCTCGGACAGCAGCACTCAGGCGGCCTTGTTCTTACCGTATCGACGCACGCGCAGGTCCGCCTGCTCCTTGTGACCGGCGAAACCCTCGAGCTCGCATAACCGCGAGCAGTAGCTGCCGATCAGCGCGCTCGCCTCATCGGTCAGAACGCGCTGGTAGGTGCAGGTCTTGATGAACTTGCCGACCCAAAGACCACCGGTGTAGCGCGCCGCTTTCATGGTCGGCAGCGTATGGTTGGTGCCGATGACCTTGTCGCCGAAGGCCACGTTGGTGCGCGCCCCCAGGAACAGCGCGCCATAGTTGGTCATGCGCTGGAAGAAGAATTCAGGGTCGCGCGTGAGCACCTGCACGTGTTCGGAGGCGATCTTGTCGGCGTGCATGACCATCTCATCGAGAGAGTCGGCGAGGATGATCTCACCGCAGTTCTGCCACGCGAGCCGCGCCACATCGGCGGTGGGCAGCCAGGAGAGCACTTTCTCGATTGCGGCCGGCACTTCCTGCGCCAGTTTGGCGCTGTTGGTGAGCAGCACGGCAGGACTGCCCGGACCGTGCTCGGCCTGACCCAGCAGATCCACGGCCGCCATTTCCGCATCGCAGCTGTCATCGGCGATGATGAGCGTCTCGGTCGGGCCGGCGAGCAGATCGATGCCCACGCGGCCGAACAACTGCCGCTTGGCCTCCGCCACGAAGGCATTGCCCGGGCCCACTATCATGTCGACGGCGGCGATGTGCTCGGTGCCGAGCGCCATCGCGGCGATCGCCTGCACGCCCCCGAAGGCGTAGATTTCATCGGCTCCGCCCATGTGCATGGCGGTCACGATCGCCGGATGAGGCTTGCCGCCAAAGGGAGGCGCCGTGGAGATCACGCGCTTGACCCCCGCCGCCTTGGCTGTGACGACGCTCATGTGCGCACTGGCCACCATCGGGTAGCGGCCGCCTGGGATGTAGCAGCCGACGCTGTTGACCGGCAGATTCTTGTGCCCGAGCACCACTCCCGGCATCGTCTGCACCTCGACATCCTTCAGCGCCGCACGCTGCGCCAGCGCAAAGTTGCGGATCTGCGTCTGTGCGAATTCGATGTCGCGCTTGACAGAATCGGGCACCTGATCGAGGCACTCCCGAATCTCGCGCTCGCTCAGGCGAAAACTCTCGGGCGACCATTGATCGAATTTCTGCGAGTACTCGCGCACCGCGCGCTCGCCGTTTTTGGCTATGTTTTCCAGTATGCCCTCGACCGTGCGGCGAACCTCGGCCTGTTTCTCTGCCGTGACTTCCGCCGTCTGTCCGGACTTCAAGTAGCGAATCATGGGTATCTCCTGGCGCGAATCGCCGCGCTCACGTTGGGCGCATGACGGATGTGATCGACCCGTCCGGTTCGTGCGAGCGTAGCACACCGTCCTGAGCACGGTCGCCGCCTGATGCGTTGCGAAGCGGCCAAGCGCATGCGATAAGTGGAAACATGCGTGTTCCCTCCTCCGCCAAGTCGCACTCACTCAAAGGGAAGAAGAAACGCGCTGCGCGCGCTGCTCCCTCCGCCAGCCGGCGTGGCATCGGCCGTCCCGCCGCGGGCCCTAAGACCGTCGGGCGCGAAGCGCTGATTGACCGCACCTGTGAATTGCTCACGCAGATGCCTCCCAACCGCATCACTCGTGCCGAGGTGGCACGGCACATGGGCGTGGATCCATCGCTGATCCGCTATTACTTCCGCGATCGCTCGATGCTGCTGCTGGCGGCCATGGAGAAACTGACCGCCGAATTCTCGCGCATGCTCGAGCAGGAACTCGCGCAGGCCGATCAGGGGCCCGAAGGTGCGCTGCGCGCACGAGTCTCAGCGCTGCAGAAATTCGAGACCACCTATCCTTTCTTTCATCGCCTGCTGATCGATGAATTCGTCAATCTGAATTCCCCGGCCGCGGCGCGCTTCCTGCAACAGCTGACCGCGCAGGCAGTGGCTGGATACGGCGCCATCCTCGACCAAGGCGTCTCGCAAGGTGTGTTCAGACGTACCGACAGCGCCTTCCTGTTCCTGGCGGTCATCGGCGTGTGCGAATTCTTCGTCAATGGCATGCCGATCCTGCGCATCGCGCTGGGCAAGAGCTTCGACGAAACAGCGCTCAGCGCCCGCTATCGCGAGTTCATCTGCGAGCTGCTGCTGAACGGCATCAGGGCACCGCCGCCCCCGCTCTGAAGCTATATTCCCGCCTGCGGTAATTTGGGGTAAAGTGCTCCCAAGGAGAGCCTATGCCCAAGCCGGCACGCCGTATTGTCACCGGCCATGATGAGACCGGGCGCTCGGTGGTGCTCAGCGATGGCATGCCGCCCAACGTTCGCGACAAGGGAACGGGTGTGGATTTCATCGAAATCTGGAACACATCCGCGACGCCGGCGCCGATCTGCTCGCGTGAGCCGGAGCCGACCGACGGGCCGTTGCGGGTGCCGCCACCGCCGCACGGGACGCGTATTCGACTCAACGATTTCTATCCCGGCCACATTCTCAAGCTGCCCGAACGAAGCGATGGCCGTCATCGGATGATGCATCGCACGCGCTCGATCGATTACGGCATCGTGCTCGAAGGCGAGCTCTACCTGATCCTCGATGACAGCGAAGTGTTACTGCGCGCGGGCGATGTGGTCGTGCAACGCGGTACCGATCATGCCTGGGAAAATCGCTCCGATCAGGTCGCGCGCATGGCCTTCATCCTTGTGGACGGCGCCTTCAGCACCGAATTGCGCGCCGCTCTTCCGGCCGAACTCGAGTTGCGAAGCTGATGGCCTTCACGCCCAAACGCGGCGACTACTACCGCATGCCGGTGTTCTTCGGCCCGACACCGGGGCCGCGTCAGTTCCGCGGACTGGAACGATTCGACTGGCAGGTTCAGCCGCGACGCCGTGTACTCGGCGCGCGGTTTCTGACCGACGCCTCCAGTCTGCAGTCCTGGTTGCCACCCGGGTTCAAGGTTTGGGGGGATCCAATCGTCACCTGCGAGGCGACCTATTTCGATGGCTTCGGCTGGCTCGCAGGCCGCGGCTACAACATGTGCGACCTCAAGTTCAACGCGGTCTACCAGAATGCCGCGGCGCCGGTTCACGGCACGCTGCTGATCGTGCGCTACGAGAATCTGTGCGATCCGATCCTGTCGGGACGTGAGGAACTGGGCCATAACAAGCTCTGGTGTGAAATCCCCCCGATTCGCGAACAGCAGGACGGCCGCCATGCAACCGAGATGTCCTGGCTCGGCTGTACCTTCTGGAAGATCGCTGCCTGGGACCTGCGCGAAGAGACTCAGGCACCGCCTGCCGATCCGCTCAATAAAGGCCTGCTGTCGTACAAATACCTGCCGCGCACCGGCGAGTGGGGAACCGCCGATGCCGCCTATGCCACGCTCACCCCGCCGGCATGGAATGGCAAGGTATTACGCCGGCTCACGGGCAGCGGCCAGGTGCAGTTCGTGCGCCCGCAATGGGAAGAACTGCCGACCATGTTCCACATGATCAATGCCTTCTGCGATCTGCCCCAGCTCGAGAGCCGGGGCGGCTATCTGTACGACATGCAGGGCGGCGCCAGCGGCAGCGAAACTCACATCGTCGACTGAATGGCCGCCGTTAAAAAAGTACTTATTGTCGGTGGAGGGATCGGCGGATTGTCGGCCGCGATCGCGCTGTCCCGCGCCGGCATTCAGGTGCAAGTCGCCGAAATCCAGCGCCAGTGGACGATCTACCAGGTTGGTATCGTCGTGCAGGCGAACTTCATCCGCGCCATGGCGGCCTTAGGTGTCGCCGATCAGGCAGTCGCCGCCGGTTTTCCTTACGATGGACTGGTGTTCGAGGACCTGCACGGCAACGTGCTGCAACGGCTGCGCGGCGCGAAGCTCGCGGGACCCAGCTACCCGGCGAATCTGGGCATGACCCGGCCGGCGCTGCACGAGGTGCTGTTCAATGCGGCGTGCAAGGCCGGTGCGACGATCCGTCTCGGCACGACGTTCCGCCACATACGCCAGCACAGTGACCGCGTCGAGGTGGAATTCAACGACGGCTCGACAGGCACGTACGATCTGCTGGTCGGCGCCGACGGCATCCAATCGCAGTTGCGCTCGCACCTCTTCGGCACGCAGTACCAGCCGCGTTTCACCGGCCAGGGTACCTGGCGCTACAGCGTGCCGCGGCCGCCGCAAGTGACCTACTCCTTCTTCTGCATGGGCGAGGGACTGCCGTTCGGCAAATGCGGCTTCATCCCGCTGACGCGCGAGACCGGCTACGTTTGGCTGGTACAGAGTGAGCCGGGTAATCCGCGTCATCCTGCCGATCAGCTGGCGGAGATCTTCCGCGATCGCCTCAAGGCCTGCACCGGCATCATGGGTGCGATGCGCGACCACATCACCGACTCCACGCGTGTGGTGTATCGCCCGCTCGAGGCGCTGCTGTTGCCGCAACCCTGGTACCGCGGCCGCATCCTGTTGATCGGTGATGCCGCGCATGCCACCACACCGCACCTCGGGCAGGGCTCGGCACAGGCCGTCGAGGATGCGGTGGTGCTGGGGGATCTGCTCGCGAGCCCCGCGCCGTTGCCGCAGCTACTCGAGCAATTCATGCAACGACGCTTCGAGCGCTGCCGCTTCATCGTCGAGAGTTCGCTGCAGCTCGGCGAATGGGAACAGACCCCTGTGCCCACGGCCGACCCGGTGGGCCTCACGGCGCGGATGCTCGAGACGGTGGCTGCGCCGATTTAAATCCGCTATTGCGCCGAATCCAGTGTCGCCAGCAGCCGCGGATCCTGCGGCGCCTGCAGGAACTCGATCAGGTTGCCGGCATTGTCGCGGATGAAGATGTTCGCGCCGCCGTGCGGGAAATGCTTTACCCAGACTACATCGGCGCCGCGTCGTCGCAGCTCGCCCGCAAATGCATCGACATCGGCGACACCGAAGGCGACGTGCTTGTTGCCATGGGTACGTACGTCCGAATCCGGCTCACGCCGTTCGGCCGGCAGCGGCTTCGCGCCCTCGGCCTGGAACAACTCGATGTGCATGGCGCCGTGCTTGAGGACGGCGATCTCAGCCGGGATCGACTCGATGCGCTGCCGCCGAACCAGCTCGAACCCGAGCACTCGCCGGTACCAATCGATCGAGGACTGCAAATCCGGAACGCTGACCCCGACGTGGTGATGCCAGAATTGCTGCTGACTCATAGGTCCGCCACACTGATGAATCGCGATTGCAGATAGGCTTCGATCGCCTCGCTGCCACCCTCGAAGCCGTAGCCGGAGTCGCGCACACCTCCGAACGGTGTCTCGGGGATGCCGAGGCCGAAATGATTGATCGACACCATGCCGCTTTGAACGCGCTCGGTGACGGCGCGTGCCTGCGGCGCGGAACGTGTGAAGGCGTAGGCCGCCAGGCCATAGGGCAGCCGATTCGCTTCGGTGATGGCCTCCTCGATGGTGCCGAAGGGACGCATCAGCGCAATCGGACCAAAAGGCTCCTCGTTCATGGCGCGCGCGGTCAAGGGGACATCGCTGAGCACGGTCGGTGCAAAGAAATATCCTTTCTCACCGATGCGCTTGCCGCCCAACCGCAGCTTCGCGCCTGCCTTCAGTGCATCAGCCGTCAGCGCCTCCATGGCGTCCAGGCGCCGCACGTTCGCCATCGGTCCCATCGTGTTTTGCGGATCGAGGCCGTCACCCACCTTTATCGCCGCGGCCGCGGCGACGAATGCCGTAACAAAGCGCTCGTATGCGCTGCTCTCGACCAGAAAGCGTGTTGGATTGATGCAGCTTTGCCCCGAGCAGCGGAACTTGTTGCCGCAGAGGGCCTTGGCCGCGGCCTCGATATCGGCATCGGCGAATACCAGTACCGGCGCGTGACCGCCGAGTTCCATGGTGACGGGCTTCATATATCGGCCCGCCAGCGCGGCAAGATGCTTGCCGACCTGAGTGGAGCCAGTGAATGAGACCTTGCGCACGCTGGGTTGCGGAATAAGGTATTCAGAAACCTCGGCTGGCACACCGTAAACCAGATTCATGGCGCCGGCCGCAACGCCGGCGTCGGCAAACGCGCGCACGAGTTCAGCGCACGACGCAGGCGTTTCCTCCGGGCCCTTGACGATGATGGCGCAACCGGCAGCCAGCGCACCGGCGAGCTTGCGCACCATTTGATTGACTGGGAAATTCCAGGGCGTAAACGCCGCCACGATCCCGATCGGCTCCTTGACGACGGTCTGCGAGACATTGGCGGCGCGGCCACCGATCGTGCGGCCATAGATGCGCTGCGCCTCACCGGCCATCCACTCACAGGTCTCGGCGCCGCGCTCCACTTCCTGGCGCGATTCCGCGATGACCTTGCCCTGCTCCAGCGTCATGAGCCGGGAAATATGCTCGCTGCGTTCGCGCAGCAGCGCGGCGGTGCGCCGCAGGATGCGCGCGCGTTCGAACGCGCTCGTCCGCCGCCATAGCGCAAAGCCGCGCTCGGCAGCCGCGAGCGCGCGTTCCAGATCCGCCGGCATGGCCTGGGCAACATTGCCGATAGGCTCACCGCTCGCCGGGTTCAGCACCGGCAGCGCAGCGCCCTGCCCCTCGCACCAGGCGCCGTCAATGAATAGCGACACGTTGGGGTACATAGGGACTCTTCCTGTCAGTTACACATGACGCCGCCGTCCACCGGGAAATTCGCGCCGGTGATCCAGGCAGCCTCGTCAGAGGCAAGGAACACGGCACACCAGGCGATGTCCTCGGGCTGCCCGAGACGTCGCATGGGCACGCGAGCCAGGATCGCATCCCGGATCGGCCCGGCCACCGAGGCACCCGCGGCCTGCGTTGCCGGTGTGACCACCATGCCAGGTGAGATTGAATTGGCGCGGATACCGGGCCCGCCCTCCACAGCCAGCTGCCGCGTCAACGCCAGCACCGCGGCTTTGCCCGCGCAGTGCGGACCCATGCCCATGTTCTGGCTGGCACGGAACGCCGACACGGAAGCGAAATTGATAATGGAGGCATTGCCGCTTTTCTGCAGGTAAGGCCATGCCGCCTTGCAGGCCAGCACCACGATATCCACCTCGCCGACGATGGTCGGAATCCACTGCCGTTCGTAATCCACATCCGCCATCTTCGCCATATGGGGTTGGATCGCGGCCGCGTTGAGCAGCACATCGATGCGGCCATGCCGCGCGGCACCGTGTTCGATGTAGCGCTGAACCTGATCAGGTTTGGTGAGGTCGATCGGTGAGAGGCCGTCTATATCGAGGCCCTCGGCACGTGCCGCAGCCACCGTGTCCTCGGTGCCTTTGATACTGATGTCGCAACCGACCACCGTGGCACCGTGCCGCGCGAACATCAGGGCGCAGCCCCGGCCAATGCCGGCGCCGATGCCAGTGACAAGCGCCACCTTTCCGGCCAACCGGTTACTCAGCATCGCTACCTCCGTCACCGATCATGGCAGGTATTCGTAGATGAAGCGGCCGGCCTGCGCAAACCAGCGCTCCTGCTCCAGTTGTGCGCGCCAGGGGGTGGAGCGCGCGAGCGCCCTCTCCGCCGATTCGAGTACCGCGGGATCGCGCAGTTCGTGCAACGCCAGATGTGTCCATTGCGCTCCACCCGCAGCCTGGATGGGCTCGTAGCGCCGCATGCGCAGCCACCCGGGCGCACGCAGCAACATGGGAGCATGTTCCTGCCGGTACCAGCGCTCGACCTCATCGACTCGCGCAGCCGGCACATTGAATGCGACGATCATGAGCACGTGATGCTCTTCATCGCACGGTCCACTGTCCTGGGTCTCGATGCAGGCATAGCGGGCGACATTCGCGCCCGGCGCCGCGGCCAGCGCGACGGCATCGACATTCCAGAGCTCCTCGAGATAGTCCACTGTCGCCAGATCCTCGCGGCGATCGAGCGAGCGGTAGCGCCGGCGCACACCGGCACCGATGGCGGCCGCACGCGGTGGTTCAGCGGCAGCGGAACCGGTGCCTGGCGCAGAATACTGGGTCAGGATGATGGCCTTGGACATTCACCAGCCGGAGCGCTCGAATGCAGTTATTCCCTGTTAGAAGAATTATACACCGTTCCCGGTACGGCCAATGAGCGGCCCCAGCGGGCCGGAGCGATTGCCGCCGCTCGCTGCTGCGGCGCTCAGCGCGGCGCAGCGGCGTGTGGTCGAGGCGATCACGCAGGGGCCGCGCGGCCGGCTCGGCGGCCCCTTCCAGGCTCTGTTGCGCAGCCCCGAACTGTGCCAGCGGACCCAGCTGCTCGGCGAGTACCTGCGCTACGACAGTGTCATCACCCCGCGGCTGCGCGAATTGGCGATCCTGGCCACGGCGCGTCACTGGCGTCAGAACTATGAATGGAATGCGCACGCCCCCCTGGCGGAACGGGCGGGTCTTCCGCGCGCGCTTATCGATGCGCTCGCCGCAGGCCGGGCGCCCGAGCCACTGGCAGCCGACGAAGCGGCCGTGCTCGGCTTCTGTGACGAGCTGCATCGAAATCACGCCGTCAGCGATGCCGCGTACCAACGCGTGCGCGAAGTACTGGGCGAGGCTGGAGTGGTCGAACTCTGTGGGACCTGCGGCTATTACGCGTTGCTGGCGATGGTGCTCAACGTCGCGCGCACTGCGCTGCCGCCGGGCGCCGAGGTAGCCTTCTCGCCGCCTTAGCCTGCGAAAGCCGCGCCGCTTTGCCGCGAAATTTTTGCCGGCCAGCCCGTAAAACCGGAAAGGCTTACAGGCGAAAGGGTGTCGCAGGATCGCGACCGCCGCAGGCACGAGTGGTAATAGGGTCCTGATGCTGGCGTAGGGAAGTTCCTACAAGTTTCCGCAACTCTTTGATTGTGGCCCGTCTGTTGGTAGTGACGCCGCAGCGCAGGTCTCACCTGGAGTTGCCTGGCACATAGCCTGCTTTGTACTGTTCACTGGCCCGCAGCGGGCAATTAATTTGGCGGCTATCCCTCCCTGTCGAGCCGTCATGCTGCCCGTGCTGCGATATTAGGCGCATCGTGGCCACTCCCAGGCGATGCGCCTATTTTTTTGTGCTGATTGCAATCACTGGCCTGTCTCCAGGCAACGCGGCATCGGCAGCAAAGGCAGGTAGCGCCGCATACTGCTGATAGATCGGCGTGAAATCGGTGTCGTAGCAGGCCTCGAACAGCTCGTCGAAGCTGTCGATCACAAAGTAACTCTGCTGAAAGGCATCGATGCGGTACTCGGTACGCATGACGCGCACCAGATCGAATTTCCAGCGGCGCGGCTGCGGACTTTCGATGCTGTACACCGTCTCCCCCTGAGACGAGAGGATGCCCGCGCCGTAGACCCGCAATCCCTCACTGCTGGCGATGAGTCCGAATTCAACCATGTACCAGTAGAGCCTCGAGAGCATGCTCAGCGCTCCCGGGATCGCGAGCGCCTTGGGACCCGCCTCCCCATACGCCTGCATGAACCGCCCAAAGGCCGGGATGGTCAGCAGGGGCACGTGGCCGAAGAAATCGTGGAAGACATCCGGCTCGACCAGGTAATCCAGTTCCTCGCGACGGCGGATCCACACAGTGACCGGGAAACGTCGATGCGCCAGATGATCGAAAAAGGTCTGCTCCGGAATGAGGCCGGGAACCGCCACGATCCGCCATCCCGTGGTGTCGGCGAGCACGCGATTGGCATCTTCGAAACGCGGTATGCGGGTGCTGGATGCGCCCAGTGCGCGCACGCCCTGCAGGAATTCCGGTGACCCGTAGCGTTCCGTGAGCGCGATCTGCCGCGCGTAGAGCAGCGCCCAGATAGCGTGGTCATCGTCTGAGTAGCCCTGCCAGTTCTGCTCGACGGTGTAGTCAGAGGCGGCGCGGCTGTAGTCGCCGCGCAGCGCCGCAGGCTCATGCGTCGGGGCTGAAGGCGGCTCAACCATGTTGCGACTCCACCGAGTTGCGACTCCACCGTAAGCTGATCGACATTGGGTCGGGTGGGGCTCGAACCCACGACCAACGCCTTAAAAGGGCGCTGCTCTACCGACTGAGCTACCGACCCGCGGGGGCGCGCATGATACCGAAAAGCCATGCCTGGAGCACGGCGTCAGGCGTAGCGGGTGGGATCCGCGATACCGGCGCTGGCGAAGCCTTCCTGCCGGATGCGGCAGGAATCACAGCGGCCACAGGCGCGGCCATCCTCGTCGGCCTGGTAGCACGACACGGTCATGCTGAAGTCCACACCCCAACCGGCACCACTGCGGATGATGTCGGCCTTGCTCATCGCGATCAGGGGCGCATGCACGGTAAAGCGCGCACCTTCGACACCGGCCTTGGTGGCCAGGGCCGCGAGCGCCTCGAAGCCGCGGATGAATTCAGGGCGGCAATCGGGATAGCCCGAATAGTCGACCGCGTTGACCCCGATCACCAGGTCGCGGCTGCCGAGGGTCTCGGCCCAGCCCAGCGCCAGCGATAGCAGCAGGGTATTGCGCGCGGGCACGTAGCTGACCGGGATTCCGCCGCCGGAATGTTCCGGCAGGGGAATACTCCAGTCGGTCAGCGCCGATCCACCAATGCCGGCCAGATCGACGCCCATCACGCGATGCTCGCGCGCGCCCAGCACGCGCGCGATGTTCGCGGCGGCAGCGAGCTCCGACTGATGTCGTTGTCCGTAGGCTACCGATAAGGCATAGGCCTCGAAGCCAGCGCATCGCGCCCAGGCAAGTGCCGTGGCGGAATCCAATCCGCCCGAGAGCAGCACGACGGCGCGCCCGCGCGTTTCAGCGGCCGGGCTCATTGCCCCAGAGGTACTTGTGAAGCTGGATCTGCAGGCGCACGGGCAGGCGATCGGCGAGTATCCAGTCGGCCAGTTCGCGCGCGGGAAGCTGCTCGTGGCTCGGCGAAAACAGCACCGCGCAGCACTCAGCGAGCTTGAGTCGCTCCAGTGTTGCACGGCTCCAGTCGTAATCGGCGCGATCGCAGACGACGAATTTGATCTGCTCCTCGGGCCGCAGCAGCGGCAGTTGATCGAAGCGGTTGCGGTGCGACTCACCCGATCCTGGCGTCTTGATATCGACGATGCGGATCACGCGCGGATCGACGGCGTCGATAGGCACCGCCCCGCTGGTCTCCAGCGACACGCGATAGCCGGCATCGGCGAGCGCACGGAGCAGATCGACGCAGCCTTTCTGCGCCAGCGGTTCGCCGCCGGTCACGCAGACGAAGCGGCTGCCGAACTGTGCTACGCGCTCGAGAATGGCCTCGAGTTCCCACCAATCCCCGCCGTGGAATGCATAGGCGGTGTCGCAGTACTGGCAGCGCAGCGGACAACCGGTCAGCCGCACGAAGACCGTGGGAATCCCCGCCGTATCGGCTTCGCCCTGCAGGGAGTGAAAAATCTCGGTGAGTTTCAGTCGCACGCGGTTGCGGGCGCATCAGGCCCTTAGGATCAGGGTGCGTCCGGCGGAATTTTCGTCAGCCGCTCAGCTGCCAGCTTGGCGGCATCCGTGCCGGGGTAGCGTTGCACGACCTGCGACAGGGTGGCGCGTGCGTCGGCCATGTGCCTGAGCTCAAACTGCGCATAACCGGTCTTCAGCAACGCATCCGGCGCCTTGCGCGACTGCGGATATTGTTCACCGACGGCGCGAAACGCTGCGATGGCATTGTCGTAGTCGCGCGTGACGTAGTAGCCCTCGCCGAGCCAGTACTGCGCATTGTCAGCCAGCGCGCTCTTCGGATATTGACGCAGGAAATCCCGGAACTGCGAGATAGCGCCGTTGTAGTCGGACGCCTTCAGGGCATCAAAGGCGCGATTGTACGCCGCCTGGTCATCCGCTCCCGCCGGCGGGCCGCTGGCGCCCGCGGCGCCGCCAGCGGCGGCCGGTGGCAGCAACATGCCGGCGCCGCCGCTGCCGGATGCCTGTGCCTTGAGCCGTCGATCCAGATCCGCATACAGGTCGCGCTGCTGCTTGCGCAACGTCTCGTTGCTGTTCTGCAGTTCATCGATGGTGCCGCGCATCTCCCGCATCTGCGCCTCGAGCACATCGATGCGCTGCGAGAGCGTCAGCAGGCTCTGATTGCTGACCACGCGTTCGACCCGACCGAGGCGCTCATCGACATCGGTGAGCTTCACCTGCATCGGATCGGGTTCCCGATCGGTTTCGCAGCCGGCCAGCGCGACCGCGCTCCAGAGCAACGTCAGCCCAACGCGTAAACGCGGATTCATCAGTTCAGGTAGACCAGCTCATCGCGCCGATTGCGCGACCAGGCATCTTCCGTGTGACCGGTGACCGCGGGCCGCTCCTCTCCATAGCTGACGGTGGTGATCTGCGATTCGGCCACGCCCTGCAACAGCAGCGCCCGTCGCAGCGCCTGCGCGCGGCGCTCACCGAGGCCGATGTTGTATTCCCTTGAGCCGCGCTCATCGGTGTTGCCCTCGATACGCACCCGGATGCTGGCATTGGAGGCCAGATAGTGCGCGTGCGCCGTGATCAGCGCGTTGTAGTCCGGGCGGATTTCGCTGCTGTCGAAGTCGAAATAGATCGTCCGATTCTTCAGCTGCCCGGCCATGGGTCCCGCCACGCCTTCTCCCGATCCGTTGGCAACGGCCGAGCCATAGGCACCCGAGGCGTCGGCCCCGGCGGTTTGCGACTGATCGGTCGGCACCGTGCTGACGGCCGTGTTTGCCGGGGTCGGCTTCGGTTTGTGCGAGCAGCCGACCAGCAGCGCCGTGCCGAGAACCGCCACCCAGATCAGAACGTTTTTATGCATGAGTTGACTCCGAAGTTCCTGCCGCCATCGCGGCAGACGCCTTATTACCACACCGTGACATCTTAATGTTGGAACGGCTCCCACGCCGGCTCGCGCAATTCGCCCTGGCTCGAGGTCAGGCGCTGCGATACCAGGCCATCCACCGACACTGACTGCAGCGAGCCGATGGCACCATCGCGGCCCGCATAAATGATCGTCGCGCCGTTGGGTGCGAAGCTCGGCGACTCATCGAGACTGCCTCGCGACAGCACGGTCACGGTACCCGAAGCCAGGTCCTGCACGGCGATCCGATAGTTGCTGCCCTCGCGCGTCACGAACGCGATCTTGGTTCCGTCCGGCGACACGCGCGGACGCGCTACATAGCCTGAGCCGAAGCTTACGCGCTGTACGCGCCTCGGATTGGCGATGTCGAGCCTGTAGATCTGCGGGCCGCCGGCGCGATCGGACGTAAAGTAGATGCTCTTGCCATCAGGGCTCCAGGTCGGCTCGGTATCCACGGCCGGATCGTCGGTCAGGCGCGTGAGCTGCTGTGTCCCCAGGTCGAGCAGCCAGATGTCCAGATTGCCGCCGCTGCCCGAGAGCGTGAGGGCCAGGCGGGTGCCATCGGGGGAGAAAGCGGGAGCCTGGTTGACGCCGGCCCGCTGCGACACCAGCCGCCGCTCACCCGTGCGCACGCGCTGGATATAGATACCGGAGAGCCGGTTCTCGAACGAGACATAGGCCAGCCACTGGTCGTCGGGGGACCACGCGGGCGACATGATCGGCTGCGCCGACTCTAGGATCACCCTGGGGGACTCTCCGTCCGAATCCGCCACGATCAGCTGGAAATGCTGGCTGGGAGCCTGTCCCTGCACCGCGATATAGGCGATGCGCGTTGCGAACGCGCCGCGCACGCCGAGGATCGATTCGTAGACGAAGTCGCTGACCATGTGCGCGGCATTGCGCAGGCTGGCGCTGTTGGCGACGAACCGCTTGCCGCCGATGCGCTGCCCGGTCAGCGTGTTGACCAGGTCGCATTCGATATCGAGCTCACCGGCATTGGGCGCGGTCACGCGGCCCACCACCACGTAGTCGTTGCCGGCGGCCTTCCAGTCCGCCGCCTGTACATCCGCGGCGCGCGTAGGTGTCGAGAGCATGTCGTGCCGCTGCATGGGGCGAAAACGGCCGGAGCTTTCGAGGTCGTGCTGGACCACGCCTGCGATGTCCATGCCGGCATCGGCGGGCACTGCGCGTCCAAACGGCACGATCGCGATCGGAATCGGATCGGTCACACCCTGGGTGACGTTGACCTGTAACTCGGCGCGCGCGGGCAAAGATGCGAGCCCCATCAGCGCCAGCAGGGCAACCGCAAACCGTGCCTGGTGGGGCCATCGTCCGGACTTGTGCTTATTCATGGGGAGCGAAGGTAACAACCAGGTCGCGGTCGAACAAGGCCGGGTCCGGCGGGGCGGGCAAAGGCGAGGCCCGATAGGCGGCATCGGAAATCGACTGGCGCACCGCGTCGTCGCCATTGCAGCTGCCGACCTGAACCGCTGTAACGGCCCCGCCAGGCACCTGTGTGACCCGGACCTGGCAGTTGATTCCCGCATGCGCACTGGGCGGGCGTATCCACGCTCGTTCAATGCGTGCAGCGATCATGGCCTGATACTGGGCCAGTGCTCCATTGGTGCGAGCCTGGTCGAGATGCTCCTCGGCCTTCAGTTGCGCGCGCAGATCCGCCTCGCGCTGCTCGCGCTCCTGCTCGGCCCGTTGCTGCTGCGCCAGCTGCTGCGCCTTGCGATCCGCCTCCACCTTGGCCGCAGCCGCCGCGGCAGCCTGGACCTTGGCCTTGGCATCGGCTTCCGCCTTCGCCTTGGCTGCGGCCGCAGCGGCCTCCTCGGCTTCCGCTTTGGCTTTCGCGTCTGCCTCCGCCTTGGCCGCAGCCGTAGCTCTGGCCTCTGCCTGCGCCTTGGTCCTGGCTTCGGCTTCCGCCTGCGCCTGTCGCTCCGCCTCGGCCTTGGCGGCAGCCTCCTTTTCCGCCTGCTGACGCTGCTCTTCGAGCTGTGGGTCCGGGGGCGGTGGCGTCGGCGGTGGCGGCGCGGGAGCGGGTGCGGGGGGCGCAGGCGTGCTCTGCGGGGCGTCGTGAACTACGGTCGCTTCGATGGCCAGGGTCTGCGGCGGGGGCGTCGGCGCACGGTACTGCCACCACCCCCACACCAGCGCGCCCACGATGGCTGCGTGAATGAGGATCGACAGAACGACTGGCAGGACGCGATCGCCGCGGGGCTCGCTCATGGTGCGTTGGGAGGTTTCCGCGGCGGATCGGTCTGGAAGCCTATCTTGCGTGCGCCTGCCTGCTGCAGCAGCACCATGGCCTGCACCACACGGCCGTAGCTGACTGACTGATCGCCGTTGACGAGCACCGCGCGATCGGGTGCGCGACGCAGCGCAGCTGTCGCGCGCACGAGGATTGCCTGATCGTCGAGCGCCTGCTTCGGCGCGGTGCCGACGTTCAGATACAGGTGACCCTGTGCATCGATCGACAGCACCAGCGGCGGCTCGTTCTGCCGCACGTCGAGCGTCTCGGCTGCGGCCTTTGGCAGGTCTACCTTGATACCCTGGGTCAGCAGCGGTGCCGTGATCATGAAAATGATCAACAGCACCAGCATCACATCGATGTAGGGCACGACATTGATCTCGCCCATCAGGCGGCGCTTGCCCTTATGAGCCGCGGCCATGTCAGCCTCCCCGCACGCCCGAGGGCGTCACCGGTGCGCCGGCCGGCCCGCGTCCGGCGTAGCGCTGCAGAATGGTCGAGAGCTCCTCCATGAAGCCGTCGTAGCGCGTTTCGAGGCGGCTCACGAGGTCGGCGTAGCGGTTATAGGCGATGACCGCGGGAATCGCCGCGAACAGGCCCATCGCGGTGGTCACCAGCGCTTCGGAGATGCCGGGCGCCACCATCGCCAGGGTTGCCTGCTGCACGTTACCGAGCGAGCTGAAGGCATTCATGATGCCCCAGACCGTTCCAAACAGACCGACGTAAGGGCTGGTCGAGCCCACGGTTGCCAGCGTCGCCAGGCTTTGCTCGAGCCGTTCTATTTCCTTGAGCTGTGCCACTCGCATCGCGCGACGCGATCCTTCGAGCAGCATGTCGGCAGCCACGCCCCCCTGCGCGCGCAGGCGCGCGAATTCGCGGAAGCCGAACTCAAAGATGCTCTCCATGCCGGAGGTTTTGCCGCGCGCTTCCACCGATCGGTACAGCGTGCTGAGGTCACCGCCGGACCAGAAACTGTTCTCGAAGCGGTCGGCATCGCGCCTGGCACGATTCACCAGGCTGCGCTTGCGGAAAATGATGGCCCAGGAGCTGATCGAAGCGATCAACAACAGGCCAAGAACGATCTGCACGACCAGGCTCGCCTGCATGACCAGCCGGATAATCGATAACTCACCGCCCATTCACCACTCCTTTGGCTATGCCCCCGAATCCGGGAGCTCACGCAATATGACTTGCGGCAGACGCCTGGGTTTCAGGCTGCGCGCATCCAGGCAGGCGATGCGCACCATCGCCTGCAGCAGTTGCTCCGGGTTGTCGCCATCGCGCCAGATGCGCTGACCGAAGGCCACCGTGGCGCCGCCGTCGCGCACCGGCTCGCAGCTGATCGACAGCACATCATCGAGCCGCGCCGGGCGCTGATACTGCGCCTCGACCGCCACCACCGAGAACAGGATCCCCGGATCGAGCGCCAGCGCACGTTGCGATATGCCGCGCGAGCGCAGCCATTCGCTGCGGGCACGCTCCAGGAATTTCAGATAGTTCGCATAATAAACTATGCCGCCGGCGTCGGTGTCCTCCCAGTAAACCCTCGCCTGCCAGGTGAAAACGTTCAAGTTTCCTCACCGAACAGCGACAGGTTGGCGGCCACCCGTTCGGGCATCTTGAGTCCGAAATGCCGCCAGGCCAGCCGAGTGGCGATCCGTCCGCGCGCTGTGCGCGCCAGCAGTCCCTGCTGGATCAGGAAGGGTTCAATGACATCCTCGAGCGTGCCGCGCTCCTCGCCGATCGCCGCAGCGAGGCTCTCGATGCCCACCGGTCCGCCGTCGAATTTCTCAATGACGGTCAGCAGCAGCTTGCGATCCAGCGTATCCAGCCCCTCCGGGTCCACCTGCAGCAGATCGAGCGCGGCCTGGGCCGCGGCATCGTTGATGCGGCCATCCGCCTTGACCTGGGCATAGTCGCGCACACGCCGCAGCAGGCGGTTGGCAATGCGCGGTGTGCCGCGTGAGCGTTGCGCGATGCGCTGCGCGCCGGCCTCGTCGATCTCGACGTTCAGGATCCGCGAGGAACGCTGCACGATCCGCTCGATTTCGGCGATCGAGTAGAACTCGAGCCGCTGCACGATGCCGAATCGATCGCGCAGCGGCGAGGTCAGCAGACCCGCGCGCGTGGTGGCGCCCACGAGCGTGAAAGGCGGAAGATTGAGTTTGATCGAACGCGCGGCCGGCCCTTCACCGATCATGATGTCTAGCTGATAGTCCTCCATCGCCGGATAGAGAATCTCCTCCACGACCGGGCTCAGCCGGTGAATCTCATCGACGAACAGCACATCCTTGGGCTGCAGATTGGTCAGTATGGCCGCGAGGTCTCCGGGCCGTTCGAGCACCGGGCCGGAAGTCTGGCGTAGATTCACCTGCAATTCGGTGGCGATCACATGAGCCAGCGTGGTCTTGCCAAGACCAGGCGGCCCGAAGATCAGCACGTGATCGAGCGCCTCGCCACGCATGCGCGCGGCGCCGATGAAAATCGACAGTTGCGATTTGACGTGCTCCTGGCCGATGTAGTCGGCCAGCGCGCGCGGACGAATGGCGCGGTCGATCGCATCTTCCGGCGCGCTGCCGGTGGCGCTGACCAGGCGATCGCTTTCCCGTGCGCTCATTCGCGCACCGCATTCTGCAGCGCGCGGCGGATCAGCTCCTCCGTCGATAAACCGCCGAGCTCTCCGCCCAGCAACTTCAGCAGACGCGTGGCCTCGACCGGCTTGTAGCCCAGTACCACCAGCGCGCCGTAGGCTTCGGCCTGGGCCCCGGCCTCGATCGGCACCGCATCCACCCCCATGGCTGCCGATGACAGTCCGGGCTCCTCGAGCCGATCGCGCATTTCGATGATCAGGCGCTCGGCGATCTTGCGTCCCACACCCGGAATGCGCGTCAGCGTGGCGGCATCCTCTGCGCGCACCGCCTGTGCGAAGGCCGCCGCGGTAACGCCCGAGAGAATGGCCAGCGCGATGCGCGGTCCAACGCCGGAGACCTTCAGCAGATTGCGAAACAGGGCCCGCTCCTGCGCGGTAGCAAAACCATAAAGCACATGCGCGTCCTCGCGCACCACCAGGTGAGTCAGAAGTCGCGTGGTCTGACCGATATCCGGCAGCGAGTAGAACGTCGACATGGGCGCTTCGACTTCATAGCCTACCCCGCCGACATCGAGCAGCAGGTGCGGCGGCGATCGGAACACCAGCACCCCGGACAGGGAGCCGATCATATGGACCCCAGTGCCCCGAGCCGGCGGGTCTGCGAGTGGCACAGAGCCGCGGCCAGGGCGTCGGCCGCGTCGGCGGCCAGTGCCGTGTCCAGGCCCAGCAGCGTGCGCACCATCTGTGCCACCTGCGGCTTGGCGGCGGCGCCGTAGCCGGTAACCGCCATCTTGATCGCCCGCGGCGCGTACTCGTGCACGCTGGCACCCAGCGATGCCGCCGCGCAGATCGCCACGCCGCGCGCCTGGCCGAGCTTGAGGGCGCTGTCGGGGTTGCGGTGCATGAAGACGCGTTCGATCGCGATCATGTCCGGACGATGCTCGCTGACGAGCGTGTTGAGGTCGGCAAAAATGCGTTGCAGTCGCACGACCATGTCCCGCCCCGCCACATCGATACAGCCGCTGGCGACGTGGCGTTCGCCTCCGGAATGACAATCAATGATCCCGAAACCGGTGCGCTGCGATCCCGGATCGATGCCGAGTACGCGGCAATCACTGACGACCAGCGTGATCGAATCGCGGCTCTGCTCCAGGCTCTCGCGCGGCTGAAAGGCGCGCCAGGACCGGGTCGGGTATCGCGCCATGAATTGATGTCCTCAACCGCACTTGCTGTGGCCGACCATACCCTGAATGATAGCCGGAAGACACCGGCCTCACAGCATGGAAACCGCCAGTCACGCCACGCCCGCAGCCGCCGCAAATCTCGACGCGGCGCGCACCGCCCTGCTGCAACTCGGCGCCGATCCTGCGACGCTTGCTGCTGCTATCGAAGCCGCCGAGCTGGTGGCCTCGTTGACGCAGGACCTCGATCTCACCGTGGCGACTGCGCTGCACTGGGTGCGCCTGAATGGACTCACGGTCGAGCCCGCAGCGGATGATGCGCGGCTGACTTCCGCCGCACTGCATCTGGCCACGGCACTCGCCCGCCTCGGCGAGCTGAGCCTGCCCGTCGACTGGTCGACATCGCATCGGCTCAACTCCCAACAGGCCGAGACGCTGCGCAAGATGCTGCTGGCGGTGGCGGACGATCCGCGCCTGGTCGTGGCGCGGCTGGCCGAACAGCTGGTGCGGTTGCGTCACGCGCGCGAACTGACCGAGCAATCCCGACGGCGGCTGGCGTTCGAGACGCGCGAAATCCTGGCGCCCCTCGCCAACCGGCTGGGAGTCTGGAATCTCAAATGGGAGCTCGAGGACCTGGCGTTCCGCTACCTGGAGCCCGAGGAATACCATCACATCGCGCGCGCACTGGCCGAACGACGCGTGGATCGGGAGCAGTACATCGTCTCGGTCTGCGCGCTGCTCAAGCGCGAACTGGGGGAGGCCGGCGTGGCCGCGCAGGTCTTTGGCCGTCCCAAACACATCTACAGCATCGCCCGCAAGATGCGCCGCAAGCACGTGGGATTCGAGGAGCTGTTCGATGTGCGCGCGGTGCGCATCGTGGTCGAGTCGATCGCCGACTGCTATGCGGCGCTCGGCGTGGTGCACGGTCTTTGGCACTACATTCCGGGAGAGTTCGATGATTACATTGCCACTCCCAAGGACAACGAATACCGCTCGATCCACACGGCGGTGATCGGGCCCGAAGGAAAGTCGCTCGAAGTGCAGATCCGCTCGAATGACATGCATGCGCAGGCCGAGCTCGGCATCGCCGCGCACTGGCGCTACAAGGAAGGCGGCGCGCGCGATGCGCGCTACGAACGCAAAATCGAATGGGTGCGCCGCGTGCTCGACCCAACGCAGGCCGCGGATGTGGACGGCGACCCGATCGAACGCCTGAAGAGCGAGCTGTTTGCCGATCGCATCTATGCGATGACTCCCAAGGGAGAAGTGGTGGATCTGCCGCGCGGTTCGACGCCGCTCGATTTCGCCTACCACGTGCACACCGATCTCGGTCACCGCTGCCGGGGCGCCAAGATCAACGGCCGCATCGTGCCGCTGAACCAGCCGCTGGCGAATGGCCAGGTGGTGGAAATCATCACCGGCAAGCAGCTTGCTCCCAGCCGCGACTGGCTGTCGCCGGACCAGGGCTTCCTGGCTTCGGCGCGCAGCCGCGCCAAGGTGCGCGCCTGGTTTCGCCGCATCGATGAGCCCGAGCACCGCGTCAGCGGACGCGACAGCCTCGAACGGGAGTTGAAGAAGGCCGGCGCCGGTCCGGACCTGATCGCCGCGCTGGTGCGCGAGCTCAAGGCGGATGGCACCGAGGATCTGCATCGCAAGATCGGCGAAGGCGAGGTCACTACCGCGGCGCTGGCTGCTGCCATTGCACGCGTGCGCGCGCCCGCCGAGCCGGCTCTGGCCCCGGCGCGCAAGCGTCCGCCGCGGCGTAGCGGTCGCTCGCCGGTGGAAATCGAAGGGGTCGGGGATCTGCCGATCACGATGGCACGCTGCTGCGGTCCAGTGCCGCCGGAGCCCATTGCCGGCTACGTGACGCTCGGACGAGGCGTGACCATCCACCGCGGTCGCTGCGCGAGCCTGCTGCGTATGCGCGCCGTGAAGCCGGAACGCGTGCTCAAGGTCGAATGGACGCTGGACTCCGAGAGCGTCCTGGCGGTGCGGATCCGCGTCCAGGCATTCGACCGGCGCGGTCTGCTGCGCGACGTCTCGGACGTCATGGCACTGGAGAAGCTCAGCATCGAAGGGGTCAACTCGGACACCGACCCGATGGATCGCATCGCCACCATTGTCATGCGCACCGCGGTACGCGACCATGCGCAGCTCGGCCGGGTGCTGCAGCGATTGAGCGCGGTACCCAATGTTCTGCGCGCGGAACGCATTCCCTGAAGGAGTTGCCGATGCAGCAGCGTCGCCTGGGAAATCAGGGACCGGCAGTCTCGGCGGTCGGACTCGGCTGCATGAGCCTCGGCCTGGCTGATAGCTACTCCAGCGCCATCGACAGCGACCAGGCGGCCGTGACGCTCGTTCACCGCGCCCTGGACCTGGGGGTAACCCTGCTGGACACGGCCAACATTTACGGCGATTCGGAAATCAAGGTGGGCCAGGCGCTGCGCGGCCGCCGCTCGCAGGCAATCCTCGCCACCAAGTTCGGCATCCAGACCGCTCACGTGCAGGCCGCTGAGCGCGGCATCAACGGCCGGCCGGACTACGTGCGCGCCTGCTGCGATGAGTCTCTCAAGAGACTGGACGTCGACTACATCGATCTCTACTACCAGCATCGCATCGATCCAACCGTCCCCATCGAGGAAACCGTCGGCGCCATGGCTGGCCTGGTGCGGGCCGGCAAGGTACGGCATCTGGGTCTCTCGGAGGCGGCCCCGGCGACGATCCGGCGAGCGCACAAGGTCCATCCGATCGCGGTGGTGCAGACCGAGTACTCGATCTGGACGCGGGAGGTGGAGGAGCTGGTGCTGCCGACGCTGCGCGAACTCGGCATCGCGCTGGTAGCCTACAGCCCCCTGGGCCGCGGCTTCCTGGCGGGGCGCTTCCAGCGTGTCGAAGATATGGCGGCCAATGACTGGCGGCGTGGTAATCCTCGCTTCCAGGCCGATAACTTCGCACGCAACCTGGCGCTGGTGGAGCATCTTCAGGAGCTGAGCCGCAAGAAAGGCTGCACCGCTTCGCAGCTCGCACTGGCCTGGCTGCTCAGCCAGGGAACCGACATAGTGCCCATCCCGGGCACCAGCAGTCTTTCGCGGCTGGAGGAAAACGCCGCCGCCGCCGAGGTGATGCTCACGCCGGCCGAAAGCGCTGGCATCGAGCGGATCGCACCACCCGGCATCGCCGCCGGCGCGCGCTACGCGCCGCAAGGCATGGAATCGCTGAACCACTGAGGACCGTTCGTATGATCGTCTTTGTAACGGGTGCTACCTCCGGCTTCGGTGCCGCGATCGCGCGCCGCTTTGCCGCCGAAGGTCACCGCATCATCGCCGCCGGGCGCCGCGAGGATCGACTGGAAGCTCTGCGCCAGGAGTTCGGCGCCGCGAAAATTCATCCGCTGCAACTGGATGTGCGTGACCGCGACGCCGTCAATGCGGCCGTCGCGGCGCTGCCTGCGGATCTGTCGGCCATCGACATCCTGGTCAACAACGCCGGACTGGCGCTGGGCCTCGAGCCGGCACAGCGAACCGATCCGGATGCGTGGGAACAGATGGTCGATACCAACGTCAAGGGCGTCATGTATGTGACACGCTCGGTACTGCCGGGGATGGTGGAACGCCGGCGCGGGCACGTCATCAATCTGGGATCGATCGCCGGCACCTATGCCTATCCGGGCGGCAATGTCTATGGCGCCACCAAGGCCTTCGTGCGCCAGTTTTCGCTGGGATTACGCGCGGACCTGTTCGGGACGCCCATACGCGTGACGAGCGTGGAGCCCGGCCTGGTCGGCGGCACGGAATTCTCGGCCGTGCGGTTCGGTGGCGACGCGCAGAAGGCTTCCAAAATCTACGATGGCGCCGATGCGTTGACGCCCGATGATGTGGCCGAGGCTGTGCACTGGGTGGCCAGCCTGCCGGCGCGCGTGAATATCAACGCGATCGAGATGATGCCGGTGACGCAGTCCTTCGGAGCGCTGCCCGTGCATCGCACCGTCAGCGGTTGAGGTTGTCGATCGCCCGCTTGTCGACGGCCAGCGCGGCCTCGTGCAGCGCCTCAGCCAGGGTCGGATGCGCATGGATCGTGCGCTGCAGATCCTCGGCGCTGGCCTGGAACTCCATCGCCAACGTCGCCTCGGCGATCAGCTCCCCGGCCATCGGCCCGATGATGTGGACGCCCAGGATGCGGTCGCTGTCGCGTGCCGCGAGAATTTTTGCGAAGCCGGCCGTCGCCTGCAGCGCACGTGCGCGGCCGCTGGCGGCGAACGGGAACACGCCACTCTTGTAATCGACGCCGGCGGCCTTGAGCTGCTCTTCGGTCTTTCCGACCCAGGCAATCTCGGGTGCGGTATAGATGACCGAGGGGATCACATCGTAATTGACGTGGGCGTACCGCCCGGCGATGCGATCGGCGACCGCGATGCCCTCCTCTTTGCCCTTGTGCGCCAGCATCGGGCCACGCACGCAATCGCCGATGGCCCAGACTCCCGGTACGCCGGTCTGGCAGGACTCATCGACCTGGATGAAACCCCGCTCATCCAGCACGACGCCGCTGTCTGGTGCGAACAGATTCGTCGTGTACGCCCGGCGCCCAACGGCCACGATGACCTGATCGGCCGACGCGGACAGCACCTTCCCCGCCGCATCGCTGTACTGCACGGTGACACTGCCACCGGCAGCTGTAGCGCCCGTGACCTTGGCGCCGAGACGGATATCCATGCCCTGCTTCTTGAACTGCCGCAGCGCCTCCTGCGCCAGCTGCTGATCGGCCACTGCGAGAAAGGTCTCGAGCGCCTCGAGCATGAGCACCTCGGCACCCAGGCGGCGCCAGACACTGCCAAGTTCCAGGCCGATGATGCCCGCGCCTATGACAATGAGTTTCTTCGGTACCGCGCTAAGCTCGAGCGCATCCCATGAATCGATGATGGCGCGATGATCGAACGGCAGCGATTTGAGCTCCGTCGGAATTGAGCCGCTGGCGAGCACCACGTGCCGCGCGCTGAGCTCACTGCGCGTGCCATCCGCTGCCACTACTTCCACACGACGATCACGTAGCAGCCGCGCGGTGCCGTGAAGGGCCGTGGCGCCCGCGCCCTTGAGCAGCGCGGCGACCCCGCCGGTCATCGTGCGCACGATGCCTGCGCGTCGCTTCTGCATGGTCGCCAGATCGAGCGTGACCGAGCCGGTCTGAATACCGTGCACGGCAAATTCCGAGCGCGCGCGCTCGAGCAGTTCCGAGGATTCCAGCAATGCCTTGGAGGGTATGCAGCCGGCATTGAGGCAGGTACCGCCAAAAGCGGCACTGCCATCGCGATTCTTCCAGGCATCGACGCAGGCGACCTTTAGTCCGTTCTGCGCCGCGCGTATGGCGGCCGGATAACCGGCCGGCCCGGCACCAATGACTACCACATCAAAGGAATCGGCCATGGACGTCAGACTCCGAGCAGCAGGCGGCCGGGATCTTCCAGGACTTCCTTGACGGTGACCAGGAACTGCACTGCCTCGCGCCCATCGATGATCCGATGATCATAGGTGAGCGCCAGGTACATCATCGGCCGCACCACGACCGCACCCTTCAACGCCATGGGACGATCCTGGATCTTGTGCATACCGAGGATCGCGCTCTGCGGTGCGTTGACGATCGGAGTGGACAGCAGGGAGCCGAAGGTGCCGCCGTTGGTGATGCTGAAGGTGCCGCCCGTGAGTTCCTCGAGCTTGATCGCACCACTTCGCGCGCGTACCGCGAATTCGCCAATCTGCTGCTCGATGCTGGCGAAGCTCAAGCTATCAGCATCACGCAGGATCGGAACCATGAGGCCGCGCTCGGTCGAGACTGCGACGCCGACGTCGAAATATTCGTGATAGACGATGTCGTTGTCCTCCACCGAGGCATTGACCACCGGAAAGCGCTTCAGTGCTTCGGTAACCGCCCTGACGAAGAAAGACATGAAGCCGAGCTTCACGCCATGCTTCTTCTCGAACGTTTCCTTGTAGCGCGCCCGCAGTTCCTGCACCGCGCCCAGGTCGACCTCGTTGAAAGTAGTCAGCAGTGCCTGCGTCGCCTGCGCCTGCACCAGCCGCTCGGCGATGCGGGCGCGCAGTCGCGTCATCGGGACGCGCTGTTCGGTCCGCGCGCCCCGCTGCACGGGAATGGCGGGCACCGCCGAGGGCACCGGTGATGGCGCTGCGCCTGATGACGCTGCGCCGGCGCGTGCTGCCGCCTCCGCGTCCTGTTTGGTCACATGGCCGCCGGGTGCTGAGGCCGTGATGCTGCCCGCCGCCAGCTGATTTTCCTCGATCACGCGACGCGCCGCCGGGCCGGTCTTGGGAGCCGCCGCCGGCGGCACCGTTGTCGCCGCCGTTGCCGCGGGGGGCGCGGCCTCGGCCGACGCTTTCCTGGCCGGCGCCACTGTGGCAGCGGCGCCTTCATCGATGACAGCCAGCAGGTCACCAGTCTTGACCGATTTACCCGCGGGCGCTTTGATTTCCCGCAGCACGCCGCTCGCCGGCGCAGGCACATCGAGCACCACCTTGTCGGTTTCGAGGTCGGCAAGATTTTCATCGCGGCTCACCGCTTCTCCCGGCTTCTTGCGCCAGGCCATGACCGTGGCATCCGCCACGGATTCAGGAAGCTGCGGGACACGAATCTCGATACTCATAAGCTTTTCTTCCTCGGCGCACGGTCGGCGGCCGTCTCTGCGCCCGCGGCGACGAGTTCGGTTGCGCTCAGCGTCAGCCGCGGCGTGCTGCGCGTCTGCTCGATCGATATGGCATTGAGTGCGGTTTCGACGAGGCGGCGCTGTTCGGCATCATGCTGCTTTGCTACGCCCGTGGCTGGCGCCGCGGCGGCGCCCCGGCCCGCGTAGTAGACCGTGCGCGTCTGCGCCAGGTCCTGCAGCCGGTGACGAATCTGGAACCAGGCACCCTGGTTCTGCGGCTCTTCCTGGCACCACACCAATTCGGTGGCATTGCCGTAGCGCGCGAGCACGGCCTGGTATTCCTCGACCGGGAAGGGATACAGCTGCTCGATGCGCACGATCGCCACATCGTGCAATGCTTCCTTGCGCCGCGCCTTCAGCAGATCGAAATAAACCTTGCCGCTGCAGAACACCACCCGGCGAGTCAGCCCAGGTTCGATTTCATCGATCTCATCGATGATGTTGGCAAAGTTGTTGTGACTCAATTCGGCCAAGGAGGAAACCGACAGCTCGTGGCGCAGCAGACTCTTGGGCGTCATCAGGATGAGCGGCTTGCGGAATGGCCGCACCATCTGCCGCCGCAACACGTGAAACATCTGCGCCGGCGTCGAGGGCACGCACACCTGCATATTGTTCTCAGCGCACAGCTGTAAAAACCGTTCGAGGCGCGCGGAAGAATGCTCGGGCCCCTGCCCTTCGTACCCGTGCGGCAGGAACATTGTCAGGCCGCAGAGCCGTCCCCACTTGGCCTCGCCCGAGGAAATGAACTGGTCGATCACAACCTGCGCGCCATTGACGAAATCGCCGAATTGACCTTCCCAGATAACGAGGTAGTCGGGACTGGTGGTCGAAAAACCGTATTCGAAGCCAACCACGGCTTCCTCGGACAACACCGAGTCGACCACGGTGAAGCGCGGCTGGCCGTCGCGAACGTGCTGCAGCGGGATATATCGCTGTCCGCTGGACTGATCGTGCAACACCGCATGGCGGTGGAAAAATGTGCCGCGGCCCGAGTCCTGCCCCGAAATTCGAACCGGGAAGCCATCCTCCAGCAGCGAGGCATATGCGAGCGTCTCGGCGGCGCCCCAGTCGAGCGGCAGCTCGCCTGCCATCATGCGCGCGCGATTCGTCATCACCTGTGCGACCCGCGGGTGCAACTGCAGATCCGCGGGCAGCTGCGACAGACGCGCGCCAAGCGCTTCGAGCCGTTCGATCGCGACACCAGTGCGCGGCCGCTCGGACCAGTCGACCTGCGCGAAGCGCGACCAGTCGATGGTGTGTTTGTTGCCGATCAGCCCCAGGGCGGCCGACACTTCCAGGCGACCTGAATCGAGCGCATTGCGATACTGCTCGACCATCTGCTCGGCGTCGGCGGCGCTCAACACGCCTGCCGCCTCAAGCTGCCCGGCATACAGCTTGCGCGCAGTGGGATGCTGGCGAATGGCGCGGTACATCATTGGCTGGGTCGCTGCCGGCTCGTCGGCTTCGTTGTGGCCCAGCCGCCGGTAGCACACCAGGTCGATCACCACGTCCTTGTGGAAGCGTTGGCGGTAGCGCAGTGCAAGTCGCGTCGCGAATACCACGGCTTCCGGATCGTCACCATTGACGTGCAGAATCGGGGCCTCCAGCATTTTGGCCACGTCACTGGAATAGGTGGTCGAGCGCACATCGCAGGGATCGGAGGTAGTGAAGCCGATCTGGTTGTTGATGATGATGTGAATGGTGCCGCCGGTGCGGTAACCGCGCGCCTGCGAGAGCTGCAGCGTCTCCATGACGACGCCCTGCCCCGCAAAGGCTGAATCACCGTGCATGAGCACGGGCACCACGCGATCGCCCTCGGCGTCATTGCGCCGTTCCTGTCGCGCCCGCACCGAGCCTTCGACCACCGGGTCGACGATCTCCAGGTGCGAGGGATTGAACGCCAGCGCCACGTGCACATTGCCCGCGGCGGTGCGCAGGTCGGCCGAAAATCCCTTGTGATACTTGACGTCGCCCGAGCCCTGCGCGTGGTTCTCGTCGTACTTGCCCTCGAACTCCGAGAACAGTTGCGCCGGCGACTTGCCGAGCACGTTCACCAGCACGTTGAGCCGGCCGCGGTGCGCCATCCCCAGCACGAATTCCTCGATACCCGCGGCGCCGCCCTGCTGAATCAGATCGTTCAGCATCGCGATGAGCGCATCGGCGCCCTCCAGCGAAAAGCGCTTCTGCCCGACATACTTGGTATGCAGGTAGCGCTCCAGCCCTTCGGCGGCCGTCAGCTGCCAGAGCAGATTGCGGCGCTCCTCGATCGAAAAACGAAACTGCATGCGCCCGAGCTGGAATTCATCCTGCAGCCAGAGTCGCTCGTCAGTATTCGAGACATGCGCAAACTCCGCGCCGATGTGTCCGCAGTAGATGGTCTCGAGGCGCGTGATGATCTCGCGCAATGTCGCGCGCCGGCCAATCCAGGCGTTGCGGGCGGTGGTGTAGAACTCGGTATCCAGATCCGCATCGCTCAGGCCGGCATAGTCCAGGTCGAGCACTCGCGGGCGCGGACGTTGCAGCAGCCCCAGCGGATCAATCTGCGCGATCAGGTGGCCGCGGTTGCTGTAGATCTGCATCAGCCGTGACACCGCAGCCTGCTTTTCGCTGGCACCGCCTCCCGCGGGTGCCGCAGCGGGCCCCGCGGATGGGGCCGGTCCTGCCTGGGTGCGAGCCGCCACGGCGGCGATGATCGGACCGTGGGCGCGCTCGTTGACGGACCCTGCCGGCAATGCATCGAAGTAGCGGCGCCAGCTCGGATCGATCCGGGCGGGATCGGCAAGGTATTGCGCGTAGAGGGCTTCGAGGTAATCCGCGTTGGCGCCCGACAGCGGCGTGGTGGCGAGCTGCTCGGACAGAGACGGTGTCTTGGGGGGTCCTGGCACGAAGAATCAACCTGAAAAAGCGGAAAAATCCTGTCCGTTCAAAGAACTAGACGCGTATCCACGGCTCACTATTCTATCGGATCAGGCTTTCCATTGAAACGATCAGATATAGGTGAGGCGCGCACTATTGAAATACAAGGTGGGCGCAGAGCCGCTGTTTTCTATCACATTCCTGGCAAGCCGCCGGATAACGGACGTCCTGGCGACAATTTGGTTGCCTAGGCAACTACTTTTTTGTTTTCACTGGGGCGCAGGCCCCTGCGACACCCGCACCAGGTCGGCCGGCCGCAGCCATTTCTGAAACGCGCCCTGCACGTTGGCCGGGGTCATCTCGATGTAACGCTGCGCGGCGCGCGCCGGCTCATCCAGCGGCAGGTCGTACTCGCGCCGATCGATCAGGCCACGGGCGATGCCATCGACGCTGGCCTCGGCCAACGGAATCTGCCGCAGCAGCAACGCCTTGGCACGAAGTAACTCGTCGGCATCGACCGCCGTGGTCTGCATGCTGCGCAGTTCCTGTACGGCGATGTCCGCCGCCTTGCCAACATTCTGCGGATCGCAGGCGTACTGGATGTAGTAGGCACCGCGGGTGCGCCCGGCCTGCAGTGTCGAGCCCACCGAATAGACCAGCCCGGTGTTCTTGCGCAGCTCGATACTCAGGCGAGTCGAATAGAATCCGCCGCCCAGCACCGCGCTGCCCAACTCGAGTGCGTAGAAGTCAGGGTCGGATCGCGTCAGCCCGAGGTTCTGCGCGAGTATCACGTTGTCCTGCACGCGGCTGGCGTCGGGCACCGCAACGTTGCCGGGTTTGTTGGGCGGAACGGCCGGCAGGTCGACGTCGGGCGCAGGACCGGTGGCACTCCAGCCGCCGAAATACTTCTCGATGGTCGAGCGCGCCTGCTCTGCTGAAACGTGGCCCACGATCACGATCGTGGTCAGGTCGGGGCGGAAGACCTTGTGGTAGTAGCCGCGCACGTCATCCAGCGTCAGCGCGCGAACCCCGTCCGGTGTCGCCTCGCGCAGGCTCGGATCATCCGGCGGGAACAGCGCCGAACGCAGCGAGCGTTGGGTCAGGTAGCCGGGACTGTGAATGCGGGCCGCGACGATCTGCACCAGCTGCTTGGACACCACGTTCATGGCGGCCGCGGGCAGCGCCGGATGCAGCTCATTGTCAGCCAGCAGCGCGACACCGCGATCGAAATTCTGCGACAACACCTGCACGTCGAAATCCGTGCCCGGATGCTCATCGGCCCCGATCTCATCCAGTGCGCCCTGAAATGCCAGGCGATCGAGTGACTCGCTGCCGTAGGAAAGCAACGGATCGAGCAGCTGCCCGACACCCTGCTGCGCGATGTCTGCCTCCACCTCCGGGCGATTGCGGATCCTGCCGAACACGCTGACCGTGTCGCTGACGTCCACGCTCTGCACGATGAGGGTCAGGCCGTTCGACAGCGTCGATACCACCGGTCGCAGGGTCGATGGCTTGATGTCGAGGCGTTCGAGCGCGGCGCGAGCCCAAGCGGGCAATTGCGTCGCGTGCGCTTCGCCGAGCGAGATGTTCTCCTGCCCGCCAAAGCCTGCGCCGCCGGCCACCGGCCGGCCGCCGCCCTGCGGAATCATCACCGCCGAAACCGCGTGCGCGAGATCGAGGTACTTGCGCGCCACGCGATTAACGTCTTCGACGCTGACTTTCTCGATGCGTTGCAGGTCTGCATCCGGCGAATCGAGGCCGTAGAGCGCCACGGCGTCGGCCCACACCGACGCGAGGCCCTCGATGGAATTCTTCTGGAACTCAGCCTGCCGGCGCTCCTGCAGCTTGGCTGCCCGCACCAGTTCGGGGGGCACACCGTGATCGACCACGCGCTGGAGAATCGCGCGCACCTCCACTTCCAGCGCCTTGGGATCCTGGCCCTTGGGAAAGACCACCTCCGCATACGCCACGCCTGCCTGCGGCAGCGGATCGAGCGAGAAGGCGGCGTTGATGGCCTTGCCCTGCGGCACCAAACCGTACAGATCGAATCGCTGGCTGCTCAGCACGTCCGAGAGCACTTCGAGCGCCGGAAAATCCGGACTGTTCAGACCCGCCACGCGCAGCGCCAGCATCTGTGTGCCCGTGGGCCGATCGGTATCGACCTGGATGGTTGCCGCATGCGACTGCTGCAGCCTGACCAGGTGCCGCTTGGGCAACGCCCTGGAGGGGATGTCGCCGAACAACGCGCGAATTTTCTCCAGAGTTGCGGCGGGATCGAGATCACCCACCACGATCAGGATGGCATTGTTGGGCACGTACCAGGCATCGTGGAACTGCTGCAGCATGTCGACGCGCGTGGCGTCGAAGGAGGGACGCGTTCCGAGCGCATCGTGCGCGTAAGGCGTACCGGCGAACATCGTGGCGCGCAGTTTCTCGTAGAGCTTGTAGCCGGGACTGGATAGATCCTGTGCCACTTCCTGTTCGATAGCGCCGCGCTCCTGCTCCCAGTCCTTGGCACTGTCGAGCACTCCCCGCATGCGCGTCGCCTCGATATGCAGCGCAACGTCGAGATCCTCGGCGGGCACGGTGAACAGATACTGCGTCAGGCTCTCGCGGGTATTGGCGTTGAAATTTCCGCCCATGACGCTGCCGATATCGGCCAGCTGATCGGCAGTCAGTCCAGGGCTGCCGCGGAACATCATGTGTTCCTGGGCGTGCGCGGTACCCGGAAAACCCGCGGGCGCTTCATCCGATCCGACCAAATAGTTGATCGAAGTTGCCACCACCGGCGCCAGTGTGTTGCGCACGATGATGACGCGCAGCCCGTTCGGCAGCGTCGCACGCAACACCGGCGCGGTCTGGCTAATCGCACGTGCTGGAATGGCGACTACGGCGATCAGCGCCACGATGCGTGCCCACGAAGCAATCAGTTTGATCGATCTCATGATGTCCTTATTTAAATCCCAGTATCAGCGCGCCGGCAGTGACCAGCCCGATGCCAAGCCAATCCCGCGGCAGCGGCCGCTCGCCCAGAAAAATCACCGCGAACACCGCGACCAGCACCACGCTGAGCTTATCCACCGGCGCGACTCTGGACGCCTCGCCGAGCTTGAGGGCGCGGAAGTAGCACACCCATGAGGCGCCTGTGGCAAGAGCCGACAGCACCAGGAACAGCAGTGCGTGGCCGTTCAGGCGCACCGGGTTGAGCCACTTGCCGGAGGCGATCACGAATGCGCCGAGCACCATGACTATGACAATGGTGCGAAGCAGGGTCGCTAGATCCGAGTCGACGCCCGTGAGGCCGAGCTTGGCGAAGATCGCCGTCAGCGCCGCGAAAACCGCCGACATCAGGGCCCAGTAGAACCAGGTGGATTCAGTCACAGTTTTGTGAGCATACACTGCGACACGCGGACGCGGTGCAATGCAATATGGGTCAACGTCCCGCCAGCTCGCGCGCTGTAGTTGCACGGGGTTTGATCCGCCAACTCAACCGAGGAGAGCGCCTTGAGCGTCGAGGTAGCAGCCGCCATCGCCGCCAACCGTTTTGGCTTAGGGGCGCGCCCAGGTGATCTGACCACCATCGGCACCGATCCGCGCGGCTGGCTGCGCACGCAATTGGCGGCCCAGCCGCTGCTCGACGCCGACGGATTGCAGAGCACCGCGCAGATACTCTCGGGCGCTGAGCCCATCGTGCAGGCGCTGCGCCAGGCGCGGCGCACACGCGCTGATGCAACCGCGGCGGATGCCCCTGCGAGCACCGAGATGGCCATGCGGCTGCCGCAATATCTTCGGCCCATCTACGTGAGCGATAGTCGCGCCAGGCTGCGGACGGCGTTACACAGCGATCGGCCGTTCGCCGAACGGCTGGTGTATTTCTGGAGCAATCATTTCGCAGTGTCGGTGGACAAGTTCGCGGTACTTGGCATTGCCGGCAGTTTTGAGCGCGAAGCGATCCGGCCGCACGTCATGGGACGGTTTCACGATCTGCTGCTGGCCGTTGAAACTCATCCGGCAATGCTGCTGTACCTGGACAATCAACAATCCGTCGGGCCGGAGTCGGTGCTCGCCCGTCGCGCCGCCAATCGCGGGCGCACGCTCGGACTCAATGAAAATCTCGCACGCGAAATTCTTGAACTTCACACCCTCGGCGTTGATGGCGGCTACAGCCAGGCCGATGTCACCAGCTTCGCCAAAGTGCTGACCGGCTGGTCGATCGGCGGCGGCGAGGGCCGTCTAGCCGGCGGCGCCATCGGGACCTTTATGTTCAGGGCTGAAGTGCATGAGCCCGGCGCGCAGACGGTCATGCACCGTCGGTATGCCGAAGACGATCAGGCGCAGGGACTCTCGGCGCTGGCCGATCTCGCCGTCGCACCTGCCACGGCGCATCACGTTGCGACCAAGCTGGCGCGCCATTTCATCAGCGACGATCCGCCGCCGGCGGCGATTGATCGCATCGCGCATGTATTCGAGCGTACCCACGGAGAACTGCCGGCAGTCTATGCGGCGTTGCTTGACTCGCCCGAAGCCTGGGACGGCGCGAATGCCAAATTCAAGAGCCCGCAGGACTACGTGCTCTCGCTTGGCCGCGGATTGTCACTGCCGCCCGAGAGCGAGCCGCGCATTCTCTCGGCCTTCGATCTGCTGGGGCAGCGGCCGTTCTCGCCGGGTTCACCGGCCGGCTGGCCGGATCGCAGCTCGGATTGGGATGGCGCCTCGGCGCTAATGAAACGCATCGAGCTGTCGGACTCGGTGGCACAAAAGCTCGGCGATCGGCGCGACGCCCAGCAGCTGGCGCCGGAGATTCTCGGCGACTCGCTCACTGCGCCGACACGTCAGAGCGTGGCGCGCGCGGCAAGCCCGGCGCAGGCACTGGCGCTGCTGCTGACGTCACCCGAGTTCCTGCGCCGTTGAGGCGCGGAGGCACCATGTCAGCCAACAATTCGCGCCGCCAATTCCTGCAGCTCGGCCTTGCCGCCGGCAGCTGTGCACTCGGCGCCCGCTTCGCCTTCGCAGCCCCGGGCACGGGCGATGCGCGCTTCGTATTCATCATTCTGCGCGGCGCACTCGATGGGCTCGCCGCCGTGCCTCCCTACGCCGATCCCGACTACCCGCGGCTGCGCGAGCAGCTTGCGATCGGCGCGCCGGGAACCAGCGATGGGGCGCTGGCACTCGACGGTCATTTCGGTCTGAATCCCGGCCTGAGCTTCGTGCACGAGGCCTACGCGGCACACGAAGCGCTCGTCTTCCACGCCGTGGCAACGCCCTATCGCGAGCGCTCGCACTTCGATGGACAGGATGTACTCGAGAGCGGGTTGCCGCTGCCGCACGCGAGCCAGGTGGGTTGGCTCAATCGCGCCGTTGCCGCGCTGCCCGCCGGGGCGGCGCACGGCGCGGAACTCGGCGTTGCACTCGGACAGAACGTGCCGCTGGTACTGCGTGGTCCGGCGCCCATTGCCTCGTGGTCACCCTCGAAGCTGCCCGATATCGACGACGATACGCTGCAGCGAATCGCCGACCGCTATGCCAGCGATCCGATCCTGTCACAGCGCCTGGCGCAGGCCCTTGCCACCGATCGCATGGCCGCCGATTCCTCCGACATGGCATCACCGGCGATGGCCACTGCGGCCATACCGCGTCCGGGCGCCGCGCGCTACATCGAGACCGTGCAGACCGCCGCCGGCTTTCTCAAGCGCGAGGACGGACCTGCGGTCGCGGTGTTTGACACCACCGGATGGGATACCCATTTCAATGAAGGCGGCTCGCAGGGCCAGCTCACACAGCGCCTCGCCGCGCTCGATGCGGCTTTGCGCGCACTCAAGGACTCGCTCGGCACCACGTGGCAGCGCACAGTCGTGCTGATCGCCACGGAATTCGGACGCACCGCTGCGGCCAACGGCACCCGCGGCACCGACCATGGGACCGCGGCGGCTGCGCTGCTGCTTGGCGGCGCGGTGCAAGGTGGGCGCGTGATCTGCGACTGGCCGGGACTCTCCGCGCGCGCGCTCTATGAGGGTCGCGACCTCAAACCGACACTCGATTTGCGATCGGTCATCAAAAGCGTTTTGCGTGATCATCTAAACATCAGCACGCGTAAACTCGATACGGATGTATTTCCCGATAGCGCACAGCCCTACCTGGCGGATCTGATACGCGCCTGAGAATGAGCGATCCCGCAGAATGAGCGATCCCGCGCCCGCGACGCGGCCGCTGCAGTCACTTCCGGAGGCAGCGCTCGCGCAGCGGCTCTCGGCCGCTTTGCAGGCGGCGGATGGCCTTGCCGGTGCGCATTGCGTGCACGAGCTGTGCATGCGCGGGGCCATGCCCGCGCACATCGAAGCGGCACTCGAGCAGCTGTGGGGTCGCGCAGCCAAGTCGATTCCCGATTGGCTGCCGATGCGCTACATCCATTTTCTGCCGCAGCTCTATTCCACGGCCGCGCGCTTTCGCAGCACGCGGCGCGGCCGCAGCAATATCTACCTGGTGCTGCTCGACTATGCCGATCGCGATGGCGACCCTTACGGCATCTACGTGGGCATGAGCCACTACACACCGGCGCAGCGCTTCGATCAGCACAAGGCCGGCATCCGGGCTGCCGGCAGCGTGCTCAAGCGTGGACTGGAGGTACTGACGGGCCCGACCCTGCACCTGCAGCACATCGCCCGCGCCGAGGCCGCGCGCATCGAGGCCGCGCTGGCAACGGCACTGGGCGAGGAAGGGCTACGCGTCGAGGGCGGCCACTAGCGCCGCCGATGTGCCTGCGACGCGGCTAGCCTCTGCCGACTGCGCCGAGGAAGTCAGGCTTGCCGAGCTTCACACCGTTGTGGCGCAGGATGTCGTAGGCGGTCGCACTGTGAAAATAGAGGTTGGGCAGCGCGAACGCCATTAGATAGTTCCAGCCGCTGGGGAACTTCAAAGTGACGTTCGGAAACTTGATTTCGATCGGACGGGTATCGGCCCCCTGGAACTTGCCCTGGTCGAGTCCCTTCAAAAAGGCCGCCGTCTTCTCGAGCCGCGTCTTCAGCTCGGCGAACGAGGCTTCGGTGTCCTCGAACTTCGGTGCCTCTACGCCGGCGAGGCGTGCGCCCGCGCCCTTGGCGCCATCCGAGACCACCTGCACCTGGCGCGTCAGCGCGAACATATCCGGATAGAGCCGCGCGCTCAGCAGCGCGCTCGGATCGATCTTCTCCTTCTCGCAGTGTGCGCTCCCCTTGTCCAGCACACCGCCCAGATTGCCGAGGGCATGCAGCATCCACGGGATCGAAGCGTCATAGATGGGCAGGCTCATTGTTTGTTCCTTGTGAGTTGACCGGCGAAAGGGCGGCTATTCTACACTGGACTCCCTCTTGAACGCGGAGCAGGTCCATGGGTGAAGCGGCAAGGCTCGAGTCGATTCGCACGCGCGGCTATGCGCGCATCGCCACCGAGGAAGCCTTCGCCCCGGCGGCCATGCTCGAGGGCTATCGGCGCCTGCTGGCGCGCCACGAGTTCGACGATCCCGGCTTCCGCAGTCTCTGGGGCTTCTATCTGGGCAGCCCGAGTCCGCGCGCCACGCAGATCATCGCCAAGCTGCAGGATCTCGGCTCGCAGCGGGTGGCCGACATGGATGCCAGCGGCATCGATCGGCAGATCATTTCACTGACCGGCCCGGGCGTACAGGTATTTGATGCCGCCACCGCGGTGTCGATGGCGCGCGATGCCAACGATGAGCTGGCCGAGGCCGTGCGCCGGCTTCCCGCGCGCTACTCGGGACTCACGGCGGTGGCGCCGCAGGATCCTCATGCCGCTGCGGCGGAGATCGAGCGCGGCAAGCGGCAGCTCGGCATGAACGGCGTCATCATCAACTCTCACACCCACGGCGAATACCTGGACCATCCGAAGTTTTCCGAACTGCTGGCCGCGGCGGAGGCGGAGAACACGCCGATCTATCTACATCCCCAATCGCCCTCGAAGGGACTGATTGCGCCGCTGCTGGAAAGCGGGCTCGATGGCGCCATCTACGGTTTCAGTGTCGAGACCGGCATGCACATGCTGCGCATGATCGTCAGCGGCGTATTCGACCGCTACCCGCGTCTGCAGGTGGTGTTGGGACACCTCGGCGAAGCGCTGCCCTTCTGGTTGTTCCGGCTCGACTACATGCATCGCGCCACGGTGGGAGCGGCGCGCTATCCCAACATGCGCCCGTTGAAGCGGCGGGTCAGCGATTACCTGCGCGAGAATGTCTATGTCACCAGCAGTGGCATGGCCTGGGCGCCGGCCATCCGTTTTTGCCAGGACGTACTCGGCATGGACCGCGTGCTGTACGCGATGGACTATCCCTACCAGTTCGTGGCCGAAGAGGTTACCGCCAGCGATGCGGTGCCACTGAGCGATCAGGAGCGCCGGCAGTTCTTCCAGACCAACGCCGAACGCGTGTTTTCCCTGCAGGGTTCCTGATCTCTCAGGGAAGAGCGCTCGCCGCCGCCGCGGTCGGGGTACCGCGCCGGGACGGCACACGCAGCAGCATAAGCATCAGGCCGCCGATGAGGCACCAGAACGCCAGGAAATAGAAGCTGCCGCTGTAGCCGTATCCGGCGTCATGACGCCAGCCGGCAATGTACGGTGTCACGGCACTGAGCGTGGTGTTGATGGCCACGGCCAGGCCCGCCAGCGAGGCAAAGGCGCGCGTACCAAAATAGTTGCTCAGGGTTGCCATCAGGCACACGAGGCCGCCGCCGAAGCCTATCCCTAAGCAGCTGGCGAATATCAGCACGCTGGCATGGCTGCGCGCATTGACGACCACGATCAGGCCAATCCCGAAGCTGATCTGGAACAACGCCCACAGGTAGCGCGGATCGATGCGATCGCCGCAGAGCGCAATCACGAGCTTGGCTGCGAGCCCCGACACCGCCAGCAGCGAGATGGCCTGCCACGCCTCCGAGGGCGTATGTCCCAGGTCGCGCAGGTGCACGAAGCCGTGTGCCAGGTAGAGCGTGTAGCCGCAGCTCACCCCGAGCAGCGCGAACACCATGATCCAGTAGCCGGGTGAGGCGAGCGCCTCCCGGTAGCTCCAGCTCTCGCCGGTCCGGAACAATGCGCGTCGTACGGCTGATGCCGCATCGGCAGCCGATGGCGCAGCGGTGGCGATGGGTGAATCGCCATCGGGTTGCTGGCCCATGTCGGAAGGCGACTCTTTGACGAACACCGCCGCCACCACACAGGCAACCCCCGAGAGCGCCGCGATGACCCACCAGCCGGCTCGCCAATTGCCGCCTGCCAGCGTCACGACGTGATCGAGCAGCCGGCCCGAGACGAAGCCGCCGACGGCGCCCGAGGAATAAAGAATCGACAGCACCAGTCCGCGCCTGCGCACGAACCAGCGCGCCAGTCCGGCCTGCGCTGCCAGCGCCGCGCCCGTGGCCACTCCTGCACCCACCAGCAGCCCGAAAGCGATCAGGGCGGAGACGAACGAGTTGACCACGGTGCCCATGAGCAGCGCGCCGGCGATCAACAACACGCTGCCCAGCATGAGCGTGCGGCGCACACCCATGCGATTCACCGAGACCGCAACCAGCGGCCCCGGCAATCCCGACATCACCATGTAGGCGCTGAACAGCAGTCCGAGGGCACCGCGATCCAGGTGCATCGAGGGCGCCATGAGCGCATTGAGGCCGCTCGCGCCGTAGACCGGGATCCCCAGGTTGAGAAACATGATGAACCAGCAGGCGGCGAGCAGCTTCCAGCCATAGAAGCCACGCTGGCTCATGGGACATTCATCCCCATCGCGACGATTCGGGTCCTGGTACGAAGGCGTGTCCGGGGCGGCCGGTTCGTGTCAGCGCGAGTGCGGCGCGCACTGCGGGTCGAGCCTGCATGCGCGCCAGGAACGCGGCGATGTGCGGGGTCACATTGGCATTGACCAGATCCGGCGCCAGCTCGGGCAGCGGCGCCAGCATGGCGAAGGCATCGATGTCGGCGATCGAATACTCCGCTCCCGTCAGCCAGGGAGCGCGGCTCAATGCCGCCTCGATGCGTCGCAGCGGCGCCGAGAGCTGGCCGCGCGCCGCGGCGCCAGCCTCGGCCTCGCTGCGATCAAGCACCGCTGTCCAGGCGAGGCGCCGCTCGAGCGGTTCGATGCTCGCGAGCCGCGCCTGCAATGCAGACGATGGCTGCGAGCGCAACGCAGGTGCGAGATGCCGCGCGCAGCCGAGCATCGCCACCGCATTGGCCACCGACAGCGCGATGGTCTGCCCCCAGGCGTGCACCAGGTAGCGGCCGTAAGGGGTCGATGGCATCAGCGTCGGGCCCGCGAACGCCTCGGCGATGTATTCGAGCATGAAGAACGAACTGGCGATGACGGTGCCGTCATCCACCAGCACCGGCCCCTCGCGCTCCAGGTGCAGACTCGATTCGTCGGTGGCGGGGAAATCCGGCTCGAACTGCTGAAAGCTGGTCGGATCGAAATAATGCGCCGTGTAGGGCTCCCCTTTCTCCGCCAGCGCCACCAGCGGCTTGAGAAAGAAGATGTTCGGTTCCCAGTGGTAGAGCTCGAGCATGCGCGCATCACTCAGGTTTTTAGGGAGCGCTCGAGCATCTTCACGCGCGATGCCATCTGCGTGCGCCCCTTGGCCCAGGTCGCACGCGTCGCGGGGCGCTCATAGATCTTGCGCAGCCATTCCATGATGTGTGGTGTGCGCTCATCGTTGCAGCGTTCCGGTTGCGACAGCGGCAAGGCGTATCCGAGATTGAAACCGTTGATATCGCCGAGCGTGTACATATCGCCGCAGATCCAGGTGTTGCCGCGCAGGTGCGCTTCGAGTACATCGGTGGCAAACGCGACGCGGCGCCTGGATTCGGCCAGCTCCTGCTCGGAGAATTCGTTGTAGATAGCCTTGCGCCAGGCGATGCGGCGCGCCTCTAGCGGAATGCGATCGATCGCGGCCCGCAATTCATCGGGGTCGCGCTGCCGGACGGCGGGTCCGATGAAAATGCTCCAGCCGATCATGCTCAGCGAAGGCGCAAAATAGGAATCAAAAAAACGCATCCACCAGCGCATCCGCCAACGCAGGCGCGGATCGTTCGGCCGCAGCGGTGGTCCCGGGAATGCATCGTCGATGTATTCCATCATCGGCGTGGATTCGGTCAGCACCCGATCGCCGTCGACCATCGCCGGAATGGTGCCGTCGGGATTGATGCGCAGATACTCGCTCTGATGCTGGTCGAACTTCAACAGGTCGAGGTAGTGGCTCTCATACTCCACGCCCTTTTCGGCCAGCGTGAGCATCGGCTTGCCCGAATTTGCATTCGGTTCCCAGTGATAGAGCGTGACCATCGCGGGCACCGAGCCTCCGCTGAATGCCGGCTCGCGACTCGACCATCAGCGAACGCCAAAGCGCCGGGCAGTGTAGCGAGCCTAAGGCGACGCATCCGGACGGGTGGCTTGGCGTGGGTTCATGTGATTGATTCCATTTATAAAACTTACGTACTTCGACCTGCCGCTCCGCTTGACCAGAGGCGCCCTTGACTGATAAATGGGAGCTATAAGCGGAAAATATTGGCGCGAAGATATCTTCACCCGGTATATCTGTTCGGGGGGTGCCAGATGACGCAGATTGTGTCGTTCTCGACCGCTGGGCTCGATCCGCGGCAGAAGCTCACGTGCTGGAACGAGCGCGCCAGCGAAAGTTTCTCGCCGCTGGTGTCCGATCCGGTCGACATTCACACTTTCAACGGTGCCATCGCGCGCACCGAGATCGGGGACCTGACGCTGGCCGATGTCTACTCGGAGGCGCAGATCGTGCGCCACTCGCGGGTGCACGTCACCCGCACGCGCAGCCCGCTGTTCTTTCTGCATCTGCAGCTGGAGGGCGAGAGCATCAGCCGCCAGGACGGTCGCGAGGCGCACCTGAAAGCCGGCGACTTCACGCTCTGCGACAGTACGCGTCATTACGAGATTATCTTTCCGGGCAGCAACCGCATGCTGGTGCTCGGCATCCCCGAGGCGCAACTGCGGCGTCAGATCGCCACGCCCGAGTGCATGGTCGCCATCCCGATGCAGGCCTCCTGCGGCGTGCGCGGGTTGTTCTCGCGCTTCCTGCGCAGCTACTGGGTGGAATGCCGCCGCGAACTGGACGACACTTCCGCCGCGCGCGTCACCACGGCGATCATGGACCTGCTCGGCGCCGCCTACGCCGACGCGCCCTGTCCGCGCTCAAACCGCTCTTCGCTGGCGACCGCGCACCGGCTGCGGATCATCAACTACATCGAATCCCACCTGCACGACCCTGATCTCACGCCCACGCGCATCGCGGCGGCCTGCAAGATGACGCCGCGCTACCTCTACCATCTCTCATCCGACCAGGAGGAGACCGTCGCGCGCTACATCCTGCGGCGCCGGCTCGAAATCTGCTCGCGCGCACTGGTGGCGGAGGCGCAGCGTGGACGCACGGTCACCGAAATCGCTTTTGACCATGGCTTCAATAGTCCGACGCATTTCGGTCGCGTGTTCCGCGCCAAGTTCGGCCTGACGCCGAGGGAATATCGCCGCCGCAATAACGCCGCCGCCTGAGGCTTGACCTGCGGCGCCGAGCCTTCTCCAATCGTGTCCGCGATGTGCGGTACGCTGTCGCATCCCGCGCGGTCTTCGGAGAAGCCCCCAGCATGCCTGTTCCTTCGTTTCAGTCGCTCGGAGTCTGGGTGGTGGCACATCCGCGCGCCATCATCGTGGCCTGGGCGGCAGCCCTTGTGCTCGGCATCTGGGGGGCACACAAGCTGCCGGAAGCGGCAGTTGGCGGCGTCAGCGGCATTGCCGGCAGCCCCTCGAAGGCGGCCAGCGATGCTTTGCTTTATCAGTTCGACAACCCGTTCCTCGATCCCCTGGTGGTTGCCGTATCGGCGCCGGATCTGCGCGTCGGGGAGCAGCCCTTTCGTGGCTGGGTACAGCGCGCCGCGGCGCGGCTTGGCGCCATGCCCGAGATCCGCCGGGTTCGCAGCGTCGCGGACAGCAGCGATCCCAAGCTGCATTCGAGCGATGGGCACGTCACGATGCTGATCGCGGGCCTTGCCGCCCACGATATCCCGACCCGCGAGCGCGCCGTTGTGACAGTGCGCGCCGCGCTGGCGCCACTGCGCGATGAACTGGTGCAACTCGACCCGGCAGCCCGGCTGGCCGTCACGGGCGGCCCGGCCGTGGACGTCGACATCAACGCCTGGAGCGCCAGGGGCGGCGACCATGCGGAGAAGCGCGCGCTGCCGCTGACGCTCGCCATCCTGGCCGTGGTTTTCGGCACCGTGATCGCCGCCTGCCTGCCCTTCCTGATGGGACTGACGACCACGACCATCGCACTGGGCCTGGCCTTCGTGCTGGCGCGGCTGGTACCGGTCTCGAATCTGCTCAGCAACGTCGTCACCATGGTAGGTCTTGCGATCGGCATCGACTATTCGCTGCTGATGGTGACGCATTATCGCGAGGTCTCGCACCTGTCCGATATCAGGCACGCCGTTGCCACCACGATCGCGCAAGCGGGCCGCACGATTTCCTGGTCGGGTCTGACGGTCATGATCGGCCTGCTCGGGCTGCTGTGGAGCCCCATCCTCGAGACCCGCTGCGTCGGCATCGGCGGCGCGCTGGTGGTGTGCATCTCGGTGCTGGCCGCGCTGACGCTGCTGCCCGCGGCATTGGTACTGCTGGGGCGGTACGTCGATCGCTGGCCCGTGTTCTGGCGGCGCCCCCAGCTCGAGGACGCCAGTGGCTTCTGGCATCGGTTCGGCGCGCGCGTTGTGTGCCATCCGCTGCCGGTGCTGCTCATCTCGGGCGCCGCCGTGATCGCGCTAGCCTCGCCGGTGCTGCACGCGCGCAGCGGCTTTACCAATGAGCCCTGGTTTCTCGCGCGCGGCATGGAGTCGCGCATCGGCGTCGACATGCTGGCCGGCCTGCGCAGCGGCAACGCGTCGCTGCCCGTCTATGCCATCGTGCGGGCCACCGACGGCCAACCCGTGCTGGCCTCGCAGCACCTGGCCTCGCTGATCGAATATGCGCATCGGCTGGCCGCGGACCGCCGCGTCGGGGAGGTCGCCTCGCCCGTGACGCTGCAGAAGGACATGGGCCTGACCGAATACATGATGCTCTACCTGGATCCGGACCAGGCGCTGCGCGACCATCCTGACATCGGCGAGTCCTTCGTCAGCCGCGACCGCAGCAGCGCACTGTTCGAACTGACTCCCGCCACCGGTGTGGCCGTCAAGGACATCGAGCAGCTGGCACGCGACCTGGCGAGCTTCGCGCCGGCCGGTCCCTTCACGGTGTCGATCGGCGGCGATCCGGCCGAGCACAACGACTTCAGCGATGCGATGTTCCACAGCTTTCCGCACGTGTTCGGCTTCGTCATCATGGCGACGCTGCTGCTGCTGTTCACCGCGTTTCGCTCCTACCTGCTGCCATTCGCGGCCGTCGCAACCAATCTGCTGGCAGTGTGCGCCGGCTACGGCGCGGTGGTGGCGATCTTTCAGCTCGGGTGGCTCAACGGCCTGGTCGGGCTCGAGCGGCCCTTCATCGCCATCCCGCTCGAAGTGCCGCTGATGGTGTTCTGCCTGAGCTTCGGACTGTCGATGGACTACGAACTGTTCCTGTTGTTCCGCATCAAGCAGGAGTACGACGTCGATCATAACAACACGCGCGCGACCATCGCCGGCCTCGCGGCAGTGGCCCCCGTAATCACGGGCGCCGGGCTGATTATGGCCGTGGTATTCGGCGCCTTCATCGGCGCGGAACTGCCGGTACTGAAAATGATTGGCGTCGGCCTGTGCGTGTCAGTACTGGTCGATGCGACTGTGATCCGTGCATTCGTGGTACCCGCGGCGATGGCTCTGGCCGGCCGCTGGAACTGGTACCCGGGGCGTGGTGCGGCCACGCGCGGCGCCCCATCCGGCGCCTAGTAACGCGGCTAGTGCCGCGCGCGCAGCAAACCCTGCGCATCGGCCCAGGCGAGCGCATCCTGGAACGCCGCGATCGGTGGACGCCACGCATAGCCGAGTTCACGCTGCGCTTTCTGGCTTGAGAAGAACATGCGCTTGCCGGCCATGCGCAAACCCTCGACCGTGATGCGCGTGCTGCCGCCCGTGAGCCGCGCCGCCAGCTCCGCCACATACGCCACCGGGATCAGCGGCGCGCGCGGCAGCCGGATCCGCGGCGGCGCACGGCCCGCCAGCTGCGCAATCTGCACCAGGATTTCACGCAGCGTCATGTCCTGGCCGCCCAGGATGTAGCGTTCACCGACGCGGCCGTACTCCGCGGCAAGCAGATGGCCGGCCGCGACGTCATCGACGTGCACGACATTGAGCCCCGTGTCCACGAACGCCGGCATCCGGCCATTGGCGGCATCCAGCACCATCTGCCCAGTCGGCGTCGGCTTGATGTCACCCGGCCCTATGGGCGTTGATGGATTGACGATGATCACGGGTGCCCCGGCGACGGCCGCCTCGAGTACCCGCCGCTCAGCCAGAAACTTCGAGCGCTTGTAGTGGCCGATCATATCGGCGAGCCCCACGGGGGTGTCTTCGTTGCCGGGTGTGCCATCCTTCGGGATTCCGATCGTCGCGACACTGCTGGTATAGACGATGCGTTCCACGCCAGCGTCGCGCGCGGCTTCGATGATGCGCGCCGTTCCATCGACATTGGTGCGATAAAGTTGCGCCGAGTCGCGCGCACCGAGCCTGTAATCCGCCGCCACGTGGAACAGCACCTGGCAGTCCCGCAGGGCACGATCGAGCGACGCGCGGTCGTCCAGATCCCCGACGGCGATCTCGACCGTCAGCGCGGCAACATTGCGGCGATTCGAACCGGCGCGTGCCAACACTCGCACCTGCCAATCCTGCTGCAGCAATGCTCGCGTAACGGCCGCGCCGACGAAGCCGGTAGCGCCCGTGACCAGTGCCTTCATCATCAGAATGCCTGGCGCGCCCAGGAGCCGGCGGCGGCCACGGCGCTGAGCGAGCGGCTCGCGGCCCGATAGCGGTTACCCAGCCGCATCAGCGGCGCCAGGTCGGCTGGCGTTCGCGCGAGCGCGCCGAGCAGCCGCCATATATTGAGCTGCCCTGATTGATCGGCCGCCGCCGCGACCGCTCGCGGCAGATTGTCGGCCGCGCTATCAACGATGACGCGGATGGCAATGAAGGGCAGCCCGCGGGTACTCGCCACCTGCGCCACGGCCAGGCTCTCCATATCCACGGCGACGGCCGCGGTCGAGCGATGCAGCGCAGCCTTCTCCTCGATGCTGGCGATGGCGCGATCGGTGCTCAGGAGTTTTCCGCTCGCCACCGGGTAGCGCGCTGCCAGCGCGGACTCGACCCGCGCCCGCCAGCGAGCGCTGGTGGCCACCGCCTTGCCGTCCAGCCCCACGATCTCGCTCGGCAGGCAGATGGCGCCCGGGCGCAGCGAGGCATCGAGTCCGCCGGCAAGCCCGAAACTTGCCAGCGCTGCGGCTCCGGCCTCGATCAGCGCGCGGGCGCCCGCGGCGGCGGCGGCGCCACCCATGCCGCTGACGATCAGCAGCGATCCATCGGCGAGCGCCGCGTAGGTAGTGCCCGGGCGAGTGGTCGGCCTTAGTGCGCGCGCCTCGGCGGCCAATGCGCAGACGATGCCGGCCACGGGATCGCCGGGCGCATTATCAATGACCGGCTCCCGAGCGCAGAAAATCGCGATACGCCGCCAATGCCCAGAACGGGAAATAGGCACAGTAGCCGTGATACTTGAGATAGAACACGCGCGGAAAACCGGGCGCCGTATAAGTCGGATCGCTCCAGAGACCGTCGCTCTGCTGTGTTCGGCGCAGGTATTCGATGCCACCGCGCACCGCGTCTGACCGGCCGCCGCCCGCCGCCAGTAATGCCAGCAATGCCCAGGCGGTCTGATACGGGTTGCTGGGCGTGCGGTCATCATCACCGGGCTCGCCCGCGCGCGGCGGGTGCAGATAGGTCGCGTTGCTCTCGCCCCAGCCGCCATCGACATTCTGGTGCGCCTCGAGCCAGCCGACGGCGCGCTGCACGCCCGCATCGTCAGGCCCGATGCCCGCGTGCGCAAAGGCGACCAGTACCGACCAGGTGCCATAAATATAGTTGGTGCCCCAGCGGCCGAACCAGCAGCCCTCGGCGGTCTGCTCGGCGCGCAGGAAAGCAATCGCCCGTTCCAGCGCCGGCACATCCTGCGGCCGTTTCGCCACCGCCAGCGCCGCGACCACGCGGGCAGTCACATCGCTGGTGGGAGGATCGAGCAGCGCGCCGTGATCGGCGAAGGGAATGTAGTTCAGATTGTAGTGGGTGTTGTCGGCGTCGAACGCCGCGAATCCGCCATTGCTGCTCTGCATGCCGACCAGCCAGTCGAGCGCGCGCGTCAGCCGCGCCGCATAGCGCGACGGGTCGCTGGCGTGGCACATCGCCCATGCGATGACCGCGGTGTCATCGAGATCCGGGTAGTAGCTGTTGCCGAACTGGAAGGCCCAGCCGCCGCCCGGCAGGGTCGGTCGCTGGATCTGCCAATCGCCGGGTTCATCGAGCAGTTGACGCTCCATGAGCCAGTCGAGCGAGCGGTCCGCTGCCGCCATCGCGCTCTTCTCACCGCTGTACTGCATCGCCAGCGCGGCCAGGGCCGTATCCCAGATTGGTGAGACACAGGGCTGGCAGTAGGCACTCGAACCGTTGTCGACCAGCAGCTTCTGCAGCGCCCGCTTCGCCGTGACGCGACGCGGATCGTCCACGGCAACGCCGCGCAACACCATCGACTCGAGCGCATTGACCATGGCCGGAAAAATAGCGCCCAGTCCGTCCTCGCCATTCAACCGCTCGGACACCCACTGCTCGGCGCGGCGCGTCGCGCGCTCGCGAATGACGCGCGGAACCAGCGGATCGATCGCGCGCCCGATGTGATCGAGCAGCCGGAAGCACTTGGCGAGCCAGCCGTCGCGATCGGGCGGCAGGCGGAAATAGTGTCGCTCCTGCTCCGGCGGCGTCGTGAAGAGCTCGCGGATATCGATACCACGCGGATTTTTGGCACGCGCGCGGTGTGTGCAAAGAATGAACAGCGGCACCATGACGGTCCGCGACCAGTACGAGACGCGGTCGATATGAAACGGAAACCACCGCGGCAGCAGCATGATCTCGACCGGGATGTAGGGCACCGCGCGCCACGGCACCTGCTCGAACTGCGCCAGCGCGATGCGCGTGAAGACATTGGAACGAGCGGCGCCGCCGTGCTCGAGAATGGCGCGACGCGCCCGCACCATGTGCGGCGCATCCGGATTATCCCCGGCCAGCTTCAGGGCGTAATACGCTTTGACACTGCAGCTGATATCGAAGTCACCGCCGTAGTACAGCGGCCAGCCGCCGTGCTCAGCCTGATGAGTACGCAGGTACACGGCGATTTTCGCCGACAGCTGCGCATCGATCTCATCCAGGAAGTGCATCATCATGATGTACTCGGCCGGGATGGTGCAGTCCGCCTCGAGTTCGAACAGCCAGTAACCCGCATCGGCCTGCAGGCCTATCAACGCCTCGCGAGCCGCATCGATGGCGCCATCGAGCGCGCGCTGCTGCGCGAAGTCCGTCGGGGCCACGGCCCGCTGCCGTGCCGGCGTGAGCAGCGAGCGCGCGATGGCGTCACGTGCAGAAGCGTTCAATGCGCGGATCTCCCTTCGGTTCGGCGTGCGTTGTGTGCATAGTCGGGCTCGTACTCATGGCTGTACTCGGGCGCACTGAGCGCTTCAGCGCTGCGCCGCAAAGGCCGTGCCGCCCGTCGAACCTGCGAGGGCGGCGCCAGCGGCAACCCGCGGGCGGCGAAGTTGAATATCTGCTTCAGCAGCCAGTCGTTACCGACCGAGGCGCTGGTCAGGAGCCGCGTCATGGCAACGGCCGAATGCGACACTTTGACCTGCGCGCCGCTGGTGAAGCCCGGCGTCGCCTCGATCCGCCGCAATGTCAGCACCGCCAGGCCGATCGCCCAGAGGCAGAAGCGACGGATTCCGGTTTCGTGTCCCGGAATGGCAAGCGTGAAGGCCAGCGCATTGCGCAAATGGGCGTGTGCGACGCCGACCAGCTCGTGCATTCCGGCATCGAAACGCGCATCCCGCTGGCCCGGCACGATCCGCGCCAAGTTTACATCGTAGCGCGAGAATACCTCCTGCGGCAGCCAGCAGGCGCCGCGGCCGCGATCCTCCCAGACATCCTTGAGTATGTTGGTCATCTGCAGGCCCTGCGCAAATGAGACCGCGAACTCGTCCAGTTCGGCACGCCGCAGCGCAATCGTCGGGGAATAGTCGCAGAACAGCTCGGTCAGCATTTCGCCGACCACGCCGGCCACGTAGTAGCAGTAGTCATCCAGATCGGTGGCGAGCGGCAGCCCGAGCAGGCTGGCAGTGGTCTGGAACTTGTGCATGCCGCTGCACATGACCTCCAGGCAGCGCTGGATTGCCGCGCGCTGTACCGGCCCCAGCCCGAAAGTGACGCGCACGACGCGCTCGAGGTTCAGGGCCAGGTCGCGCTCGGCAGGCAGTGTGGGCCCGTCCAGGCGCGGCGCCAGCTCCCGTGCCAGCGGCGCGCCAGCCTCGCAGCCATTGAGTACCGCCACGAAGCGGCGCAGCAATAACAGAGTCTCGTCCGCTGAGAGTGCCGGCTCATCCTCGATGGTGTCGGCAATTCGGCACAGCAGGTAGGCGTTCGTGACCGGTGTTCGCAATGGCGCCGGCAATTGCGGAATGGTCAACGCAAACGTACGCGACACATGCGGCAATATATGATCCTGGTAGGCCCCATCGGGCAGGCCGGCAGCGGTTGGCAGGAAGTCTCGCGGCATCGTACGGATCACACCGGTTCAATGGGTTACGCGGACGGCTGAGCCGCCCGTCGCGACTCTACCACGCAGAACACCAATCGCTTAAGGGTATACTCACGACCGATGACCGGCCCTTCGGATAATGCGCCGCTGCTCGCCAGCCTCGAATCCCCGGCGGACCTGCGCCGCCTGCCTGTGTCGAAGCTGCCGGCAGTTGCGGCGGAATTACGTCAGTTCCTTATCCAGAGTGTCAGTACGCGGGGCGGGCACTTTGCGGCCGGCCTCGGCACGGTCGAGCTGACCGTGGCGCTTCATTATGTATTCGACACCCCGCGCGACCGGCTGGTCTGGGATGTCGGCCATCAGGCCTATCCGCATAAGGTGCTGACGGGTCGGCGTGAACGCCTGCCCACCATCAAGCAGCCTGGCGGCCTCGCACCCTTTCCCACTCGCGCCGAAAGCGAATACGACACCTTTGGCGTGGGTCACTCGAGCACCTCGATCAGCGCCGCACTCGGCATGGCCATAGCGGCGGCGCAGCGCAAGGAAGATCGCCGCGCCGTAGCCATCATCGGCGATGGCGCACTGACCGCCGGCATGGCCTTCGAGGCGCTGAATCATGCCGGCTCCCTGCCCACTGACCTGCTCGTGGTACTCAACGACAACGACATGTCGATTTCCGAAAATGTGGGCGCGCTGTCCAACCGGTTCGCCCAGGCGCTCTCGGGCCGCATGTACTCGCACCTGCGCGAGGGCGGCAAGAAGATGCTGAGCCAGATGCCCTCGGTGCGGGAACTCGCACGCCGGTCGGAGGAACACCTCAAGGGCATGGTCCTGCCCGGAACGCTATTCGAGGAGATGGGCTTCAATTACATCGGGCCCGTGGATGGGCACGACGTTACCGGCCTGGTGGGAACGCTGCGCAACCTGCGGCAACTGCACGGCCCGCAGTTCCTGCATGTGGTCACCCGCAAGGGCAAGGGGTATGCCCCGGCCGAGGCCGATCCCATCACCTGGCACGGCCCGGGCCCATTCGATCCGGCCAGCGGCACCATTTTCAAGGAAAAGAGCGCCGGCCCCACCTATTCCCAGATCTTCGGCCAGTGGCTGTGCGACATGGCCGCCGCGGACTCCCGGATCGTCGGCATCACCCCGGCCATGCGCGAGGGCTCGGGGCTGGTGGCCTTCTCCAAGCAGTTCCCGGATCGCTACTTCGATGTGGCCATCGCCGAGCAGCACGCGGTCACCTTCGCCGCCGGCCTTGCCACCGAGGGCCTGATCCCCGTGGTGGCCATCTATTCCACCTTTCTGCAGCGTGCCTACGACCAGCTCATTCATGATGTTGCCTTGCAGCATCTACCGGTGGTGTTCGCCATCGACCGCGCCGGCCTCGTGGGCAGCGATGGCGCCACGCACCAGGGCAGCTATGATCTCAGTTACTTACGCTGTATTCCTAATATGGTCGTGATGGCGCCGGCGGATGAAAATGAGTGCCGGCAGATGCTGTACACGGCCACGACCCTCGATACACCCTCTGCTGTGCGCTACCCGCGCGGTGCCGGTCCCGGAGTCCCCGTCGTCACGCAGATGACCGCCCTGCCGGTGGGCCGCGCCCAGGTCCGGCGCGAGGGGCGCAGCGGATTGGCGCTGCTGGTGTTCGGCACTCTGCTGGATTCGGTGCAGAAGGTCGCCGAACGGCTCGATGCGACGCTGGTTAACATGCGCTTCATCAAGCCGCTCGATGAGGCTCTCATCATCGAGCTTAGCGGGCAGCACCGGGCCTTCGTAACCATCGAGGAAAACTCGGTTGCCGGCGGGGCCGGCTCAGCGGTGGCCGAACTGCTGAGCGCCGAGGGCCTGCAGCTGCCGCTGTTTCAGATTGGCATCCCGGATCGGTTCATCGAGCATGGCTCGCGGGACAGTTGTCTCGCCGCGGCCGGCCTGGATTCAGCGTCCCTGAGCGCCGCCGTTGAGAAGTGGTGGGCCGGACAGGCTCAGGAACGGCTGCGGACCGCAGCGGGTCAGTAGCCCCGGATCAGTAGCTGCGGGACAGCAGCCAGTCGGCCAGGCTGCGCAGGGCGTCGGCCCGCGCTCCGAACGGCACCAGCGCATTGAGCGCCTGCGTATGCAGCAGTCGCACCCGCTCCTGGGACGGCTTGATGCCGATGACGGCCGGGTGGGTGGGTTTGGCCCGCTCGCTGTCCGCGCCGGTGGCCTTGCCCAGGGTCGAGGTATCCCCGAGTACGTCGAGCAGGTCATCCTGGATCTGGAACGCCAGCCCAATCGGCGTCGCGAATGCGGCCAGGGCCTCGTGCAGGCGCGGGTCGAGTGTCGGCGCGCACAATGCCGCCATGAGTACGCTGGCCTGGATCAGGGCACCGGTCTTGCGGGCATGCATTTCTTCGACCTGCGCCACGTTGAGGCGCTGGCCCTGTACCGACAGGTCGATCGCCTGGCCGCCCGCCATGCCGAAGGTCCCGCTGGCTTCGGCTAGCAGCCCGATCAGCCGCAACCGCACGGCCGGATCCGCCGGCAGTGCCGGATCGCCCGCGAGCAGCTGAAACGCCAGCGGCTGCAGTGCATCGCCGACCAGAATCGCCGTGGCTTCATCGTAAGCTTTGTGGCAGGTAGGCCGGCCGCGCCGCAGATCATCGTTGTCCATGGCCGGCAGGTCGTCGTGTACCAGTGAATACACATGCACCAGCTCGATAGCGCAGGCTGCTGCCTCGACATCTTCCTCGCGCAGCCCTACAGCCCGGCCGGTGGCGAACACCAGCGCCGGGCGCACGCGTTTGCCGCCGCCGAGCACGCTGTAGCGCATCGCCTCGTGCAACCGCGCCGGTATCACATCCGCGGGCGGCAGCCGTGCGGCAAGCGCCTGCTCGGTGCGTACCCGCCAGCTTTCCAGCAAGGCGGCAAAGGCCTCGCGCCGCGCCGCCTCATCCGGCGTGACCTGCCGTATGTCGACTGCGGAGTTCACGCGCGCCTGGTGACTAGCGAGGGGTTACGGTGTGACCGCCGTCGGTCTCCCGGACGGCGCGCTTGATGGCATCGACCGGCACGGTCGCCACGGTGCCGCCGCTGGTACGCACGCGATCGCCGTAGAGAATCGGCAGCTCGGGCGCCATGGGACCTGTGACGCGCGGGCCGCGCAGCGAGGTCAACAGCGCTTTGATTGGATGCGCGAAGGCATCGTCCACCGCCGTGCCCTCATAGCCGCAATGGGCCATGCAGTTGTCGCAGGCCGGATTGCGTCCGACCCCGTACTGCTCCCAGGCGGTGTCCTGCATCAGAGACTTGAAGCTGGGGGCGTAACCCTCATCGGTCAGCAGGTAGCAGGGCCGCTGCCAGCCGAAAATGTTGTAGGTCGGCGTGCTCCAGGGCGTGCACTGGTAGGACTGATTTCCGGCCAGGAAGTCCAGGAACAGGCTGGAGTGATTGAACGACCAGGGCCGCGGGCGATTCTCGCCGGCCTTGGCCCGCGGGCCGCGCTTGAAGATCTCGCGGAACAACCGCTTGCTGGCGCTGCGACCGAGGAACACATCCTGCCGCGGCGCGTGGTTGTAGCTGTAGCCGGGCGACACCATGATCCCCTCGATCCCGAGGGCCATCGCTTCGTCGAAGAACTCGGCCACCTCTTCGGGGTTCTCGCCGCTGAAGAGCGTGCAATTGATGGTGACGCGAAATCCCTTGCTGCGGGCCAGCCGGATCGCAGCCACGGCCTTGTCATAAACCCCTTCCTGGCAGACCGACTCGTCATGGCGCTCGCGTTTGCCGTCCAGGTGGATCGAGAAGGTCAGGTAGGGCGAGGGCTGGTACTCATGGATGTGCTTGGGCAGCAAAATGGCATTGGTGCACAGGTACACGAACTTCTTGCGTTCCACGATGCCGGCCACGATCTGCGGCAGACCCTTATGAATCAGGGGCTCGCCACCCGGAATGGACACCATGGGCGCGCCGCACTCATCCACCGCCCGCAGCGCGTCCTCCACCGACAGGCGCTTCTGCAGGATCTCCTTGGAATGATCGATCTTGCCGCAGCCCGAACAGGCCAGATTGCACTGGAACAGGGGCTCGAGCATCAAAACCAGCGGATAACGCTTGATGCCGCGGATCTTTCTGCCGGCGATATAGCGTCCGACCTTGTAGGCCTGTAGCAGCGGAATAGCCAAATCCTTAACTCCTATTGCAGAGCGAGCAGCGCCGCGCGGTGATCGCGCCAGACACGTCTCCACTCCAGTTTAAACCAGGGGGTGAATTTTGCAGCATCGCTGCCCGACATCTCAGCCTCGAGCGCCCCCGGCTCGATCCAACGCCACGACAGGATCTCCTGCCCATTAGCACGTACCGGCTCATCAGTCCTGCCCAGGTACACCGAACACAGTTCGTGCTCTGCGCCCGCCTCGTCAAATTGCGCCTGGTACTCGAACTTATACAGAAACTGCAGCGGACAGTGCAGTCCGAGTTCTTCGCGCAGCCGCCGCCGGGTGGCCGACTCCATGCTCTCGGCCCGCCGCGGGTGGCTGCAGCAACTGTTGGACCAGTACAACGGCCAGAGGCGCTTGGAGGCCGAGCGCTGCTGCAGCAGCAACTCACCAGCCGGATTAAAAATCAGCAACGAGAAGGCCCGGTGCAACGTGCCTCGTCCCTGGTGACACTCGGCCTTGCTCATGTGCCCGACTTCCCGGTCGGTCTGATCCACCAGGATCAACGGTTCAGAGTCCATCATTACCTGCATCATATCCGCATGTGAGATGCGTCGCTAAATGCCGACGCTGCAAGCGCTATTTCTTGCGCGCAAAGAGGCTTCTGTTATCCTCAATCGCGTTTCGACTGCGACCGTTTCGCTTGAGCGGATCACCCAAGGGTCACCCATATCGGTCAACGCGTGCTCGGCGCCATCACGCGACATTCGCAGCTCAGTTTTCCATTCTACCAATCGGCCGGCCCGCCGACTGTAAATATTACAAGCTCGCTCTACCAACTGCGGCGCATCGCGCCCGCGGTTGTTTGCCTTATTACGCGTTGCTTTCATCCGGAGTCGTAATCCATGCGCATTGCAGACAATCAGGTCGTTCGCCGCAAACCCACCCAGGCCCCCAGGACCAAGAACGGCAATGGCAAGAGCAATGGGAACGGCAGTGGCAATGGCAGCGCCGCGGAGTCGCAGCTGTTCGACATGCGACTGATGCTGCGGGCGCTGCAGGCCGTGCGCGACGGCGACTTCTCGGTCCGGCTGCCCGGCGACCAGACCGGGTTGCCGGGCAAGATCGCCGACACCTTCAATGAAATCGTGCTTTCGAATCAGCAGATGGCGCAGGACCTGGAGCGCGTCGGCCAGACCGTCGGCAAGGAAGGCAAGACCAAGCACCGCATGACCGGCAGCCGCCGTAGCGGCTCGTGGAATTCGATGCAGAACTGCGTCAACACGCTGATCGAGGATCTGCTCTGGCCCACGACCGAAGTGACGCGCGCCATCAGCGCGGTCGCCAAGGGTGACCTGTCGCAGACCATGGCGCTGGATGTGGATGGTCGTCCGCTCGAGGGCGAGTTCCTGCGCTCGGCCATGGTCGTCAACGCGATGATCGGCCAGATGAGCGCCTTCACCTCCGAAGTCACGCGCGTCGCGCGCGAGGTGGGCACCGAAGGCAAGCTCGGCGGCCAGGCCGTGGTGCCGGGCGTCGCCGGCATCTGGAAGGATCTCACCGACAGCGTCAACTCGATGGCCAGCAACCTCACCGGCCAGGTGCGCAACATCTCCGAAGTGACCATCGCGGTCGCCAATGGTGACCTCTCGCGCAAGATCACGGTCGACGTGCGCGGCGAGATCCTGCAGCTCAAAGAGGCCATCAACACGATGGTGGACCAGCTGCGCTCCTTCGCCTCCGAGGTCACGCGCGTGGCGCGCGAGGTGGGCACCGAGGGCAAGCTCGGCGGCCAGGCCATCGTGCCCGGCGTCGCGGGCACCTGGAAGGATCTGACCGACTCGGTCAATGCCATGGCAACCAATCTCACGGGCCAGGTGCGCAATATTGCCGAGGTCACCACTGCGGTCGCGCGCGGCGATCTATCGCGCAAGATCACCGTGGACGTGCGCGGGGAAATCCTGCAGCTGAAGGAAACCATCAACACCATGGTCGATCAGCTCAACGGTTTTGCCGCCGAAGTCACGCGCGTGGCGCGCGAGGTGGGCACCGAGGGCAAGCTCGGCGGCCAGGCCGAGGTGAAGGATGTCAGCGGCGTGTGGAAGGACCTGACGGACAACGTCAATTCCATGGCCAGCAATCTCACCGGCCAGGTGCGCAATATCTCCGAGGTCACTATCGCGGTGGTCAAAGGCGACCTGTCGCGCAAGATCACGGTGGACGTGCGCGGCGAAATCCTGCAGCTCAAGGAGGCCATCAACACGATGGTGGATCAGCTGCGCTCCTTCGCCTCCGAAGTCACGCGCGTGGCGCGCGAAGTGGGCACCGAGGGCAAGCTCGGCGGCCAGGCGCTGGTGCCCGGCGCCGCCGGCACCTGGAAGGATCTGACCGACTCGGTCAATGCCATGGCAACCAACCTCACCAGCCAGGTGCGCAACATTGCCGAGGTCACCACCGCGGTCGCCAAGGGCGACCTGTCGCGCAAGATCACGGTGGACGTCAAGGGCGAAATCCTCGAGCTCAAGAACACCATCAACACGATGGTCGATCAGCTCAACAGCTTTGCCGCCGAAGTCACGCGCGTGGCGCGCGAGGTCGGCACCGAGGGCAAGCTCGGCGGCCAGGCCATCGTGCCGGGCGTCGCCGGCACCTGGAAGGATCTGACCGACAACGTCAACTCCATGGCGAGCAACCTCACCGGCCAGGTGCGCAACATCGCCGAAGTGTCCACGGCCATCGCGCGCGGCGATCTGTCGCGCAAGATCACGGTCGACGTGCGCGGCGAGATCCTGCAGCTGAAGGAAACCGTCAACACGATGGTCGATCAGCTGCGATCATTTGCCTCCGAAGTCACGCGCGTGGCGCGCGAGGTCGGCACCGACGGCAAGCTCGGCGGCCAGGCCTACGTGCCCGGCGTCGGCGGCACCTGGAAGGATCTGACTGACAACGTGAATTCCATGGCGGGCAACCTCACCGGCCAGGTGCGCAACATTTCCGAAGTCGCCACCGCCATCGCGCGCGGCGATCTGTCGCGCAAGGTCACTGTCGACGTCAAGGGCGAGATCCTGCAGCTCAAGGAAGCCATCAATACGATGGTGGATCAGCTCAATGGTTTCGCCGCCGAGGTCACGCGCGTGGCGCGCGAGGTCGGCACTGAAGGCAACCTCGGCGGCCAGGCGGAGGTCAAGGGCGTCAGCGGCGTCTGGAAGGACCTGACGGACAACGTCAACTCCATGGCCAGCAACCTCACCAACCAGGTGCGCAACATCGCCGACGTGGCTACCGCCATCGCCAACGGCGATCTGTCGCGCAAGATCACGGTCGACGTCAAGGGCGAGATCCTGCAGCTGAAAGAAACCATCAACACCATGGTCGATCAGCTCAATGCGTTCGCGGCCGAAGTCACGCGCGTGGCGCGCGAAGTCGGCACCGACGGCCGCCTTGGCGGCCAGGCCATCGTGCCCGGCGTCGGCGGCACCTGGAAGGATCTGACCGACTCGGTCAATGCCATGGCCACCAATCTCACCGGCCAGGTGCGCAACATCGCGGAAGTCACTACCGCGGTTGCCAAGGGCGACCTGTCGCGCAAGATCACGGTCGACGTGCGCGGCGAGATCCTGCAGCTCAAGGAAACCATCAACACAATGGTCGATCAGCTCAACGGCTTCGCCGCCGAGGTCACGCGCGTGGCGCGCGAGGTCGGCACCGAGGGCAAGCTCGGCGGCCAGGCCATCGTGCCCGGCGTCGCCGGCACCTGGAAGGATCTGACCGACAACGTCAACTGGATGGCCAGCAACCTCACCGGCCAGGTACGCAACATCGCCGAGGTGGCCACGGCCATCGCGCGCGGCGACCTGTCGCGCAAGATCACGGTGGACGTACAGGGCGAGATCCTGCAGCTGAAGGAAACCATCAACACCATGGTCGATCAGCTCAACGGCTTCGCCGCCGAAGTCACGCGCGTGGCGCGTGAAGTCGGCACCGAAGGCAAGCTCGGCGGCCAGGCTGTCGTTCCCGGTGTGGCCGGTACCTGGAAGGACCTGACCGACAACGTCAACGTCATGGCCAATAACCTCACCAACCAGGTGCGCGGCATCGTCAAGGTGGTGACCGCGGTCGCCAACGGCGATGTGCGCCAACGACTGACGGTGGAGTCCAAGGGCGAAGTCGCAGCGCTTGCCGACACCATCAACAGCATGACCGACACGCTGGCGATCTTCGCCGACCAGGTGACGACCGTGGCGCGCGAAGTGGGTGTGGAAGGACGCCTGGGCGGCCAGGCGCACGTGCCCGGAGCGGCCGGCACCTGGAAGGACCTGACCGCCAACGTGAATCTGCTGGCCGCCAACCTCACCACCCAGGTGCGCGCCATCGCCGAGGTGGCCACGGCCGTCACCAAGGGCGATCTGACACGCTCGATCCAGGTCGACACCCGCGGCGAGGTGTCGGACCTCAAGGACAACATCAACGCCATGATCGGCAACCTGCGCGCCACCACCGAGCGCAACACCGAGCAGGACTGGCTCAAGACCAACCTGGCGAAGTTCAGCCGCATGATGCAGGGCCAGCGGGACCTCGTGACCGTGGGACAGATGCTGTTGTCAGAACTGGCGCCTCTGGTAAATGCGCAGCAGGGCGTGGTGTACGTGGTCGAAGGCAGCGCCAACGATGGCAGCTCCCATCTGCAGCAGCTCGCCACCTATGCCGATTTCCTCGACGACAGCGAGCCGCGCCGCTATGCCTTGGGCCAGGGCATCGTCGGTCAGTGCGCGCTCGATCGCCAGCGCGTGCTGCTGGCCGACATCCCGCCCGATGCGATCCGCATTCGCTCCGGGCTGCTCGAAGCCAACCCGCGCAATGTCATCGCCCTGCCGGTGTTGTACGAAGGCAACGTCAAGGCCGTGGTCGAACTCGCTTCGCTGCGGGAATTCACTGCCTCGCACGTGGCCTTCCTCGAGCAGCTCACGGGCAGCATCGGCGTGGTACTCAACACCATCGAGGCCACCATGCGCACCGAGGGCCTGCTGACGCAGTCGCAGCAGCTGGCCGCCGAGCTGCAGACCCAGCAGAAGGAATTGCAGCAGACCAACGAGGAGCTGGCCACCAAGGCGCGGCTGCTGGCCGAGCAGAATGTCGAGGTCGAGCGCAAGAACCAGGAAATCGAACTGGCGCGGCGCGCGCTCGAGGAAAAGGCCACCGAGCTGGCGCTGACCTCACGCTACAAGTCGGAATTCCTGGCCAACATGTCGCATGAGCTGCGCACGCCGCTCAACAGCATCCTGATCCTCGGCCAGCAGCTGGCGGAGAACCCCGACACCAATCTGTCACCGCGGCAGGTCGAATTCGCCAAGACCATCCACGGTGCCGGCACCGATCTGCTGAATCTGATCAGCGACATTCTCGATCTGTCGAAGATCGAGTCGGGCACGGTGACGGTGGAGACCGAGGAGCTGTCCTTCACGCATCTGAAGGAAACCATCGAGCGCTCCTTCCGGCACGAAGCGGACAATCGCAAGCTTGCCTTCACCACCAACTTCGATGCGCACCTGGGGCGCGCGATCACCACCGACAGCAAGCGCCTGATGCAGGTACTCAAGAACCTGTTGTCCAACGCGCTGAAATTCACCGATCACGGCGGTGTGCGGCTGCATGTCGGCGTCGCCGCGGGTGGCTGGACCCCGGATCACCCGGTCCTGAGCCAGAGCCAGCCGGTGATCGAGTTCTCGGTCAGCGACACCGGCATCGGCATCGCGCCCGAGAAGCAGCGCATCATCTTCGAGGCGTTCCAGCAGGCGGACGCGGGCACCGCGCGCCGCTACGGCGGCACCGGTCTCGGCCTGGCCATCAGCCGCGAGCTGGCGCACCTGCTCGGTGGTGAGATCCGCCTCAGCAGCATTCCGGGCAGTGGCAGCACCTTCACGCTGTACCTGCCCGCCAGCTACACCGGCCCTGCATACAGCAAAGTGGCGCAGTCGGTCGCAGCATCCGCAGGATCCATGGCCACCTACCAGCCCATCGTGCTGCCGGTGTCGCGCCAGGAAGAGCTCGAGGACGACCGCGGCGATCTGCAACCCGGCGATGCCGTGCTGCTGGTGGTCGAGGATGACCCGCACTACGCTCGCGTGCTGCTCAATCTCGCGCGCGACCGCAACTTCAAGGTGCTGGTGGCCAAGAATGGCACCGACGCGCTCGACTTCGCGCGCAAATACCACCCCACCGCCATCACGCTGGATGTGTTCCTGCCGGACATGCTCGGCTGGACAGTGCTGAATCAGCTCAAGCGCGATCCGCAGACGCGGCATATCCCGGTGCAGATCCTGACGATCGAGGAGGAGCGCCAGTACGGGCTGGAACACGGCGCGTTCTCGTTCATCATCAAACCGTTGACCAGCGATGGGCTGTCGGAGGCCTTCGACCGCATCCGCGACTTCACCAACCCGCGCGTGCGGCAATTGCTGGTCATCGAGGACGACCCATCCGAGCAGCTGAGCATCCGCGCGCTGCTCGATCACGATGACGTGGAGATCAGTTCGGCCGCCACAGGTGCCGAGGCGCTCGGGCTGCTGCGCGAGCGCAGCTTCGACTGCATCGTGCTCGACCTGCGGCTGCCCGACATGACGGGCTTCGAACTGCTGGATGCGATCCAGCAGGACGGCCGGGCGCGCGATATTCCCATCGTGGTATTCACCGGTCGGGAACTCAGCGAGACCGAGGAGATGGAGCTGCGGCGCAAAGCCAAGAGCGTCGTGGTCAAGGGCGTGCATTCACCGGAACGGCTGCTCGATGAGACCGCGCTGTTCCTGCACCGAGTGATTGCCGATCTGCCACCGGCGCAACAGAAGATGATCGAGCAGCTCCACGGCAGCGACGATGCACTGCGCGGCCGGCGCGTGCTCGTGGTCGATGACGACGTGCGCAACATCTTTGCACTCAACAGCCTGCTCGAGCGTCACAACATGCAGGTGCTGAGTGCCAGCAATGGCGAAGATGCCATCCGGCTGATCGACAGCGAGCAGAACCTGTCGCTGGTGCTGATGGATATCATGATGCCCGAGATGGACGGCTACGAGACCATGCGCCGCATCCGCAGCGATAACCGCTTCCGGCAACTGCCGATCATCGCCCTGACGGCCAAGGCCATGAAGGGCGACCGGGAGAAATGCCTCGAAGCGGGCGCATCGGACTACGTCGCCAAACCCGTCAACAGCGACCAGCTGCTGTCGCTGGTGCGGATGTGGTTGCACCGATGAGCCCGGGAGCTCCCGCCATGCGCGGCGCCGACGGCAAGCAGGTGAATATCCTCCTGGTCGATGATCAGCCGGCGCGGCTGCTTTCTTACGAGGCCATCCTGCAGGACCTCGGCCAGAACCTCGTCACGGCGCGTTCCGGGCTCGAGGCGCTCGAGCGGCTGATGCAGCAGGAATTTGCGGTGGTGCTGCTCGATGTGAGCATGCCGGGCATGGACGGGTTCGAGACGGCCTCGCTGATCCACGATCATCCGCGCTTCGAACGCACGCCCATTATCTTCGTGACCGGCGTGCACATCACCGACCCCGACCGCATGAAGGCCTACAAGCTCGGTGCGGTCGACTACGTGCTCATCCCGGTGGTGCCCGAGATCCTGCGCAGCAAGGTCGCGGTACTGGTCGAGCTCTACCTGCAGCGCCGCGAACTGCAGCAGCTCAACAGCACCCTGGCGCAGGCAAACGCAAAGCTGGCCGAGGCGCACATCAATCTGCAGGCCGAGAAGACCCGCGAACTCGAGCACCTCAACGCCTCACTGCGCAAAGCGGTGTCGGGGCTCGAAGAGGCCAACCACGCCCTGCACGATGAAATCCGCCAGCGCGCACGCATCGAGCAGCAGCTCAAGGAAGCCGACCGGCTCAAGGATGAATTCCTGGCCATGCTCGCGCACGAGCTGCGCAATCCGCTGGCGCCGATCCACAACGCCGTGCGAATCATGCGTCAGCGGCCGATGGGCGACTCGCAGCTCGAGTGGGCGCGCGATGTGATCGATCGGCAGGCGGTGCACCTGACGCGCCTGGTGGATGATCTGCTGGATGTATCGCGCATTACCCGCGGCAAAATCAACATCGACGCCCGGCCGTTCGAACTCGGCGCCGCGGTCGCGCGCGCGGTCGAGACCGTGCAACCGATGATGATCAAGCAGAAGCATGATCTGCAGCTCGATCTGCCGCCGACTCCGCTGCTGATCCTGGGTGACATGACGCGAGTGACGCAGGTGATCGGCAACGTGCTGGCCAACGCGGTAAAGTACACCGACGATGGCGGCCGCATCGGCGTGAGCGCGAGCCTCGATGGCGCCATGGTCGAGATCCGCATCAGCGACAACGGCATCGGCATCCCCGCCGCAATGCTGCCCACGGTATTCGACCTGTTCAGCCAGGCCGGTGCCATGGATGGACGTTCGCGCGGCGGACTCGGCATCGGGCTCGCACTGGTCAAGCGACTGGTCGAGATGCACGGCGGCAGTGTCGAGATCCGCAGCGGCGGTACAGGCCAGGGCACTGATTTTCTGATCCGGCTTCCGGCCGCGCTGCCCGCAAATGCTGCCAGTGAGGCACCGACGGCGCCGGTCACGGCAACTTCGATCGACAGCAAGCGGCGCATCCTCATTGTCGATGACAATGAGGATGCGCTCATGAGCCTCGCCAATCTGCTCGGCCTGGATGGACACGAAGTCTGTACGGCCGCCAACGGCTTCCTGGCGCTCGATAAGGCACCGGCATTCCGGCCTGAGGTTGCGGTGCTCGACATCGGCATGCCCGGCCTGGACGGTTACGAGCTCGCGCGACGCATACGCGCGCAGTCGTGGGGCGGCTCAATGGTGCTCGTGGCGCTCACGGGCTGGGGCCAGGAGTCCGACCGGCGCCGCTCGCGCGAGGCCGGCTTCGATTCACACTGGGTCAAGCCGCTGGACGTGGATCATTTTGCGCGCTACATAGAGCGACTGTTCGAGGAGCCGAAATCCGAGGCTGGATAGCATCAAACCTCTCAATATCCTGATCCTGATCATCGCGGTGCTGGCGATCGCGTTCGCAGTCGTCAACCGTGACGTATTCGGGACACCGGTAGCGGTCTCTTTCGGCTTCACCCGGGTGAGCGTGTCGCTCGGATCGCTGCTGCTGATGTTAGTGCTGCTGCTCGGCGGCGCATTCGCAGCCGTGCTGGTGAGCGTGCAGTTTCGCCACCTGGGCCTGCATCGGCGCCATTCGGCCGAGCTGCGCTCACATCGGGAACTGGCTGACAATGCGGAAATCTCGCGCTTCACCGAGCTGCGCCAGTATCTGCAGCAGGAGCTGGCGCAGATCCAGGAGCTGCAGCGCCAGTCCGAACAGCGCCTGCGCGAGGACATGCAGGCTACCCAGAATTCCCTTGCCGCGAGCATTGGCGAAATCGACGAGCGCCTCGAGCGGCACTTCCCATCGCCGCCGGAGCAGCAACCGTAGGGCGTGCGCTGGAGCGTGCGCGCCACCGATGCCAGCAGCCGCTCATGGCGTCAATCCTGCTGGCTGTAGATGCGGCAGTACCTCGCGCGCCGCACGCGTCACATCGTTGGGAAAATCTATCTCGATCCAGGGCGCGCCGGTCACATCGGTCACCTCGAAAGGATGGCTGCGTTCAAGCAGCAGATCCCGTACCGCCTCTTCGTGCGGCTGATCGCCGCGCCCCGCATCCGCATAGGCCGCCGTCAGTGCCGCCAGGCGACGCGCCGCGTCGACCCCAAAACGGAAGAATCCGATCGACTCACCGATGACCTCGTATTGCAGGCCCGCCGGCAGCTTCTTGCGCAGTTCGATCGGAATGCCATCCTGCACGCAGACCTTGACCGGCTCATCGCCAGCCTCGAATTCGCGATCGATGAGCAGCCGATTCACGGGCGAAGGGCCGGCCACGAGCGCGCGCGCGATGCGAGCGTCGTAGAGCACATCGGCGTCCATGAGCAATACATCGCCACCGCGCGTCATCGCCTCCGCCACCGTGTGGACGGTCAACACGCTGCCGAGTTCGAAGCGTTCATTGAGCACGATCTGCGGACGCGGGTTCCATCGCAGCCTGTCGAGCTCCGCGGCAACCAGTTCATGACGAAACCCGAGGGCCAGCACCACTTCGTCGACCCCGACGCTCCGCAGCAGCCGAAGATGTCGCTCGAGCAGGCTCATGCCGGCGAAGGACAACAGGCATTTGGGCGTGTGCTGATCTTCATCCTGCTGAAGTCGCAGTCCACGGCCGGCTGCAAGAATGATCGCTCGCATTAATATTCCAATATAAATTAATTACTTAGGAGAAAAATCTAATGCTATTTGAAGTCTATTGCAGCGCTGCCCGCCGACGCTGCAACGACCGCTCCCAGAGGTGCAGGTACAGCAGCCCCGGCAACCCCAGCAGGATTTCGCGCGTGCGCTTCGCCAGCGACAAAGCCAACGCGGCGTTGGGTGTCAGTCCAACCAGCGGTGCGAGCAGCAGGTAGCCGCCCTCCTGTACGCCCAGCGAGCCAGGGATGGCGAACCCCGCGCCGCGGATCGCCTGTCCGAGACTTTCCAGCAGCAGCGCATCGCGCCAGCTCACTGGCGAATTCAATAGTACAAGGATCAGGTAGACCTCGCCGGTGCCGACCAGCCAACCGGTCAGGCTGAGCACGAAGCCCCAGACAGCGCGTCGCGTTTGACGATAGGTATCATCCACGGCCGCGTCGATGGCTTCAGCCTGGATGACGAGTTCGCTCCAGTCGCGATTGCCCGAGAAGCGTGTGGCCAAACGCATGAGCCGGCTGAAGAGACCTCGCCGCTGCACGAAGTAAAACGGCACCACTGTCAATACCAGTGCGCCGCCAGCGAACCAGAGCGCCGTCCGCACCGGTGGCGGCAACAGGCGCGCCGCGTGCTCGCCGAGCAGCGCCACGCCGATGAGCGCGAACACGATCTGCGCCAGCGTCTGTAGCGTGATGCTGACTGTGATGACAGCGGCCGCATCGGCTATGGAAGGGCCGCGCTGCGCCAGGTGGCGCGCCATGACCACCGGGCCGCCGATTTGTCCGCCCGGCGTCAGGCAGGCAGCCGACTCGCCAACCCAGCGAGCCAGCAGGGTGTCGCGCAAGGGGTGTGGCACGGCAGAGCGATGCAACAGCACCCGAATGACCTCGGCATCAAGCACCAGGGGCAGCAGGTGAAAAGCTGCAACCAGCAGCAGACCCCAGCCGGCGACTGACAGCGTCGAGAGGATTCCCGGCAGGCCCTGCGAGACGAGCACGCCAACGAACAGCAGCACGCCGGCTGCCAACAGCCAGAGGGCCGCACGCGTCATCAGCGGCGAAAGACCTGGCGGAACCCGAAATAGGCGATCGCGTCCTTCATTTTCGAGATGATGCGCCAACCCGCATGCATGCGCGGATCGGTGACGTACTCAAAGGTAAGCGATACGCGCCGCTCTCCGGGCCGCTCACTGAGCGGCGTAATCCGGTGCCGCAACCGATCGCCGTCGAAAAACACCAGTCCGCCAGGGGGGATCTGTACGGCGCCGGCCTGTGGTGTGACTCCGGCATCGCGCGTGTGCAATTCGTATTCGAGACGGCAGCTGGATTCATCGATGACGCCCAGTAGCAGCGTGTAGCGACGGCCGGCGTAATACGAGGTGTCGTAGTGCCAGCCGATGTGGTCGCCGGGCCGGGTGTAGAAGTACAGCGCGTACGCGTGCGGGTCATCGTCCGGGGAGAGCTGCAGAGGCTCGCCGGCCAACTGCTCGAGCCAGCCGATCAGGGCGGGAGTGCGATAGAGATCGGCGATGAATGGCGCCAGCTCGTCGATGGTATGCCGGCTCACGCTGCCGCCCTGCTTGTGACCGGGCAGGTAGTTGCGATTGATCGCGGGTGTGACGGCGGCGACGGCCGAAACGAGCTGCGCGGTTACTTCAGCGCCCAGAAAGTCGGGCAGATAGAGGAACGCGCCCTGCTCGAGATAGCTCGCGCGCAGCGTCGCTGCATCCACTCGCGCCAGGCGGCCCATCATGACGCCGTCGTCAATCGAGCCCGGCTGCGGCGCCGGCTCGCTCGCGGCACGCATCGCCGGCACATTCATGAGGCGGGCTGCGCCGAACTGCGCAAAGTGCGGTAGTAGTCGATGATGACCCAGACGGCGAATATCGGGGCACCGATGGCCGCCGCCACGAGGAAGCGCGTGAGCCCGTTGCAGAGCGTGACGAGCGGCAGCAGGTAGAGAATATCTTCGGTCTCAAAACCGCCAATCGCCGGCTGCCTGGTTCCTGCCTTTCCCAACATGCCCTCGATGCGCATGCGCAGCAGGAAGATCAGCGCGATGGCGCAGCCGGCAAGGGCTCCCAGCAACGGCGGGGGAACCGGCAGACCGGTGCCCTCACCCAGTGCAACTCCCACGCCGATGGCAATGAACAGCAGGATGGTCACCAGCGCGTCACTGATGAGGTCGTATAAGTGTCCGACGCGGCTGCTCCTGCCACTGATGCGAGCCAGCTCACCATCGGTGTGGTCGAGAAAGTTGGACACGATCAGCAGCAGCGCGGCGAGGTTCGACCAGGCGTAAGTTCCGTAGGTAAACGCCCACGCGGCTGCAAGACCTACCGCCAGGCGGACGGTGGTTAAATGATTCGGCGTTACCCAGCTATCACTGAGCGGCATTACCAGCCGCCGCGCCAGGCGCGCGTCCCACGGACGCGGAACGACGGGGGCGTCGGCAGGCGCGGCAAAGGACAATGGAGGGGAATCAGGCATCTGGGTCGACGAAAATGGGCGCGCTCGGCACGGTCGCGTATTGTTGCAGCTTATGGCAAGGTCGGAATTTTCATCCAGATGCTATCGAACCGGATTATGAAGGCGGGCGCAGCCTTGCGCCAGACCGCCATCCAGACTCAGCCAGGGCGGGGGTAATTTTGGCACGTGCGAGGATTGCGTGGGGGTGGCGTTGTGGCCTTGCATTCGCGCTGCTGTCCGCCCGGGCCTGGTCGGATCCAGCCGCGGATCCGGCCGCGTCCGTACCCGCGGGTGAGCCTGCTGGCGTGCTCGCTCCCGACACGCTGCCGCCGCCGCGCACCGGCCTCGCGCGCTGGCTCGATCCGGCGACCGCACCGTTTCTGCCGGTGCCGCTGATAGGTGTCGATCCGGACAGCGGCACGACGCTCGGCCTGCTGCCCGTCAAGCTCGTGACGGACGACAATCACAACATCACGCGTATCATCGCCCCCGACATCCTTCATAACCCGTTCTTCGGCTATGGAGGTCACGCGCGCGTCTACGATTATCCGTCAGAAGATACGCAGTGGTCGGTGGTCGCGGGCATCGATGAGCGCGTACAGCGAGCGTTCGACGCCGAATATCAGACCGGCCGGCTGCGCGATCAGCGCTGGTCAATCAATGCCAGCCTGGTCTATTCGCACGACGGCACGCCGCGCTTCTACGGCATCGGGAATCAGTCGCCCGGAATCGCCGAAACCGACTACACCGAGCAACAGGAACTGGTGCAGATTCAGGTTGGCCTGAACCTCTCCCATGCCTGGCAACTGCTCTACACCGGCCGCGTGCAAGTGGTTGACGTGACCCCGGGAACGCTCGCAGGTATCGCCTCGCTGCAGAGCCGGTTTGGCCATATCCTCGGTGTCGGCACCAGCGAGCAGATCCTCAACCGCATCTCGATCGGCTACGACACGCGCGATGACATCACTGCGCCAACGCGCGGCATGGAGTGGGTCGCGTACGTCGGCGCAGCGGCCCCGCACGGCCTGATCAACGAATCGATGTACAGCGAGACCGGAGTCGACGGCCGCGACTTCTGGCAGATCCTGCCGACCACGATCCTCGCCACGCACATGTCGCTGCGCTATCTGCCGACTGCGCACGACGTACCGTTCTGGGCATTGAGCAGCCTCGGCGGCGACCAGAGCGCGATCGGCGGCGATCAGCCGCTGCGCGGGTATGGACCGGGGCGCTACTACGATCGCGATTCATTCTCGGCCACCGCCGAACTGCGCCAGCGGATCGCCACGATCAATGCGGTCTCCAGTCATGTCGAACTGGAACTGACCCCCTTCGTCGACGTGGGCCGGGTTTTCTCCCGGACCAGCACGTTTCCGCTATCAGATCTGCACAGCGTCGCCGGCATCGGTGTACGCGGCATCGCACGACCGTTCGTGGTCGGCTATGTCGACTTCGGCTACGGCAGCGAGGGCCTCGCCGTGTTCACGGGTATCAATTACCCGTTCTGAGCAGGCGTTGAGGTAACTTCCGGGCCATACGCCGCGAACTGACGTATATGAGCCATTACACGCCTCACTGGCTGCTCGTCTGCCTGATGGGTTTGCTGTCGGGCGCGACGTCGGCCGGGACACCATCGCCCATACGACCCACCGTGGTTGAACTCTTCACCTCACAGGGGTGCAGCTCGTGTCCGCCCGCGGATGCCCTGCTCGGCGAACTCAAGGCCCGCCCGAACGTGCTGGCGCTCGCCTTCCACGTGACCTATTGGGACAGCCTCGGCTGGTCCGATCGGTTCGCGTCACCCTATGCCGATCAGCGACAGAGCCGCTACGCACAGGCGCTGAATCTTTCCAGTGTGTTTACCCCGCAGCTCATCGTCGACGGGCGGCATTCGTTCGTCGGCTCGGATCGGGGCGCCATATTGCCCGCAATCGCCCCTGATGCGCCCGGGGTCGACATCGCCATTCAGGCCACCGGCGCGGAACTGCAGATTGATGTAGCGGCGGCCACCTCGCCGGCGGCGAACGGGCCGCGCACGTCGAACGCGTCGCCGGTCAGCGGCGATGTGCTGCTGCTCGCGCTGCTTCCCGAATCCCAGACTGCTATCGGGCGCGGCGAAAATGGCGGCCGCACCTTGCGTGAATTCAATATCGTCCGCGCCAGCTTCGCACTGGGCACCTGGGATGGCAGCGCGCGGCGCTACGCGCTGAAGCGGACCGCGCTGCCAGCGGATGCCGCAGTGGTAGCGGTGGTGCTGCAGCAAGCGAATCAGCGCGCGATACTGGGGGCAGCCACATGCAATTTGCGCTAGCGCACGCGGCCAAACAACCGCAGCTCCCCGGCACTGATTAGCCGCGTGCGATAGCGCAACTCCAGGCGATGGCGAGCTGCGCCAGTGCCGCAGCGCCGGCCACCCATTGCGGTACGCGGTCCAGCAGCGTCTGCACCCGCGGCAGCGCGGCGGCGATACCGAGCAGACAACCGAACCCAAAGCCGAGCACGTGCGCCACGATGTCGGTGTTTTCCCCTTCGGTCGCTTCCCCGCCGGTTCCGAACCAGCCCAACAGCAACGCGCCCGCGACCAATGGTGCCCAGCGCGAAGCCCACCCTTGTGGCATGCGCAGCCGCAGGCGCCACGAATAAGCCACGAGCAGGCCCAGCGCCGTGAACACGGCCGTGGATGCCCCCACGGAGCGGTGCCAGGGCGGTCCGAAGCTGCCCTCGAACAGGTTCGCCAATGCCGCGCCCGTGACAATCAGCAGCCAGCTGCTGCCGCTACCCACTTCCCGGGCCGCCAGAAATCCGAACCAGATACCCGCGGCCAGATTGGCGATCAGGTGGGGTCCATCCAGATGCAGCGTCAGCGCGGTCCAGGCGCGCCACCACTGGCCGTGCTGGACCTGTTCCGCATTCATATCCCCGACATCAAATGCATCCAGCCGCCACCAGCCGTTTGCAATCGCGAAGCCGACCAGCAGCAGCACCGCCACATAGATGATGCAGCCGACCCAGGCGTTCGGCTTCGGCTGTCGTGGTTCGATGGGCGGCGGCGCGGGCCGGCTCTCGGCCGCGTAGGATCGCAATTGATCGACAGCGAGCGCTGCCACCGCCGAATCGACGGTCAGTATGTAGGAGTCGCGATCGAAGCCGATGGCGCTCGAAATGCCGACCGCCGCCAGCATGAAGGCGCGGTCATGGCACTCCGCGCGCAGCGCCGAGCGGAAAACTTCAATCTGTACGTCCGGCATGATGGGGCGTCGGCATTCTATCGCGTGGCGAAGGCGCGCGAATGAGCGTATTTTCGCTCCCGCATGATGCCGCACCCGCAAGACGGACTCGAATGGCAGATGGCGCGGACGCGCCTGCCGTGCTGAGCGCGCGCTCGGCTCTCGGATGGTTCGCGGTGGCGGCGGTCATCGCCATCTGCTGGCTGGCATTGCCGTTCGCCACCGGCATCCTGCTCGGCACGCTCATGGCGTTCACGCTCGAACCGCTCTACACCGCCATCGTGCGCTGGACCCGGCGCCCGGCGGCCGCATCGGTCATCACGATCGCCGCCTCGACCCTGCTGATCCTGGGCGCACTGAGTGCTTTCGTCACACAGTTCGTGACCCGCACCGTGGCACTCGCCAACACGGTGCGTGCGCAGCTGCATGACCACGGCGAGTTGAGCGTCTGGCTCGATACGGGCACGAGCTGGCTGGGCCGATTCGGCATTTCCACGGCCAGCGTGACCGATCAGATCGAAGCCGGCGCCGGTGAGATCGCTTCGCGCTCGGCTGCCATCGCGGCTTCCCTGGCCACGGGTGCATTCTCGACGCTGCTGGGTCTGTTCTTCGCGATGCTGACCATGCACCTGGTGCTGCGGCACTGGTCTCGAATCTCCTCATCGATCGTGCTGATCTCACCGCTGGACCCCGATCACACACGCGAGCTGCTGTCAGAGTTCCGCAGGGTGGGCCGCATGACGGTGTCCGGCACCATCATCACGGCCCTGGCCCAGGGCATCCTCGCCACCATCGGATTCTGGGTCACGGGCGTGCCGCGACCGATTTTCTTCGGCATCGCCACGGCATTGGCATCGCTGATTCCCGCGGTCGGGACACTGCTGGTCTGGATTCCGGCCGGGCTTTATCTGTTCGCCAATGGACATCCGGCCGCCGCCGTGGTCGAGCTGATCTGGGGCGCGCTCATCGTCGTGGGCGCCAGCGACTACCTGATCCGGCCGCGCCTGGTGGGAGATGAGGCCATGCCGGCGCTGCAGGTATTCGTGGCTCTGTTCGGCGGCCTTGAAGTAATGGGCTTACCGGGTTTGATCGTCGGCCCGGTGATCATGGCGCTCGCGGTGGCGACGCTACGGCTCTATTCGGGGGAACGTGCCGAGCAGATCGGGACGACCAAGCGCCGGGGCAGCGGCTAGCCGGGGCAGGCCCTAGCCCGCGGCCGCAACCACTGTATCGCCGTCGGGCTGCGACTGTGATTCCGACAGTGCCGCCTCCAGCAACGCACGCGAGGGGCGTCGAATCGAGACGCTGCCATTGAGCCAATCGGGTAGCGCCTCGGCCGGCATGGGCGGACTGATGTAGTAGCCCTGGGCGAAATCGCATCCGAGTCCACGCAGCAGCGCATAGGCCTTGGCATCCTCGATGCCTTCGGCCACCACCTTGAGTCCGAGGTTGTGACCCAGTTCGATGGTCGAGCGGACGATGGTCATCATATCGGCGTCTTCCGACATGTTGGACACGAACGCGCGATCGATCTTCAGCTCATTCACGGGCAATTTCATGATGTAGCTGAGCGAGGAGTAGCCCGTCCCGTAGTCATCGATGGACAGGCGCAATCCAATGGCCGACAGCCGGTCCAGCACGCGCTGCGCGTGCGCGGGATCCTCCATGAAACCGCTTTCGGTGATTTCCAGGCAGATCATCTCGGCCGGCACCTGGTGTTCAGTCAGCAATCCGCTGATGAGTTCAGGCAGGTCGCGAGTCATCAGGTCGCGCGCCGAGAGATTCACCGAGATCTCGATGTGCATCTGCTGGCGCAGCCACACGCCGCACTGACGGATCGCCTCGCCCAATACCCACCGGGTCAACACCTTGATGTAGCCGGTGTGCTCGGCAAAGGGAATGAACAAGCCGGGGGGAACCAGGCCGCGCACGGGGTGTACCCAGCGTATCAGTGCCTCGGCGGCATGGATGCCAGCGGAGTTGAGCGTCACCTTCGGCTGGTAATAGAGGCGCAGCTCATTCTGCTCGACCGCGCGGCGCAGTTCCCCGAGCAGCGACAGGTGCTCCTGCTGCGAAGTGTCGTAGTGCGGATCGTAGATCGTGTAGCCGGTGCGATTGCGCTTGGCCACGTACATGGCAATGTCGGCATTGCGCATCAGCGTCTGGGGATCCGAGGCATGCGCTGGATACAACGCAATGCCGATGCTGGCGCCGACATCGAGCGGCTGTCCCGCAAAGTCGATCGGTTGCTCGAGCGCGGTGATGATGCTCCTGGCCAGATCCACGATGCGCTCCTGCTCACCGGTCGGCACCAGCACCGCGAATTCATCGCCGCCGAGACGCGCGACGCAGTCGCCCTCGCGCATCAGATTGCGCAGGCGTGCGGCCACTTCGCTGAGCACGTGATCGCCCACGCTATGCCCGAGCGTGTCGTTGACGTATTTGAAACGATCCAGGTCCATGACGAAGATAGAGAGCGTGCGTTGCTCGGCTGCGGCCAGCAGGATCTCGCGCTGCAGCCGCTCGCCGAACTGCGACCGGTTGGGCAATTGCGTCAGCGAATCCTCATACGCAAGTTTGAGAATCTGCTGCTCGCGCTCGGCAATGCCGGCCCGCATGTGATCGAGGCCCTGCGCAAGAATGCCGATCTCGTCACTGCGGTGCATGTCGATCGGAATGGAGTAGTCGCCGCGCCGGATGCGGCGCACTGCCTGCAGCAGTGCATCGATCGGTCGTGTGATGCCGATAGCGATAAGGATGCTGCCGCCGATCAGCAGCAGCAGGCCCAGCACGCCCAGCGCCACCAGCTTGGCGCTGAGCGCGCGGAAGCTGCCCATGGCATCCTTGATCGGACGCTGCAGTACCGCCGCGAAATGCTGATCGCCGCTTTCCCCGATCGGCACCACGCGCAGCTGGTGCTGTTCAGGCATGTCCAGAATCCTGGTCGTGAGGGCCTTGGCGTAGGGCGGCAACCGCATGGCCAGTGTCCGCGACAGATCCTGATCGAGGGTGGACGCCTGGATATTCCAGCGTCCTTTGTCTTCGGTGACGAAGGAGACCTGCAGGCCGGTGATATTGCGCAATTCCTTCGCCAGCAGCTGGTCCACGGGAAAGCCGATCACGATCCAGCCGATGGTGAGCGGCGCCTGCACCGGCACGGCAACCAGCTGCAGCACCTGCTCATCAAGCAGCTCTATCGCGGTGGCCCGGCCCGCATTCTTGGCACGCTCGATGAGCTCGGGGAATTCGAAGCGTCGCGCTTGGGCGCTCCGGCGCAGCGTGTCGTCGACCACCACGCCCTGCAGATTCACGAACAGCACCACCGCGGCCTTGACGCGTGCGCCGTGGTTCTCCAGCGCCGAATCCATGGTAGCGCGATCGCCGGTGGCGATGGCTTCGCGGAACGCGAAGTCGGACGCCAGCACGGTAGCCGCTTGTGCCAGCCGGTCGGCATTCTGATTCAGTTCGCTGGCGAACACTCGCTCGCCGACCGTGAGTTCGTCATCGATCTTGGTGCGCGCGGCACGGGTAGTGGCCGAATTGACCAGTGAGAAGACGCCGATCTGGATGAATCCCAGCAGCACCACCAGGAACACGACCATCTTGGAGCGCAGCGTGTTCAGTCGCATCACGGCTGAATCTCCGGTGCCTGGGCATCGAGATGCAGATGCCGCGGGGCGAGCGGCTCGACACCGACGTGCAACGCTTCGCCCGGCTGCTCATCGTTCATGGAGTTGTTCCAGGCGCGCAGCAGGTAGTCACCCGGCGGCAATCCGGGCAGGGTTGCGCTGCCGTCGGCCGCTGTGCGCGCAAAGAACGGCGAGTTAACGACCAACACCCACGCGACCATGGTGTCGTGGATGTTGCAGCCAAGAACCACAACGCCGGGCTGGTCGAACACCACCGGACTGGCGGGCGTACCGGCATAGAGCTTGAGCGTGAAGGTTCGCGGTCGCGAAAATGAGTACACTGAATGGCGGATGTTGTCGCTATTGGGAAAAGTGACCGCGGTACCGGTCTGTATCACGCTCACGCGCGGCACGAACCGGCGATTCACCTGATCGATGGCGGCCTTGTGCTCGACCGGCGGCGGCGGGTTGAGCGGCGTGGCATAGACGACCGCATCGGCGACCGGCTGATTCGATCCATCGCTGACCGTTACGCGCAGGTCACTGGCCGCCGCCAATCCCGGCACCGCGCACAACAGCAAAACGATACTGGCTCGCATGCAATCTAGGGTGGTCGAGTGTCGGCTGCCGGGACCGGTGCATTGACGACGTCGCGCTCCATCGGGGCGAGCAGCACCAGCAACTCATTCCGCTCTCGTTGATGCACGTGGTGGCGCCTGAGGCTGTCGCGCAGGATCTGCACCAGTCCATAGAACTCGGCTTCGGAGATCTGATGTCCCGCATGCGCTTCGCTCATCGAATCGCCGCTGTAGTGGCAGCCGCCGCCGGCGAGTTCGCAGATTTGTTCGACCAGCAGGCGCTTGACGCGCTCGACATCGACTTTGTCAAAGGATCGCCTGAGCTTGTGATCGGCAACGACCTGGTCCAGCGTGTCGGACACTACGGCCCGAACCACCGGTTCCCCGCCCATGCGCGCATACAGCGAATCCTCGGTGGCTAGCGCCATCCGGGACGCCGGGAACAACATCAAAGAAAGGAGCACGAGCGTGCCGCGACGGGCCGCCGCCAGAGTAATGTCCATTTGACAGATGATAGGAGCCGACCGCAATTGGCGTCGTTAAGTGGATCACAGCTCATCCAGTTCCGAACTGTGACGCAGGCCGCGCGCGATCACGGGCGACATAAGCCAAAATCGGGTGATGAGACGGCATGGCGACTGGCTGCTGCTCGCCTGCTCGCTCGGTTCCTGCGGCATTGTGCATGCCGGGGATCGCCTGCTCGCTACCGGCGGCGTTATGGAGATCGAGGGCAGCGGCGGTGGCGGACTGACGCCCTGGGCGCTGATATCCGGACTGGGTACCGACGCGCAAGTGGGGGCCAGCGCGTACTGCACCCGCATCAGCCCGGATGATTTCACTCTCGAAAGCTGCGGCGTTGCCGCCGGCATTGCCAATCGCGTCGAACTGTCGGTCGCGCGACAACATTTCGATCTCGGCACCACAGTACCCGGTAATACGATCAGTCAGACCATCGTCGGCGCCAAGGTGCGCGTGTTCGGCGATGCGATCATCGATCAGGACCGCTGGTGGCCCCAGGTCGCGGTAGGCATCCAGTACAAGCACAACAGCAACTTCGACATCGTGCCGAAGCTACTGGGCGCGAAGCATGCCGATGGCGTCGACTATTACGTGGCGGCCACGAAGGTATGGCTTGCCGGTCCGCTGGGATTGAGTTGGCTCACGGATCTGACCTTGCGCGAGACCGAGGCCAATCAGATGGGCCTGCTCGGCTTCGGCGGCGATCTGGGCGGCTATCACCTGATGGCCGAGGGCAGTCTCGGCGTGTTCCTGACCGACAACCTCGTGCTCGGCGGCGAGTATCGCCAGAAACCGGACAACCTGTCGGCGTTCCGCGAGCAGGACTTCAAAGATGCCTTCCTGGCCTGGTTTCCTGTCAAGTACGTTTCGATCACGGGAGCGTGGGCTTTTCTCGGCAATATCGCCGACAAGCCCTCGCAGCAGGGCCCGTACATTTCGCTGCAACTGACCTACTAGACGACTAGACTCTTTTCGCATGAACAATCGAATGGCCGGACTGCTGTGCGCCGGCCTCTTCCAGGCGTTTCATGCGCCGGCGATCGCCGCGGAGAAATACGACACCGGGGCGACCGCGACCGAGGTCCGCATCGGCAACAGCGCCCCCTATAGCGGCGCGGCACAAGCCTATGCGGCCGTAGCTCGGGCCGAAGCGGCCTACTTCCGGATGATCAATGACCGGGGGGGCATCAATGGCCGCCGCATCGAGTTCATCAGCGCGGACGATGCCTCGGATCCGGCGCAGGCACTTGCGCTGGCGCAGCGCCTGGTCGAGAAGGATCAGGTGCTGGCGCTGTTCAGCACTTTCGGCACCGATGCCAACCTTGCGATTCGCGGCTATGCCAATAAACACGAGGTTCCGCAGCTGTTCGTCGAAACTTCGTCTGCGGCTTTCGACGACCCGGCGCATTTTCCCTGGACCATGGGTTTCTATGCCACCTATCGCAATGAAGGCGAGGCGTACGCGCGTTACGTGCTTGAACACCGGCCCGAAGCCCGCATTGCCCTGCTCTACGAACAGACCGCAGCCGGACTGGAGTTCCAGCAGGGACTGCGCGATGGACTGGGCGACAGGGCATCCCGTCTCATCATCAGCGAAGCGAGCTATGTTGCCGGCAACGCCAACGTCGATAGCCGGGTCGATACGCTGCAACGCTCCGGTGCCGATACCTTCATGAACTTCGCACTGGGCGCCACGGCGAGCAATGCAATCCGCCGAGCAGCCGATATCGGCTGGCATCCGCTGCAGTTCATCCCGAATGCATCGCTGTCGGTATCGGCGTTCCTCGAGCCGGCCGGATTGGCGAAGGCGGCGGGAATCATCTCGAGCGCGCGCTCCAAGAGCTGGTGGCATGCCGATGCGGCCAGCGATCCGGAAGTGCGCGATTTTCTGGACTGGATGGCGCGCTACGATCCAGGTGTGAGCCCGCGCGATCAACTCAGCGTGGCTGGCTACGAACGCGCCGAAGCGCTGGTCGCGGTCATCCGCAAGTGCGGCAATGACCTGACGCGTGCGAATCTCATGGCGCAGGCCGCCTCGCTCGATGTGGCGATCGGGATGCTGCGGCCAGGAATCCGGGTCCAGACTTCGCCGGACGACTATCAACCCATCAAACAGTTGTTCCTGATCCGATTCGACGGCAGGGAATGGAACGGGCTGGGGACGATCAGCGGCGCGCACCCTTGAGTGCGTCAATGGGGCGGCTCAGTCGCGCACGGCTGCCATGACCGCGGCAAAGCCGACGAACACGCCTCCCGTGAGACGGTTGAACAATCTGAGCACCGATGTGCGCCGCAGGTACTGCGCCAGATGCCGGCCACTGCCGGCGTAGACGATGTACCAGCTCACCTCGATGACCGCAAAGGTCAGCAGCAGGATGCTGAACTGCGGCAATTTCGGCAGTTCCGGGTGGATAAACTGCGGCAGGAAGGCGGCAGCAAACAGAATGGCCTTCGGATTGCTGGCCGCCACCATCAAGCCCTGGCGAAACAGCTGACCGCGATTGCGCAAGGGCGCCATCCCGGCACTCGCATCAGCCGTTTCCCGCGGCAGCGGTGCGCGCCAGGTCCTGATTCCGAGGTAGACAAGATAAGCCGCGCCCGTCCAGCGCAAGGCGTCGAACACCGCCGGGAAGGCCTGCAGCAACGCGCCGAGGCCGGCGGCCGAAATGCTCAGCATGGCCAGCAGCGCCGTCAGGCATCCGGTCATGGTGGCAAGCGACGCGCGAAATCCAAAACGGGCACTGCTGCTCATGACCAACAGCATATTGGGGCCGGGCGTGGCCGAGACGAAGAAGGTCACCGTGACAAATAGCCAGAAGGTCTGCCAACTCATGAGCCAGTCATCTGTAGTCAGTCATCCGTGTCGGCCGTCAAGTTCACGGCCTCCGCGCAGTCAGCCAGGCGATGCAGTTCAGCCACGAGGTTCTGCCACTGCGCGGCGCCGAATCGATCGATCAGCGCTCGTTGAGTGCTGACCCAACCCGGATCGGCCCGGGACAGGACACTCTCGCCGGCGCGTGTGAGCACGGCCGTTCGGGTGCGCCCGTCCGGTCCATCCCTCATGGTCACCCAATGCTGTTTTTCCATGGCCGCCAGCGCACGATATAGTGAGGTACGCTCCATCGCGAGATCTTCGGCGACGCGCGACAATGGCTCATGCGGATGGCGCAGCACGGCTCGCAGCACAGCCAGCTGCGTAATGTTCAGTCCCGAGCCGGCCAGCCTTGAGTCGAACGCGCGCGCCAGCACGCGCGCCGCCTTGCGCACGCTGGTGCAGGCACATGGCGTCGGGGTGGCTGCTCGTAATTTTGATTCGATTGATGTGTACACATCAATGATGTTAGCATGTCCGCATCGGGATTTGCATCCTGTAGATAAACACTCCTCATGAGCACCGTTGCGCGCCCTGCCCGCCTGCACTATGCCTGGGTCATAGCCGGCGTCACCTTCCTGGTGCTGCTGGTCACGGCCGGCATTCGTGCCACGCCGGGAGTGCTCATGGTGCCGCTCGAGTCCGAGTTCGGCTGGACCAGTGCTTCGATATCGCTTGCCATCGCCGTCAACCTGGTGCTGTTCGGTCTTATCGGTCCATTCGCGGCTTCGCTGATGGAACGCTGGGGATTGCGGCGCATCGTATTGAGCGCACTGGCGCTGCTGGCAGTATCGGTAGCGATGACTGCCTTCATGACCACCCGGTGGCAGATGATGCTGCTCTGGGGAATCTGTGTCGGCTCCGGCACCGGTGTAACGGCCCTGGTGCTGGCTGCGGTCATTGCCAATCGCTGGTTCGAGCACCAGCGCGGCCTGGTACTCGGTTTTCTGACCGCCGCCAATGCGACCGGTCAGCTGCTGTTCCTGCCGGTGCTGGCGCGGTTGCTGGAAGTGTCAGGCTGGCGCAGCGTGGCACTGCTGGTCGCCGCCTGTGCGGCCGCGGTATTCGTCGTGGTTTTCGTCCTCATGCGCGACCGACCCTCAGATCTCGGCCTTGGGCGCTACGGAGAGACGCCGCTGGCGGGCGCGCCATTGCCGGCGGCAGTCGCGTTGCGGCCGCTGGAGGCTCTGAGCCTCGTCCGACGCTCCCCCGCATTCTGGGTGCTGGCGGGCAGCTTCTTTGTCTGCGGCGCCAGCACCAATGGGCTCATCGGCACCCACCTGATCCCAGCCTGCCACGATTTCGGAATCCCCGAGGTGCGCGCGGCAGGCCTGCTGGCGATGATGGGCGTATTCGACATCGTCGGCACGACGGTTTCGGGCTGGCTGAGCGACCGCTTCTCGAGCCGCTACCTGCTGTTCATTTATTACGCGCTGCGCGGCCTGTCGTTGCTGTGCCTGCCTTACACGCTCGTGCAGGGCAGCTCCGAACTCAAGTGGTTCGCGGTGTTCTACGGGCTGGACTGGATAGCGACCGTTCCACCCACCGTGCGCCTGACGGCGGACCTGTTTGGCCGTCAGAACGCGGGAGTGATTTTCGGCTGGATTGCGGCTGCCCACCAGATCGGCGCGGCCGTGGCGGCGATGGGCGCCGGAGCCATTCGCACCAGCTACGGCGACTATCGCCCGGCGTTCCTCATCTCCGGCTTGATCTGTTTCCTGGCGGGCCTGTCCTTCCTCCTTACACGACGGCTGCTCGACCGGCGCGGCCCGCATGCCTCAACGCCATCGCTGGCGCCGGCTATGGCGCGCGCGACGCAATGAAGAACAGGCGCAGGAACGGCAGCACCGTGGTGCCGTCTGCGCGTGGCGGGTAGGCGCGCGCGACGCGTCGCGCGTAGGCCGCTTCGAACGCGGTGCGCTCCGGCTCGGCGAGTGCCGCCAGCAGTGGCCGCAGCCAGGTGCCTTTGGTCCATTCCTTGACCGGATTGTCGCCGCTGAGAACCTGGAAATATTCTGTCTGCCACAGATCGACCCGCGCGCACAGCGAACTCAATAGATCCAGGTACCAGCGCGGCTCTGCCACCGGAGCCTCGTGCAGCCATGGCTCGAGGCGCGCTCGCCAGGGACCTTCCCGTGCCGCCTCGGCAATGGCGAGGTGAGAAGGCGCGGAGAAGTTTCGAGGCATCTGCACGGCCAGCATGCCTCCCGGAGCCAGAAAACCAATCAGCCGTCGCAGCAATCGCTCGTGATCAGGCAACCAATGCAAGGCGGCGTTCGAGTAGATAAGGTCAGCTGCCGCCTGCGGCTCCCAACTGGCAATGTCCTGGCGCAGCCAGCGCACATTGGGAGCGGACCCGCCGGCACGATCGAGCATGTCGCTGGAGTCGTCGACTCCGCTCACCAGGGCGCCGGGCCAACGCTCGGCCATGATAATTGTCAGGGCTCCGGTGCCACAGCCCAGGTCGTACACCGAAGCGGGCGCATCGAGTGGCACGCGCGCCAGCAGCTCGAGCGCCGGGCGCAGCCGCGGCTGGGAGAACTTCAGATACTGCGCCGGGTCCCAGCTGCTCATCCGCGGGCTTCGTTCTACCCGGCTTTGCCCTTTGCCTTGCCGGGCGACTTGTCTGGCGCTTTCTCCAGCGCCTCGACCTCGTCCATCAGCCGGTTCATGCGCGCGGCCAGTGCGCGATAAGGCGCCGGTGCTGCCATGTCGATGCCGGCCTTCTTGTACAGGTCATAGGCATAGGCCGAGCCACCCGCCCGCAGCATGTCGAGAAACCGCGCGCGGGCCGGCGCACCCTGCTTGATAATGGAGTCGGTGAGCTCGGCAGCGCCGGCCATCGAAGTGGCGTACTGCCATACGTAGAAGTCATCATCGCGGAAGAAGTGGCCCACATAAGACCATTCGACGCAGTACGCCGGGTCGATCTTCATGACGCCCTGTTCCTCACCATAGTAGCGCTTAAGCAAGCCGCAGTAGATCTCACTGAGCCGTGCGCCGGACAGCGGACGGCCCTGCTCGACTTCCTCGTGGGCGGCCAGCTCGAACTCCGCAAACTGAACCTGGCGGAAGTAGGTGGTGCGAATGGCTTCCAGACCCTGCCCCAGGTAGTAGAGCTTCTCCGCCTTGCTCTTGGCGTGTTCGACCATGTAGTCGTTCAGCAGCATCTCGTTGCCGATCGACGCGGACTCGGCAATGAAGGTCGAATACTGAGCGTTCTCGAAGGGCTGTGCAGCATTCGCCAGCAGGGTGTGAACCGCGTGTCCCCACTCGTGCGCGATGGTGGTAAGTCCCTGGTAGTTGTCGCTGTGATTGAGCAACAGATAGGGATGCACATCGTAGGCCGAGCCGTTCATGTACGCGCCATTGGCCTTGCCCTCGTGGGGCATGACGTTCATCCACTGTCCCGCAAATCCCTTGCGCATCAGCGCCAGGTAGTCAGGACCCAGCGGCGCCAGCGCTGCCAGCGTCAGGGTTTCCGATTCGAGCACGCTGAAGGTCGGCGCTGGTGACAGCGGGAACATCGACGGATAGTTATCGTAATAAGCCAGCTCGTCGGTGATGCCGAGACGCTCCTTGCGCATGCGCAGATAGCGATGCAGCGTGGGCAGTGCCGCATGCGTTTCCTCGATCAGGGTTTTGTAGACGCTCTCGGGCATGTTCGACTGAAACAGCGCCGCTGACAGCGAGTTGTCGAACTTTCGCGCCTTGGCCTTGAACACATCGCCCATGACGTGCCCGGTCATGGCCGCGCCGATGGTGCCTTCGTAATGGTGCAAGGCGCCCCAGAACCCATCGAAGACCGCCTTGCGCTCAGCGCGGTCACCAACCTGGCGGTAGCGCTCGTAGGCGGGTTGGTCGAGGCGCACAGTTTCGCCATTCGGCAATGCGAACTGCGGATAAGGCAGATCAGCATCGATCAGCTGATCGCGTACGGTCTTGGCCTGCTCGAGCGGATCCGCGCTCAGGGCCAGCACGGATTCGGTCTCCGGACTCAAGGTATGCGGGGCGGCGCGCAGAATATCCTTTAAGGTAAAGTCGAAGCGATCGCGCAGATCCTTACGCTGTGCCTCGAAGGATTCGACCCTGGAGGCTCCGACGGCGATGATTTCTGGATTGAGCCATGAGGTCTTCTCGCCTATCAGGGCGCCGAGGGACTCGGCCTGCTGGCGCCGCTCCTGCTCGGCAGGTTTGCGCAGGTCCTCATCGGCTTTACTTTCCGCGTACACGCCCAACCGCGCCGTCTCCCGATTGACGCTGGAGATGGCATCCAGCGCCGCGAATAACGCGTCCGAACTGTCACCCAATGTGCCGCGGTAAGATTCCAGCTTCTCTGTGGCCGCCTTGGTTTTCTCATATGCGGCGGTCCATGCCTCCGGACTTTTGTAGAGATCCGACAGGTCCCACATGGTGGACACCTCGGCCGCGCTGGTCACGCAGGAAAAAACCCCCAGGGTCGAAGTGAATAGCAATGTTCGGGCGCGAAACATCAAGGTTAACCCCGCTAAGGCATGAGCCAATGATTCAACTCTTCGGCACCAGCGCCACCACGCGCGCCGGGAAGCCCGTGCCATTGACGGGCTTCGGAAAGCTCACCATGACGAGCGCGCCGGCTTCGGGCACCTTGTCGAGATTGGCCAGCAGCTCGATCTGATAGTGGTTGGTCCCGAGGATGTAGCTCTCGAGAGAATAGTCATCCTTATTGACCGCGAGCCCCGGGTCGGTGTCGGTGGTCTCATGACCCGAGGCCGTGATCTTCCGCGTCTCGTAGAGAAATTGCAGCACCGGTTTGCTCCAGCCCGGGTAGTGCGCCAGGCCCTTGGCGTCGCGGTTCTGCATGGCCGCATCATCCGGCCAGCGCTTCGACCAGTCCGTCCGCAGCGCCACGAACGATCCGGCTGGAATAGCGCCGTGCTTCGCCTCCCAGCGCTTGACGTCCTCGAGCGAGACCACGTAGTCGGAATTTTTTCCGACCTGCTGGTGCACATCCAGAACGACCAGGCGTAACAGAAATTCTTTGGGATCGATCTGATCGACGGTCTTCAGGCCATCGTGAAAATGCGCCGGCGGATCGACGTGCGTGCCCCACTGCCCCGGATGACAGAACCCCTCGGCGTGAAAGCCGTCTTTGGGAATCGTGTAGAGCGTCGTGACCGTTTCGGGCTTGAAGCCTTTCCAGTGCGGCGTGTCCGGGCCGAACTCGTGGGTCAGATCGATGAAAGCGGCGTCGTGGAGCGCCGCGTAAGCCTGCTCCAGGGCGCCCGGCGCCGGCGTGGCCGCATGGGCAGCGAGGACCGCCGCCCAAACTCCGAATCCCAGCAACCATGCGGCAGATCTGGCTTGCGCGAACATGAACGGCTCCTCGAGTGCTCCTCAATTGTAGCTAGGATGATAGGCTTGCATGCAAGCATTTGGGCTTCGAGGTTGCTGATGGAGCGCGAGCAGATCGTCTTCGTAGGTACTTGCGATCTGTCGTCGCATTTTCGCGGCAAGAGCTTCCCCGCGGCGGACCTGTCCTCGAGATTGCAGCGCGGCGTCGGGCTCGCGCCCACGAACATCTATATGTCCGCCTTCGGCCCGATAGCGGTGACCACGTTCGGCACCACGGGCGAAGTCATGCTGATTCCGGATGCGTCCACGCGCGTTTATGTCCCATTTGCGGGCAGCACCGTCGAGTACTTCTATCTCGGCGATCTGCGGACGCTCGACGGGGCACCCTGGTCCTTCTGTCCGCGCCAGATCCTGCGACGGGCGCTCGAGCGGCTGCGGAGCGAAACCGGGTTCGGTCTGCTGGCAAGTTTTGAGCAGGAGTTCGTCTATGACGGCGCCCCTGCCCATGCCAAGCCATACGAGCTGGACGCCTACCGGCGCCAGGGTTCCTTCGGCGAAGCGCTGATGGCCTCGATGCGCCAGGCCGGCGTAATCCCCGACTCATTTCTGTCGGAATATGGACCGCGACAGTTCGAAGTCACTGCCGCGCCGGCATCGGGGCTGCGTGCAGCCGACGATGCCGTCATCACGCGCGAGATTGCACAGGCGGTCGCCTTCCGGCACGGTCAGCGCGTGAGCTTTGCCCCCATCCCTGAACCCGACGGCACCGGCAACGGCACCCATATCCACTGGAGCTTTCTCGATCCGCACGGGGAGCCGACGCTCTATGAGCCAAAGCTGCCGTGGCAGCTGTCGGAACTCGGCGCGCGGTTCATCGCCGGCGTGCAATACCACCTGCCTGCGCTCTGCGCAGTGAGCTGTGCTTCGGTGGCCTCCTATTATCGCCTGCGCCCAAATCGTTGGGCGCCAGTCCATGCGGACGTTGGACCGTTGGATCGCGGCGCGGCCGTGCGCATCTGTCCGGTCAGCGGCACCGACCCGGTCCAGCGTGCGCGGCAGTTCAACCTCGAGTTTCGAGTCGCCGATGCCACCGGCAATCCCTACCTCTCGCTGGCGATGCTGATTCAGGCGGGCCTGGACGGGATCCGCGAAGCCCGTTCCATCGAACTGGCGCATCCTCGCCAACTGCCGACGAGCCTCGGCGAGGCACTGGATGCCCTCGAACACTGCGCGCCGGCGGCCGAATGGCTGGGTGCCGACGTGCTGGCCGGGTACCTGCTGTTCAAGCGCGCGGAAATCAGCAGCTTGCACGGACTCGATGAAAGCGACATCTGTCATCGCTACTCGGAGGTCTATTGAGCACCGACACGCCGCAGACCGGGAGTTACTCGCTGCTCGCCGTTGATGAGCCGCCGCCGGTGCTGGAGATCAATCGCACGGGCCGGTCGGATTTTCTGATCGTGGTCGATCATGCCAGCCGCCGCATTCCGCGGCGGCTCGGCGATCTGGGTCTATCGGAACCGGAACTGCAACGGCACATCGCCTGGGACATCGGCAGCCTGGCCGTCGCCAGGCAGATGGCCGCGGCACTCGATGCCACGCTGGTTGCCCAGAACTACTCGCGCCTGGTCATCGACTGCAATCGCGATCCGAGTGTCGACAGCTCCATCCCCAGGAGTAGCGAATGGACGGACATTCCCGGCAATCTGGGATTGAGCGAGGAGGACCTGCTGGCCCGGCGCACGGCGATCTTCGATCCTTATCATCAGCATCTGCGCACCCTGATCGACGAACGGATCGCTGCAGGACGGTCAGTCGTGCTGGTGGCCCAGCACAGCATGACCAACAGCTTCAAAGGCGTGCAGCGCGAGATGCACGCGGCGGTGCTCTACAATCGCGATCGGCGCTTCGCATCGCTGGTGCTGGCGATGCTGCGGCGGGAAGCGCAGCTGACGATCGCCGAAAACGAGCCCTATTTCGTCAGCGATCAGAGCGACTTCACTATTCCGCGTCACGCCGAGGCGCGTGGCCTGCCCTACGTGGCGATCGAAATCCGGCAGGATCTGGTCACCGCCGAGGCCGGCCAGGCCGAGTGGGCCATTCGTATCACCAACGCGCTGCGGGATGCCGGGCGCGAATTGCCAGGAGCCACTGCATGATCGAACCGACCAGCCGCGAGGTGGAGATCGAACCGGCCTGCACCGCATTGCTGTTCGTCGATGTCCAGCGCTACAACTGCACCTGGGACGGCGGTGAATATGCGCACCTTGGCGCGGCCGAGAAGGAATCGATTTACGGCCAATTCTTTCGGACGCTGGAAAGCAGCGCGCTGCCGAACATGGCGCGCTTGCAGGAGGCCTGCCGCCGCGCGCGCATTGAAGTCACCTATACGGTCATCGAAAGCCAGACCGCCGACGGGCGCGATCGCTCACTCGACTACAAGATCACCGGCTTCAACGTGCCCAAGGGGTCGCCCGAGGCGCATGTGGTCGATGCGTTACGCCCGGCGGCCGATGAGATCATATTTCCGAAAACATCCTCGTCGGTCTTCATTTCCACCAACATCGATTATGTGTTGCGCAATCTCGGGGTGCGTTATCTGATCGTCGCGGGCTGCCTGACCGACCAGTGCGTGGATTCCACGGTCCGCGATGCCTGCGATCTCGGCTACCTGGTGACCGTACCGACGGATGCCTGCGTGACGCTCACGGCTGAGCGCCACGACTGGTCACTGCGAAATAACCGCGGCTACTGCCGTCAGATCACCACCGCGGCGCTGCTGGAAGAAATCAATCGACTGGGGACGGAGCGATGAGCAGCGCCAAGCGTGCACCGATCGAATACGCCGAGGCTACGCCGGAGGTGCGTGCCGTGTACGACGACATCATGGCGACTCGTAAAGTCGATCGCGTCAATAATTACTGGAAAGTGCTGGCCCATCATCCGCCGACGCTCAAGCGCATGTGGGCCAATTCCAGGGAGGTCATGGCCCCCGGCGCGCTCGATCCGTTGACCAAGGAACTCATCTACATCGCCGTCAGTGTGACCAATGCCTGCGACTACTGCATTGCCTCGCACGGCGCTGCCGCGCGCAACAAAGGCATGACGCCCGAGCAATTCTCGGAACTGGTGGCAATCATCGGTCTGGCCAACGAGACCAATCGGCACGCGGCGGCGCTGGATCTGACGATTGACGAGCAGTTCCGCTAACGAAGTCACCGAAGGCCTGTCGCTGCGTGAACGCGACGCGCGCGCGATCGCGCAGATTGCGCGTCTGCGATTCTCGCCTCTGAGTCTTATCGGCGGCAGTGGCAATCGGCTGATCGAGGAAGGCGGCCGTGCGCTGCTCGATCTGTCGGCATCCTTCGGACCCGCCATTCTCGGCTACAGCCACCCGGCGATACGCCAGGCGGTGAACGCGGCCTGCGCAAGCATGGCGGGCGCGAGCCTGCTGGCTTTTCCGAATGCGAACGCCGTCGCCCTGGCCGAGGAGTTGCTGCGAGTGACGCCCGGTCGCGGTGAGCGGCGGGTATGGTTCGGTCACTCAGGTTCCGATGCCAACGATTGCGCCATGCGCGTGCTGCAGGCAGCCACGGGGCGATCGCGATTCATCTCGTTCATCGGTTCCTATCACGGCAATCTCTCCGGATCGATGAGTATCAGCGGCCACACCGCCATGACTCACACCTTACCGCGTGCCGGCCTGGTACTGCTTCCCTACCCGGATCCCTATCATCCCGACTTCAGCGCTGATGATGTCCTGGCGCTGCTCGATTTTCAGTTCGCCACGACCTGCCCGCCCGAGCAGGTAGCCGCCATTTTCATCGAGCCTCTCATGGCCGATGGCGGCCTGATCGTGCCGCCGGCGGGATTCCTGGCCGCCATGCAGCAGCGATGCCGGCGCCACGGGATTCAGATCGTCGTCGATGAAGTGAAGGTCGGGCTGGCGCGCAGCGGCCGGCTGCATTGCTTTGAGCACGAAGGGCTCGAGCCGGATCTGGTGGTGCTTGGTAAGGGACTGGGCGGCGGCCTGCCGCTGTCTGCCGTCATCGGACCGCGCGCCATCATGGACCATGCGCCGGCGTTCGCGCTGCAGACCACCGCCGGCAATCCGGTCGCGACGGCCGCGGGTCGCGCCGTATTGCACGCGATCGAAAGCGAGGGACTCATCGAGCGTGCGAACCAGGTGGGGGCAGTGCTTTCGGGCGGTTTGCACGCCCTCGGTGCACGACAGCCCATGATCGGGAACGTCCGCGGCCGGGGGCTCGCGATCGGTGTGGAGTTGGTCAGCGATCGCGCCACGCGCGAGCCTGTGCCTGTTACGATGACCGCGAAGGTGATCTACCGCGCCTACCAGCTCGGCGCAGTCTTCTTTTACGTGGGCTTGCGGGGCAATGTGCTGGAGTTCACCCCGCCGCTGACGCTGAGCGAGGCCGAGGCCCGCGAAGGCATCGACATTGTCGAGCAGGCGATGATCGACGTCGGCAAGGGTGCGGTGTCGGATGCGGACGTGGCACCCTTCATGATGTGGTGACGTGACATGATGGGATGACATGACCAGCCTCGTATCGCGCCTGAATCTGCCCGAAGCCATCGCGCTGTCACTGTCCGTCATCTCTCCGACCGTTACGGCCGCCTTCAATATCACGCTGGTGGTGCAGGCCGCCGGACCCGCCGCGCCGCTGACATTCGCCATTGGCACCGTGGCGATGGTGCTGGTGGCCTTTTCCTTCATGGCCTTCACGCATCGGGTCGCGCACGCGGGATCCGCCTACGCTTACATCGCACACACCTTTGGCAACCGCGCCGGCTTCATTGCGGGATGGACGCTGTTGCTGACATACCTGGGATTCGCTACCGGCTTTGCCGCCCTGGTCGGCAGCTTCACGGCGGCAGGTCTCAAAGGCCTGTCGATCGATGTGGGACCGGGATGGGTCGCGATCGCCATCGCATCGATGGTCGTCGCCTGGCTGCTTGCCTACCGCGACATGAAGCTTTCCGGCTGGGTCATGCTGGGACTGGAAGCTGCCGCCGTCGTCGGCATCCTCGCGCTGTGCATCTGCATTCTGCTCCAGGTTCATCCCACGGCCGCGGATATCAGCACAAGCTTTCGACCTTCACTCAAATTCGGCGGTTGGACCGGACTCGGGTACGGCATGGTCTACAGCATTCTGTGCTTTGCAGGTTTCGAGGGCGCCGCCACGCTCGGCGAGGAGACCATCAACCCGCGGCGGAACATTCCGATCGCGTTGATCGGCACCGTGCTGTTCTCCGGCGTCTTCTTCATGTTCGTCGCCTTCTGCGAGATCGCCGGGTTCGGTTCGGTCGGCATCCGCGATCTGGCCAGCTCGCAGGCCCCGCTCAATGATCTTGCCCTGCGCTACACGTCCCCGGCCCTGGCCATCGGTCTCGACCTGGCGGCCGCCACGAGTTGCTTCTGCGGTGTGCTGGGTTGCCTGGCAGCTGCCGGACGCGTGCTGTTCGCGTTGGGTCGTGCCGGACTGTCGCCCGCACTCGCGCGCGTGCATCCGACGCACCGCACACCCGCGGCCGCGGTATCGATCACCGCGCTGATGATCCTGGTGCCGTTTCTAGCGGCGGGACCATTCGTGGGCGCGGGCGATTACTACAGCTACACCAGCACCATCGGTGTGCTCGCGCTGATACTGGTTTACATCGGCGTCGGCAGCGCCGAGGTGCTGGAGGCCTGGCGCGCGCATCAGCAGGTATGGTCGGCGATCTGCATCTTTGGGCCATTACTGCTGCTATGGGTGCTCTACCGCAACATCTACCCGGCGCCGGATTTTCCCAACAACGTCTGGCCCTACTTTGCGCTCGCCTGGATGGTCGGCGCCTGGGGATTGATCCGCATGCGGCCAGCGGTCGCCAAGGCGGCGCTGCCCGATTACTCTTGATCCCGTGTCGAACAGCGACTCGGACAAGCAGATTCTGGCGCTCAATGCTTTTGACGCGCGCGGAGCGGATCGCCTCGATCCGGCGCTGGCCGAGCGTGTCAGGCGCCGGCAGAAACTGTTCGGCTCGGCGTCCGTACTCTTTTATGACACGCCGCTCGAATTCATCCGCGGCCAGGGTTGCTGGCTCTATGATGCCAACGGCGTCGCCTATCTGGATGCGTATAACAATGTGCCCTCCGTCGGTCACTGTCATCCGCGGGTCGTGGCAGCGGTCGCACGGCAGCTTGGCGAGCTCAATGTGCACAGCCGCTACCTCCATCCCGGCGTCATGGACTACGCCGAGCGCCTGCTGGGCACGCTGCCGCCGCAACTCTCCAACATCACCTTCACCTGCACCGGCAGTGAAAGCAACGACCTGGCGCTGCGACTGGCCGCGCGATTCACCGGTGCGCAGGGCATTATCGTCACCGAGACCGCCTATCACGGCAACACGGAACTCGCCGGCGAGGCTTCGCCCAGTTCGCTGCAGCCCGGATCGATCTCGCCGCGCGTAAAGCTGGTGCCTGCGCCCGATTCCTATCGCGTGCCGGCCGGAGAGCTGTCGGAGTACTTTGCGACCGCCGTGCAGGCGGCGGTTGATGATCTCAAAGGCCGCGGCATCGGCGTCGCGGCATTGCTCATCGACAGCATCTTCTCCAGCGACGGCGTATTCGCCGATCCACCCAGCTTCCTGCGGGCCGCGGTCGAGATCGTGCGGCGTGCCGGGGGCCTTTTCATCGCCGATGAGGTGCAGTGTGGATTTGCGCGCACCGGCGCGGCCCTGTGGGGGTTCGAACGTCACGGCGTGCAGCCGGACATCGTCACCATGGGCAAACCCATGGGCAATGGCTATCCCGTCGGTGCCGTGGTGACCCGGCCGGAGATTCTCGATGCGCTGCGCGAACGCGAAGGCTACTTCAATACTTTCGGCGGTACGCCGGCGGCCGCGGCCGCCGGCAATGCGGTGCTCGATGTCATCGAACAGGAAGGCCTGCTGGCCAACGCGCTGCACGTAGGTGAGTACCTGCGCGAACGTCTGCGCGCGCTCGGCCGCCGTCATGCACACATCGGCGACGTACGCGGCGCGGGACTTTTTATCGGCGTCGAACTGGTCGATGCGCAGAATCGATCTGCGCCCTGGGGTGCCACCTCGACGATCATCAATGCCATGCGTGACCGTCGCGTGCTGATCGGTGCGGCGGGCCGCTGGGGCAACGTGCTAAAGATTCGCCCACCGCTGTGCTTCTCCACCGCGCACGCCGATCAGCTCGTGTCATGCCTGGACGACGCGCTGCGCGTCACGGTGCAATCGCCGTGAGCGGCGAGTATCCCCCAGAGGTGGTGGCCGATCTGCAGCGCATGGTTGCGGCGGCATTGCCGCGCTGGGCCCTGTCTCCGGCCACCGCTATCGGCGTGCTCAATCTCTCGGAGAATGCCACCTTTGCGCTCAGCGACCCGCAGTCCGGCCGGGAACTGGTGGTCCGCGTGCATCGGCTCGGCTACTCATCGCCTGCGGAGATCCGTTCGGAACTTGCCTGGATCGCAGCGCTCAGTCGCGAGGGCATCGTGGATACCGCGACGCCGATTGCAGGAGCCGACGGCGAGGTACTGCAGACACTCCCCTCCCCTTCAGGGGCGCCGCCGCGCTACGCGGTGGCCTTCAGCCGCTTGCCCGGCGCGGCGCCGGATCCCTCGCTGGATGCCATTCGCTGGTTCGACCGCCTGGGAGAAGCCACGGCCCGCATGCATCACCACGCACGCGCCTGGCAGCAGCCGGCGGGATTTCAGCGCAAGCGCTGGGATCTGCCGTCCATGGTAGGGCCCGCGGCCTTCTGGGGTTCCTGGCGCAACGCCATCGGCTTGACGCCAGCGGGAGGCGATACCATCGATGCGGCCCTGGCAGCCATCGATGCACGTCTCGCTCGCTACGGCGTAGGTCCCGAGCGCTTCGGCCTGGTGCACGCGGATCTGCATCTTGCCAACCTGCTGGTGGACAACGAGCAGCTGCGCATTATCGATTTCGATGACTGCGGCTTCAGCTGGTTCATGTACGACTTCGCCACTGCCGTGAGCTTTATCGAACATCAACCGAACGTGCCGGAACTGCTCGTGGCATGGCTGGGCGGCTATCGTCGGGCCGCAACGCTCGCGGACGCCGACATCGCCGAGATTCCCACCTTCGTGGTCCTGCGGCGCATATTGCTGTCAGCCTGGTTTGCCTCGCATAGCGAAGTACCGATGGCACAGCAGATGGGCGCCGCCTATACAGCCGGCACGGTCGAGCTGGCACAACAATTCCTGCAGGGACGGCTGCTCACGCGGTGTGCCGCGCCTTAAGGATCCGGGGAGCATCACATGTTCAATTCACTCAAGGGTCGCAGCGTCATCGTCACAGGCTCTGGTCGCGGCATCGGCCGCGGCATTGCGCGCCGCTTCGGCGCCGTCGGCTGCCGGCTGCTGGTCGTCTCGCGCACATTGAGCGAAGCCGAGCGCGTGGCCGGGGAAATCGTCGCGGGGGGCGGCACTGCCATAGCCGTCGCCGCCGATGTGCAGAAGTCCGCTGACATGGCAGCGATGGCGCAGGCCGCGATCGATGCTTTCGGCGGCATCGACATTCTCTGTGCCAATGCCGGGATTTTTCCGGCCGCCAAACTTGGGCTGATGACCGAGGCGGACTTCGACAAGGTCATCGGTACCAACCTCAAGGGCACTTTTTTGGCAGTGTCCGCGTGCCTGCCGGCGATGAAGGCGCGCAAGGCCGGACGCATCATCCTGACCTCATCGATTACCGGCCCGGTCACCGGGTATCCGGGCTGGTCTCACTACGGCGCCAGCAAGGCTGGGCAGCTCGGGTTCATGCGCACGGCAGCCATCGAGCTGGCGCCATACAACATCACGGTGAACTCGGTACTGCCGGGCAACATCGCCACGGAAGGGCTGAGCGGTCTCGGCGCCGACTACATCCGCTCCATGGAATCATCCGTGCCGCTGGGCCGGCTCGGTTCGGTCACCGACATCGCCAATGCCGCGTTGTTCTTCGCCACGGATGAAGCCGCTTACATTACGGGGCAGAGCCTCGTCATCGACGGCGGCCAGGTACTGCCCGAGTCCCTGGCCGCACTCGATGAAATGCGCAGTGGCGTGTGATCAGAATTTGACGTTGAGCTGCAAGCCGTAGGTTCGCGGCTGGTTGGTCGAGTACCGCACGGTCTGCGGGATGTTGAACTGGAAGCTGGTGTTGTTGGCGCTGATCAGCGCGACCTCGTTGCTGAGATTCTCGCAGAAGAAGTTGGCCGACCACTTCTCGTGCTCGAGAATCAGGTGCAGGTTGGCGATGTTATAGCTCGGCAGATCGTAACCGAAGTAATAAGCCACATCGGTCGATGGCCCGACGAAGGTGTCATCGAAACGCGCCGTGAGCTTGTAGTTCGGCACGATCTCCCGGCTGTAGGTCAGCGAGCCACTGACATTGTCCTTGGCTACGTTCAGGATCGGCACGCTGCAATTGCCAGTGGTCGGGCAGGGACGGCCGCCGAGTCCGGAATTGAGCGGAAAATTCCCTGCATCCGGCGTGTTCGCCTCAGCCGAGAGATAATTCTGGAACGCAGGCGTCGGGGATGTGATCTTCGAATCTACATACGAGCCGCCGACCTGCACCGTCAGCTCATCGGTCAGTCTGCCGGTGATCTCCAGCTCCGGCCCGAAGGAGCGACCGTCGCCGGCATTGTTGTAGTACTGATAACCGCAGGGCAGCGTGATGACCTGCTGCACGCCCTGCCAGCGAATGTAATAGACATCGCCATTGATGGTCAGGCGATTGTCGAACAGCTTGGCCTTCTCGCCGACCTCGTAGTTGTAAGCCGAGTCGGGCCCGAACTGGAGCACGCCTGCCTGGCAGTTGATCGGCGGCTGGGTCGGCACGATCTGGTTGGCGCCACCGGGCCGGAATCCCTTGGAAAAGGTCGCATAGAGATTCAGATCGTGATTGGGTTCGTACGAAAGATTTATGCGCGGGTTGAATCCCTTGTCCGAGGCACGGGTTATAAAAATCGGAGAGATGGTCTGATTGGGGTAGATTGCATCCAGGCCCCAGGCAAACTCATGCTGCTCGCTGTGGTACTCGTACCAGCGCAGCCCAGCAGCGATCTTCAATTGATCGGTGATCTTATAGGAGCCGTCTGCGAACAGCGCGAACTGTTTGACCCAGTATGGGTTCCAGGAAGTGAAATACGAGCCATCGGGGTTGTTGGTAGCCACCGGGCCGCCGGTAGAAACAAGCCCGGGGGTGCTGCTGATTTCGTTCCATACCGACTTCAGACCGTCGTAGAAGGCTCCCGCGACCCAGTGCCAGGGGCCGACATCGTGTGAAGTCAGCCGCAGTTCCTGCGCAATCTGGTGCGATGGGTCGTTCTCGTAGTAGATAACGGGCGCCAGAGGCGCGGAGCCGCCGTTGGAGTAATACAAGGATTCGGATGCATCCTCGCCCTGCTTGCTTTGGCGCGTGAAATAGCTGGTTGCGCTGGTCAGATCCGCGAATCCCAGATTGGCGTTGAGCGTCATACCATAGATCTGCACGTCATCATGCAGACTCTCGCGCAGCGGAAACAATTCATAGTGGGCGTCATAGACCTTCCCCGGTGACGCCGTGGTCGGCGTGCTGTCGAGCAGATCGTAGCCGCCCATGATCATGCTCTGATCCATCACGAACAGCGTTGCCGAGAAATCCTCGCTCGGCTTGAACAACAGGGTCGCCCGACCGTTCCATTGCCGCTCGTAGTTGGCCCGCGGGATGTTGCTCTCAACCGGGGCGCCGTAGACCTGCTGCTGCATCTGCGCCGCCGAAAGGTTTTTGTTGAGCAGCGTCGTGGCTGCGTTCGGTAAGTCCACTGCTGTCAGATTAATCCAGCCGCTGCGATAGACATCACCACCGACCAGGCGCAGCGCCAGCGTGTCGCCCAGCGGAATGTTCAGCATCAGATTGCCGCTGTAGTTTCCGCCGCCGCCTTGGGTTTCCGATCCCATGACCTGTGCCGACCCCTCGTACTCACCAAGCTTGGGCTGCGACGTGACGATCTTGATAGTGCCGCCCATGGAGCCGGAGCCGTACAGCGTGCCTTGCGGGCCGCGCAGCACTTCGACGCGATCGACGTCGTAAAGACCCGGATCGATGACCACCTTGCCGGACTGCGACAGCGCCGGCGGAGAGAGCGGGATCTCATCGAGGTAGAAGCCGACTGTGGGCGCCGCGCCGCCGTTCGATGCCATACCGCGTGCATCGTATTCGGTCAGACCCGGACCCGCCGAGCGCACCGAGATGCCCGGCACGTCGCGCGCGATTTCCTGCACGCTGGTGATACCCGCGGTCTCCAGCTGGCTGCCGCTGAGCGCCGAGATACTGATCGGCGTGTCCTGAATGGTCGACTTGACCTTCTCGGCCGTGACCACCACTTCGGCCAGGCCGCCATCGTCGCTGGCTGCATCGGAAGCGGCCGCCGCTGTATTGGCGGCGAGAAGTCCCGCGAACAGGAATGAGCAAGCGATACGAAACCCACCAATCGACACCTTGGAGTCTGACATTTAATTCTGCTTCATTGTTATAGCCGCGACCGCGCACCGAGTTGCAAAGCTCGTACCACTCTTTGAAATCCGTAAGACGCCCACTCGGCTTACGGGTGCGCAGCACAAAGACTAGCGCAACGCACGCGCTCACGGGCGCGTTTACATGCAAATCAAATGAATAAGCAAATGTCTGAACGCAATTTCAACGCCGCCGAACGCGGGCGCCGCGGCGCTACGTCGCCCCGTGTTGGACACATGGCCGACCAGATGCACCACGAAGGCGCGCAGCCCGCGCGACCGCCGGCTAGGGAAGATAGCCCATCAATTCGGCGCCGCTCATCACATGGCAATAGATCATGTTGATGATCTCCAGTTCATGGCGGTGAAGTCGATCCGCCGCCGCCGCGCAGGCATCCTCGATCACGATCACCGAGAAACTCTCATCGGCCAGGCTGCGCACGGTCGATGATACGCACTGATCGGTAAAGATGCCGCAACAGACCACCTGCGAGATCCCGAGGTTGTGCAGGATCAGTCGCAGGTTCGTGCCCGTCAGCGCGCTGTCAGTGGTCTTCGTCAGGACGATCTCGTCAGCTTCGGGTGCAACCTGCGCGGGGATCTGCGACTCCCACTCATCCTTCGGCAGCAGCAGGTTGTTCCAGCCCGGCAGTTTCTGGCTCAGCGAGCGGTCGCGTCCGTCCAGCGTCTGGCAGGCTATACGCGCGTAGAGGATCTCGTGACCGTCGTGGCGAAAGCGCGCCTGGAGACACTGAATGGTGGGGATGACCGTCTGGTGCATCCGCTCGTGAAAGGGCGTCCAGGCATCGTAGGTGGCGCGCTCAGCCGGACCCAGCTGGGCGGGATCCTGGCGCGAGAGATAAACGTTCTGCACGTCGATAACCAGCAATGCCAGCTGGCCGCGCGCCAGCCGCGGATCATCCGGTTCCGGAGCATCCCGGTAGTAGAAGGAGCGAAAGGCCCGCTTCCAGCTGAGACTCGATGAGCTCATGCATGTAGTGTAACCTTCCCCCTCCGCGCCCGAACATATCAATACTTCGGGACAAACTCTTCAAATCTCATGGGGGAATGGAAATGATCACGATGCGCCCTATCCGTGCTGCTGCGCTGACGGCAGCCCTGGCTCTCAGCTGCTCGCTGCCGGCACTGTCGGATGACATGGTGTCCTTTGCCACGGCCGGTTATGCCAGCGGGTTACGCACGCCCGAAGTGATGCACAAGATCGACACCAATGGAGACGGCATGGTCTCCAGGCAGGAATGGATCGCATTCCACGAAAAAGTATACGCGATGCTGGACACCAAGAAGACCGGCAAGGTGGACGCCAAGCAGTTCATCAGTCACACCGGTGGCGATATCAGCGGGTTTGCCACTGGCGGCTTTGCCAGGGGCCTGCGCACCGAAGCGATGATGCACAAGATCGACACCGACGGTGACGGCACAGTGTCGCATGACGAATACATCGCCTATCAGACCAAGGTATTCGACATGATGGACACGAGCACCACACACAAGGGCATGCTCGGCAAGGAAGAGATGCTCGCCACCGGCGGTGCCAACAGGAGCAACTGAGGGAAGTTGGCTCCGCGGCGGCGGCGATCGGGCGATTGCCGCCGCCTGACAGTCAGGGCCGCGGCGCGAGAATCGCATCGAGCAGCGCGGGTCCTGTTCCCTGGCGCTCCAGGTGCGGATAGCGCAGCCCATCGTGGTAGTCGACTCGCGCCACCCGGTAGCGGTCCCCGGTCCGGACGATCAGTTCGATTGGCTGCGATTCGCCCTTGGCGGCGCGAATTGCATCCTTGAGAACATCGGGTTCATAGGCGATCCCGTTCACGGCCAGGATCTGTCCTCCTTCGGTGAGCTTCGCCTTGAAGGCGGCGCTGTTGTAGGCGACTTTTTTCAGCATGCCCTGGCGAGTCTTATCCTCGTCGTCGACCATGAAGCCGATTGAAAACAGCAGGTCGATCCGTTTGTGCTCGGTATCGTCGGCGGCCAGGATCGCGCTGGGAACATCGGTGTAGACCAGGCGGTAGCCGCCGCGCGCCAATCCCTCGAGCGGCGGCTCCTTATTGATCGCATTGACCCGCTGATGCAGGAAACTTGCCCAATCGTAAGGCTGCACGGCATTGAGCGCTTTGACGACATCCTCGACCGTATAGGTAACGGGAGTCATGCTGCCATCGTTGATGCCGAAAAACGCCCGGGCGAAATCGTCCAGTGAGCGCTTGCCCCCGGACTGCTCGCGAATCAGGGTATCCGCCTCGAGCCAAATCAGTTTTCCTTCCTCGTAGTAGTCCTCGAAGCGCTGCCAATCGGTCCAGGATTGTGGGCGGCGTGGATTGATGACTTCATCGTTGGTAGTGTCCTCGAGCGGGCGCCACTGACGCCCGGTCTCGAGCTGGTAGTAGGCCGCCGTGTACGCCATCTGATCCAGCGCTTGCTGGGCGCTCCAGAGTCCGGAGCGTGCCGCCAGCACCTGACCCCAATACTGGGTCTGTCCTTCGTAAACCCACAGCAGGCTGTCCTGCATGGGCACGTCGTAGTTGGGGGTCCACAAATCCGCCGGACGCCGGAACTTGCCGTTCCAGGAGTGCGTGAACTCGTGCGACAACAGATCCCTGTCGGACGCGTGCTCATCCCACTTGATGAACGAGTCCGGATCGGTGCCATCCTCGCTCGACTGATGATGTTCGAGACCTTTGTTCACGACCTGGTCGCTGAGCGAGTAGAGAAAATCGTAGTGGGAAAAATGATGCGAGCCAAAAAGTTTGTAGGCCTGCTGCACCAGCATGCGATGCGCCTGCAGCTGCTGCGGCGTCACGACCAGCATTTCGGGGCGGTCGGCGAACAGATCCAGGTGAGCCGGAACGACGCCATCAGGATCCAGATCCAGGCGGGCCGTGTAACGTCCGGCGTACAGCGGACTGTCGACGAGCGTCTCCAGCTCCGTCCGCTTGAACGTGGTTTGCGCCCCGTTGGTCGACGCGGCCTCCAGCGCCGTGCCGAACTGCCACCCGGCTGGCAGCGTCACGCTCGCCTCCGCCGGAATCTGTCGCGCATAGAAACCCGCGGGATACAGCACCACCTGGTTCCATTCCAGCAGCAGCACATCGCGGCTGATCTGGACGGGTCCCACCTTCGAGCTGGTCGGGGACAGGTAGTCGAATTCGATGTCGAGCGACCGCGTACCGGCAGCCACATGCAGGCGGAACGCATTGACGTCCACCGGGTCACGCGTCCACGAAACCGGCGCACCGTTGGAGGTAATTTTCAATCCGGCCAATCGATCGATCGGGCCAGAGGGCGCGTGTTCCCCCGGCAGCCACTTGGGGTAGAGAAGGATGGTATCGGCCCCGGCGCCACTGAGAACCTCGTGAACGTGCACGATGCGCCGTTCAAGATCCGTCGCATCGACAGCCAGGTGGATCTCGCCGGCATAGGGCCGGTCCTTGGGCGCGGGAATTGGCGTGCTCGGCGCAATCACCGCGGGTCCGGGACTGGCAAAGGCCTGTGACGAGGCCAACAACACGCCGCATATCGCCGCCACCAGAATCGCCGGGTTCATCATTTGCCTCATTGTTTTATCGTTTGCCTCATTGGTCTTAGGGCGACGGTGCACGGAGCCCTTGGCGCTCTCCAAATTGAGGGGCTAAGTAGCCGAAATTCCGACACGTGCTGCTCGACTTGCCGCGCAAAGTGCCGCCGATTGTGCCCCCTGGGGCTCCAGCGCTGCTCGCGCATTATAGAGGACCATGCGCCCCCGAGGGACCTCACAGCACCCGAAGGCCGGAGATTTGCGTTGGACCCATCCATCGCTATTTGAGGTACGCGGTGGAAGCAAAGATGATGCAAAACACAGAGCGACGGAAAGTTTCAATGATATGAGTTTTGAGAAATGCCAGCGGGAAACCGCAAGTCCTGGAGTGAAGGGCTTGCTTAGAAACATTGGAATAACCAACGAGGAAATTGAAAGATCGCGAAAGCCCCTAAAGGTCGAACCTACTTTGCGATCCGATGACGAAAGATGAGCGAGCCGGCCGAATAGACCTGTTGCCTCGTACGACGCAGTCCTGTGGTGGGCTGTCTGCCCAGCATAGTGTCGGGCGACAGACCCATGAGTACGCACACTCGTCATCAATCGGTAATAGCTCACGCTTGCAGTTTTTCTTTCCAACTAGAACGTTGATTGTTTACGCACATATTATGTTGAGCGGCGTCATCGCGTTGTAGTCCTATTTGCATGCGAACGCTGCATTACCCTAGAGTGAAAACCATCAGCGTGGGTGCACGCTGAATCTAAGAAGAATCATCGGTTCAGGAGGGTCTCCAGTGTTTTCACGCGCAACCTACGCTGCGAAGTTGTTTGATGCAGTTCCTGCAGTCATCACAAGTGTATGCTTTGTTGGGGTATGTGTGGCCGACACTCCACAACGAGTCAACTTACTTTCTACCGAACTGCAACAGATCTATCAACATGCCTCTGACTCAACAACTTCATCCGCGACACCAAACTCCGCTGCGCGATTCGACTCAAGCGGTCGCCTGCAGGTTGATGTACATTTTGATTGCGGCGTAGCTGCGCCAACGAAGCAGCTTACCGCTGCTGGCCTTCGCATCAGTGCGAATCTGAAAGTGGTGCCGCTGTGCGTCGTGGAAGGCTGGGCATTGCCCGTAGCCCTGGCAAACATCGCCGCAGTTTCTAACGTCCAACTTGTAAGTCTGCCCAGCTACGCGCTGCGCCGTACACCGAGCACTCGTTCGCAATCACTGGCGAAAACACTTCGGCAAAGTATTCCGCAAACGTCGAGTGCAACCGCGATCGATGGAAATGCAGTCTCTATCATGCATGCCGACGCATATGTGTCGCAGACCAATATAAACGGCAGCGGTGTGACGGTGGGTGTCATTTCTGATGATGTGACTAACCTTACAATAATTCAGCAGCGTGTCGAGTTGCCGGCGGTCAATGTCGTGCTGCCGAACACGAACCCAACGTTGCACACAACGATAACGGATGAAGGAACAATGATGTTGGAAGAAGTGCATGCGGTTGCCCCAGGAGCGTCGCTTGCATTCTGTGGGCCCGATACCTCCATTGAGTATGTTGAATGCCTGCAGCAACTCGCTGCGGTAGGAGCAACTATCATTGTAGATGATGAAGCCTACTATAACTATGACGCGATGACTTCTAACGGCGACTTCGCGCAAGTTGTGCAGAACTATCTCTCTGAAAACGCGGCCATCTCTTTGTTTACTGTCGCAGAGAATTATAACGGAAGCTACTGGCAGGGGGCATACACACCCGTTCCACTGTCGTCCTTTGGGTTGCCGCCGTTAACATGCTCTGCGAATGGCCAAGTGGATTCCTATGTTGAAAGCTTTGACGGAACTGGTGTCGAGACGATGCAAGTATTTGCGGATGGAACGCTGCCAATATGGATGCAATGGGCTGACACATTCGGGCAGAACATCAGCAACTTTGATGTGTACGTAGTGAATTCGAATACAAATACCGTGAGTTGCGTGCCTAGCGCCGGCTTTCTCAATACCTATCTCTATGGAACACTAGCGTTCTCCGCTGGTACATACAGCTACATAATCGCAACTCCGGATCAATCACTGCAGGGGAAGTTTCTTAAAATCTTTGCAGGCGGGGATGGCGACACTCTGTTCTCCGTTGCAACCCCAGGTAGCATCATATCGCCGCAAGCTTTCGTCCCTGGCGTACTCATCACTGGTGCAGTAGTTGGATCAGACGGGATAGGCAACATAATAGAATCATACAGCGGCCGGGGTCCGATTACCTTGGAGTTCCCATCGCCCAGTAGTATTTCTGCCCCGTCGTTTGTCGCACCCGACGCAGTCTATGTAGACGCTGAGGGAACTAACTTCGAGTCGGAGTTGTGGCCAGACGGATTTTTTCACGGAACATCTGCTGCCGCGCCCAATGCAGCGGCTGTCGCGGCTCTTATAAGCTCGGCCTTTCCGAACCTTACTCCGGTGCAGTTAACTAATGCGCTTCGATCAGGCGCCATACAGCTGGGCAGCAGCGTACCAGACGGCACATACGGATATGGTCGCGTGGACGCGATTGGCGCACTCAACACAATTCCATCACCGACGTTGACTGGATTTGCCAGTGTTGCAGTGACCGGGCCGAACAGTACTCCAGCAACGGCGATTACGATTACGGGCACAGGCAAGCTCGCTGTAACAGTTGCGGTTTCAAACACTAGTTTGATACCAGTGTCAGGGGTCTCAGTGTCACCTGCGACTTGTGGAGCGACTACGCTTACATGCACTGTGGCAGTAACTCCTGCGCTCGGTCAAAGTGGCAGCGCGACAGTCACATTAATGGTCACCGATGGCGCGAATCGGTCGGCCTCAGTTTCGGCAACTATTACTGTCAATAAACCGACAGCACCGACCGTGTCGATTACGGCTGGCCAGACGCAGACGCTCAACGTGGGAACGTCACCCAGTGCAATCGGCTTCACCCTAAAGGGCACTGGCCCGCTGAATGTCACCGCATCGAATAGTAATGCCACTCTCGTGCCGAGCGGTGGGATTTCAATTAATGCCGGCTGTGGATCGTCGACTCTAAGTTGTACCGCGACGCTCAGCCTCGCATCAGGTCAATATGGAGCCGATACGATAACAATCAGCGTTACTGACCCTTATGGGCAGGCAGCTGCAAGTGACGCGAGCCTAACAGTTACAAAACAAGCAACGCCGAGTCACAGCGGCGGTGGCGGCGGAATTGATCTTGATATTCTTGCGGCGTTAGCGGTTACTCTCGGCTTGCGCATGTCCATTTGGAGTCGCTTTATTGGCCATTGCCGTAAGAAGAGTTCGCTAACACGCTGGGTGAAACTGTTGAAAATAAACAGCCCGCCTTATCTGGTAAGGGACAATTGGAACCTTGGGGGCATCCGCAGATTTGCGCGGGCTTCTGGCCACAAAAAATGCCCATATGCCCCGATGTCAACGGGCTTCTTCGGTGCTAGTCGAGATTCGAATTTGTCTAATTGGCCTACAGAACTAGGCTAATTATCGCAACTTGGAGAGTTCTGCGGGGGTTTTCTGGTTTGGATTTGGCGCCCCCGGCCGGAGTTGAACCGACGACCTACCGCTTAGGAGGCGGTCGCTCTATCCACTGAGCTACGGGGGCGGCGCGCTGATTTTACACTCGTTGGCTGCCCGGGACCGCGACCACGCGGTTGCGCAGCTCACCAATGCGGTCAATTCGGGCCACCATGACATCTCCACCCTTGAGGTACTGCGGCGGGTTCATCGCAAAACCCACGCCCGACGGGGTGCCGGTGGCAATCACATCGCCGGGCTCGAGGGTGAGTCCGGCCGACAGCGAGGCGATGATGGTCGGAATGTCGAAGATCATCTGCGACACGCGTGCCCGCTGCCGCTCCTCGCCGTTCACCGTCATCGAGACCTCGAGCGTGGTCGGATCGCCAATCTCTTCCCGGTCGATGATCCACGGACCGAAAGGCAGCGTCGTATCCAGTGATTTACCCTTGAACCATTGATCGTGGCGCTTCTGCAGATCGCGCGCGGTGACATCGTTCGCGATCGAGTAGCCAAAGATATGATCGAACGCGGCCTCGGCCGGAATGTCGCGGCCGCCGCGACCGATCACAAGCGCAAGTTCCACTTCATAGTCCATGCGACGCGTGACCTTCTCGTCCAGTCGAACGTCCGCCTCCGGGCCGATCAGAGTGTGCGTGGCCTTGGTGAAGAACTGCGGCGCCTCGGGCAGCTTCAGGTCGGTATTTCGGGCCGCGGCACCCTCTTTGACATGGTCGACGTAGTTGCGCCCCACGCAGAAGGCATTGCGGGGCAGCGCCGGAATCGGAGCCAGCAGCGGCGCCGCCGCTGTGGGTATGAGTTCCACCTGCCCATTCGCCGCACGCTCGGAAACGCGCCGCACGGCATCGAGAGCGGCCGCGCCGCCCCGAATGATTCCCAGGACCGATGACAGGTCGATGTCCGCACCGGCTGCTTTCGCAGCGCGCGCGATGGGAGCGACCCCGCCGGGCAACGCAAGCCCTGCCACGGGACTTCCGTCCAAGAGAAAGCTGACAAGTTTCATGCTACGTGCCCCCGCCGATGTTTCGCCAGGCCGTATCCGCCCAGACCACAGCCTGCTGGTAAGTAGTGGCGATGGCCGCCGCCGATAAGCTCATGAAGGTCGCACTGTCCCACTGGGCACGTTCATAGTCGAGCGAGCAGCGCAGGGCCTCCCCCAGGCTGCCCTTGTGCTCGAGCAACGCACTTTGAACCTGCGCGCTCAGCGGGAGCTGTCCGAGCGCCTGCTCGAGTGGCTGCTGCAGCAGTACATCGACCATCGATAGCAGACCGGTCATGAAATAGCCCTCGCTGCCGCGCAGTCCAGCCGCGATGCATAAATCTTCACACATCTTCGCGCGCACCAGCGCCTGCACCGGCACATATCCGGGCTGATCGTCGAAGCCGGCCAGCGTGACGGCGGCGCAAAGCTTGCGCAGCTCGTTCAGACCGATCAGCACCACCGCCTGGCGCACCGAGCTGACGACACGCGGCAGGTGATAGAAGCTCGAGTTTATGCAACGCAGCAGCCGGTAACTCATGCCCACATCGCCCGCGATCATGCGCTCGATCTTCGGCACGGCCACGTCAGGGTCGTTCAGCTCGATCATGAGCTTGAGCGTCGCCAGGCGGCTGGTCGGCGCCCGCTGGGCAGTGACGATCTGCGGCCGCTCGAGCAGGTAGCCCTGGTAGCCCTGGAATCCCAGGGACTTGCAGAGACTGAACTGCTCCCACGTTTCCACCTTCTCCGCGATGAGTTCGCGTCCCACCAGGCGCACGCGCTCGACGCAGTCCTTGAGTCGTGCCGAGGAATAGTCCTGGATATCGATCTTGACGATGTCGGCGGCCTGGAGCAGCGCCGAGCTGCCGGCGCGATCGTTGTAGTCATCGAGGGCGATGCGGTATCCCTGCTGCCGCAGGGCCGCGAGCCCTGCCAGGATCTCCCGGTCGGGCTTAACGTCTTCGAGCACCTCGACCACGATGCGCTTGGGCTGCATCGGCAGGGGTCGTGGATTGATCAGCAGCGCATGCGGAAAATTGATGTAGGCGGGCTTGTCACCGACGAGCTGCGACAGGCCGATGTCCATGGCAACACCCACGATGACCGTGGCGGTCGCAGCAGTGGCATCGGTAATCTGTGCGCTGGTCGCGCCCGGCGCGCGATACAGCAGCTCATATCCGATGATCTCGAGTTTCCCATTGAAGATGGGCTGCCGCGCCACCTGTGCCATCACGGGGCCGGAGCTGTCATTCAGTTTCGACAAGACGGTAGCCCGGTGAGAAATGGTGGAGCGGAAGGGGATCGAACCCTCGACCTTCGCATTGCGAACGCGACGCTCTCCCAACTGAGCTACCGCCCCACGAGGCGCGCGATTCTAGCACCCAGCCGCAGTGCCGCAAGGGTGGATTCTGTCACCTCGGCGCCCGCCTGTCTGTCCATCGGACAACGCCGACAGCAGGCTGGGCGGTCCTCCGCTGCAGCGCGGCCAGACGGTGCCCGATCCTTTGCCGGATCGTCCAACCGAGGTACCCCCACCATGGAATCGTTCCAATCCGAAGTGCGCCGACTGCTCGATCGCCAAGGCGAGATCCGGCGCGCCATGCGCCAGCCTGGCGGCATTCGTATCACGGTAGAGCGCGAACTGCTGGCCATCGGAGAGCAGCTGAAGAAGTACTCGGGCGCCCTCGTCGCCGGGTCACCCAACTTTGCGGGCAGCACCCGCGAGCAGTGACAAGACTCAGGGAGGGACTACCCTACCCGTGCGGTGCGACATGGGACGGCAGTGGGACTAACTTCGCGCTGTTCTCGGCACATGCGACATGCGTCGAACTGTGCCTGTTTGACGCGCCGGACGGCCGGGAGACCGAGCGCATTGTCCTTCCTGAGTACAGCAACCAGATATTTCATGGGCGCCTGGAGGGTATCGGCCCCGGAACGTTCTACGGCTATCGCGTCCACGGACCGTATGAACCGGAAGCCGGCCATCGCTTCAATCCCCATAAGCTGCTGCTCGACCCGTACGCGGTAGCGCACGCGGGCCGGCTCAAGTGGGATCCGGCCTGCTTTGGCTACCAGATGGAGAGTGGTGACGATCTCACCTTCGACGAGCGCGACAGCGCGCCTTTCGTGCCCAAATGCGTGGTCGTGGACCCGAACTTCGACTGGAAGGGTGAAGCGCCGCGGCACCACGTCCAGTGGGATCGCACCATCGTCTACGAGGCGCATGTTCGCGGCCTGACGCGGCTGCGCACGGACATCGGCGAGAATGTGCGCGGTACCTACGCGGGACTCGCCAGCGCCCAGGTCGTCGATTACATACGCTCGTTGGGCGTGACGACGGTCGAATTACTGCCCGTTCACACCTTCATCGATGACAAGCAGCTGCTCGAAAAGGGACTCAGCAACTATTGGGGATATAACAGCATCGGCTTCTTTGCCCCTGATCCGCGTTATGCCGCCGACCACCTGAACACATTGCGCGAATTCAAGGAAATGGTGGCCCGCTATCATGATGCAGGCCTCGAGATAATCTTGGATGTGGTCTACAACCATACCGCCGAGGGCAACGAGAAGGGCCCGACCCTGTCGTTCAAGGGGATCGATAACGCCAGCTACTACCGGCTGCTGCCGAATCAGCCGCGCTACTACATCAACGACACCGGCACCGGCAACACGGTCAATCTGAGCCATATGCGCGTGATTCAGATGGTGGCCGACTCGCTGCGCTACTGGGCGCAGGAGATGCGTGTCGATGGATTTCGATTCGATCTGGGTACCATACTGGCGCGCGAGCCCAACGGTTTCGACAACCAGAGCGGATTTCTCAAGGCCGTGACACAGGATCCCGTACTCGGAAAACTCAAGCTGATCGCCGAGCCCTGGGACCTGGGCCCCGGGGGCTACCAGGTGGGCGGGTTTCCGCCAGGCTGGGCGGAATGGAACGATCAGTATCGCGATACCGTCCGCGGCTACTGGAATGGCAGCACCCCCGCCGGCGCGCTGGCGCCCCGACTATGCGCCTCGGCCGACGTCTTCAATCGATTGGGCCGATTGCCGTGGTCCAGTGTCAACTTCGTGACCGCGCATGACGGCTTCACGCTGGCAGACCTTGTGAGCTACAACGACAAACACAACGAGGCCAACGGCGAACAGAACCGCGACGGCACCAGCGACAACCGCTCATGGAACTGCGGCGCCGAAGGACCTACCGAGGATGCGGCCATTCTCGCACGGCGCGCGCGACAGTCACGGAATTTCCTTGCCACGCTGCTGCTCTCGCAAGGGACGCCGATGATGCTGGCGGGCGACGAGTCGGGCCGTACGCAGCGCGGCAACAACAACGCCTATTGCCAGGACAACGAGATCAGCTGGCTGGACTGGAAGCAAACTGCGAGCGAGCTGGCTCTGCAGCAGTTCGTCCGCCAGCTCACCGGGTTACGCGCGCGATTTCCAATCCTGCATCGCCGACGGTTTCTGACCGGCCACTTCGATGAGGAATTCGGCATCCGGGATGTAACCTGGATTCACCCATCCGGCAAGGAGATGCAGCAGGAGGACTGGACCGCGGAGGCACGCTGCTTTGGAATGCTGATGGATGGCCGCTCGCAGGCACACGGGCTGCATGAACGCGGCACCGATGCAACACTGCTGCTGGTGTTCAACTCGCATCACGAACCTGCCGATTTCACCCTTCCGGACTGCAGCGGCGCGCGCGCCTGGGCACTGCAGTTCGATACCGCGGCGGAGCAAAACCAGGCGCAGCACGAACTGCATGTTGGCGACGCTTTTCACTTAAGCGATCGCTCCATGGTCCTGTTCGAACTGCTGACGGAAACGCCGTGAACGATGCGGCGCTCCGCACGAGCGCGCGGTCGCACTCGATGCCATTTGGAGCGGAACTGCGCGATGACGGCACTGTGCGCTTCAGCCTGTGGGCTCCGGCGCAGAAAGAAGTCGGACTGCGCCTGGCGGGACGCGCTGGCGATCTATTGCTCGAGCGGGAGAAGTTCGGCTGGCACTCGCTGGTGACGGAGGCGGCGACCGCCGGCTCGCTCTATCAATTCGTCCTTTCCGACGGCCTCGCGGTGCCGGATCCCGCCTCGCGATTCCAACCCCAGGACGTTCACGGCCCCAGCGAGGTCATCGATCCTCGCCAGTACCAGTGGCATGACGCCGATTGGCGCGGCCGGCCGTGGCATGAGGCTGTCATCTATGAGCTGCACGTGGGCTGCTTCACCGCCGCGGGCAGCTATGACGGCGTGCGCGAACGACTCGGCGATCTGGCGAATCTCGGCATCACGGCGATCGAGCTCATGCCGCTGGCGGACTTCCCGGGACGGCGAAACTGGGGATACGACGGCGTGCTGCCGTTCGCGCCCGATTCCAGCTACGGCGACCCGAAGCAACTCAAGGCGCTCATCGATGCCGCACATGCCGTGGGGATCATGGTGCTGCTCGATGTCGTCTACAATCATTTCGGTCCGGACGGCAACTACCTGTCACTGTATGCGCCGCAGTTCTTCACCGAGCGGCATCACACGCCCTGGGGCGCCGCGATCAATTTCGACGGCAGCGGCAGTCGCACCGTGCGCGACTACTTCATCCACAACGCCCTCTACTGGCTGACGGAGTTCCACTTCGACGGACTGCGCTTCGATGCGGTCCATGCAATTCTCGACGACTCCCCGACACACATACTGGCCGAACTCGCGCAACGTGTGCGGACAGCGCTGCCGGGCCGCGCGGTCCACCTGGTGCTCGAGAACGAGCACAATGAGGCAAGCCTGCTGGAGCGCTCGCCGGGCGGCGAACCACCTCTCTACAATGCGCAGTGGAACGATGATGTGCACCACGTGCTGCACGTCGCCGCCACGGCCGACAGCGAGGGCTATTACGAGGACTACATTGGCCGCACGCGGCTGCTGGGCCGCTCGCTGGCCGAGGGATTTGCCTTCCAGGGCGAGCCGATGCCGTATCGCGGAGCGCCGCGCGGGGAGCCGAGTGCCCAGTTGCCGCCGAGCGCCTTCATCGCCTTCCTGCAGAATCACGATCAGATCGGCAATCGGGCGCTGGGCGAACGCATCACCGCGCTGGCTTCCCAGTCCGCGATTCGCGCCGTCACCGCCGTCTACCTGCTGCTGCCACAAATTCCAATGATATTTATGGGAGAAGAGTGGCAGTGTCCGCAGCCCTTTCTATTCTTCTGCGACTTCGACCAGGAACTGGGAGTGAAGGTGCTGGAGGGACGACGCGCCGAATTTGCGCGGTTTGAAGCGTTCCGCGATGAATCCGCTCGCGCGCAGATTCCAGATCCGCGGGCCGAGGATACTTTCCGCGCCAGCCAGATCGACTGGACGGGCCTCACCTATCCCGACGCCTCGGCCGCGTTCGTGCGCTACCGTGAACTGCTGGCGGTGCGGCGCCGGCACATTTCTCCCTTGCTGCCCACGCTCACGGGCGCTGGGGAGTATCGCGAGCTGGCCTCCTCGGCGGTGCTGGTGCGCTGGATCGCATCGAGCGGCGCCGCCCTTACGCTGGTGGCGAACCTGAAGAACGAGCCTGCGCTCAAATTTCCGACCGCCGCCGGCCACCTGCTCTGGCAGGAAGGTCACATCGACGCTGCCGGGAACTTCGGTCCCTGGTCGGTTCGCTGGAGTCTGCTCGCCTGAGGCGCCCGCCATGATCCCACGCGCCACCTACCGCCTGCAGCTGCACAAGGACTTCGGCTTCGATGCCGTGGCGGATTGCGTGCCCTATCTGGCCGCGCTCGGAGTCAGCCATGCGTATCTATCGCCGTATCTCAAGGCGCGGCCCGGCAGCATGCATGGCTATGACATCGTCGATCACGGCCAGATCAATCCGGAACTGGGCGACGAGGTGGCTTTCGGGCGCATGAACGCCGCGCTGCAGTCGCACCGCCTCGGTCAGCTGCTGGATTTTGTTCCCAACCACATGGGCGTGGGAGGCTCCGACAATCCGCTGTGGCTTGACGTGCTCGAATGGGGCGCGGATGCGGCGCACGCAGGCTGGTTCGACATCGAGTGGGACACGCAGCGACGTTACCTGCACAACAAACTACTGGTGCCGCTGCTGGGCGATCACTACGGCATCGAACTGGAGCGCGGCGCACTGGAGCTCAGGTACGACGAGAGCGATGGCAGCTTTGCGGTCTGGGCGTATGCGACCCACAAGCTGCCGATATCGCCGCCGCACTACGCGCGCATTCTCGGCAGCGATCACGCCGAGCTCGAGCAGCTCGCCGATGCCTTCGCGTGGCTGCCCAACTGGCACCTGCAGATGGCGCGTCGCGCCGGGGAACTCAAGGCTCAGCTTGCCGTGCTGGTCGAGGAGCGGCCGGATGTGCGCGAGGCCCTCGAGCAGCGGCTGGCGCGATTTCGCGGCCGCGAGGGCAATGCCGGCGGTTGGCGCGAGCTCGATGCCCTGATTCAGCGGCAACACTGGCGGATTGCATACTTCCGCGCGGCGGCCGACGACATCAACTACCGGCGCTTTTTCAATATCAATGACCTGGCGGGCCTGCGCGTAGAGCTGCCCGAGGTGTTCGACCACGCCCACCAGCGCATCCTGCGGCTGGTGAAGGACGGCGTCATCGACGGCCTGCGCATCGATCACATCGACGGGCTGCTCGATCCCAAAGGCTACCTGGAGCGGCTGCAACGGCGCGTCGCTGCGCGTCGTGAGCACACCGAGCAAGCCGATAAGGGACCCTTCTATCTGGTCGTCGAAAAAATCCTGGCACCGCACGAAACGCTGCGAGACGACTGGGCCACGGATGGCACGACGGGCTACGACTTTCTGAACCAGATGACTGGCCTGCTGGTCGACTCCGCCGCCCAGTCCGCCTTCACCGAGTGTTACTCGCAATTCACCCACGAGCAGCGCGCGTTTGCCGAGATCGGACGGCTGTGCAAGCTGCACATCATGGACAATGAAATGTCCGGTGAGCTGCACGTGCTCTCCCGCGATGTGGCGCGCCTGGCGCGGCAGAATCCGCGTACCGCCGATTTCACGCAATCCCTGATCATGCGCGCCATCAAGCACCTGATCGCCTGCTTTCCGGTTTATCGAACCTACGTGGACTCCTCCGGCGTGCGGGATGCGGCCGATGAGCGCGATCTGGGCTGGGCACTGGCGCAGGCGCGACGCCACGAAACCAAGATCGATCCCAGCGTCTTCACATTCCTCGAACAGGCGCTCACGGCGCGCCTGGTGCAGCAGCCGCGCAGTGGCTTCTCGCGCCAGTCATTGCTGCGCTGTGTGGCGCGACTGCAGCAATACAGCGGACCGGTGGCGGCCAAGGGACTCGAAGACACCGCCTTCTACCGCTACAACCGCTTCGTCGCGCTGAACGAGGTCGGCGGGGACCCGGCGAGATTCGGTTCCACCCTCGCGGCCTTTCATCGCGCTAACCAATATCGGCAGCAACGCTGGCCCAACGCCATGCTCGCGACCTCGACGCACGACACCAAGCGCGGCGAAGATGCGCGTGCGCGGCTGGCGGCATTATCGGAATTTCCGCTGGAGTGGGCGCGGCAGGTACAGGTCTGGTCGCGTATTCTGCGCGGCCCCGCCGCCACACCGGGAGATGCCGCCGAGCCGCTTGAGCCCGACTCCAACGATGAATATCTGCTCTACCAGGTGCTGCTGGGCAGCTGGCCGGGCGAGCTGCTCGAGGAGCCGCAATGCCAGGGCCAGCCGCTACGCGAGTTCGCCGCGCGCGTACGCGCCACCATGCTCAAGTCCATGCGCGAGTCGCGAGTGCACACCAGCTGGGCATTCCCGAATGCGCGCTACGAGGAGGCCATGGGTGCGCTGATCGATACCGCGCTGATCGGCAACCGCGCCGGCGCCTTCCTCGCCTCGTTTCTGCCCCTGGCGCGCGAAGTGGCGGGCATCGGCGCGCATAACAGCCTGATCCAGACGGTCGTGAAGTTGACCGCGCCCGGAGTGCCCGACATCTACAATGGCAGCGAGTTGTGGGATTTCTCGATGGTCGATCCCGACAATCGCCGTCCGGTCGACTATGTCACCCGCGCGCGCCTGCTGGCCGAAATCACTGCGGCTTCACCAGCCGGTCGCGGGCCGCAGCTATCGCGCTGGTTACGGGAATGGCCGGATGGCCGTATCAAGCTGGCGGTGACAAGGACGCTGCTGCACCATCGCGCCGAATTCTCGGAGCTCTACCGGCTCGGTGAGTACCTCCCGCTCATGGCCAGCGGGCCGCGCGCCGATCAACTCGGCGCCTACCTGCGGCGCCTCGCCAATCAAACCGTGCTGATTGCCTTTGCGCGCCACCCGCGGCAATTTGGTCACGACAACACTTTCGATGCGGAGACTTTCCTGCCGCTGGCCGAGACGCTGGCCGGCAAGACATGGCGCGAGATTCTCACCGGCACCGCCGTCACGCCCTCGGATCGGTTGCTGCCGTCGAGACTGTTTGCCCATCTGCCCGTAGCCGTGCTGGTAGCGGACTAAAGCCGCACCTAGCCGGATCGCAGTGCCAGCTCCTCGGCGGCATTGAATTGCAGCGCGGCCAAACGCGCATAGAGCGGGCTGTCACGCAGCAGCCGCGCGTGCGTGCCAATTGCCACCAGCCGCCCGGCTTCGAGCACGGCGATGCGATCGGCCTTCAGCACGGTCGCCAGCCGATGAGCAATGACGAGCGTCGTGCGCCCGCGCATCAATTCAGCCAGGGCGCTCTGAACCAGGCGTTCGGATTCCGCATCCAGCGAGCTGGTTGCTTCATCGAGCAACAGGATGGGTGGATCCTTGAGAATGGCGCGCGCAATCGCGATCCTCTGGCGCTGGCCGCCCGAGAGCCGCGTGCCGCGCTCGCCGAGAAAGGTGTCATAGCCGGTCGGCAACGCCCGCAGGAACTCATCGGCTGCGGCCGCGCGCGCCGCCGCCTCGATCTGCGCATCGCTCGATCCCGGCCGCCCGTAGCCGATGTTGTCGCGTGCGCTGGCTCCGAATAGCACCGTATCCTGCGGCACGAATCCGATCTGCCGCCGCAGAGCCTGCGGATCGAGCTGCATGATCGGGTGCCCGTCGATACGAATCGCACCGCGCTCGGGGTCGTAGAAACGCAGCAGCAGCTGAAAGCTGGTGCTCTTGCCTGCCCCCGAGGGCCCGACGATCGCCACGGTTTCTCCGCTGCGTACATCGAGTGAAAGTTCGGACAGCGCCCACGCGTCCGGGCGCGAGGGGTATCGAAACGACACCGCATCGAAGGTCACATCACCCAGCACGCGCGCGGGCAACCGCATCGGGGCGGGCGGCGCGGTGATGCCAGGCTCGGCGGCCAGCAACTCTGCCAGCCGTTCCATGGCGCCGGCCGCGCGCTGCACTTCGCCCCACATCTCCGTCAGCGATGCCACCGAGGTGGCGACCAGCAGCGCATAAATCAGAAACTGGCCGAGCTGCCCCGCGGTCATGCGTTGGGCCATCACGTCCTGCGCACCCAGCCACAGCACATAGGTAACGCCGCTGAACACCATGGCGGTGCCAATGGCCGTCAGCGCAGCGCGCATGCGGCTGCGCCGGATGGCAGCCTTGAAACTCAGCTCAACTGCCGCCGCATAGCGGCTGCTCTGCAGCTCCTCCAGCGTAAAGGCTTGCACGGTCTGGATGGCATTGAGTGTCTCATCGACCAGGCTGCTGGTATCGGCAATCCGATCCTGGGTCGCGCGCGAGAGCCGCCGGACCCGCCGCCCCACGATCAGGATGGGTACGATCACGAGCAATATCAGCAGCAGAATCACGCCCGTGAGGCGGGCGCTGGTCAGCGCCAGCATGACCAGCGAGCCGATGAGGTTGAGCACCGAGCGCAGGATGATCGACAGATTGACGCCGGAGATGGCCTGCACGAGCGTCGTATCCGCAGTCAGGCGCGACAGCACCTCGCCGGTGCGCGTGACCTCGAAGAATGTCGGGTCCATGCGCACCACGCGCCGGTAGACCGATTCGCGCAGATCCGCGACGACGCGCTCGCCCAGCCATGTCACGAGATAGAAACGCAGCGCCGCGAAGATGCCGAAGACCACGGCTGCCGCCAGGAACCCCAGAAAATAGCGGTTGATGAGCGCGACGTTGTTGGCGACCAGCCCATGGTCGATGAGCTGACGCAGCGATACCGGTAGGATCAGGATCGCCACCGCGGCCGAGACCAGGGCCCCCAGCGCCGAGGCCAGAATCCAGCCGTGCGGCTTCAAAAACGGGATCAGGGCGCGCAGCGGCCGCAGCGATTTAGCCTTGGGACGGTCTCTTGTATCAGCCATGAGGCATGATACTGGGAGCTGCAGCACACAATGGGGTAGGATGCGGCTTGTCTCCAGGCCGAGACAGTGGTCTTCTATTGGGGTTTAGCGGTAGCGTGGCCATTCACGCGTAGTTTTTTATCTGGAGGATCCGCTCATGGCGCTTTGGAAGGAAACCGGTTCGAATCCGAGCCCGTCTGCGAGCGGCACCCCTGCCGCGGGCAGTTCATCCACCGTAACCGAATTACATGGCAAGACCCCCGAGCGGGCGCCAGAGCCGACCCCGGCGGTCGCCAGCACGCCCCGCGCGACGCCCCGCTCATCGGGTACCGAATCGGTTATCGCCGCTGAATTGGCCATCGAAGGCAAGATCGTCGGTGGCGGCGATGTGCGCATCGCCGGCCGCTTCAAGGGCGATGTTCAGGTCGACGGCAATTTCCGCATCGATCCGGGTGCCCGGCTGGAAGGCCAGGTGCGCGCCGGTGTAGTCGTGGTCGGCGGCGAGCTCCAGGGCAACATCGATGCCGCCAAGCAGCTCGATGTGCTCTCCACGGGCGTCATCGTCGGAGATGTGAAAGCCGCCTCGATCACGGTCGCCGCCGGCTCGCGCATGCGCGGCCACGTCGAGTTCGGTTGGGACGACAAGCACACCGCGGTGGAGCTGAAGGGGACCTCGCGCTCGGTATGAGCCCGCCATGAGCCTCATACGCTCAGGTTCGCCGGGTGCTACGCGGGTTTGCCCGCACTGCAAGGCGACTGTGCTTGAAAGCGCCTCGGTATGCCCGGGGTGCAAGCACCATCTGCGGTTCGGTGGCGTCAACCATGCGCTGGAAGCCGGTGAAGGCTATTGCGCGCTGAGCGTGGACGGCACCATCGCCCACACCAAGGCGAGCGAACCCTGCGAGTACTGTGTAGTGCTCGACGTGCGCGATGACCGGGGCGAGCAGTTGACGCGCCAGGTGGTTGGGGTTGGGGTACTGCAATCCGGCGAGCGGCGCCGGCTCAATGTCACGGTGGAGATGCTGCCGGTCAGAACGGCCGCGGCATCGAAAGCACCGGCGGCGGGCAGCAATGCCCCTGGCCTGTCCAATGCGCCAAAACCGGCAACTGTCGCGCCCGGGGCCAACGCAGCAGCCGCTGCCGCTGCAGCCGGCAACCCCACCGGTCCACAGCAACCGGCCAACCGCATCCACTCTGGCGCCTCTGCAGCATCGATGCAGCGGCTGGGCATCATCCGCAAGCCACGCTGAGCGCCGGCTGGGCGGTTCGCAGCGGCACACGACGCATGAGGCGCCGCGTGCCCGTGCGCGCTACTTTCCGGGCTTGCGGAACTTGAAGAGGAACTTGTCGCTGCGTCCCTTGAGCTCGAATACTTTCGCGTTGTGCATATCCTCGGGGTTATGCAGCACATCGCTGCTCCCGACAAAGACAAAGCCGACGCTGGTCACTTCCTGCTTCACGAGTTCAGGGTCGATACGGTGCAGTGTCTCGGTGTCACGCGCACCGGACCCGGCGGCGGCCGCGTGGTCCTCGACGATGAAAACCCCGCCCGGTTTGAGGGCATCGTAGACCGCGCGATCGAGCACTTTCAGGTCGGGCTTGCCGAAAAAAGCGTTGTGGAGGTCGTGATAGTTCTCCGACGTCCAGACCACGTCGAGCCTGGTCGGCAGCTTGAGCGCCGAGGCGTCCTGGGTGTCCGCCGTGATATTGGTGCAGGCGTTGGCGACCGGCGCTGCCGTGGCAGCATCGGGCGGCGGCGGATCACGCTTCACCGCCGGAGTCATGCTGATCGTATACAGATGCCCAGCGGGCCCCACGATCTGACAGATGAGCCTTGAAAAGTAGCCGCCGCCGGGCATCAGTTCGCCCACCTTCTGGCCGGGCTTGATTCCGGCGAAGGCGAGGACGAGATCCGGCTTGCGATTCACATCGCGATCGCGGTCCTTATCCGGACGGCTGCTGCTGGCGATGGCGCCCGTGATGTAGGCCGGCACCGAGGCGGCGCCCGCGATCAGGCCGGATGCCGCGCAGATGGCAAGCGCGACACCCAAGTGCACCCTTCGGCTCATGTGGACCCCCGCATCGGAATGATCAGGCCGCCGAGGATACTCCAACCCTCAGGTCGCAGGCATGCGCCCGCCGAGCGCGAGCTGCAGCTCGATGATGTCCTCTAAACGTTGGGCCTGGGCGCGCACCAGGCCCAGACGCGCCTGCTGGCTCTGCCGCTGCGCCTCGAGGATCTGCAGCACGCCCGTGTTACCCGCGGTGTAACTTTCGCGCGTGAGATTCAGGTTCTCACCCGAGATCGCGACGGCAGATTGCTCGCTGTCAATGAGCTCCACATCGTCATCCAGCGCCTCGAGCGCATCGGCAACCTGGCCGAACGAACGCAATACCACCTGCTCATAATCGTCGAGCGCTGCATGCATCGCGTCCCGCGCCGCCCGCTCCCTGGCCCGAAGCTCGCCATGATTGAACAGCGGCTGCGTGAGACTGCCGGTGAGGCCGGCGGCCGAGCTGTTCGAGTCGAACAATGAATGCAGCACGGTCGATTGCATGCTGGCGCTGGCGGTGAGGCTGATCTGTGGATAGAGATTGGCCGCGGCAATGCCCACCGCCGCGGTGGCCGCGTGCAGTCGCGCCTCGGCGGCCTGGATGTCGGGCCGGCGATGCGCGAGCTCCGCCGGCAGTGTCTGCGGCAATTGAGCCGGCAATGCAAACTCCTCCAACGTGAACTCAGGCGCGGTCCACTCCGCCGGCGCGCGACCCACCAACAGGGCCAAGGCATGCTGTGAATTGCTCAGGGCCCGCCGCAGCGGGGGTAACAGGGTCTGATCGTTGGCGAGCTGGCTCTTGGCATTGAGCACATCGACGCGATTGGCACTGCCCGCATCGAACGCCCCCTCGACCAGCTTCAGATCCGTCTCATCGTCCTGCAGCAGCTGCTCGACGCTCTGGATCTGCGCGCGTGCCGAGGCAGCTGCCAGCGCCTGCAGCGCGACATTGCCGCTGACGGAAAGCGCCGCCGCCTCGACTTCGTGTTGTTGATAGGCGGCCAGCGCATATTGCTGCTCGACCGTCCGCCGCACCCCACCCGCCAGATCGAATGCATAGCTCACGCCGAACCCGACCGAGTAGAAACTGAATGGCGGCAGTTTCTCCGGGCCCAGAAACGCGGCGCCGTACTTCTGCCGCCCGGCGCTCGCCTCCAGATCGACGCTCGGATAGCGCGCGCCCTCACTGGCGGCTGCGAGTTCCTGCATCTGACCCAGCGTGGCGCGTGCCGCTGCGAGGTCGCGATTGCGGTCCAGCGCAAGGCGAATCGTGAGGTCCAGCTGCTGTGAATGCAGCGACAGCCACCAGGCCGAGGCATCGGGCTCGCTCGGCACCTGGGAATCTCCCTGCAGATGCGCCAACGGCGCCGTGGTGAAACTGGGCGGAGTCGCCGCTTTGGGCTCCACGAACTTCGGTCCTGCCACGCAGCCGATGCAGAGCGCCGCGATGGCCCCTGCCGCCGGGCCGCAACGAAGTACCCTATTCCATGGCGACATTGGGGGCTCCGGCCGGGGCCTTGCGGGGACGGCGCACGAGCAACAGCAGTGGCAGCGCCAATAGCGTCAGCAGCAGCATCAGGTAGAAGTCATCGATGTAAGCCACCATGGCGGACTGTGCGGTGACGGCCTGGTTGAGTGCCGCTACCGCCGAGGCGCCCCTGAGAGCGCCGAGGGCATGCTGCGTCATCGCTGAGGATGTGATGTGCTGTGCCAGCCCGGCATGCACGACCTGCGTGTTGCTGACGAACAGCGACTGCACCACCGAAATGCCAATGCTGCTGCCGATGTTGCGGATCAGATTGAAGAGTGCGGTGCCCTCGTTACGAAAGGCCGGCGATAAAGTCGCAAAGGTCAGCGCCGCCATGGGCACATAGACGATCCCGGTGCCGAGGCCCTGGATGGCGCCGGACCAGATCAACGAGCTCATCGGCATCTGGATCGAGAATTTCGTCATCATCCAAAGCGAGATCGCGGTCAGTACGAAGCCCACACCGATGATCAGCCGCACATCCAGGCGCCCCACGAGGCGGCCGATGAAGAGCATGGCGAGCAATGTCCCGGCGCCGCGCGGCGCGGTGGCGATACCCGCCTGCAGCACGGTGTAGCCCATGAGGCCCTGCATCATCGGTGGCAGCAGTGCCAGCGTTGCGAACAGCACGATACCCACCAGAAAAATGAGAATGTTCCCGGTGAGGAAGTTTCGATCCCTGTAGAGCGCCATGCGAATGAAGGGCTTTTCGGCCGTCAGCGTATGCACCACGAACAGGTACAGCGCCACGACGCAGACTACGGCCTCGAGCCGGATTTCGGTCGAATTGAACCAGTCCTGGGTGGTGCCGCGATCGAGCAGCACCTGCAGCGTGCCAATGAACGTGCTCAGGACCGCGAAGCCGAAGAAATCGAAGCTCTTGCGCGCGTGGGTGGTATCGGGGAAATAAGCCAGCACGCCGAGCACGGCCAGGATGCCGAACGGGACGTTGATATAGAACACCCAGCGCCAGCTGTAGTTGTCGGTGAGCCAGCCGCCGAGCATCGGCCCGAGCGTGGGTCCGAGCACCACACCGATACCCCAGATGGCCATGGCGCGGCCGTGCTGCTCGGGCGGATACACATCGAACAGCACTGCCTGCGACATCGGGATCAGTGCGGCACCAAAGGCTCCCTGCAGAACGCGGAACAGCACGATCTGATCGAGTGTCTGCGCCATGCCGCAGAGCGCCGAGGCCAGCGTGAAACCGATGATGGAGACCAGGAACAGCGGCTTGCGGCCGAACCGGTCGGCAAGCCAGCCCGTCAACGGCGTGAGGATCGCAGCCGCGACGATGTACGAGGTCAGCACCCAGGTCATCTGATCCTGCGTCGCCGACAGGCTGCCCTGCATGCGTGGCAGCGCGACGTTGGCGATGGTGTTGTCGAGTGCCTGCAGGATCGAGGCAAGCATCACGGTGCCCGTGATCAGGCCACGATGGGCCGCAACACCCGGGCTGGAGACAGCGTTCAAGTTAACTACTCAGCGCTGCGCGACCGCCGCCGAGCCGTGGCCGAAAAGATGGCGGCGGTGACCGGTGTCCACTGTCACATCGACGCTGAGTCCCGCGTGTAGCACCACCCCATCGAGATTCGCATCGTCGAAGTGCAGCCGCACCGGAACGCGCTGGACGACCTTGACCCAGTTCCCGGTCGCGTTCTCGGGAGGCAGCAGCGAGAACTGTGCGCCCGTGCCCGGGCTCAGCGAAGCGACGGTCGCCTTGAAGCGGCGGTCCGGATAGGCATCGATGCGCACTTCGGCACTCTGGCCCGGCCGCATGTAGGTGAGTTCGTCTTCCTTGAAGTTCGCCTCCACCCACACATCCTGGCTCGAGATGAGGCTGAACACCGGCGTTGCCGCCGTGATGTAGTCCCCGACCTGAAGCTGCTCGACCTTGGCCACCACACCGCTGTCGGGCGCGCGTATCACGGTGTACGAAAGATCCAGATTGGCCTTATCGAGCGCCGCCTGCGCTTCCTGCACCACCGGGTGCCGATCCACCGGCGCATCCGGATTGCCCCCCAGCAATGCCAGCACACTGCCCACCTGTTGCTGCGCCGAATTGAGCTGGGACGAGGCCAGGTCGCGCGCGTGCTGGGTCTGTTCGAATTGCGCGCGCGAGCTGATGCCCGACTCCAGCAGGTGCTGCTGGCGATCGAATTCATGCTCCTGGTAGGCGAGTGTCACACGCGCAGAGCCGAGACTTGCCAGCTGCTGCCGATAGGTCGCCTTGGCGGCGCCGATCTGCATGCGCGCGGCCTCGAGCTTGGCCTGTGCATCTTCAACGGCGATGCGAAACGGACGATCGTCAATGCGAAACAGGATCTCGCCGCGCGGCACCTGCTGATTGTCGTGCACGTCCAATTCAACCACGCGCCCCGACACATTGGCGCTGATGGAGGTCTGTGCCGCCTGTACCGAGGAATCGTCGGTCGACACATAGCGGCCCGTGAACAGGTAGTAACCAAGCACGCCCAGAACGGCGATCGCCACGCCGCCGAGCATGAGTATCCAGCGCAGCCGTGCGCGCCGGCTGCGCGTCCTTTCGGCTTGCGCCGCCTGTGCCGCGGCATCGGCGGCAGTGCTGTCTTTTACGCTGGCATCCATAGTTCACCCAACCCTATTTGGTCTCCAGAGCCAGCAACGTGCGATGCACGCGCTCGAGCAAGTCGACCAGCTGCTCACGTTCGCCCTGGCTGAGTGCGGCCAGCGCCGCGCTGCGCGTCTGTCCCGCGATTTCCCAGATGCGCTCGACGATGGGCCGGGCCGCATCGAGCAGGTACAGGCGATGGGCGCGGCGATCGGCTGGATCGGCGCGACGCTCGATGAGTCCGTCCTGCTGCATGCGATCGAGCGTGCGCACCAGCGTCATCGGATCGGTTTCCGTCAACTCGGCCAGCCGGGCCTGGCTGATCCCCTCGTGGCGCGCCAGCAGCGCCAGCACCTTGCACTGGGACATCGGCAGCGTCAGCGCCCGCTCGCGCGCGCGGCGTTCGAACAGCTTGGCGGACAGGCGCGAGACATCCTTGGCCAGGAATCCGAAATTCCGCACCCGGTCCACTTCAACTGCCACCGGATCAACTGCCACAGCGCACCCCTGGGAAATACCAACTCACATGTTCACGTGAGATACTGTATCACCAGTTACTATATAGGGCAACTAAGGAATAGCGGGTCGAAGGCATCCATTGCGACAAGTGGTTGAATTACTTGAGGTAGCGCTTCATGCCGTCGGAGATCTCGGCTTTTGCCGCTTCGACATCTCCCCAGCCTTCGACCTTTACGAACTTTTCGGGCTCGAGGTCTTTGTAGTGCTCGAAGAAGTGCTGGATCTGGTAGAGCCGGTGCGCGTTGATGTCATCGTGCCGTCGCCAGTGACTGTAAATCGGCAGCACCTTGTCATCCGGCACCGCGAGCACCTTGCCGTCATCACCCTTCTCATCGGTCATCTTCAGCAGGCCCAGCGGCCGGCAGCGCACGACCACGCCCGGCAGCAGCGGAAACGGCGTGATCACCAGCACATCCACCGGATCGCCGTCGCCAGCCGTGGTGCGCGGGACATAACCGTAGTTGCACGGATAGTGCATTGCCGTGCCCATGAACCGATCGACGAAAATCGCGCCGCTCTCCTTGTCGACCTCATACTTGATCGGATCGGCATTCATCGGAATTTCGATGATGACGTTGAACATATCGGGAGCATCATTGCCCGGGGTGACCAGATCCAATCCCATACTTACCTCGCTTCGAGGGCACGAACGCCGAACGCGTTCGCTGTCATCGTAACCGTGCCGGCAGCGTGCGGCACGTCTCAGACGTGACGCAGTCATCCAAAGACAGCGCTGCGCGTTTGCTAGTCTTAGATATTCGGCAAATTGGAGAATTGCAATGATCAAAGCTCGAGGCCTCAAGGTCGCTGCGGCTGTGCTGGCCCTGGCGTCTGTGACGCTGACCGGCTGCGTGGTAGCGCCTGCGCCCGGCTATTACGAGGGCGGCCCGGTCATGGTGGCGCCGCCTCCACCGCAGGTGGAAGTCGTGGGCGTTGCGCCGGCTCCCGGCTTTGTCTGGATCGGCGGCTACTGGAACTGGGTCGGCGGTCGGCATGTATGGGTGCCGGGACGCTGGGATGCGCCACCGCGTGGTTATCACACCTGGGTCGCGCACCGCTGGGTGCCTTATCGCGGCGGCTACCGGCTCGCGCCCGGTCACTGGGCGCGCTGAAATAGCGCTGAAATAACTCTCAGATAGCGCTGCGCGCGTGCGGCACCGGCCGCTCACGCGCGCAGCGTGCCAGCGTTGTGGGTTCACACCGCGGGCGGCCTCCCGCACAATCAGTATGCTGGCCACCGAGTCTCAACCGATCCGGGCGATTCCATGAACGATCACATCTCCAAGATTTCCGTCTACGATAAGCTCCGGTCCGAGCTGCCACCATTGATCGGCAATCAGACTGACTTCCTCGCCAATATCTCCAACTTCGCGGCGCTGCTGTTCAACACCCTGCCGAGCCTGAACTGGGCTGGCTTCTATCTGCTGCGCGACACGGACCTGGTACTCGGGCCCTTCCAGGGCAAGCCCGCCTGCTCATGCATCGCCATGGGCGATGGGGTCTGCGGCACGGCGGCGCTGCAGCGCGCGGCCGTCGTGGTGCCGGATGTGCATGCCTTTCCCGGGCACATCGTTTGCGATGAGGCCTCGCAGTCGGAGATGGTGCTGCCGGTTTTCAAGGACGGGCGCCTCGTTGGCGTGCTGGATCTGGACAGTCCGGTCCCCGGCCGATTCGATGAAACCGACCGCGACAGCATCCAGCAACTGTTGCAGACGCTGATGGACGGAACGATAGTGCCCGAGTTCAGGCTGGCTTCGGCCGGCTAGCCGGCACAGTTCCGCCGCGTGCAACAGGGGAACGAGGGCCTCGAGCAGTTCGGCTACCGCCAGGAGCTGCGCCGCGCGTTGAGCACGCGCGATCTGATCGTCTACGGCATGATCTTCATGGTGCCGATCGCACCCCAAGCCGTCTATGGATTCGTCTGGGACGCATCCAAGGGCATGGTGCCCCTCGCCTATCTACTGGGCCTGGTGGGAATGTTCTTCACCGCCATGAGCTATGCGGCCATGTCGCGCGCGTTTCCAGTCGCCGGATCCGTGTACGCCTATGCTCAGCGCGGACTTAGCGAGACGGCCGGATTCTTCGCCGGTTGGCTGATCCTCCTCGACTACCTGCTGATTCCCGCGCTGCTGTATCTCATCAGCGCCGTGGCCTTGCAGCCGCTGCTGCCGGCGGTGCCGCAGTGGGCCTGGCTGGTCGGCTTCATAGCCTTTAACGCCATCGTCAATCTGATAGGCATCCAGTTCGCGGCGGGTGTGAATCGCTACATGCTGATCATGGAGCTGCTGGTGCTGGCCTTGTTCCTGGGAGTTGGGCTTGCCGCCCTTTACGGCGGCGCCGGGGCGGGCCGGCTGACGCTGACGCCGCTGTACAACCCGCACGTTTTCTCGCTTGCCACCGTGGCCGGGGCGACCTCCATCGCGGTGCTTTCCTTCCTCGGGTTCGACGGCATTTCGACCCTGGCGGAAGAAAGCCGCGGCGGGCCGAACTCGGTGGCGCGCGCGACCCTGGGATCGCTGCTGCTGGTGGGCGTCCTGTTCATGCTGCAGACGTGGCTGGCCACCGATCTGGCGCAGGGCATGACCTTCACCTCGGCCGCCACGGCGTTCTATGAGATCTGCGAGCGGGCGGGAGGACCTTGGCTGCGGCTCGTGATCGTCCTGGCCAACGTCATCGCATCGGGCATTGCCAACGCGATGGTCGCTCAGGCCGCTGTGTCCCGCATCCTTTATTCAATGGCGCGCGATGGCAAGATGCCCGCCGCGTTGGCGAAAATTCATCCGCGCTTCCGCACGCCTTACGTCAGCACCATCGTGGTTGCGGTCATGTCCCTGGCAGTCGGACTGCTGTTTGCCCAGCACATCGACGATCTGGCCAGTGTCGTCAATTTCGGCGCTCTCTCGAGTTTCCTGCTGCTGCACATCGCAGTCGTCAATCATTACCTGATTCGTCAGCGCAGCGGTCAGTGGCTGCGCCATCTGCTGCTCCCGCTGGCCGGGTTTCTCGTGATCGCATACGTGCTCTACGAGATGGATCGATCCGCCAAGATCATGGGCGGCTGCTGGATCGCGATCGGCGTGGTCTATTACGCGGTGCTGACTCTCGTACTCAGGAAAGCCACCACGCTCGAGGTCTAGTCACGCAGGCAGGGGCTGACCGCAGCGGGCCAGCACGCCGCGCAGGTCGCGAATCGCCGGGAACACTTCGTTGTTCCAGTCCGATCCCTGAGCGTCGTACGCGAGCTGCTCGAACTCCACGATTTCCTTGTCCTCGCGGAAGATATTCTCCGTGAACCAGGTTACGAACGGCCACACCACGTGGATCAGGCCCGGCACGGGTGGCTTCTTGACCGACAGATAGCCAAACGTCCGGTTGGTTCGCTGCTCGGCATCGAGCGGCGTGTAGCCCAACCAGACATCGAGAACCGGATCGTCGGTTTGCTGGATGTCCCGTCCTACCCACACCTTCAGGCTCTGGCTCGGATAATCGGTGCGTATCTGCATGTGGTCCCGAAAGTCCTTCTTGGCTTCATTCGACTTGGCCCGACGCCGCACCAGATCCACGATGACCGCCTCACCCACCGATGCTTTCCCTTCGGTCCGGCTGAAGGTGTACTCGACCTGCGCCCAATTCTCACCGTGCTGCCGGCCGATGCACTGCGCTCGAATCGAGCCCATCTGTTTGCGATGCATGAACTGGTGGTTCATGTCGAACAGGTTCTCGTGCATGAACGTGTAGTGACAGGCGACTTCGCGATTGAGCTCGCGGGTCTTGTAGTCCTTGCGTCGCGATGATCCAAGCTGGGCGGGCGCCCGCGCTTCGGCCAGCGCCGCGTCGCCGGGGAAAAAGAATATCAGGCCGTCGACCTCGCGGGCCGGATAGCTCTTGACGCCATTGGGCAGACGCTCCTTGCCAAGGTACGGAACGTCGATGCACTTGCCCGTCCCGTCATAAGCCCAACCGTGGTAGTGACACTTGAGTTCATCGCCGGACACGACGCCCAGGTGCAGCGGCACCTGGCGATGGGCACAGCGGTCCTCGAGCGCGAACACGCGGTCTGCCTTGCCGCGATAAAGAACGATCGGCTCGCCGGCAAAGCGCCTTCCGATCGCCTTGCCCGCCTTCAACTCGTGTGACCAGGCAAGCGGATACCAATGATCGGGGTGAGCGCCCACGCGTCGCAGGTCGAACGCGTTAGGCGAATTGGCGGGCCGCAACGGGATCAGGTTCGCACCATCCTCGGGCATCGAACGCTCCATGCATTTGTCAGAATACGAGATTAGCGCGCCGGGTGCCCCGTGGCTACTTTCCTGCGGGTGACATAACTTGACATCACGGCTCCGAGGCCCGGAGTCCGTGTCGCGGTCGCGCCGCGGTGAGATAATTCAGTCACCGCCATGACAGACGAACTACCGAAAATATTCAACGATTTCGCACGCGATGTCACTTCGCCAGCGACGTTCGAGCACGAGCTGCTGATGCTCTGCAAGAGGACACCTGAATGTGCCTGGGAGGCCCTGGCGCTGCTGGACCAGCACTATCGCCGCGGCAGAATCGCCTCCGAACTGCAGTACTCATTGCGTCATCGGATCGAGCGTCAGGCACTCGGTATCGAAAGCTATCAAACCGAAAGCTACCAAACAGCGTTGGCCAGGGCCGATGTGGCACGCACCATTCTGGTGGCACCGCATGCCGATGACGAAGAGCCGACGATCGAAGTGAGCAATGCCGTCGAGCCGACGCCGCCACCCGCGCTTGTTCCCACGCCGCCGCCCACGCCAGCCGTTGCGGCCCGTGTCCGTTGGCGACCGCCCTTTAGACTCTCCCGCGCCATCGCCCTGATGGCGCTGACGCTGGCTGTCGTCGCATCCCCTACGGTCAGGGAAGGCCAGGAGCATCGGTTGTCAATCGGGGCGGGAACTGCCAATGCAGGCGAGGCGCTGACATCCAGGAGCGATTCCGGCGCGGCGGAAGCGGCTGGCCAGCGCGATCAGGGCCCTGAAATGTTGTCCCTGTCGAGCGATCGCTACATCGTCGATGCGGATCGTGATGTCGCGGAACTATTGGTCGAACGTTCGCCGGATGGCGCGGGCGATACGAGCTTTCTTTGGTGGACGGAGGGATCCGGAGCGAAACCCAATGAGGACTATGTGGCCGGTAAACCCAGGCGCGTGCAGCTGGCCGCAGGCGTCGGATCCTCGACACTGCGGATTCCCATCCTCGCCAATCCGAACCGGCGCCACGTGGAGATGTTCTACGTGCTGATCGGCAGGCCCGAGGGCACGACCGGTATTGGGCCGATTCATCGCGCCGCTGTTTTTCTGCTGCCCCGGCACGAACGCTGAGCGTCGCGCATAGCATCCGCTCGACAAGCCGCGTCGGCGCAATCTGACACGCATCTTCCACAAGCTTGGTACTTACGCGATTCAGTGTCCGCGCCGTTGAGCGCGTTGACGCAAGGCCGTACCATGAAATTCGGTCAGTCGCGCGAACCTCATGACAACAATTCCGATCCTCCCATTTTCCCGCGACAGGCGTTTCGGGCCCCTGCTCCCCGCAGCCACGATGCTGGGCTACTGGATTGCCATCGCAGCGGTCGTCGTCATCGCGGTGCTGTCATACAGTGCGGTGCACGGCAGCGTCGACAATGCCCAACGCGTCACCCACACGTTGCGGCTCATGGAGCAGTTGCAGGCACTGCTCTCGACCATGAAGGATGCGGAAACCGGCCAGCGTGGCTATCTGCTGACCGGCGAAGAGGGTTATCTGGAGCCCTACACAAATGCCCGGATGGCAATCGCCGGCGAAATCTCCAGGGCCCGCGAACTGGTCGTTTCCGACGCGCCACAACAGCAACGCCTGCAGGTGCTCGAGCAGCTTTGTGCGGACAAGATGGCGGAGCTGGCGCAAACGGTCGCGCTTCGTCGCAAAGGCGACGCCGCTGGTGCACTGGCGGTCGTCCATACGGATCGAGGTCGCGAGATCATGGATCGAATTCGCAGCGTCGCAGCCGATATGACAGCCGAGGAACGGCGCACGCTGACAGCCCGGCAGGACGACTGGCTCAGCAGCGCGCGCGCCTCCTCCTGGACCACCCTGGGCGGATCGGCGCTGCTGCTGGCATTTATCATCGCCGCGGCCACACGCAGCTCGCGCGAATTTCGGGCGCGGCAGATCGAAGCCTGGGTCCGCACCGGCTATATCGGATTGACCGAACGAATCCAGGGCGAACAGCGGCTCGAAGTCCTCAGCACGCAGGTGCTGGAATACCTGGCGCGGTACATGGATGCGCAGGCCGGCGCCGTCTACCTGGCGCACGATGGCTACTTCCGACGTTGTGCCAGCTATGCGCTCGCCAATGGCGACGATCCGCAGATCGTGCGTCCCGGCAACGGTCTGCTCGGACAGGCAGCGAAGGAAAATCGCGCCCTGCATGTCAGGCACGTGCCGGATGGCTATCTGGTCTCGTCCAGTCTTGGCAGCGGCAAGCCCGTTGAGCTGCTATTGGCGCCGGCCAGTGTCGATGGCGCGGTCAATGCCGTTATCGAGCTGGGATTCTTTCGCCACCTGGAGGATGCCGATCGCGAACTGTTGGGGCGCCTGTCCGAATCGCTGGGCATCGCAATCCGCTCTTCCAAGGACAGGACGCGCCTGGAGGAACTGCTGGAGGAGACGCAGCGGCAGGGCGAGGAACTGCAGACTCAGCAGGAGGAATTGCGCGTCAACAACGAGGAACTCGAAGTCCAGGCCAACGCGCTGAAGGAATCGCAGACGCAGTTGCAGAATCAGCATGCCGAACTCGAGCAAACCAACTCCCAACTCGAGGAACAGGCGCAGCTGCTGGGCCGGCAGAAGGATGATCTGTCGCACGCGCAGTCGATACTGATGGAACGCGCCACGGAGCTGGAACGCGCCAACGAATACAAGAGCGAGTTTCTGGCCAACATGAGCCACGAGCTTCGCACGCCGCTGAATTCGGCACTGATCCTGGCAAAGATATTGTCGGATAACAAAGGCGGCAACCTGACCCAGGACCAGGTGAGATTCGCGCGCACGATTACCTCTGCCGGCAATGACCTGCTCGCAATCATCAACGACGTGCTGGATCTGTCCAAGGTCGAGGCCGGAAAGGTGGAATTGGCCGCCGAGCCAATCGATGTGGCGGAGATGGTGGAGCAGTTGACCCGCAGTTTCCAGCCGCTCGCGCAGCAAAAGAAGCTCGGATTCAAGACCATCCTGGATCACAACTCACCGCGCCGGATCAATACCGACCCGCAGCGCCTGGGTCAGATACTTCGAAATCTGCTGTCGAACGCCATAAAATTCACCGAGCACGGAGAAATCTCGCTGCGTGTGGCGAGTTCGTCCGGCGAGCAGATCTCTTTTGCCGTGCACGACAGCGGCATCGGCGTGTCCGAGCATCAGCAAGGCATCATCTTTGAGGCCTTCCGTCAGGCCGATGGCAGCACGCATCGCAAATATGGCGGCACCGGATTGGGTCTGACCATATCGCGCGACCTTGCACGACTGCTGGGCGGAGATATCGGCGTCCAGAGCAAGCCGGGTGAAGGCAGTGTCTTCACGCTGACGCTCCCCACGACCTTTACCGGCAATGCAGCCAATGAACCCACGGCGCCGCTCCCGCCGGCGGCGCTCGCGCCGCCGCCAGCGACGCTGCCACATCGGCCACCGCCTGCAGCCGGCGCCATACAGGACGACAGGGAACGCCTCAAGGCCGATAGCCGCCTGGTGCTGGTGATCGAGGACGACACCGCGTTCGCCGCGATATTGCAGGATGTGGCGCACCAGATGGGCTTTCAGTGCGTGGTCACGCAGTCGGCCGCGGACGGAATAGCGGCCGCGAGCGTGTATCGCCCGAAGGCGATTCTGCTGGACATGAATCTGCCGGACCTGTCGGGTCTGGGCGTGCTGGAGCAGCTTAAACGCAATTCTCAGACCCGGCACATTCCGGTGCACATTGTCTCGGTCGCTGACCATAGCCATGAGGCGCTGCTCATGGGCGCAGTGGGATATGCGCTCAAGCCGGTCGCGCGCGAGAAACTGGTCGAGGCGCTCGAACGCCTCGAAACCAAGTTCTCGCAGAATCTGCGCAACCTGCTCATTGTTGAAGACGATGCGCGGCAGCGCGAGAGCATCACGCAATTGCTTGCCAACGACGAAGTTCTCATCACCGCTGTGGGCAATGCCCATGACGCGCTGGCCCAGTTGAAGGCAGTGACCTTCGATTGCATGGTGCTTGACCTGAACCTGCCGGACCTGAGCGGCTACGAACTGTTGCGGCGCATGAGCGAACAGGAGGATGTGGCATTTCCTCCGGTGATCATCTACACCGGGCGGGCGCTGTCACGCGAGGAGGAACTCTCGCTCGGACGGCTCTCCCGCTCCATCATTATCAAGGACGCCCGTTCGCCCGAGCGGCTGCTGGACGAAGTCACCCTGTTTCTGCACCAGGTCGAATCGACGCTGCCGGAGGAGCGGCGGAGGATGCTGCAGCAGGCGCGCGACCGGGACGCGGCGCTCGAGGGCCGCACCATTCTGATCGTCGAGGATGACGTGCGGAATATCTTCGCGCTCACGAGCCTGCTGGAACCCAAGGGCATCAAATTGCAGATCGCGCGCAACGGCCGCGAAGCCATCGATAGTCTCGCGGGCGCGCAGGGTCGCACGCCGGCCGTGGATCTGGTGCTGATGGATATCATGATGCCCGAGATGGACGGGTTGACGGCGATGCGCGAGATTCGCAAGCGCCCCGAGTGGCGCAAGCTTCCCATCATCGCCCTGACTGCCAAGGCGATGAAGGACGATCACGACCGGTGCATTGCAGCCGGCGCCAACGACTACATCGCCAAACCGTTGGACGTCGAGAAGTTGCTGTCACTGGTGCGGGTCTGGATGCCCAAGTAGTGAGCTCGCCGCGCGTGGCCGGCAATTTCGTCGACATCGAGTTGGGGCTGCTGATCGATGCCATCTATCAGAGGTATCACTACGACTTTCGCGGCTACGCGCTGGCCTCGTTGAAGCGTCGCCTGACGCTCGCCACGACACGGTTTGGCTGCAACACACTCTCGCAGCTGCAGGATCGGGTACTGCACGAGCCGGCAATGTTCACGCAGTTGCTCGACTACCTGACGGTGCCGGTCAGCGAAATGTTTCGCGATCCGGAGTTTTTCCGATCCGTGCGCCGCAATGTCGTGCCGTTTCTGCGCACCTATCCTTCGCTCAAGGTCTGGATAGCCGGCTGCAGCACCGGAGAGGAGGTTTATTCGGTCGCGATCCTGCTGCGAGAAGAGAATCTCCTGCGGCGAACCCTGATCTATGCAACCGACATCAACGGCCAAAGCCTGCAGTCCGCGTCCACCGGAGTCTATGATGCCGCCCGGATCCCCGGCTTCACCGATAGCCACCGCAAGTCCGGAGCACCGAACTCGCTATCCGAGTACTACACCGCGGCTTACGGCCGGGCGGTCTTCGACAAGAGCCTCCGCGACCACATCGTGTTTGCCGATCACAGCCTGGCTACCGACACTGTGTTCGCGGAGGTGCAGCTCGTACTGTGCCGGAACGTACTGATTTATTTTAATCGGGAATTGCAGGATCGCGCGGTCGGGCTGTTTCGGGATGCGCTGTGTCGCAAGGGCTTCCTCTGCATCGGCTCGAAGGAGTCCATGCGCTTCTCCGCCCATGCGTCTGACTTCGAGAACGTCGATTCCGAGCACCGCATCTTTCGCAAGCGGGAAATCCCATGAGGCAGATAGATGCGGTGGTCATCGGAGCGTCCGCGGGAGGTGTGGAAGGGCTGTCGGTGCTGCTGCCGACGTTGCCCGCCACGCTGCAGGCGCCGGTATTCATCGTCATGCACCTGCCGCGCGAGCAACGCAGCCTGCTGGCTGAGATCTTCGCCCCCAAATGCGCACTGCGCGTCAGCGAGGCCGAGGACAAGACGCCGGTGGCGCCCGGATGCGTCTATTTCGCGCCTCCCGATTACCACCTGCTGCTGGATGAGGGCCCGAGCATGGCGCTATCGGTGGACGAACCCGTGCATTTCTCGCGCCCATCGATCGATGTGCTGTTCGAATCGGCATCCGATCTGTACCGACAGCAACTGCTCGGGATCATTCTCACGGGTGCGAGCCGGGACGGTGCCGACGGGCTCGCCGCGGTTCGCAGAGCCGGCGGCATTACGGTAGTACAGCAGCCCGACGGCAGCTACGAATCTCATATGGCCGTCGCCGCGCTGAAGCTCGGACCGGTCGACTACGTATTACCGCTCGATGGAATCGCCAGACTGTTCCGTTCGTTGCCGATCATCGATGGGTGTTGAGCGCACCCGCATCCCATCCGGATTGCGGTGCCCGCCGTCGCATTGCATACTTTGCACCCCATGCGTACACGTGAATTTGTATTTGTGGCGGCAATCGCCACTGCTGCGAGCGCGCAGGCCGTGGCAACCACGCTCGCGTCCCATCCGGTGGTGGTCGCAGTCCATCACGGGGATTGCATCGGCGCAGTCAAGCTCGTCAATCCCGAGGTGAGTGCGAATGATGAGCAAACCGCATTCCTGGCGGCACGGATGCTCGACGAAGGCCTCTGCGTAAAGAAGGATCCTGTGGCGGCGGCGCACTTCTTTGCCCGCGCCGCCGATCTCGGGGACAAGCCCGCCACCATCGAGTATGGGGCGAAGATCGGTCTGGGCGAGGGCGCGGAACAGAGCTACGAACGGGCGGGAATCGTCTGTCGCACGGGCGGCCTGGATGCGCAGTCAAAGCTTCCAACCTACTCCCTGGGCTACGCCTGTACGGTCGGTGCGCTGGCCGGCGAAAAGCTGCGCGAGTCATTGCCCAAAGGCGCATTCCGTCCCAATGCCGGTACGCTGGTGGTCGCATTCAGTCCGGCGAGCGGCTCCATGACCATCAAGTCCACGCCCGTCGTCGGAGTCTCGGATGTCAGTACCGGTTCCAATCTGCGCAGCCCACTCATCAATGCACCGCAGGAAATCAATAAGGCGTGGCGCGATGCGCTGGCCGCGGCACCCAAACCCGACCCTGCGCATCTCGATGACGAAACCGTCGTGCTGCCGATCGATGTCGATATGACGCTGGAGCCCGGCCGCGAAGTTCTCAATCGCATCGACAGCCGCAATTTCGGCACCTTGATGCAGGGCGATGTGAGACCGGGCCCGCCGTGATGATCACTGCGTGAGGTTAAACTCGCGCGATGCGTCGGCGAACAGCCGAATGAATGCACGCATCCCACCGCCCCTGCTGATGCTGCTCGCAGCGGTCCTCATGTGGAGTATGCACCGCTGGTGGCCAGTGGCCTACCTGCTCACCTCGCCCTGGAATCGAATCGGCGTTGTGCCGTCTGCTGCCGGCATTCTGATCGCCGCAGCCGCCATCGCGCAGTTTCGCCGCTCGCAAACCACGCTGAACCCGATCGAACCATCGAGGGCCTCGCACCTGGTAACGGACGGGATCTTTGGTTTCAGCCGCAATCCAATGTATCTCGGCTTGGTGCTGCTGCTGATCGGATGGGCATTCTGGCTCGGCAGCGCGAGTTCCTGGCTCGTGCCGCCGCTATTCGCGATCCTCATCTACGCCGCACAGATCGTTCCCGAGGAGCGGGCGCTGGAGGCCCTATTCGGCGAAGCGTACGTCGCTTATCGGCACAGGGTCTCGCGCTGGATCGGGCGCTTCGATTGACGATGCTGCAATACGCAGTTCGCTCACGGTGAAGCGCGTGCCACGCCCCAGACTGCCAGACCGGCCAGGGCCAATCCGCACCCTACCCATCCGGTTGAGGTCCAGCCGTAGCCGGCGGCGATCGCCATGCCACCAAGCCACGGACCGAGAGCATTGGCCGTGTTGAATGCCGAATGATTCAGCGATGCGGCCAAACCCTGCGCATCGCCTGCCACATCCATGAGTCGCGTCTGCAGCACGGTGCCTAATGCACCGCCGACACCGATGGCGAACACATCCAGCAACAGCGCCCAGAAATTCGCTGCGGCGAACACATAAAGCGCCAGCGCGATAGCCGACCATAGCAGCGTGGCGCCAGCGGTCGCCATGAGTGCGCGATCGGCGAAACGCGGCACGATCAGGTTGCCGGCAGTCAAACCAATGCCAAAGACCATCAAAGCGAAGGGTACCCGGCTGCCCGGAACCCCTGTCACCTCGAGCAAGGTCGACGCCAGGTAGGTGTACACCGAAAAGAGCCCGCCGAAGCCGATGGCGCCGATGGCCAGCGTCAGCCAGACCTGCTTGCGCCTCAGCGCCCCGAGCTCACGCAGCGGACTGGCGCCGGCATCGACCGCGTCGCGCGGGACAAACAGTGCGATCAACAGGACAGTGGTCATTGCCAGAATTGCGACGATGCCAAACGCCCAGCGCCAGCCGATGACCTGCCCGATCCAGTTTGCCAGCGGCACGCCGATGGTCGTGGCCACCGTCAATCCCAACAGCACCCGTCCGACGGCCTGCGTGCGCTGGTCCGTTCGGACCAAAGAGGCGGCCACCAGCATTGCGATGCCGAAGTAGGCCCCGTGGGGCAGCCCGCTCAGAAAGCGGAATAGCAACAGCGCATGGTAGTTCGACGCCAGACCGGACAGCCCGTTTCCAAGCGCGAACACAGCCATCAGCGCCATCAACAGCGTGCGCCGCGGCAGGCGGGCCGACAGTATGGCGATGAGTGGCGCACCTATGACGACGCCCAGTGCGTAGGCGCTGATGACGTGTCCGGCAGTGGGAGCATCGATGTGCAGGTCGCGCGAAAAGAACGGCAGCAAACTCATGGTCGCAAATTCGGTGGTACCGATTGCGAAGCCGCCCAGCGCCAACGACAAATGGACCACGCCTGTGGGCGCGGCCCTGCTAATCGATCCAGTGTGAACGTCGCGCCGTATCGCCAAGGGCAGCTTATTCGGCGGCCGCAGCAGGACCCTGCTTCATGTAATTATCGAACCAGTCCACGATGCGCGACATCGCGTCCAACTGGTCCTGTCGCTTGAAGAACACGTGACCCTCGTCCGGATAGACGACGAATTCGGTGGTCACACCGAAACGGCGCAGCGCATTCCAATATTCATAGGACTGCGTGATCGGCACCTCCGCGTCCCGATCCCCGCCCAGGAGCAGGGTCGGTGCGCGTACGTTCTTGATGAAGGTCATCGGCGAACTGCGCTCGTACACCTTGGGATCGTCATACACCGATGCTCCGAAATACGGCAGCATCCAGGTATCGATGTCGTTGGTGCCGTAGTAGCTCAGCCAGTCCGAAAGACCGGCCCCGGCCACCGCTGCCTTGAACCGCTGAGTCTGAGTGAGCGCCCACATCGTCATGTACCCGCCGTAGCTCCAACCGGTGATACCGACGCGGTCAGCATCGATCGGCGCGTTTTTCAGGACGGCATCGAGGCCGGCGAGGACATCGCGCAGATCGCCACCGCCGAAGTCCTTCACATTGGCCTGCGTGAAAGCCTCACCCTGGCCGTAGCTGCCGCGGGGATTTGGCTTGAACACGTAGTAACCGGCGCTCGCCAGCGCCGCATCGAAGGAGTCGGCGAGCGTCGGGAAAATGGGGTAATGCGCATACGCCGGGCCGCCGTGTACGTCGACAACCATCGGGTAGCGCTTCCCGGCTTCGACTTTCGGCGGCGCAACCAGCATGCCCTGAACTTCATAGGGCGCGCTCTTCCAGCGGATATTGGTCACCGCGCCGGTCAGGGATCGCACGGCGGCGTTAGCGTGCGTGATGGGTTGCCATTTGCCTGGCGGCCCGGTCTCAACCTCGGGCGGGTCGGTGTATGACTGGCGTATGACAGCCGAGAACCTGCCGTCCCGCGACAGTGAGATGCCGGCATCTCCGGGCGTGAGTCCGATGATGTTGTTGGCCCATATCATTTGCGGTCCGCGCCACAATTCGTGCTGGGACTTGCGGTTGACGTCGATGGCCGCCAGCACCTCATCGCCTGCGGCGAACTCGTTGGCAATGATGCTGGAGGCAGAGCCGTTCCAGGTGAAGGTCTGCACCGAGGCGGCAAGGCCCGGGGTCACATCGATCGGCAGGCCGCCATCCCGTCCGATTACGTAGAGATCGCCACCGGTGACCGTCTCATCGCTCATGACGCCACCGATGTAGGCAATACGGCTCCCATCGCCCGACCAGCGCGGGGCAGCCATTTGCAGCGGCGGTTTCAACAGCGTGCGTACCGCGCCGCTGCCGGCGTTCATGATATCGAGCTCGGCCAGCCACCAGTTGTTATCACCAGAACCGTGCGCTGCCGTGACCACGAAGTTCGTGCCGTCCGGTGACCAGTCGTATTCGTAGACATTCAGATCGGCTGGACCGAGCACCCCGATCACCCCACCTCCAGCCGGCACGACGGCCAGGCGCTGCTCGTAGATGGTGGATGACAGTACGCCGGCGTCCCGGTCGAGCGGGTTCAACGGCCCGGGCTGCTTCGGGGCACCCTCAGAGTATAGAAAGGCGATGCGCGTGCAGTCCGGAGAAAACCGCGGCGTATCCAGCGGACCGTGCGCCTGGGTGAGTATCGTGATGTTGCCGCCCGCAGAGTCCGCGCCCGCAATCTGTGCCTGCTCGTCCGCGCCAGTGGTGACGAATGCAATACGTTTGCCATCGGCTGACCAGGCGGCACCATGCTCATCACAGATCGACCCGGGGCAGGCCGTCAGTCTTACCGGCGCCGATCCGCCCTTGGCGTCGACCATCCAGAGGGCCGACACGTCGACATCGGCGCCGCCACGCTTGCCAGTGACCACGTTGCCGTACACCAGACGCTTGCCGTCGGGCGACAATGCGACTTCGCTGAAAGCGTGGACCGAATTCAGCCCATCGAGAATCGCATCCAGAGAATGCGAGTCAGCGGCGTGTGCCTGGATCGTAGCAACCGTGAGAAATGCCATGCATGCCAATGAAATGGGCCTGGCTGGCCCGATGAGGTGCGTCGTGATGTTCTCCCCGTGCGGCTAACGATTCGATTTATATCAGATCGACGGCGCGAATCTTGCAGAAAGGAGGCCACGGTCCGGTCGGCGGCGCATGCGCCGGTCGGCCGCGGGGCCGGATAACGCGGCAATGCCGCCGGCAATCATGCCATGACACGCGTCGGAGCTAGCGAGGAATACCATGAGGAAGCGCCTGAAGTTAATCGCCCGTTTGGCATCATTTGGGAGCACTGCACTTCTATTGGCATCAATTGGGAGCACGTCACTGCTCTCGAGCGCATCGTTCGCGGCCGAGCAGGCGGGCGGGCCCCAAGTGAGCGCCAGTGTCGCCAAGCCGCTGAAAGCCGCGCAGGACGCGATGCGGGAGAAGAAGCTCGATGAAGCACTTGCCAAGACGAAGGAAGCGCAAGCGGCGTCGGGCGAGAAAAGCGCCTACGACAATTTTGTCATCGATGTGTTGCTGTTCCAGATCTATCAGCAGAAGCAGGACATGGGCGCGGCAATCCCGATGCTGGCCCAGGCGGCGCAATCGCAATACGCCGCTGCGGATCAGCAGCGAAGCTGGCTGAAGAATATCGCTCTGTACTACTTCCAGCAGAAGGACTACGCCAAGGCACTGGATGCGGCCGACCAGGCCGTCAAGCACGGCGCCACTGACAGCGATACCCTTCGCCTGATCGCGAAAACCCAATATCTCTCGGGCAACTACAAGGAAGCCGCGGTCACCATCCAGCAAGTGGTGGCCAAGCAGGACAAGCCAGACGAGGAATCCCTCAAGCTCATGTGGCAGTTCGACCTCAAGGCCAACGATCAGGCTGGCGCCTCCAAGGCTGTGGAAAAGCTCGTGTCCTACTACCCCAAACCCGAGTACTGGGCTAACGCCCTGGCCTCGCTCGTGAATGCGGATACCAAGGATGCGCACCTGCAGCTCAACGTCTATCGCCTGATGAGCGATGTCGGTGTACTCAAGCGCGGCGGAGACTATGCGGAGATGGCCGACATTGCGCTCGACCAGGGTTACCCGGGTGAAACCCAAGCCGTGCTGCAAAAAGCGTTTGCGCAGAACGTTTTCACCGACCCCCGGGATAAGGAGCGCTACCAGCATCTGCTCGACGGCGCCAAGCAGCGCGCTGCCGTGGACATGGCCTCGCTGCCGGCAAAGGAACAGGACGCCGCCAGCGCTCCCGCCGGAGACAAGCTGGTACAGCTCGGCGGCACCTATATGTCCTATGGGCAATACGACAAGGCCGTCGCCAGCATTACCAAGGGACTCGCCAAGGGCGGCCTGAAGTCGCCCGACGAAGCCAACGTGCTGCTGGGGATTGCGGAGCTGCGACTGAAGAATGCCGGGGAGGCGCAAAAGGCCTTTGTGAAAGCCGCTGGGTCCCACAATGCCGCCTATACCCAGCTCGGCCACCTCTGGGCCCTGCACGCGGGTGCGCACGACGCCTGATGGATCGGCCCGGATGGATACGATCCATCCGGGCCGCTTTAGCGATCATCGCAGCCCGCCAGGGCATCGCCGATCCCTTAACGAGTCCGCTCGGCGGCGATGATATTCGGCAGCGGCTGACCATGCTTCGCGTTATAGACGGCGAACAGGGCGGGCTGGTCGATATTCGTCAGCGCATCGACGATCGCCTTGTTTTTGCAGACCGCCACTTGCCGCATCGACGGCACGTCGCCGTGGTCCAGGGGCCAGCACACTTCCTGGGCCGCTATCCGGATCCGGTTGTAGAGGGTAGCCGCACCGCCTGCGGTCGAAACGTTCAGATCCCCGTATGGTACGGAAACCTGAAGCAATTCCGGGCTTCCGGCAGCCGCCACGCCGGCGAAACTCGCCCCAAGGGCACTAAAAACGGCCATGGCGACAAGGCTGCAAAGCTTGCTCGAAGAATTCATCGTGTTCATGTTCATCTCCTTTAAGTTCACGAAAGGCCGAATCGGGATTCCTGATTCGCTGCCTTACCCATACGGACACGTTCCATCGTCAAAACCCGACATCCGCCCGACGGATTGCGTGGCGCATCGCCTGCCGACGCGATAAGTTGGCCGTCAAGGGGTAAGGAAAGGCGCCAAGGCATTCGATGAGCCAGCTCACCGAATTACTGGGACGGGTCCAGGCAGGCGACGCGACAGCGCGCGATGCGACAGCGCGCGATGCGCTATTTGCAGCCGCATACGCGGAGCTTCACCGGCTGGCGCACGCTCGGCTTCGGGACGGGGGACGCAATACCGTGATGGACACGACCTGTCTGGTGCACGAGTCCTACCTGCGATTCGTGCGAGCGGGAGAACTTCGCGCCGAGGATCGTCGAGCATTCTTTGCCTACGCATCGCAGGTCATGCGCTCTGTGATCGTCAATGCCGTGCGCGAGCGCATCGCGCAGAAGCGCGGCGGTGATCAAAAGCCGCTAACGCTGGCTACGAATCTGGGAGGCGATGCCGGCGATGGAGAGGAAACCGTGCTGGCCATCCACGAAGCGTTGGAGACCCTGGAAGCGACCGACCCCCGTTTAGCCCAGGTAGCACAGATGCGTTACTTTGGTGGCTACAGCGAACAGGAAATCGCCGAGGCATTGAACGTAACCGAGCGAACCGTTCAACGCGATTGGGAGAAGGCACGATTGATCCTCGCAGTGGCACTGCGATAAGCCGATGGGACTGTCCGTTCCTCAGATGGCGACGCTGAGCCGGCTGCTGGACGAGGTGTTGCCGCTGGATGAAGCGACGCGACGCGAGTGGCTGGATAACCTTCCCCCCGAACATCGTGATCTGGCGCCCGCACTCCGTGAGGTGCTGCTCCCAGGAGCGGCCCAGGCCGCGAACTTCAGCGTTCTCTCGGCACTGCCAAAACTCAGCGATTACGATCCGATCTTGAATGCACTGCACGGCGATCCACGTTTCAAGGCGCTGCTCCGCAAGATGAACTTGCCGGAGAGTTAATGTCACCGTCTATAATCAGCAATCCACGCATATCAACAAGGCGAACGTGGCGCCGATAGAACAGGGAGCTGAACATGCAGGGAAAATTCACGATATCGATCAGCGGATTGTTGGTTACATGCGCACTGAGCATAGGTACCTCGCCGCTTCACGCCCAGTCAATGGAAGTGAAAGAAAAGCCGGCGATGTATAGCTACGTCGCCAACTGGCAGATGCCCCGCGCAAAATGGGCAGAGTTCGAAAAGCCGAGTCCTGGCGGCGACAAGGCACTCAGCCAGGCGCTCAGCAGCGGCGTGCTGGTAGCGTACGGCGCTGACAAGGTCGAGGTTCACAGCGCAGAGGGACCGACACACGACAGCTTCTGGTCGGCCATGTCAATGGGGGCCGTGCTGGATGTGCTGGACTCACTGGGAAAAGGGCCGCCCGATCCGCTTCTGCAAGCCGCCACCAAGCACTGGGATGGCATTTACGTCAGCCACTTCTATAACTGGAAATCCGGGACCTACAAGGACGCGTACACCCACACCGCGTACTACAAACTGAAGGACTCCGCTCCGGACGATGAAGTCGAAACCGTGAGCAAGGCCTTCATCGTCCCGTTGATGGAGAAGCTGCTTGCAGACGGCAGCATCATCGAATACGAAGTCGATGAGGAAGCCATCCACACCGAGTCTCCGTCCGGCTTCTGGGTTGATTACATCACCCCAAACTCGGCCGGGCTGGACAAGGTGAATGCCGCATTGGGCGAGGCGCTCAAGAGCAACACGTTCGCGGGACCCGCATTCGGTGCCGTGATCGATGGCGAAGCCCACCGGGATTACCTGTCGCGCAGCACTGTAACCTACAAATAATGCAGTAGAGGTAACTCATCCATCAGCGCGGCCCCGCAACGCAGATGTTGCGGGGCCGCGCTGCGTGGAAGGCTTCGACGTCTGCCGGCACAGCGGCGCATGCGTGAGCCCTATTCTCTTTGGCTCATCGCCTTCATGAGCCGATAGGTGTACTCGACGCTCTCGTCGAATTCCCGTACGCCAAGGCGCTCATCGCGCCCATGCGCGCGATTCTCATTCACGTCCGCCCACACACCGCTCAGATCGTAGCTCACGATTCCGGCGTTGCGTGTCTGCCGGTCATCGCTGAAACCTGTCGCCATCGTCGGGACGAGCGGCACGCCAGGCCACATCGAATGCGCGACGCGCGCGACCCTGGCAGTGATCTGTACCGTAGGGGGAGACTCCGGGCTGACGATCGGGGGCGCATCGAGTGTCACGGCGATCTTCGGATCGGCCAGCGCCGTTGTCAGCGCGGCTTGTACCTGCTCGGCCGAATCGCCGGGCATCATGCGGCACTGAATTGTGGCCTTCGCCCGCTGCGGCAGCGCATTCTCGGCGTGGCCACCGGAAATCAGCGTGGCAACGCAGGTCGTGCGCAACTGCGCGTTGAGTCTGACAATCTGGCTCAAGCGCTCGGCGGCAGCCGGATCAGGCGGGTCATTTGCGACCGCATGAAGATCGGCGCTTTGCGGGCCTGGGTCCAGCTGGGCGAACTTCTCGAAGCTGGCGCGCGTCGTTGCCGTCAGCATCACCGGGAACCGGTAAGCCTCGAGCCGGCCGAGACCGTCCGCCAACCGGTAAATGGCGTTGTCGGGTCCGGGCAGCGAGCCGTGACCGCCCGCGCTCGTCGTCTCGAGCGTGAAGGTGACGTACGTCTTCTCGCTGGTGCCGATCTCGAATGCAAACCGGTTGCCGTCCTTGTATTGGCCACCGCCACCGTCGAGATTGACGGCAAGTGCCGCATCAATGAGGTCGCGATGCTCTTTGAGCAGGAAGGCCGGGCCATTGGCATCGCCTCCCGCTTCCTCATCAGCGGTAAAGGCGACAATGATGTCGCGCTCGGGGACGAAGCGCTCACGCTTGAACCGGATCAGCGTCTCGAGCATCGCCGCATCGCCATCCTTCATGTCGATGCTGCCGCGCCCGTAGAACCAGCCGTCCTTTTCCGTCAGCTTGAAGGGCTCGACGGACCAGTCTTCGGATTTAGCTTCCACGACATCGAGATGGCCGAGGAAAAGTACTGGTTTGGCCAATCCCTTGCTGTGGTAGCGAACGACGACATTGCCCTTGTTCGGATGATCCGGCGGCGCGACCAGGACCACATCGGAGGCCGAAAACCCTGCCGCCATCAGGTGCCCCTGAATAGCCTGGGCCGCGCCGGTAGATCCGTATGGGTGAGTTGTGTTGATCTCGACCAGTTCCTTCAAGATCGAGCGTGCGAGCTCCTGATCCGCTGCTGGCGGTAGCGGCCCCGGCGACGCCGCCCAGGCGCTGGAAGCGACACGGAATGTGCTCAGAACGCAGCAGGCGAGGCTTAGGCGCTTCACGTTTACTCCCGAGTTATTGATGTTTGTCTTTGACTTAGACAGTTGCAGCCGCCCTGTTGTCAAGTGCTTGACGGAAACGCTGATCGACCAGGTTCAACATCACTCCCGTCGATACAGCGAGCCTTCACACCAACGTGAAGTGCCGCTACCACCGACTCAGGAGTAACTGATCATGAACATCAAATCCGCTTCCTTGAACAGCGTCCTTATCATGCTGGCTTTCGGCTTCACTTTTGCGGGCGCCAATGTCGCGCGTGCCGATTCCTCGTCCGAGATTCGTAGCACTGTTTCGCTGGCCGGGCTGGACTTGTCGACCCCGGCGGGCCGGAGTGCTGCTGGCGAACGAGTGCACCAGGCGGCGCGGTCCATCTGCAGCCGGGCGCAGGATCCTTACGCTCTTGCCCCGCATGTGGATTACATCAACTGTGTCGCTCGTGCTGAAAAATCTGCATTGCAGCAGATCAAGGGGCCGGCTGTCGTCGCATCGAAGTAAGGTGCGAGTGATGGTCTGCGCGGTGGGTGGTCGAGGCGAGATGAGCGCCCGGCCACCTACCGAGTCCTTTTTATTCCAGTGGCGGAGAGGGTGAGATTGACTCGGCCCATCGTGGGCCTCGCCCTCCGGGCGACGCTACGCGTCGTCCAAAATCGCTCCTGCAATTTTGTCGAACTCACGAGCCCCGTGAAGGGCCTCCGGTTTTCAAGTCTTGGCATTCTCCGACAGCTGAAGTCAAACACAAAGAAACGCGGCGATTGTCGTCCGACTACGAAACGCGTAGAGGAACATTATCGCCAGCAAACCTGCGCTAGTGGCAATACAGTGGCAATGAATCGGCGATGTTCATTCGAGACTTTGATTTACGTGATAGGGCGCTGGGGTCGAAAATACGTCTGGGTCTAGAATTTGAACACCGTGCCATTGCCATTTGTGCCACCGAGTGACGTCGTTCCGTAGAAAATTCCGCCCCTTCCCTCAAACAAGTCGAGGTTTGGTCCCTGACCGTCGCTACCCGTCCCAAAGGAGTGCAAAACCGTCTCAATGCCGGCCGGCGTCACCATGAATATGCCACCCGCGTCATTTTCGCCGCCACCAGCTGACGTCTCGCCGTAGAAGTTGCCGTCGCTTCCCTGAATGATGAAGGGAGGGTTCCATACGTCGACACCCGGAGCACCGGAGTCCCCGGGTCCAAACGAGTACAAGACACTATACGTGCCGGCGGGCGTCACCATGAACACTGTGCCATTGCCATTGGCGCCCCCGCTAATAGTCGTCCCGTAGAAATTCCCGTCGCTTCCCTGGATCAGGCTGGTCGGATAAGCTCCATCAGTATTCGTTGCAAAGTGATGCAACACGGTCTCCACACCCATCGGGGTTAGCTTGAATACCGAGCCATGGTTTATCAAATTATCATTGGCAGGATTAATAGCGGAAAAGCCACTTGTAATGCCGTAGAAATTTCCGTCGCTCCCCTGAATAAGGGAAGCCGGGCTGCCGCCGTCGTGAGCGAGACTGAATGTATACAAATCCGTCTCTGTGCCGGTCGGCGTCAGCATAGAAAACGTGCCCTCGTTATTCAATGTGCCATCGCTGCCTGCTATGCCGTAAAAGTTTCCATCACTTACTTGAATCAGGTCATAGACACTCTTCTCTAGCAACACTGTCTCGGTGCCGGCTGGCGTCACCATGAACACTGTGCCAGTGCCGTTCGTGCCACCCTCGTCGGTCGCGCCGTAGAGATTTCCATCTCTACCTTGGATCAGGCCACCGGGATATAGCCCGTCGCTGCCCGACCCAAAAGAGTGCAACACTGTCTCGGTGCCAGCTGGCGTCAGCGTGAACACCGTGCCACCGGAATTAGCGACAGAATCGCCACCGCCGCGTGTTGTCCCGTAGAAGTTTCCGTCGCTCCCTTGGATCAAGGCGTTTGGATTCCGCCCGTCGCTACCACTCCCGAAGGTGTGCAACACACTCTCCACGCCCGCCGACGTCACCATGTAAACCGTGCCTGCGATTTGTGCGCCACCCTCGGCAGTTGTGCCGTAGAGATTCCCATCGCTGCCCTGAATCAAGCCACCGTTCGGACTGTCACCTTTCCCAAACGAATAGAGCACCGAGTAGCCGGACCCGCTGCCCCCGCTACTGCTGTTGTTTCCTCCGCCACAGGCCACCATGAACAACGCAGTCGCGATCGCTGCGGTGAAGACTCGAACAATTCTTGATTTGCGGCGGCTCACGTGCACCCCAAAAGTCTTTCGACTCTGAAGCGCTGTTCCATCAGCATCGGATCTTCCCTTCGTCTGCCCTTGCGATCGCCTGGACCCGCTGCGCAGGGCAACCTGGCTCTCACGTGCATATCGCATATCGGCTGTCATCGGTTACATGCATTTATTTTTGAGTATACTCAGGGTGCCGCACCGCACTCGCGTCGCTAGCCTGCGACAACGAAGATATATCGGCTCACCCGGCCGAATCGTCGCGATGTATACACTTATCTGGATATCGGTAAATCATCGGTAAGCAGAGACCCGCGGCACGCTCGGCGTTGCGGCGTCAGACCAATTACTGCGCGAAGGTTTTCGACGCGACCCGCGAATTTCCTGACGGCATGAAGCTCACCTAAACAGGTGGCGGTGGGGGTGGGATTCGAACCCACGGAAGGCTTGCACCTTCGGTAGTTTTCAAGACTACTGCCTTAAACCACTCGGCCACCCCACCAAGACTCACACAGGCACGAACAGACTTTCACAACAGCCTTTCAAGACCGGTGCAAACAACCGCTCTGCCACCTCTCCGTATCATTCAGCTCAGAAACTGCGCCGCAGTTTGCCTGAGTCGCCGCATTGCGTGACGGCTCGCCTAAATTATTAAGTTAGTGTATGAAAAGTCCAGCGGAAACTGCACTGAGCGGAGTCGATATGGAAGATCTCGATGCCCGTCGAGTAGAGGCTATCCACCCGCATTGGCACGGATTTTTGCGCCTAACGGCCAGCGATATGTCCGTGCAGCACGAAGGCAATGGCAATCGGGGCAAATACGACCTCCGGGACGGAAAACTGACGGTGTATTGGGAACAGTACGCGCCGGATGTTTTCGTCAACTGTCTCGGCAAGTACGTGCACGAGAAGGTGATGGCCGCGGTGCCTGCGACGGAAGGCCTCTTCGCCGTCACGGTCAACAAGCAGCTGTTCTCTGCCAAGAGAATCACGCTATCGGTGCCGAATAGCGACTACGAAGTCGCCCTGCGTCTGAACTCGAGCGACTTACCCACGTTCTACCAGGTCTTTGGAATGTACGAATATGACAGCCCCAGCCTGCCGCCCTCCGCCAGAACAATTGTCGACCTGGGCGCAAATGTCGGCCTGGCTGCCGTCTTCTTTGGATTGAAGTATCCGCAGGCGGAGATACTCGCGGTCGAACCGGAGGCCAGCAACTACTCGCTCATGGCTTCCAATACCGCTGCCCTCGGATCGCGGGTCAGGAAAGAGCACGCCGCCGTCTGGGTTCACGATGGGCACATCAACCTGCAGACCGATGCGGAGGACGGCAGTTCGCTGGGCGCTTGGGGTGTACGCACATCGGACCGTATCGATAATGCCAGCGCGGTTACGAAGTGCTTCAAGCTCGATACCCTGCTCGACCAGGCCGGCTTCAGTACGGTCGACATCCTCAAGGTTGATATTGAGGGCGCCGAACTCCAGGTCTTTTCGGAAGGGACGGAGAAGTGGCTGCCGCGGGTGGGCATGGTCATCATAGAAACGCATGATCGCTTCCAGCCCGGGAGTGAAAAGGCCGTGCGGCAAGCCATTGCGCCAATGTTCGAGGAGCTGCCCTCAATCGGCGAGAACCTGTTTTTTCGGCGAATCGGAGGTGTCAGCGCGGGGAAAGGCTAGTCTCGGGGGTGTGGATTCGGGATAGCGCATGTAGAGACTGAAAGGCTTATTTTCATCACGAAAATAAACCTTTCAGTCTCTACATGGATTTCGCTTGCATCCGCGGACCGGCACTCAGTTGGCCGAGATGCGCGTCAGCCCGCCCATATACGGGACCAACACGGCCGGCACCGTGATGCTGCCATTCTCATTCTGGTAGTTCTCGAGCACGGCAATCAACGCGCGGCCGACCGCGACACCGGAGCCATTGAGTGTGTGCAGCGGCTCGGGCTTGCCGGTCGCGGGATTACGCCAGCGCGCCTGCATGCGGCGCGCCTGGAAAGCCTCGCAGTTGCTGCAGGAAGAAATCTCCCGGTACTTGCCCTGGGCGGGCAGCCAGACCTCCAGATCGTAGGTCTTGGCGCTGGCGAAGCCGACATCGCCGCTGCAGAGTGCAACGGTCCGGTAAGGCAGCTCGAGTCGGCGCAGCACCTGCTCGGCGTGGCCGCGCAACGACTCCAGTGCCTCATAAGAATCCGCAGGACGCACGATCTGCACCAGCTCGACTTTCTCGAACTGATGCTGGCGGATCATGCCGCGCGTGTCGCGGCCCGCAGCGCCCGCCTCGGAGCGAAAGCACGGCGACTGCGCCACGAACTTCAGCGGCAAAGCCGATGCCTCTATGATTTGCTCGCGCACCAGGTTGGTCAGGGGCACCTCGGCGGTCGGAATCAGATAAAACGATTGCTCGCCGCGGACCGCGAACAGGTCCTGCTCGAATTTTGGCAATTGCCCGGTGCCCGTCAGCGCGTGCGCTCCCACGAGGTAGGGCGCATAGATTTCGGTGTAGCCGTGTTCGCCGGTGTGCAGTTCGAGCATGAACTGCGCCAGCGCGCGCTGCAGGCGCGCGAGCGCTCCGCGCATGACTGCAAAGCGTGCGCCGGATATCCGGCTGGCGGCTTCGAAGTCCAGCAGCGCCAACCCCTCCCCCAGCGCGACATGATCGCGCGGCTCGAATCCGAACTGGCGCGGTTCGCCGTGACGCGCGACCTCGAGATTCGCCGACTCATCAGCCCCGTCCGGTACCGAGGCGTCCAATAGATTCGGCAGATCCAGCTGCCAGCATTCAAGGGCCGACTGCACGCCGGTGAGTTCCGCATCGGCCCCGGTGAGCTGTCGGGCCAGATCTTCGCCAGCCTGCATGAGCGGCGCGATATCCTCGCCCCGACCGCGTGCCTGGCCCACCGCCTTGGCGTGACTGTTGCGTGCCGCCCGCAGGCGATCGGTCTCGATCTGCCAGTGCCGTCGACGATCCTCGAGCTCCTGCAGCGCCTGCACGTCGAGGCGGTAACCGCGTCGCGCAAGATTGCGCGCGACTTCTTCGGTGGACGAACGCAGTAACTTCGGATCGATCATGGTGTGCCGCCGCTAAACTCCATCGCCAGGGTCAATCGCTGCCGTCGCCGCGCGGCTTTTCGGGCGAGCCGGGCACGCGCGAACGCAGCCGCTCGAGCGCTTCGCCGATGCGCTGCTCGAGGCCGCGCGGCGCCGGATCATAATAGCGGCGATCGGGCATGTCATCGGGGAAGTACCGCTCGCCGGCGGCGTAGGCTTCCGGCTCATCGTGCGCGTAGCGATAGCCGCTACCATAGCCAAGATCCTTCATCAGACGCGTCGGCGCATTGCGCAGCCGCAGCGGTACGTCCAGCGAGCCGAAGGCTTCGACGTCCTTCTGCGCCTGGCCCCAGGCCGTGTAGACGGCGTTGCTCTTGGCGGCCACGGCCAGATACACGACCGCTTCGGCCAATGCCAGCTCGCCCTCGGGGCTGCCGAGTCGTTCGTAGCTCTGCCACGCATCGAGCGCGATCTGCAGCGCCCGTGGATCGGCGAGCCCGATGTCCTCACTCGCCATGCGCGTGATGCGACGGGCCAGGAAGTGTGGATCGCAGCCGCCATCGAGCATGCGCGCCAGCCAGTACAGCGCCGCGTCGGGGTCCGTGCCGCGCACCGCCTTGTGCAGCGCTGAGATCTGGTCGTAGAACTGCTCGCCGCCTTTGTCGAATCGGCGGCGGCCGCCGCTTGCGATCTCCTGCGCCAGTGCCGCCCCGATGATTCCGCCGCCGCTGGCGACCGCCACACCCGCTGCCAGTTCGAGCATGTTGAGCGCGCGTCGCGCATCACCATCGCCGGCGCGCGCGAGCAGCTCGAGCGCCGCGGGCTCGACGGTGAGCGCCTGAGAACCGAGCCCGCGTTCGACATCGGTGAGCGCGGTTTGCAGCAAGGTCTGCAATTCCTCGGTGCTGAGGGATTTGAGCACGTAGACGCGAGCCCGGGAGAGCAGCGCGCCGACGATCTCGAAGGATGGATTCTCGGTGGTCGCGCCAATGAAGGTCAGCGTGCCATCCTCGACATGCGGCAGGAACGCATCCTGCTGTGCCTTGTTGAAGCGGTGCACTTCATCCAGGAACAATATCGTGGCCGCGCCGCCCGCGGCGGTCTGCCGCGCCTGTTCGACCGCTTCGCGCACCTCTTTGATACCGGCCTGCACCGCGGATAGAGCGATGAGCTGTGCGTGCGAACGTTGGGCAATCAGCCGCGCCAGCGTCGTTTTGCCGGTTCCGGGAGGACCCCACAGGATCATCGAATGCAGCTGTCCCGCCTGGATCGCCTCGTAGAGGGGCTTCCCCGGCGCCAGTATGTGCGACTGCCCGATGTACTCCGAAAGTAGCGTCGGGCGCATCCGGTCCGCGAGCGGCCGGAGCTCCCCGCGTCGATCATTGCCGAGGAGCGAGGGCTGCATGGTGTTGCGACGGGCCATGGACGATTTCAGCCTTGCGGCGTGCCGATGACATCGACTCCCGCAGGCGGCTTGAAGCGCAGGACATCGGCGTCGATGCGGGCATTGCGCTCGCTGTGCTGGAAATCCAGCTGCACCGTCTGGCCCAGGCGGTCGTTGACGACCATGCGGACCAGCTTGCCGCCGGTGAAGCCGAGTTCGGCGTGATTGAAATCGGCCTCGGTGCTGCGTGGCTTGACCTCCACCCAATCCATGCCGTCATGGGCCGGGGCTGGCGAGATCTCAAAGGTATCGTGCAGCTGTGCCACTGATCCGGACAGCAGCACGATCGGCGTGGCGGACAATGCAGCCTCCACGGGCTTTACCGTCACCTGCGCCAGTTCGCGATCGTAGAACCAGAGATTTTTGCCATCGGCCACGAGCAGCTGTCCCCCGCTGTGTGCGCCCGCCTCGCGAGGCGTGTAGTCCCAGCGAAATTTGCCGGGCCGCTGAACTACCAACCGACCCGATCCGGCCCCGGCAGCCTCGCCGTGACTATCGGTAACGCTTTGCGTGAAATCGGCACTCAGGGTATTGAGGCCGGTCAGGAAACGGTCGAGTGCGTTGGCGCCCGAATTGGCAGCCGTATCGGCGCCGCGGCAGAGCAGGGCGACGCAGAGAACGGCCGCACCGAGGAAGACTCGGCAGCTGTGGCGCCGGAGCACCCTCATTCGCCGGCCGGCGCCGGCGCCAGGACTTCACGCGCGCCGTTGGTCTGCAGCGGTCCGACGATGCCTGCCATCTCCATGGCCTCGAGCATGCGCGCCGCGCGGTTGTAGCCGATCTTCAGGCGGCGCTGCACGTAGGAAATTGATGGTTTGCGCTCAGCAGTGACGATGCGCACGGCCTCATCGTAGAGCGGGTCCTGCTCCGGATCGCCCGCGCCGAGTTGGCCGAATTCCTCCTCCTCCCCCGCTATGCCCGCAATCGGCGTCGAGGGCCCGCGCAGCACTTCTTCGATGTAGTTCGGCGCAGCCGATTTTTTCAGTGCGTCGACCACGCGATGCACTTCCGCATCCGAGACGAATGCGCCGTGCACGCGCGTGGGCATCGAAGTACCCGGCGGCAGGTAGAGCATGTCGCCGTGGCCGAGCAGCGACTCGGCGCCCATCTGATCGAGAATCGTGCGCGAATCGACTTTAGCGGACACCTGGAAGGCGATGCGCGTGGGAATGTTGGCCTTGATCAGGCCGGTGATCACATCCACCGAAGGTCGCTGCGTCGCCAGTACCAGGTGAATGCCCGATGCACGCGCCTTCTGCGCCAGCCGCGCGATCAGCTCCTCGACCTTCTTGCCGACGATCATCATCATGTCGGCCAGCTCATCGATGATCACCACCACGAACGGCAATGGTTCGAGATTGGGAATCACGCTCTGATCGATGCTGGGATCATTGGCCGCACGCTGCAGCATCACCGGGTCGAGAATGGGCTTCTTGTCGGCGATGGAGTCCTTCACGCGCCGGTTGTAACCGGCAATATTGCGCACGCCGAGTGCCGACATGAGCTGGTAGCGCCGTTCCATTTCCGCCACGCACCAGCGCAGGGCATTGGCCGCCTGCTTCATGTCGGTCACCACCGGCGAGAGCAGATGCGGAATGCCCTCGTACACCGACAGCTCGAGCATCTTCGGATCGATCATGATCAGGCGCACGTGCTCGGCCGTGGACTTGTACAAAAGGCTCAGCACCATGGCGTTGATGGCCACGGACTTGCCTGAACCGGTGGTACCCGCTATGAGCAGATGCGGCATGCGCGCCAGGTCCGCGACCATGGGCAAGCCGCCAATATCCTTGCCCAGCGCCAGCGCCAGCGGCGAGGCCACGTCCTCGTAGGCCTTGGAGCGGATGATCTCGCCCAGGGTCACGATCTCGCGCTTCTCATTCGGAATCTCCAGGCCCATGACAGATTTGCCTGGAATAACCTCGACCACGCGCACGCTGATGGTGGATAGCGCGCGAGCAAGATCCTTCGCCAGCGCGGTGATCTGGCTGGCCTTGACCCCCGGGGCCGGCCGCATTTCGAAGCGCGTGATCACCGGCCCGGGATGCACCGCCACCACGTCCACCTCGACGCCAAAGTCCTTGAGCTTGAGCTCGACCAGGCGCGACATGGCCTCCAGAGCCTCGGCCGAGTAAGAGGGTTCGTGCGTGCCGGGGTCATCCAGCAGGTTGAGCGGCGGCAGCTCAGTGGCCTGCGGCGGATCGAACAACGGCACCTGCCGCTCCTTCTCGGCGCGCTCGCTCTTGGGCGTCGCCGGCGCCGGCGCCTCGATTCGCGGCGCAATGCGCGGTGTCGCACGTTTGTGCTCGGCCTGCAGTACTTCCTTACGCTCGAGCTTGGCGGTGCGCCCGCTATTCATCTCGCGCGCGGTGAAGAATCTCTCGCGCAGCAGGTGAATGGCCTGCCAGGTCAATGCACCGACCCGATCCATGACCGCGAACCAGGACACGCCAAATGCAACCGCGGCGCCGGCAAGCCATGCCGCCAACAGCAGCAGCGTGGCGCCGAGCAGCTGTAGACCGCCGGCAAGCGCGCCGCCCGCGGCGCTGCCCACCACCCCGCCCGCGCCCTGGGGCAGAACACCCGGACTCCAGTGCAGTGCCGCCAGTGCACAGCTGGCAACCAGCACCGTCAGGAAGCCAGCCACGCGAACGGCAATGTTCAAATGAGATTCCTGTGCCGATGGCCCGGGCGGGCGCATAACGTGCCAGGAGGCGACGCCGAGAATTGCCGGCAGCAGGTAGGCTGGCCGGCCGAACAGGAAGTACAGCGCGTCGGCAAACCAGGCGCCGACCGGGCCAATGCGGTTGTGCACCCTGCCGCCCTCGCCGGTAAACGAGAAGCCCGGATCGTGCGGATTGAAGCTCAGCAGCGCGACCAGCAGCACCAGCGCCACAACCACCAGCACGATGGCACCGCTTTCGCGCAGGCCACGCGCGACCGCGGCGGAGAATCGCAGAGAGATCCGGTTCGAAGCGGTGGATTCAGCCATGCGGTCATGATACCGCTCTCCGCTCAAGGATATTAGGATGCGCAATTGCGTGCGATGGAGTTCCGATGAGCGAGCCGATTCACCGTCCCCTGATCATCCTCGGCTCGGGCCCTGCGGGTTACACCGCCGCGGTCTACGCGGCACGTGCCAACCTCAAGCCCATGCTGATCACGGGGTTGGAACAGGGCGGGCAGCTCATGACCACCACCGAGGTGGACAACTGGCCCGGCGATGTCGAGGGCCTGCAAGGTCCGGCACTCATGGAACGCATGCGTGCGCATGCCGAGCGGTTCGCCTCCGAGATCGTCAACGACCACATCGAGCGCGCCACCCTCGGTGTACGACCCTTTGAGCTGCGGGGCGAACGCGCACGCTACACCTGCAATGCGCTGATCATCGCCACCGGCGCCTCGGCCCGCTACCTGGGCTTGCCTTCGGAAGAAAAGTTCCGCGGCCGCGGCGTTTCCGCCTGCGCCACCTGCGACGGCTTTTTCTTTCGCGGCCATCGCGTCGCGGTGATCGGAGGCGGCAATACGGCCGTCGAGGAAGCGCTCTACCTGTCGAACATGTGCGCGCACGTCACCCTGGTCCACCGCCGCGACCGGCTGCGCGCGGAGAAAATCCTGCAAGACCGGCTCATGCAGCGCGAACACGAGGGTAAAATGAGCTTCATCTGGCATCACAGCGTCGACGAAGTGCTGGGCGATGACTCGGGTGTCACCGGCCTGCGGCTGCGTTCCACGGCGAATGAGGCGCCGCGTGACATCGCGGTCACCGGCGTCTTCATCGCCATCGGCCACACGCCCAATACCTCGCTGTTCGAGGGTCAGCTGGACATGCGCGGCGGCTACATCCGCGTCCACGGCGGCAGCGACGGCGAAGCCACCGCCACCAGCGTGCCCGGCGTCTTCGCGGCCGGCGATGTGGCCGACCACGTCTACCGCCAGGCCATCACCTCGGCGGGCTCGGGCTGCATGGCGGCGTTGGACGCGGACCGCTATCTCGAGCAGATAAAGGCCCAAGCGGCATAGAGGCTCAAGCCCTGGTGCAGCGCCGATATCTCACGGGGATTCGCGACATCCCTGCCGCGCAATGGAACGCGCTGGCAGGCGGCAATCCCTTCTTGCGGCATGAATTTCTGAGCGCGCTGGAGGAAACCGGCTGCGCAAGCCCCGGGACCGGCTGGGGCGCGCAGCACGTGGCGCTGTTCGATGAGCAGGGGCTGGCCGCGGCGGCCCCGCTCTATCTGAAGGCGCATTCCTGGGGCGAGTTCGTGTTCGATTTCGCCTGGGCGCGGGCCTTCGAACAGCAGGGGCTCGAATACTTTCCCAAACTGGTGTGCGCCATCCCATTCACGCCCGCCACCGGCCCGAGGCTTCTGTACCGGCCGGGATTGCCGGCGGCGCCGCTGCGCGCAGCGCTGCTCGCAGCCCTGAGCGAGCGAGCGCAGTCCGAAGGGCTTTCATCCGCCCATGCGCTGTTTGTGGATGAGGCCGGACGCGACGCCAGCGCCGAGGCCGGCTGGCTGCTTCGTCGCGATTGTCATTTTCAGTGGCGCAACCGCGGCTATCGCGATTTCGCCGACTTCCTCGATGCTTTTTCCGCCGAGAAGCGCAAGAAGGCGCGCCGCGAGCGCCGCCGTGTGCTCGAGCAGGGCATCGAGTTTCGCACGCTCGATGGCACGCAATTGGACGAGGGGCTGCTCGAACGCATCTACACCTTTCATGCGCTCACTTTCATCCGCCATGGACACACCCCCTACCTGAACCGCGGCTTCTTCAGCCGGGTGGCGCGCGCGCTCGGCACCGATTTCTTTGTAAAGCTTGCGGTCTACGGCGGCGCGCCGGTGGCCGCGGCGGTGTTTTTTCGTTCCGCCGATACGCTTTACGGCCGTTATTGGGGCTCGGATGAGGCCTATCACAGCCTGCATTTCGAGACCTGCTACTACCAGGGTATCGACTACTGCATCGAGCACGGCCTGCAGCGCTTCGAGCCCGGCACCCAGGGCGAGCACAAGATCGCGCGCGGATTCGAGCCGGCCATCACCTGGTCGGCGCACTGGATCGCCAACGCGCCGCTGCGCCGTGCGATCGGCGCCTATCTGGCGCGCGAAGGCGAGGCGATCGATGCCTACGCCCGCGATGCGGATGCGCACGCACCTTTCCGCAAAGGCTGATTCGCCGCGCATGATCACCTGGCTCGCTCCGGACGATCCGCCCGACCGCTTCCCGCCCCAGGAGACGGCGCTTCGCGACCCTTCAGGCCTGCTGGCGGCAGGCGGCGATCTGAAGCCCGAACGGCTTATTGCCGCCTACTCGCGCGGCATATTTCCGTGGTATTCGCCGGGGCAGCCGGTGCTGTGGTGGTCCCCGGACCCGCGCGAGGTGCTGTGGCCACGCGAATTCCATCACTCGCGCAGCCTCCGGCGCGCCCTGCGGCAGCGCGGGTTCAGCCTGCACGAGGACCGGGACTTCGACGCGGTGGTCAGCGCGTGCGCGGCACCGCGCAGCACCAGCCCGGGCACCTGGATCACCCCGGAGATGAAGGCCGCCTACAACGCCCTGCATGAGCGCGGGTTTGCACACAGCTACGAAATCCGGCTTGGCGATGCGCTGGTCGGCGGCCTGTATGGCGTGCGGCTCGGCTCGGTATTCTTTGGCGAATCGATGTTCAGTCGCCAGAAGGACGCCTCCAAAGCGGCATTGGCCGGCCTGGTGGAGCGCAGCGAGGCGCTAGGAATCGAGCTGATCGACTGCCAGTTACCCTCGGCCCACCTGCGCAGCCTGGGCAGCCGGCCGATCCCGCGCAGCGCGTTTTTGGCCTTCCTGGCCGCCCATGCCCGACCGTAGGGGATGCACCGGGAATGCACTTGCGCGTTGCATTGCCGGGCACCTTTATGCAGAATTCGCGCCCCAACGGCCGCGCAGCGCAGCATGCCCAAAGAAGACGCCATTCAAATGGAAGGTGAGGTCATCGAGACCCTACCGAACACGACTTTTCGCGTACAACTCAAGAATGGCCACGTCGTGACCGCGCATATCTCCGGCAAGATGCGCAAGAACTACATCCGCATTCTCACGGGCGATCAGGTAACGGTGGAAATGACGCCGTATGACCTGTCCAAGGGCCGCATCGTCTATCGCGGCCGCTGAGCGGGCCCGTGGACTAGGCGGTGACTTCCGGTTGCGTGGCCGGCGTGCACTCCAGCACCAGCGCGCTCTGATCCGCTGCTACCGATACCCGCACCTGGCCGCCGCCCACCAGCTTGCCGAAGAGTAGTTCTTCCGCCAGCGGGCGCTTGATGAATTCCTGGATGACACGGGCCATCGGCCGCGCGCCCATCTTCGGGTCGTAGCCTTTTTCAGCGATCCAGTGCCGCGCGGCCTCATCGATGCTGACGCCGACGCCCCTGGGCTCCAGCTGCGCCTCGACCTCGATCAGAAGCTTATCGACCACGCGCTCGATGGTCGGAGCATCGAGCGGCGCGAATTGAATCGTGGCGTCGAGTCGATTGCGGAATTCGGGTGAGAATAGCCGCCGCACCGCTTCCATGCCGTCGCTGGCGTTATCAGCGGGCCGGAAGCCAATCGAGGGACGACTCATTTCCTGAGCGCCGGCGTTGGTCGTCATGACAATGATGACGTGGCGGAAGTCGGCCTTGCGGCCGTTGTTATCAGTCAGCGTCCCATGGTCCATGACCTGCAGCAGCAGGTTGAACACATCGGGGTGCGCTTTCTCGATCTCATCCAGCAGCAGCACGCAGTGCGGATGCTTGGCGATCGCCTCGGTCAGCAGGCCGCCCTGGTCGAAGCCGACGTAACCCGGCGGCGCGCCAATCAGGCGCGAGACCGTGTGGCGCTCCATGTACTCGGACATGTCGAACCGGATGAACTCGATGCCCATGGCCAGCGCGAGCTGTCGCGTGACTTCGGTCTTGCCGACGCCGGTCGGACCCGCGAACAGCAGGCTGCCCACCGGCTTGCGCTGATCGCCCAGACCCGAACGCGCCATCTTGATGGCCGAGGCCAGGGTCTCGATGGCCTGGTTCTGGCCGAAGATGACCAGCTTGAGATTGCGTTCCAGATTCTTGAGCAGGTCGCGGTCCGAGGCGGAGACATTCTTGGCCGGGATTCGCGCCATGCGCGCGACCACATCCTCGATGTGCGAGACCTCGACGCGGGACTCGCGCTCACCGGCAGGCTTCAGGCGCAGACGCGCCCCGGCCTCGTCCACGACATCGATGGCCTTGTCCGGCAGGTGACGTTCGTTGATATGCCGATCGGCCAGTTCCGCCGCGGCGCGTAGTGCATCGTCCGAGTATTCGACGCCATGGTGCTCTTCGAACTTGGGCTTGAGTCCCAGCAGGATCTCGACCGTCTCGGACACCGAAGGTTCAGCGACGTCGATCTTCTGGAAGCGGCGGGCGAGCGCGTGATCCTTCTCGAAGATGCCGCGATATTCCTGGTAAGTGGTCGAGCCGATGCAGCGGATTTCGCCGTTGGCGAGCACGGGCTTGATGAGGTTCGAGGCGTCCATGACGCCGCCAGAGGCGGCGCCCGCGCCGATTACAGTGTGGATCTCATCGATGAAAAGGATGGCACCGGGCTGCTTCTTGAGCTCGACCACCACCGATTTCAGGCGCTTCTCGAAGTCACCGCGGTACTTGGTGCCCGCGATCAGCGCGCCCATGTCGAGCGCGTAGATGGTGCTGTCAGCCAGCACTTCGGGCACGCGTCCTTCGACGATCAGGCGCGCCAGGCCCTCGGCAATGGCGGTCTTGCCGACACCGGCTTCACCGACATAAAGCGGATTGTTCTTGCGGCGGCGGCAGAGGATCTCGATGGTGCGCTCGACCTCGAGCTTGCGGCCGATCAGGGGATCGATGCGCCCTTCCTGGGCCAATGCATTGAGGTTGACGGCGAATTTCTCGAGCGCGCTGCCGGACTCGGTGTCGCGCTCGCTCTCGATGGCCGTGTCGTCGCGGTCCTTCTCAGCTTTGTTCTCGCCGGTACGCGAAAGGCCGTGCGAGATGAAATTCACCACATCCAGCCGCGTCACCTGCGCGCGTGCCAGCAGAAACACGGCGTGGCTCTGCTTTTCGCTGAATATGGCCACCAGCACGTTGACGACGCCGACTTCCTTCTTGCCGCTGGACTGAACGTGAAATACGGCGCGCTGCAGGACCCGCTGGAACCCCAGCGTCGGCTGCACCTCGCGCTCCTCGCTCAAGGCCAGGCGCGGGGTATTGGTCTCAACATGCTGCTTGAGATCCGCGCCCAACCGCTCCAGGTCGGCACCGCAGCCCTCGAGAACCTCGCGCACTTTCGGTGCATCGAGGATAGCCAACAACAGGTGCTCAACCGTCAGGAATTCATGACGCGCGCTGCGCGCCTGATGAAAGGCTTGATTTAGACAAAACTCCAGTTCGCTCGACAACACTGCTCCATCTCTCCAGCGGACGCTTCAGGCCGCCTCGAGCGTGCACAGCAACGGGTGCTGATGCTCGCGCGAGTAACTGGTCACCTGTGACACTTTGGTCTCCGCGATTTCGTATGTAAAGACCCCGCAGACTCCTTTCCCCCGAGTATGCACTTCCAGCATTACCCGAGTCGCTGTTTGCCGGTCCATGGCGAAGAAGTGCTCCAGCACCTCCACCACGAACTCCATGGGGGTGTAGTCGTCATTTAGCAAGACGACCTGGAACAGCGGCGGCTGAGCGGTCTGTGGCGGAGCCTCTTCGACGACAACGCCGCTATCGGGGCGATTAGATTCTCTGTGCTCCGTCACGCCAAAGCTGCCCCGTCACAAAAGATCAGTGCCGCTGCAGCACTTCTGTCACGGAAGTCTAATCCACTGGGCGTGAGGTGGGTATCGGCGTGCGCAGCAACGTTAACTGTCGGCAATGGGAGACGCATGGAACTAAAAGAATTTAGCCGAAACAAATACTTGAGAGCGCCAACGACCGCGCCGTATCATGTCCTACTAGATCGCTCCCGGGAGCCGGTATTTCGGTGAATGTAGCCACTTGGGTTCAAGAACTGAAGTCCGGACCGGAAAGGACGCGGTTGCTGGAGCAGCGCGGGGCCCAGGCGGTGGTCGCGGTGCTGCTCATGGCGCTCGCCATCGACGCGGCGCTGATCCTCGCCCACGCCCTCAGCGCAAGTGCCCTGCCACCGGCCAGCAATACGGCCGGGCAGGTGCCCGTGCGTCCCCCGGCCAATCCGACCGTCGAACTTGCCAGCATCGTCAATGCCCACCTCTTTGGCGTGTCGGGGGTGCAGGCCGGGGGCAATGCGCCGCAAACGACCATACCGTTGATTCTGGCCGGAGTCATCGCCGAGAAGGATCCGGCCAAGGGGCAGGCGATCATCGGCGACTCGGCATCCGCGGCCAAACTTTTCGCTGTTGGCTCGATGATTCCCGGTGGCGCGCGGCTGCATGCCGTCTACGGCGATCACGTGCTCATCGAACGCGCCGGGCGCCTGGAAACGCTACCGCTGCCCCGCAATCCGATGAAAGGCGGTCCGCTCAACAACGCGCCGGCCGCTGCCGCGCCCGCGCAAAACCGGCTCCAGGACAACGCCACCGTGCTTGCCGGCCTGGTGCGCGTACAGCCTGTGTTCAACCAGGGCAAGCTCAACGGCTATCGGATTTTCCCCGGCGGGACCCGCGGCACGAGCGCTTTCTCCCAGCTCGGATTGCGGTCCGGGGACCTGATCGTCGCCATCAATGGCACCGCGCTGGATGATGCCGGACGCGCCATGGAGGTGATGCAGACGCTATCCTCCTCGGCGAGTGCCACGATCACCGTCTCGCGCAATGGCGCTTCGCAAGAGGTAAACCTCAATCTTGCGAACCTGAACACCGAAACCGAAACGCCGGCAGCGGAGAATTCGGCGACCGCGACCGCCCCGGGGCCCAGTGTGATGCGTGGAAGAGGCGGATTTCCGGGGGGTGCCGTGCCGCCGCCGGCTCAGTCCACCGCCGGCGCGGCGACGGGTGACCCGTCAGCTCCGGCTGCGGCGCCTGCACCACCAGATGGGGCCAGCGCCGCCAATTAGTCGAGGATACTGCCCATAATGTCCCAACGCATATCGATCCGCCCGGTGTCGCAACCACGACGTCGTTTAGCTGTCACGCTGGCGGCGCTGGCACTGAGCGCGATGGCGCTGGCGGAGCAACCGAACTCCCAGCGCATCACGCCAAACTTCAAGGACGCGGATATCACGCAGATCATTGAAGCGGTCGGCATGGCAACCGGTAAGAATTTCATCATCGACCCGCGCGTGCGCGCCCAGGTCACGATGCTCTCCTCGACGCCGATGACGCCGGACCAGTTCTACCAGGCGTTCCTGGCCATCCTGCAGGTCCATGGCTTCGTTGCCATACCAACGGGCAATGTGGTCAAGATCGTGCCGGACGCCAACATGCGCCAGTATGCGGCGAACGATCTGCCCGACCACGTCAGCTCTACTTCCGATGAGATGGTGACGCAGGTCCTGGCCGTGCAGAACATCAACGCCTCGCAGCTGGTGCCGGTGCTGCGGCCGCTGATGCCGCAAAACGCGCAGCTCTCGGCCGTCACGGGCGCCAACATACTCATCCTCTCGGACCGTGCCAGCAATGTGAACCGGATGTTGCGCATCATCGCGCGCATTGATCAGGTCGGAAGTTCCGATATTGATGTCATACCGCTGCAGAACGCGACCGCGGCCGACACGGCGCGCGCGCTGACCACGCTACTGGCGCAGACCGGTGAGGCCGCGACAGGCGTCAAGATCGTTGCCGATGACCGCTCCAACAGCATTCTGGTGAGCGGCGATGGCGCGCTGCGACTCAAGATCAAAACGCTGATAACCCATTTGGATACTCCGATCGATACCGGCTCGACCACGCAGGTGCGCTACCTGCGCTTCTCCGATGCTGAGGATCTGGCCGGCAGACTCAAGGAACAGCTGTCCGGTAACAGTTCCAGCTCAGGCTCCGCCATGAGCAAACTGCTCGAGCGCAATCAGAGCTCGCAGCCCCAGCCCAACGCCCAGGGCAATACGCCGAAGCCGGGCGACAACGCCGCCACTCCCGCCGCCTCCGGCGGCGCCGCCACACTATCGCTGGCAGGCGGTACGGCAACCATCTGGGCGGACAAGGCCACCAATTCCCTGGTTATTACTGCCGGGCAGCGCACGCTGCGTGCAGTCAACGCGGTCATCGACAAGCTCGACATCCGGCGCGCGCAGGTACTGGTGCAGGCCATTATCGTGGCCGTGTCGGTCGACAAGGCGGCCGATCTGGGCGTCAACTGGGTGGTCGATGCCACCAACACCGCCGCGGCACTCGGCGGTTTCATCGCGCCGATTGGAGGTGTGTCAGGCATTGATCTGTACAACGACATCACCACGCCCGCCAATCTGGCCTCGAATCAACCTACCGGCACTACCATCGGCATCGGCAAACTGACGGCCAGCGGCGTGAATTTCGCAGCGATCCTGCGCGCTCTGCAGACAGACACGCGCACCAACATCATTGCGACTCCGCAGGTCGTCACGCGCGACAACCAGGAGGCAAAGATGGAAGTCGCGCAGGAAGTGCCCTTCCTGACCGGCCAGTACTCGACCACCAACGGTACCGGCAGTGCCTTCCAGACCATCGAGCGCGAGGAGGTCGGCACCATCCTCACCGTGACGCCGACCATCAACGAAGGCGACGCGGTGCTGCTGAAGCTGCAAATCGAGAGCTCCAGCCTTGCGGGTGCGACCGCAGGCGCGGTCGATCTGGTCACCAACAAGAACGTGATCACCACCAGCGTGCTGATAAAGGATGGCAACACGCTGGTACTCGGCGGCCTGATACAGGACAACGTCACCAACAGCCAGAGCTCGGTGCCGCTGCTGGGCAAGATCCCGCTGATCGGCGAGTTGTTCCGCGTGCGCAATACCGATAAGACCAAGACCGACTTCCTGATCTTCCTGCAGCCGCACATCCTGCGCGATGACCGGCAGGCAGCGATGGAGACGGACGCGAAATACAACTACGTGCGCGAGGAGCAGCGACGCCTCAACCGGGATCAGGACGCGAAGTTGCCGCTGCTGCCCTTCCAGCCGGCTGACGTACTACCCGACATTCACAACGGCGAGACGCAGAGCGGCGTGCTCGGCGCGGGCGACATCGCCACTCCGGACACGCGTTCCATCGACAGCAATAATTCGGGGTCGCCAGGCGCCGCGAGCACGCCGCTGGCGCCCGGCCCGGCGACGACGCCGGCAACACCGGATAGCACCGCGTCGCCGGCAGGATCAAAGCCGTGAGCGAGGCGGCCGAGAAAATTCCGGAACGCATTCAGAGCGACACGCGGTTGCCCTTCACCTTTGCCCGCCGGCATGGCGTACTGGTGCGCGCGATCGTCGATGGCGTTGCGGACTGCGTGTACCGCGTGCCGGCCTCGGCAATGGCGCTTGCCGAAGCGCGTCGGTACCTGCAAATCCCCCTGTCATTAACCGCCGTCGAGAACGAAGCATTCGATGAACTGCTGCGCAAGACCTACGAGGGCGGCGGCGAGTCGATGCAGATGGGTCTCGATGAAACAACGGATCTGGCGCATCTGGCGCAGGAACTGCCCGAGCAGGCCGATCTGCTCGAGAGCAACGATGACGCCCCCATTATCCGTCTGATCAATGCAGTGCTGACGCAGGCGATTCGCGAGAACGCCTCCGACATCCATGTCGAGCCGTTCGAGAATCGGCTGGTGGTGCGCTTCCGCGTCGATGGCATTCTGCGTGAAGTGCTGCAATCCAAGCGCGGCGTGGCGCCGCTCGTAGTCTCGCGCATCAAGGTCATGTCGAAACTCGATATCGCCGAGAAGCGTTTGCCGCAGGACGGCCGCATCAGTCTGCGCATCGCCGGCCGCGCGGTCGATGTCCGTGTGTCGACCATTCCCTCTGGCCACGGAGAACGCGTGGTGCTGCGTCTGCTCGACAAGCAGGCCGGCCGACTCGATCTGGACGCGCTCGGCATGGGCGGCGATACGCAGCGGCACATGGACGAACTAATCCACAAGCCGCACGGGATTCTGCTGGTCACGGGACCGACCGGCTCGGGCAAGACCACGACGCTGTACGCGGCGCTCGAGCAGCTCAACGACAACACACAGAACATCATGACGGTCGAGGACCCGATCGAGTACTACATCGACGGCATCGGCCAGACCCAGGTCAACACCAAGGTGGAGATGACCTTTGCGCGCGGACTGCGCGCCATCCTGCGCCAGGATCCCGACGTGGTGCTGGTGGGCGAAATTCGCGATCTGGAGACCGCTCAGATCGCCGTGCAGGCCAGCCTCACGGGCCACCTGGTGCTGTCGACGCTGCACACCAATACCGCCGCGGGTGCGCTGACGCGACTGCGCGATATGGGCATCGAGCCTTTCCTGCTCTCCTCCAGCCTCATCGGCGTGCTGGCACAGCGGCTGGTGCGCGTGCTCAATCCTGACACCCGCCAGGCATTTCAGGCCGGCGAATACGAACGTCGGCTGCTCGGACTGAAGCCTGACGAGGTCTCCCCTACGCTCTATCGTCCGGGGCGCGATCCGGCCGGCGGCTATCGCGGCCGCACCGGCATCTATGAGTTGATCCTGATCGACGATCAGCTGCGCACCATGATTCACGATGGCGTCGGTGAGCACGACCTGGAACGCTACGCGCGCAAATTCACGCCTTCGATCCGGGACGACGGCCTCGCGCGAGTGCTCAAGGGCGAGACCACCATCGAAGAAGTCCTGCGCGTCACGCGCGAGGACTGACGTCCCGACGCGCGATCACGGTCGATGGGAGCTTTCGAATACACCGCACTTGATAATGCCGGGCGCTCACGCAAGGGCGTCATCGAAGGCGATACCGCGCGCCACGTACGCTCGCTGCTGCGCGAAAAGCAGCTCCTGCCGGTAACCATCGAAGCGGTCGCCGACGAGGCCGCCCGCAAGAAAAGCGGTGCCCGGTTCTCGCTGCGGCGCGGCGTCTCCGCGGCTGATCTGTCGCTGCTGACTCGACAGCTCTCGACGCTGGTGCGCGCCGGCCTGCCGCTGGAGGAAGCGCTATTGGCGGTGTCGGAGCAGACCGAGCGGCCGCGCGTACAGAGCATCGTGCTGGGAGTGCGCGCCAAGGTGGTCGAGGGCCACACGCTCGCGAACGGACTGGATGAATTTCCGAGTGTCTTCCCCGAAATCTATCGGGCCACGGTCGCCGCCGGCGAGCACTCGGGGCATCTGGACGCGGTGCTCGAGCGACTCGCCGATTACACCGAATCGCGCGAGCAGATGCGGCAAAAGGTCATGGGCGCGATGCTCTATCCGATTGTGCTGACCATCATGTGTTTTGCGATCGTATCGATTCTGCTGACCTACGTCGTACCGAAGGTGGTGGAGGTGTTCGAGGCCAATCGCGCCAAGCTTCCGTTCGCGACGCAGGTGCTGGTAGCGGTCAGCGGCTTTCTGCGCAATTACGGCATCTGGCTCGTCCTGGCGATCGGCGTGGTCTCGTTCCTGGTCTGGCGCGCGCTGCGGCAGCGCGCGACTCGCTGGCGATTTCACCGCACGCTGCTGCGCGTGCCGATCATGGGTCGCATCGTGCGCGGCTTCAACACGGCGGCATTCACGCGCACCCTCAGCATCCTCACGGCGAGCGCCGTGCCGGTGCTCGATTCGTTGCGCATCGCCAGCGAAGTGGTCATCAACCTGCCGATGCGCGACGCGGTCGGTGAAGCCGCGGCGCGCGTGCGTGAGGGCGCGCCGATCGGCAAATCCCTGTCGCAGAGCCGGCTGTTTCCCCCCATGACGATCCACCTGATCTCCAGCGGCGAGTCCAGCGGGCAGCTGCAGGCCATGCTCGAACGGGCGGCCGTCAATCAGGAGCGGGAACTCGAGGGGTTGCTTGCGGCGTTGGTCGGCCTGCTCGGGCCCATCCTCATCGTGGGCATGGGTTTGGTCGTCATGGGCATCGTATTTGCGATGCTGTTACCGATTTTTGAAATGAATCAGCTAATTCGCTAAACGTACCGTTGCATCGGCTTTTGATTCGCATTATTTTCGGCGCCAATCGTAGGCTCCTAACCGAAGACCATCGCCATGGGTGGAAATCCGGATTCTGACGAGTACGAAGAAGATGACGCGGTCGAGATCACCGGAGACGATGATCTCGATCTTGATCGCGCCATCAAGGATATGGAGATCGCCAAGCGCCGCACCGTCAAGGTTGGCGAACCGGCCTGGCGGCGGCTGGAGCAGCGCCTGGAGCAGAAGCGCACCGCCGAACTGATCAGCGACCTGGAAGACTACGACATTGGGGGCGATGAACCGGCGGCGCAGTCAGCTCACGCCAAGAGCCGCCGTCTCTAGCGACCGACCTTGGGCTTGCCTGAGGGTGGACTGGGGGTGCGCCGCACCACGCCGACCACGACGCCTTCGATGAGCAGCCCCTCGTGCTTGAGATCGACCCGCAGGGGCTCGAAATCCGAATTCTCCGGCATCAGCCACACCGTGGTGCCTTCCTGCCGGTAGCGTTTGACGGTGACTTCATTCTCCAGCCGAGCAACCACGATCTGACGCTGACGGACTTCGCTGGTGCGATGCACGGCTACGAGGTCGCCATCCAGGATGCCGGCATCCCGCATGCTCATGCCGACCACTTTGAGCAGATAGTGCGGCCGGGGCTGGAAGGTGGCCGGATCGATCTGCAGGTGCTCGACGATGTTCTCCTCCGCCAGGATGGGGCGTCCGGCGGCTACAGATCCGATCAGCGGCAGCCCCATCTGCTCGCGCAGCGTGTCCTGCAGCTGTATCCCGCGTGAGGCGCCCGGGAGCAGCTGGATGACGCCCTTGCGCGCCAGCGTGCGCAGATGCTCCTCCGCGGCGTTGGGCGAGCGAAAGCCGAGCTCGGCGGCAATCTCGGCGCGGGTGGGCGGCATGCCGGTTTCGGACAGGCTGCGCTGGATGTACCGCAATACCCGGACTTGGCTGGGGGTCAGATCGCTCATACTGTAATTATATACAGTAAACCTCCGCGCGACACAATGCCGGCGATTTCGGTCAATTCCCGAGCGATTTGTGGGGCTCCACTGACAGGGTAATGCGAAATCCCTATTGCATTAATAGGTTAAATTTGGTCAAGTTGGCAGCCGCAAAATCGCCCGGAACGATAATGTTCGGCGCCATGCGGTTTTTATCCTGAGAGTCTAAAGGGGACTGACATGAACAAGAGTATTGTTGTGAAGCTGGCCGCGGCCGCTGCGGTCGTTGCGCTCGCCGGCTGCACTGACATCAAGCCGCTGCAAGCTGAAGTAGACGGCTTGAAGCAGCAGGTGAGCAAGCTGCAGACCGACGTCGAAGCGGCGAAGGCGTCGGCTGATTCCGCTTCGCGTTCCGCCAGCGCGGCGCAGAGCACCGCCAACCAGGCTGCCACGGCGGCCCAGGGCGCGCAGAGCACTGCCAACCAGGCGCTGTCGGCAGCTCAGGCTGCTCAGTCTTCGGTTGATGCCACCAACGAGAAGATCGACCGCATGTTCAAGAAGTCGGTTTCGAAGTAATTCGACCGATCTCTCGAGCCTGAAAACGCCGCGTTGCGCGCGGCGTTTTCTTTGATGCCTGATGGTCACGACGCATCCGGCTGACGCTCCGTCAGTCGGATGCGTCTGTGTTGGCGGGTGCTAGCGCGCCTAGGCGCCGGCCAGTGCGCCGACCAGCCCGTACATCCCGATTCCAAGCGCCGCGATCGCATCTCCGGCGATCAGACCTCCGCCCAGCAGCGATACGAAGCTCATGTCGCTGGGCAGTTCGCCCTTCCGCCGGCCGCCGCGCCGCCTGAGGATCCAGTCAAGCGCATCGCCGAGCACCGAGCCGCCGGCGAACCACGCCGAGATGGGCAAATTCACGAAGCCGCCGAATGATGAGGCATAGGGCGAGGGCAGCAGCACCGCGAAGATCGCAAAGTCCACCGCCCTGGCGGTGTTACCGCTGTCCCGAAATTCACGGTAGCGGCGGCTAGCGGCGATAAGCTTTCGCAGCACTTCGGTCGCAAAACCGAGCGCCACGCCGACGATGATCGCCGTGCGCTGATAGGGCTTGTCGTCGGTGAGGCTGCGCAGCGCACCGACGAATTTATAGGTCATGGCCGAGGTCCACTGGACAGGCTGCTCCGAGGCACTCATGACCGTCTGGTCCTGGAGCAGCACGGGATAGGCGGCCATGAAGAGTTTGGCAAAGACCACGGCACTGATCGCTCCCATGACTATGCCGGCCACCTGGTAGCGAAATTGCACCGTGCGGTTGGTCCCAAGCCTGCGCCCCGTGGACCTGTCCTGCTGCATGTCCGAGCCGACGCTGATCGCCACCAGCAGCGCCGTCCCGGCCATGAGTCCCACCGTGGCGTCCTTGAGGCCTAGCATGGCCATGAGGATCACCGTGACCACGAAGGCTGAAGAAATCGGATTCCAGTCGGTGAGTCCCTGGGAAATGCCGTTCACCAGCGCAAATACGAACACCAATGCCAGTGCAAAGATCAGAAAACCCGCCGGCTGATCGAGCAGCGCCGTGCCCGCCCATACTGTGGCGATGCCCCAAAAGATCACCCACGCGATCAGACGTCCGATCTGGGTTTTCTTCCAGGGTTCGACGTCCTGCGACGCCGGCTGCGCCACCGGCTGGCGTGCGCGCTGCAAGGCATCCTTGAGGATGAGCGTCATGTCGATGAGCGAGGCGCCGAGAATCATGCCGAGCGCAATCAGGAAGGTGATCTTGCGAAAGGGCTCACCCGCGTGCAGCCAGCCGATGCTGATGAAATAGGGAATCAGCGCCTGCCAGACCAGGGCCGCCACCAGCGCCGGTATGCCCACGCGCGCACCCACCACCATGCCGGCGCCCACTGTGGACATCGACAGCCCCGTGGCACCCAGCCACGCGATGCGCGCCGTGGCAAGACCCGAGGCGATTCCACCCAGCATGCCGCCCCCAAGGGTCGCCACCGAGCGCCTGAGCAGTTCAGGATCGGTCAGGGCGCGCAGGATGTTCGCGACCGCGAGACCGCTCGGATACACGAGGTTGAGTCGATCGACGAGAACCGGGGTGTAGAGCATGCCGACTCCGGCGCCGTACATGCCGATGCAGAGCATGTAGAGCACCAGGTGCAGCACGGGGGGCTGCGGCAATCCCATCCAGACCATGGCCTGGATCACCACCGCCATGGCGCTCATGCCCGCGACCGATGCCGCGGTCGTCTGGATATAGTTGGCGCCGTGTTTGCCTTCGGCGCCGTAACCGTAGGTAATGCTAGATCCGAGAATGCCCGCCAGAACCTGTCCGCCGACGAAGAAGCCCAGCGAAAAATTCATGTACGAGGCGGTGACGCCGCCGAGCGGTCCAAGGACCAGGATGCCGATGGCACCCAGCAGCAGGTGGTACTTCCAGCTATCGACGGCGGGCAGCCATCGCCAGCGAGGCGCGGCCACTAAAACCGCAGCAGTGCCGAGCCCCAGGTGATGCCGCCGCCGAGTGCCTCGAGCAGCAGCAGGTCTCCGGGTTTGATGCGACCGTCGCGTACGCCGACATCCAGTGCCATCGGCACCGAGGCGGTCGAGGTGTTGCCGTGCTCCTGGACCGTGACAATCACGCGCTCCATGGGCATCGACAGTTTCCTGGCCACGGCCTGGATGATGCGCAGATTCGCCTGGTGCGGCACCAGCCAGTCGACGGCGGATTTCTCGATGCCATTGGCCGCCAGCGTCTCATCGACGATGCGACCGAGCAGCGTGACGGCGACCTTGAACACCTCGCTGCCCGCCATGCGGATGAGATTTCCCGGCGCCATCGTGCCGGGTGCCCGACCGCGACTGGGTCCGCCCGTGCAGTAGAGCAGGTGCTGATAGCTGCCGTCCGAATGCAGGTGCGTCGAAATGATCCCGGGCTGCGCCGAAGGGGTGAGCACCACGGCGCCGGCACCGTCGCCGAACAGGATCGCCGTGCCGCGGTCGGTGTAGTCGGTGATGCGCGAGAGCACTTCCGATCCGACCACCAGCGCGTGTTTCGCCTCCCCTGCGCGCACGAACTTGTCGGCCACGCCGAGCGCATACATGAAGCCGCTGCAGGCTGCCTCCAGGCTGAAAGCCGGTGCGCCGGCACAGCCCAGCCGGGCCTGCAGCAACGAACCGCAATTGGGGAATATCAGGTCTGGCGTGGTCGTCCCGTACGAAATCAGATCGATATCTTGCGGCTTCAGGCCGGCCGCGGCGATTGCCTTGCGCGCGGCCTGCTCGGCCATGTCGACGTTGGATTCGTCATCGCCAATGATGTGTCGACGCTCGATCCCCGTGCGTTCGCGGATCCAGACATCACTGGTGTCCAGGCGCTGCTCGAGCTCGAAGTTCGTGAGAACCTTCGCCGGCAGATAACTGCCGGTGCCGACAATCTTGGAGTACACGCCGGTGCTGCCGGTGCGCGGCGACGTGCTATTCCTGGCTTTCCGGCTCCGCTTTCTGCTCGATCACGCGGCGGCCGCGATAGAAACCATCGGGCGTGATGCAATGACGCAGATGCTGCTCACCTGATTGCGCATCGACCGACAGCGCGGGCGTTGCCAGCCCGTCGTGGGAACGATGCATGCCGCGTTTCGACGGCGTCTTGCGGCTTTTTTGTACGGCCATGATCCAATCTCTCCTGGAACAAATTCATAACTACGCATCAACATCATCATCTTTGCCGCCGCGCTCAAGCAGCGCCCTCAGGTCGGCGAAAGGCCGCACGGTGGCGCCCTCCTCGACTGCTGCGGCACTCGTGCCCGCGGGCGTTTCGGCTGCCGTATCCGGCGTGGCCGGGGCGCAACCTACGCCCGCATCGTGCAGCGGCACGATCGGGATTGCGAGCAGCACTTCTTCGGCCACCAGCGCCGCCAGGCTCAGGCGGCCTTCCGGGGCCAGGAACGTCTCCCAGCCGGCGGGCGCCTCCTCGGCTTCCCGTTCTGTCTCGACCACCAGCACCGGCGAGTGTGACTCCACCGTGAGCGGCATGGGCGACATGCAGCGCTGGCAGATCACCTGCAACTGCGCGCGCAGCTCCACATCGGCCACCGCGAATCCCTGCTCCCGGCCAAAGCGCACTTGCGCCTGCACCTGGCCGTTCCCGGCGCCGAACTCCGGCGGAATGTCCGGCAGCTCCGCAACGGCGATCTCAAATTCGAACGCCGCTCGCGAGTCCGCTAGCTTTCTGGCGTCGCGTAGCTTCAAGGCGCTGCCCGACATGGGTCGCGTATAATAATTCCAGTGTCGCGGCGAGTCAAAACTTCCAAGACTTTCAAGCCTTTGAGATCGCTTCAGTGCTGATCCTGGCGTCTACCTCCCCCTATCGCAGGGAATTGCTGGCCCGACTGCGCCAGCCATTCGAGGCCGTGGCACCGGAAGTCGACGAAGCGCCGATCGCGCTCGAGACGCCACTGGAGCGCGCTCAGCGGCTGGCCCTTGCCAAGGCGTCGGCAGTCAGCCGGCAGCGAGGCGATGCTACCGTGATTGGCAGCGATCAGGTGGCTGTCTGCAAGGGCGAGCTGCTGGGAAAGCCTGGCGATGCCGCGCGCTGCCGCGAGCAGCTTCAGTGGCTGTCCGGCGCGGCGGCACTGTTTCATACGGCCGTGGCCGTGCTGCAACCGGCCAGCGGCGCGAGCCTCCAGTTCATCGATACCACCACGGTCTATTTTCGCCCGCTCGGGCCGGCGGAGATCGAACGCTATATCGACGCCGAGCAGCCCTTCGACTGCGCCGGCGGCTTTCGCTGCGAATCGCTGGGAATCAGCCTGTTCGCTCGCATCGTCAGCGAGGATCCCACCGCGCTGATCGGCCTGCCGCTGATCGCGGTAGGTCGCGCCTTGCGCCAGCTCGGCTACCAGATCCCATAGACGCGCGAAAAACGCGCTCATTTGCTCAACCGCGCTGGGTGCGGTTCTCGGTCAGTCGGTCGAGCGCGCCGCGCAGTTCCGTCGGCAAGGGCGCACTGAAACTCTCCGAGCCGCCGCCTGGCCATGAAAAGGCAAGGCTGTGCGCATGCAGGAACATTCGACGCAGACCCAGCGAGGTGAGCTCGGCATTGGCCGCCTCGTCACCGTACTTTTCATCGCCGAGCACCGGGTGACCGCACCAGGCCGCATGCACGCGGATCTGGTGCGTGCGGCCGGTTCGCAAAGTCGCCTCGACCAGGGTAGCGCGCGAGCCAAAGTGCTCCACGGGCTTGAATTCGGTCAGCGCTTCCTTGCCGTGCTCATCCACCTTGACGGTGCGCTCGCCGCCGACACGCAGATCCGTTCGCAGCGGCGCGGTGACGCTCTTGCGCCCGAGTTTCCATCGACCCGCCAGCAGCGCCAGGTATTTCTTCTGCACCGCCCCCTGGCGCAGCAGCGCATGTAGTGTGCGCAGCGCCGAACCGCGCCGGGCAACCAGCAGGCAGCCGCTGGTATCGCGATCGAGCCGGTGGCAAAGCTCCAGGGTCTCGTCAGGCCGGGACGCCCGCAGTGCCTCGATGACGCCGAATGACAGCCCGCTGCCGCCGTGCACGGCCAGCCCGGCGGGCTTATCCAGCACCAGCAGGCGATCGTCCTCGTGAATGATGGCGCGCTCGACGGCCTGGATCAGGCCCGGCGGCACGCGGCGCGGCGCACCAGGCACCTCAGGCTCGGCTTCGCGCACGGGCGGTACCCGAACCGAATCGCCCTGGATAAGCCGCTGTTCGGGACCCGCACGCCGCCCATTGACACGCACCTCGCCGCGCCGTATCAGTCGAAAAATACGGGTCCGCGGCACGCCCACGAGCAGCTGCCCGAGCAGCTTGTCGAGGCGCAGGCCCTGCGTCTCCGAGTCGATTTCAACGTGCCGAACGAGGCTGCGCGGACTCTTCGGAGGGCTCTCTTCTGACTCGGACAAATGTCACTCCCGTCACGCCCGACGCTTAAGTGTTTGTTTTTCAGTGCCGTCGGCGGCTATAATCCGACCGTTGTCAACAGCTTAAGGGCCACGACAACAAGACTGCGGCCTGAACGCCGCATGGTAGTTGGTCCTCGATATCGAGGCCATCGCGCATGAGTCGGCCGACCCGGTCCGCGCTCGCCGTCGTTGCTCCTCCGAAAGTTCGAGCCCACGAGCGCGCCGCTGGTCAGTGGACCTCAAGAGTTTTCCGGCGCGCCGCCAGTCATGGCGGCCACGAGTCAATGACAGACAGTCGATCAAAAAATCGATGACCATCACGACGCGCCAACCAACCTTCGAGCGCTCCGCTGCCCGAGGCGGCTTCGTAAATCTGCCCCCACACGTGCAGATTTCGAAACCATCGGCCTCTCATACAATTCTGGCAGAGGCAAATGAAAAGAATGTTAGTGAACGCGACCCAGCAGGAAGAACTGCGGGTCGCCATGGTAGATGGTCAGAAGCTCTATGACCTGAGCATCGAGATCCCGTCGAGGGAACAGAAAAAAGCGAATATCTATAAAGCGCGCATCTCCCGGGTCGAGCCCTCGCTCGAGGCGGCTTTTGTCGACTATGGCGCGCAACGGCATGGCTTCCTGCCGCTCAAGGAGATTTCCAAGGAGTACTTCCGCAGCCAGCCCCAGGGCGGCCGGCTGAACATCCGCGAACTGGTCTCCGAAGGCCAGGAACTGCTGGTGCAGGTTGAGAAGGAAGAGCGCGGCAATAAAGGCGCTGCGCTGACGACCTTCGTGAGCCTGGCAGGCCGCTTCCTGGTACTGATGCCCAACAATCCCCGCGCCGGCGGCGTGTCGCGCCGCATCGAAGGCGAAGAGCGCGACCAGATGCGGGAGGTCATGAATCAGCTCGTGGTGCCCGACAGCATGGGCGCCATCGTCCGCACGGCCGGCGTGGGCCGCACCGCCGCCGAGTTGCAGTGGGATCTGGACAATCTCAAGACCCAGTGGGAAGCGATCGATGAGGCGGCCAAGACCCGCGGCGCCCCCTTCCTGGTCTACCAGGAGAGCGACGCGGTCACGCGCGCCTTGCGCGACTACCTGACCGACGATATCGGGGAGATCCTGGTCGACGATGAGAGCGCCTTTCAGAAGGCGCAGGAGTACATGGAGCGCTTCATGCCCAATGATGCGCATCGCAAGCTCAAGCTCTATGCCGACGACATCGCGTTATTTACGCGCTATCAGATCGAGAGCCAGATCGAGTCGGCCTACGCGCACAAGGTGCAGCTGCCCTCGGGCGGCAGCATCGTCATCGATTACACCGAGGCGCTGGTATCGATCGACATCAACTCCGCGCGTGCCACGCGCGGCGGAGATATCGAAACCACCGCCTGCAACACCAATCTCGAAGCGGCCGAGGAAATCGCCCGCCAGCTGCGCATTCGCGACATCGGTGGCCTGATCGTCATCGACTTCATCGACATGGAATCGACCAAGAACCAGCGCGATGTCGAGGATCGGCTGCGCGATGCCATGAAGATGGATCGGGCACGGATCCAGATCGGGCGCCTGTCACGCTTCGGCCTGCTCGAAATGTCACGCCAGCGCCTGCGGCCCAGCCTCGGGGAATCCAGCCACCTGGTGTGCCCGCGCTGCAACGGCATCGGCAGCATTCGCAGTGTCGAATCCATGGCACTGTCGATCCTGCGCCTGGTCAGCGAGGACGCCCGGAAGGAGCGCACCTCGCGCATCATCGTGCAGTTGCCGGTGGACGTCGCCACCTACCTCATCAACGAAAAGCACGACGCGCTGCGCGCCCTCGAGGACAAGGGTCACGCCCAGCTGGTGATCGTGCCCAATCCGCACATCCAGACTCCCGAGTACTCGATCCGCCGCGTGCGCGAGGATGAGGCCCAGCTGCCCGAGAACTCACAGGTCAGCTACCAGATCCCGGTAGCTCCGCCGAGCGTCGATCCCATTGCCGAGCGCGCGCGTCCGCCTGCCGAGCAGCCGGCTGTGGCAGCGCTGCTGCCGAAGACGGCCGCCCCGCTGCAACCGACGCCCGTGGCGGCACCCAGCCCCGCGGTCGTCACGGAAACCGAAGAATCGCAGGGTTCCGGTTTCTGGGGTCGTGTCAAACGATGGTTCGGGACCGATGAGATCGGCAGCGTACCGCCGGCGCCGGAGGCAAGTCCCGCCGCCCCCAGTGAGCCACGACGGGAACCACGCCGCAGCAACGGCGGCGGCAGCTCGCGCCGCGATGGCGGCGGCCGGGGGCGCGACCGGCGGCCAGGGCGCTCGGATGGCCCACGGCGCGATGCGCCACCGCGACGTGACGGTCGAGACGGCGGCATGCGCGATGACTCGCGACGCGCCGAATCCGGCCGTGGCCCAGCCCCTGATCGTCCCCGCGAGGAGCCGCGCCGTGAGCCGCCGCGCCAGAACGTCGAGGGAGAGGCGGCCTCGTCGTCGCCCGAGAGCGCCGAGCCGCAGCATGGCCCCATGGCGGGCCAGCCGGCCATGGATCGCCCGCGCAGCGGCCGATCACGCCGGGGTGGTCGCCGCCGCAGACGCGGCGGCGGTGGTGGCAATCGGGACGGAATGCCAGCTTCCAGTGGCGGCGCCGGCGGCAACGGGGCGGCCGATGAAGGCGGCGGCTCGGGTGAGTCGGGCTCGCCGCAGGGCTGGGGCCACTCCCAGAGCGCGGACCATGAGCCGCGCGGCCGGGATACCCAGGGCAGCGAAGGCGGCGAGAGCGGCGGCGGTGCGGCCCGCTACGACTCGCCTCGCAACGACTCGCCTCGCAACGATGCACCTTCCGGCCCGCCGGCGCATTCTCAGGGCGGGCATGAGGCTGGTTCAGCGTCGCCTGCCCCCGCTCAGGAAGCTCGTCCGTCGGTGATGTGGTCGTCAGCGCCCACGTTCCCGCCACCGAGCGGCCCCACTCGCGAGGACTGAGTCCGTCAGCACCCCCGGGCGCGGTCAGCGTCCCGGGGGCGCTCAGCGCCCCGATTCGAGCAACGCGGCGACGGCGGCGACGTCGTCGGCCGTGTTGACATCAGGTCCGGGCGGGACGCTCGCGCGCTCGATGCGGATGTCCATCGCGTTCTCTATTGCGCGCAACTGCTCGAGCTTCTCGATCTGCTCGAGCGGGCTCGGCGGCAGCGCCGCCAGTCGCAGCAATGAAGCGACCCGGTAGGCATAGAGACCCAGGTGCCGCTGCGCGAGCGCATGGCTGCGCTGGCTGGCAAGTCCCGCCGGTGCGCCATCCCGCGACCAGGGGATCGGCGCGCGGCTGAAATAGAGTGCGCGCTGCCGTTCGCCGGCGACCACCTTGACGACATTGGGATCCAGCAGCGCCGCGACTGAATCGAGCGGCACGCACAGTGTCGCCAGATCCGCGCCAGGATGCCGGGTCAGTAAATCCGCTACCTGGTCGAGCAGTGCCTCCGGCATCAGGGGCTCATCGCCCTGCAGGTTGACGACAATATCGCCGTCGGGCCAGCGCTCGCGGCGTGCGATTTCCGCGATCCGGTCGGTGCCCGATGTGTGCCCGGCAGCCGACATCTGCGCCTCGCCGCCCAGCTCACGAACGCGTTGCGCGATGCGCTCGTCGTCGGTGGCCACGATGACCTGGCTGGCCCCCGAGCGTCGCGCCCGCTCATAGACCCACTGGATCATCGCCTTGCCGGCCAGCAACAGCAGCGGTTTGCCAGGCAGCCGCGTGGAGCCGTAGCGCGCCGGGATGACGACGCGAAACACCGCGCGCGCCTAAATCTCGAGCAGCGGATCGGTAGGAGTCAGCGCGCGCGCTTCGTCCTCGAGCATCACCGGGATGCCATCGCGAATCGGGAAAGCCAGTCGATCACCGCGGCAGATCAGAAGCTGCTGCTTGCGCTCATAGCGCAGGGACCCTTTGCAGATGGGGCAGGCCAGTATATCGAGCAGTCGTGCGTCCAAATCACACTCCAAGCGCGCGCCGCAGACGCGCCATCAGTGCCGCGGCATCGGCATCGGCCAACTGGGCCGTGACCGGCAGGAACCAATGATTTGGCCCCCCGAGCTTGCTGCATTTTACCGCATCCTTCTCGGTCATCAGCACCGGCAGGCCGTCGGCGAACCGAATCTCTGCAGCGCGATAGCGATGGTGGTCCGGAAAGGCGTGTTCGAGGACGATGAGCCCCGCGGCGCGCAACGTGGCAAAAAAACGCTGTGGGTTGCCGATACCGGCTACCGCATGCACCCGCTGCCCGGCGAAGCTCGAGAGCGCGCAGGCACTTCCGCCGCTCAGGGGCATGAGCCGCTCACCCACCAGATTCATTCTGAAGGCGCCGCGCGGCGCCGGCGCCTGGTCAGTGACTTCAGCGCCATTGAGTACCACGGCGTCGACCTGCCCGATGCGCTGGCGCGGCTCCCGCAGCGGACCTGCGGGCAGAAGATAGCCATTGCCGAAGCCGCGTTCGGCGTCGATTACCGCGATCTCGAAATTCCGCGCCATCGCCAGGTGCTGCAGGCCATCGTCCGAGACGATGACGTTGGCCCCCGCCTTGAGCAGGAGTTTTGCGGCCCGCATACGCCGCCGGCACACCGCCACCGGCTCGCCCGTGCGCCGGCGCAGCAGCAGTGCCTCATCACCGACCACATCCGGGTCACTGTCGGACTCGACGCGCAGCGGGCTCGAACCGCGTGCGGCGGAACCCCCGTAGCCGCGCAGCACGACACCCGGCGAGAATCCTTCGGAACGCAACCGGGCGGTCAGCCAGATCACGAGCGGCGTCTTGCCACTGCCACCGACCGTGAGGTTGCCGACCACGATGACGGGCCGCCCGAGCTGTTCGGAGCGACGCCAGCCGCGCTCATAGGCGTGGCGCTGCAGCTGGACCGCCAGGCCGAAAATCCAGGAGAGCGGCCGCAGCGCCAGCGGCGGCGGTGAATTGCGATACCAGATCTGTTGCAGCCGCGAAGCCACGCGTGCGCCCGACGCCTAAGCGCTGAACTGCAGCCGATGCAGCTCCGCATAGACGCCGCGACGCTCGAGCAACTCGGTGTGCCCACCATACTCGACAACCTCGCCGTCGCGCAGCACCAGGATGCGATCGGCCTTCTCCACGGTCGAAAGGCGGTGCGCGATTACGAAGGTGGTGCGATTGCGCAGCAGCTGCTCGAGGGCTGCCTGGATGTGCCGTTCCGCTGCCGTGTCGAGCGACGAGGTGGCTTCATCGAGAATCAGTATGGGTGTGTCGCGCAGCAGGGCGCGCGCGATCGCGATACGCTGGCGCTGTCCGCCCGAAAGCATGACCCCGCGATCTCCGACGATGGTGTCCAGACCCTGCGGCAACTGCTCGACGAACTCCAGCACATAGGCCGCACGCGCGGCCGCTTCGAGCTGGGCATCGCTGATGTCGCTGGCACCGAAAATGATGTTGCTGCGGATCGTGTCGTTGAACAGCACGACTTCCTGGCTGACAAGGCTGATCTGCCGCCGCACATCCCGCAATGAATACTCGCGGATATCCACGCCATCGATCAGCACGCTACCCGAGGTAGGGTCGTAAAAGCGCGCCAGCAGCGACACCAGCGTCGATTTGCCGCTGCCGGACCGGCCGACGATGGCGACCGTGGCCCCGGCCGGCACGCTCAGTGAGATGTGACGCAGCACCGCGCCCTTTTCCTTGGCGTACTCAAAACCGACGTCCCTGAATTCCACCTCACCGCGCGCGCGCTCGAGCGGGCGCGTACCGCCCTGTGGCTCACCCGGCGTGTCGAGTACCTCGAACACGCTCGCGCCCGCAGCGATGCCCTGCTGCATCGGGCCGGCGACGGCCAGCACACGTTTGAGCGGTTGCAGCACCTGGAACAGCGCCAGCAGGAAGGGGAAGAATCTTTCCACCGTCAAAGTGCCGGCCTGCAGCTCGCGATTGGCGATGTAGAGCACGGAAGCGAGGCCGACGGCCGCGATCATCTGCACGACCGGGTTGGCGCTGGCACGCGCATTGATCAGGCGCACGTTAGTGCTGCGGTTCAGTTCGTTGGCCGACTCGAACAGGCGCGCCACATGTCCCTGCGCATTGAACACCTTGACCACGCGATGCGCATCCAGCGCCTCCTTGGTGACGCGCGTGACATCGCCCATCGAATTCTGAATGCGCTTGCTATAGCGGCGGAAGCGGACATTGACCTTGCGAACCAGCCACGCGATCGCAGGTGCAACGAACAATGCGTACAGGGCCAGACGCCAATTGAGGTAGAACAGCGCGCCGACGTTGAACGCGATCGAGAGCGAGTCGCGGATGATGACAGTCAGTGCATCGGTGGTTGCCGCGGCCACCGTCTCGGCGTTGTAGGTCAGCCGCGACAGCATCGTGCCGGAGGATTCGCGATCGTAAACCGAGGTCGGCAGCCGCAGGTAATGGGCGAACAGATCGTTGCGAATCGATTTGATGACCTGGCGGCCGACCCAGAATGGAAAATAACTGGCGAGATAGTCGCCCAGTCCGCGCACCGCGAAAATGCCGAGCACTGCCAGCGGCAACCACTGCAGCACCTCGCGATGCTGCTCCAGCGCCAGCGCGCTGGTCAGATAGCTCTTGGTGAAAGTGATCGTCAGCAGGTCCGTGCCAGCGTAGAGCAGCATGCCGAGCACACCGAGCAGATACATGCCCGCAAAGGGACGCGCGTAGCGCAGCAGCCGGCGGTATACGCCTCGCGCCTGCTCGATGTTGGAGGCGCTGGCAGGAGTGCCCGGCGCGGGTCGATTCAAGGCGAGCCCGCTTGGGTCTCGGTAAGAGTGGCCACATTCATCTGCGTGAATCCGAGATGACCGAGCACATCCATGGCCGTGACCACCGATTGATGGCTCGCGCGCCCATCGGCACGGATCGTGACCGGAGCGGTGCGCACCGCAGCAGCGCCGCTCTTGAGAATGGCGGCGCGCAGCGTGTCAGGACTGGAGTTGACCAGTTCCCGGCCGTTGACCAGATACGCGCCCGTGGAACTGACGGAGATCACCAGGGCATCGGCCGCCGCCCGCTCCGGGGCCTGGTTGTTTGCCTGCGGCAGGCGGATGCGCAGGCGCCCCTCGGCCGTGAAATTCGAGGACAGCATGAAGAACACGACCAGCAGCAATACGACATCGATCAACGAAGTAACGTTGATTTCCGGCTCTTCAGTTCGGCGGGGCTTGAGATTCATGTGATGGCGCCTCGCGTTACGCCTGGGCCGCGTGCGATGCGGGGGGCGCCGGAATCACCGATGGCGCACGTGGCACGGTCAGCGGTGCGGCGGCGGTTTCGGCCGGCCGCTTGGCGGCGGCTTCGAACGAATCAACCAGCCGCAGCGCATTCTTCTCCATTTCGATGACGATGCGCTCGACGCGACCGCGAAGATAACGGTAGGCGATCAGCGACGGTATCGCCACGCACAGGCCCGCTGCGGTCGCCACCAGCGCCTCGGCGATGCCGCCCGACAGCATGCGCGGGTCGCCTGCCCCGCCCGCGTTGATGGCGTTGAAGGCCTTGATGATGCCGGTTACGGTTCCTAACAGACCGAGCAGCGGCGATACGCCGGCGATGGTCCCCAGCGTATTCAGGAATCGTTCCAGTTCGTGAACCGTGTGCCGGCCCGTATCCTCCAGGCGCTCCATGAGCACTTCCCGGGGCCGGTGCCGATTCAACAGCCCGGCAGCGAGCAGACGGCCGAGCGGCGAATTCTGCTCCAGCGCTGCAATAACCTTGTCGTTGATCTGATGCGTCTCGACCAGCTTCCAGACCTTTTGCATCAGGTCGGGCGGCAAAACCCGTCGATCCTGCAGCGTCCAGAGCCGCTCCAGGATAATGGCCGCGGAAACGACGGAACACAGCATGATGGGCCACATCAGCGTCCCGCCCGCCTGCACGATTTCCCACATTTCCGGCGTCGACTCCTACTGATTTTCGAGCGGCGGCCGCATGATACCTAAAGCTTGCCGCCAGCAGCGCAAATTCGCGACGCTGCACCTATGGACTGTCACCGGCAATTGCTAGAGTCACAAGGCCATGCCTCGCAGGTTAGTAAAAAAACTCGCGAACCTGATCCGTGCACGGCGTCACAAATGGTACCTCAACATTTTTGGCGACCGGTTGACGGACTCGCATTTATGGACTCTGAACCGCCATTCGATCACGGCTGCATTCGGCGTCGGCATCGCGGTGAGCTTCATTCCGCTGCCGATCCATCTGCCGCTGGTGGTGCTCGCGGCATTGTGGTGGCGGTTAAATCTCGCCGTGGCGATCGCTGCGACCTACCTGGTCAATCCTTTCACGATGGTCCCCGCCTACTACATGGCCTACAGGGTGGGTGCGGCATTGCTGCGTTTCAAGCCGCATCATTTCGAATTCCACCTGACCTGGAACTGGCTCGAACACGGCCTCGGCCCGGCCTGGCGTCCATTCCTGCTCGGCTGCCTGGTTTGCAGCGTGGTGCTGGGACTGACGGGCCGCTTTGCTCTCGAGTTCTCCTGGCGCATGGCGACCATGCATCGCTATCGCATGCGCCGGGCGCGGCGCGGACTGATCAGGCGGCCGGACCCGGTTGCCGCAACTGACCAGCTTCCAGCTCCAGCACCCGATCCATGCGCGCCGCCAGGCGCGGATCGTGGGTCACGACCACCAGGCTAGTGCCCATCTCGCGATTGAGCTCCAGCATCAACGCGAATACCTGCTCGGCATTGCGTCCATCGAGATTGCCTGTGGGCTCATCGGCGAGCACCAGTTGCGGCGAAGTGACCAGCGCGCGCGCCACGGCGGTCCTCTGCCGCTCGCCGCCGGATAGTTGATGCGGTTTGTGATTGAGCCGCTGCGCAAGCCCGACACGCGAGAGCAGCGCACGGGCGCGTTCGGCGGCGCTTGCAGCCGAGTCACGCCGCACCAGCAACGGCATCGCCACGTTCTCCAGTGCAGAGAATTCGGGCAGCAGATGATGAAACTGGTAGACGAAGCCGATGCTGCGATTGCGCAGCGCGCCGCGCTCGCTTTCGCCGAGCTCGTGAATATTGCGCCCGTCGATGATCACCTGGCCCGCATCCGGCCGGTCGAGACCGCCCAATATCTGCAGCAGTGTCGTCTTGCCGGAACCCGAAGCGCCGATGATGGCGAGTCGCTCGCCGCGCTGAACCTCGAGCTGCACATCGAGCAGCACCTCGAGTGTTGCCGAGCCCTCGCGGAAACTGCGGCGAACAGCGCGGGCCGAGAGCACCGCCGTGGTCCCCTCAGTCATGCCGCAGCGCCTCCGCCGGCTGCGTGCCGGCCGCGCGCCATGCGGGGTACAGTGTTGCTATCGCGCACAGCGCAAATGCGAGGCCGCAGATCCGCAGCACATCGCCCCATTCCGCATAGGCCGGCAGATCGCTCATGAAATACACCTTAGCATCCAGAAAATGTGTGCCGAGCAGGCGTTCGAGCGCATGCACCAGCGACTCGAGATTGGCGGACAGGATCAGCCCGAGCGCCGCGCCGGCGGCAGTACCGGCCAGCCCGATGAAAGCCCCCTGAATCGAGAACACCGCAAGGATGCTGTGGGGCGCGGCACCGATGGTGCGCAGGATCGCGATATCGCCGCGCTTGTCCTTCACCACCATCACCAGCGCGGCGACGATATTGAAGGCCGCGACCGCGACTACCAGCATGAGGATAACGAACAGCATCGACTTGGTGATCTCGATCGAGCGGAAGAAGTTGGCGTGGTTGCGCGTCCAGTCGCTGACGTAGTATCCGCCGCCCAGCGAGAGCGCAAGATTGCGCACCACGCGCGGAGCCGTGAACGGATCGCGCAATGCCAGCCGCACACCCGTGACGCGGTCGCCGAGCTGATAGAGGCGCGCCGCGTCGGCAAGGTTCATGAGCGCGAGACCGCGATCGTACTCATACATGCCGGAATGAAAGATTCCCGCTACGTGGAATCGGCGCATTCGCGGTTCGATGCCCGCCGGGGTTGCATCGCCCTTGGGCGCGATCAGCACCAGGTCGTCCCCCACGTGCGCTGCCAATGCCGCCGCGAGCGCATCGCCGAGGATCAGCCGGTAACTGCCGTCGGACAGATCATCGATGCTGCCGCCATGGATGCGATCCGCCAGGCCGACGGTGCGGCGTTCCTGCGCCGGATCCACGCCGCGCACCGCGGTGCCGGCGGTGTGATCACCGTGCATGAGCAGCGCCTGCGCTTCGATATACGGTGCCGCGGCCAGCACTTCAGGCATCGTCAGCGCGCGCGCCTGGTCGGCGCGCCAGTCGTTGAGGGTGCCATCCAGTCCCATGAGCGTGGCATGTGAAGTCACGCTCAGGATGCGGCTTTTGAGCTCGCGCTCGAAGCCGTTCATGACCGACAGCACCACGATCAGCACCGCCACACCAATCGCCAGGCCCAGCACCGAAACGACGGTGATGAAAGACAGGAAACCGCGCCCCTGCGTCGAGCGCAGATAACGCGTTCCGATAAGCCATTCGTAGGGACGCGCCATGCTATTCGTAACGCAGAGCGTCCGCCGGCGGCGTGCGCGCGGCGCGCAGCGCCGGGTATATGGTCGAGAGCAGCGTCAGGGTAAAGGCTGCAGCCGCGATCCAGATCACATCGTGCGGGTGCACCTCCGATGGAATCGTCGTGATGTAGTAGACCTGCGCATCCAGGAAGTGGAAGCCGAACAACCGCTCGAGCACCGGCACGATGGCATCGACGTGCAGCGCCACGAGCACACCCAGCACGAGGCCGCCGGCGACGCCGAACCAGCCGATCGCGATGCCCTGGGTCATGAAAATGCGCAGCACGCTGCCGGGCGATGCGCCAAAGGTGCGCAGAATAGCGATGTCGGTGCGCTTGTCGTTAACCACCATCACCAGCATCGCCACGGTGTTGAATGCCGCCACCGTGACGATCAGCAGCAGGATCAGCGCCATCATGGTTTTTTCGATTCGGATAGCACGGAAGTAGCTGGCATTGTCCTCCGTCCAGTCGCTGCTGCTGAAGCCTGCCGGCAGCGCGGCGCGCACCGCCGGCATGAAGCGCCCGACTTCCAGTGCATCGGTGAAGCGTAGCCGCAGCCCGCTCGAGCCCTGGGCATGCGGCGCGAACGCCCGTACATCCTCGAACTGCGCGAGCAGCAGTGAGTTGTCGAGTTCCTCGAGCCCGGCCTGGAACACGCCCCCGACCGTGAACTGGCGCAGGCGCGGTTCGGGCAGGCCGGCCGCCGATGCCGTCGGCACCAGCAGCGTGATCGGATCGCCCACATGCAGTCCCAACTGATCGACGATGTCGCGTCCGACGATCACGGCGTTGCTGCCCGGCTTGAGCGCCGTAAGGCTTCCCTCGATCAGCAATGAGCGTACGTCCGCCACGCCCTGCTCCAGCGCCGGATCGATGCCGCGCAACTGCACCGGCAGCATGTCGGGCCAATGCACCGCCAGCGCGGTCAGTTCGATGTAGGGCGACACTGCCGTCACACCCGGCAGCGCCTGCAACCGCCGCCGCAGCGCCTGCTCGCCGTCGGCGGATGGGGAGCCCTGGTTGACCGCACGCGCCTGTGCGCCCAGTGCCAGCAGGCGATCCCGCAACTCCCCCTCGAAGCCATTCATGACCGACAGAATCACGATCAGCGCGGCCACGCCCAGCGAAACCCCGGCGAGCGACACCCAGGTGATCAGGGAGACGAAGAATTTGTGTTGCCGCGAGCGCACATAGCGCAGGCCGATGAACACAGGCAGCGGCTGAAACATCGCGGGCATTTAAGCACAGGCAACCCTGAAACAGGACCTGGATCACAGAAACGGGCCGGCCCTGGCGGCCCTGGCGCGGCGGCTTCTGCGCCCGGTGCTATAGTTGGCTCCCGTGGATGGCAGAGCCTGCAGGTGCGTCATGATCCGGACACGCAAATTGAAGGCGAAAGCCTTGAACCTGGAACCCTGGCGAGTTGTGGCCCTGGCGGTTGCATTGGCCGCGCTTTATTGCGGTTCAGTGCGCGCCGAAACCATCGCCGTCGACGATCAGGTCGCGGTGCGAAATTCGGATGTCAATTGCCCCGGCCGCGGCATGACCATGAAAACCGTCGAGGCCCAGTTCGGCGCCCCGCAGGAGCGGCATGAGGCCGTCGGCGTGCCGCCTATCTCGCGCTGGGATTATCCGACCTTCTCGGTGTTTTTCGAGCACGAATACGTCATCCACTCGGTGGTCAACGCCGGCTCCTGAGCCCGCCCCCGTCCCAGCTTGATCCGCAAGGCTTGAATTCAGGGCGCAGCCGTTTAAGCTCGCGCGCTTCGCTGCGCCCGCGCAGTGCTCCATTGGCTCCCGATGTCCGCCCTGCTGCGCCCACCTTTGCCCGACTCGGTCGTCCGCCGCTGGCGTTGGCGCGGCCTGCATGGCAGCGCGCGCGCGCTCGCCCTGGCGGAGGCGGCCGCTGCCGACACGCGGCCCTGGGTATTCATCGCCTCCGACGCGCGTGAGATCGAGCAACTCGGCGCGGAACTGGAGTTCTTCGGCGGTGGCGCACTCGAGACGCTGACACTACCCGACTGGGAAGTGCTGCCTTACGACATCTTCTCGCCGCATCCCGACATCGTCTCCGAGCGGCTGCGGACGCTCTCGCGCCTGCCGCAGCTTCGCCGCGGCATCCTGCTCTTGTCCGCCGAGAGCCTGCTGACGCGCCTACCGCCGGTGGCCTATGTGCAGGCGCGCAGCTTCGAGCTCAAACGCGGCGAGCCGCTGGCGCTCGAGCCGCTGCGTCTGCGGCTGGCGCAATCCGGTTACGCCAGTGTCGGCCAGGTTCGAACTCCGGGTGAATTCGCACTGCGGGGCTCGTTGTTCGACATCTATCCGATGGGGGCTCCCACGCCGGTCCGGGTGGATCTTCTTGATGATCGCATCGATACCATCCGCCGCTTCGATCCCGAATCACAGCGATCCCTTGAGAGCGTCGAACAGCTCCGGCTGCTGCCGGCGCGCGAACTGCCGCTGGACGCCGAATCGGTACGCGCCTTCCGCCGCCGCTTTCGCGCACGCTTCGAGGGCGACATCACGCGCATGAGCGTCTACCGCGGTGTCAGCGAAGGCATAGCCCCTCCCGGCATCGAGTTTTATCTGCCGCTCTTCTACGAGACCACGGCACAAATTACCGACTATCTGCCGGTCGATGCCGTGGTCGCCGGCGATGGCGACCTTGATGCAGCGCTGCAGCGCGCCTGGGAGGGGATCGGCGCGCGCTATGAGGATCGGCGGCATGACATCGAGCGACCGCTGCTGCCTCCGGGCGAAGCCTTCCTGGATCCCGCGGCCCTGGCGGCATCGCTTGCCTCGCGTCTGGGCGTTGCCATCGAGCGCTTCGCCGGCAGCGGGGATGCGACGCGCGATCAGGATACGCACGAATTTGCGACTACCGCGCCGCCGGATTTCCGGCTCGATGTGCGCGCGGCGCAGCCGCTGGCGCCATTGACGAGCTTTCTCGCCAGTTTTACCGGCCGTGTGTTGATTGCCGCCGATTCGCCCGGGCGCCGCGAGGTGATCGCAGAAATGCTGGCGGCACACGGCCGCCGGCCACGCGCGGTGCAGTCCTGGGGCCAGTTCGCCCAGGGCGATGCGCAGCTTGCCATCCACGTGGCCGAGGACATCGCGGGGCTGGCACTGACCGATCCGGCACTGCTGCTGCTGACCGAATCGCAGTTGTTTGGATCCCGTGCCCGGCAGGAGCGCCGCCGGCGCCGCGCGGCCGCCTCCGATCCGGCCGCCATCCTGCGCGATCTGCAGAGCCTGGAGCCGGGCGCACCGGTGGTGCACGACACCTATGGCGTTGGCCGCTACGTGGGGCTGCAGGCCATGGACATCGCCGGCCAGGTGAACGAGTTCCTGGTGCTCGAATACCGCGACGGCGATCGAGTCTACGTGCCGGTACACGCGCTGCACCTGGTGACGCGGTACACCGGCGGCGCTCCGGAATCCGCGCCGCTGCACAAGCTCGGGACCGATCAGTGGACCCGCGCGCGGCGGCGCGCCGCCGAAGCGGTGCGCGATGTGGCCGCCGAACTGCTTGAACTGCACGCGCGCCGCGCGGCGCACAAGGCATCGCCGCTGAAGGCGCGAGAACTCGAGTACCAGACTTTCGCCAACGGCTTCCCATTCGAGGAGACGGCCGATCAGGCCGAGGCGATCCGCCAGGTACTCAACGACATGCAGTCCGAACGGCCGATGGATCGGGTGGTGTGCGGCGATGTGGGATTCGGCAAGACCGAAGTGGCGATGCGGGCTGCCTTCGTCGCGGTCCAGGCCGGCAAGCAAGTCGCGGTGCTGGTACCGACCACGCTGCTGGCCCAACAGCATCTGCAAAGTTTTCGCGACCGGTTTGCCGACTGGCCGGTGCGCGTCGAATCGCTGTCTCGCTTCCGCTCCGGCGCCGAGACCACGGCCGTGCTGCAGGGACTGGAACACGGCACGGTGGATATCGTCATCGCCACGCATCGACTGCTGCACGCGGACCCGCGCTTCAAGAGCCTGGGGCTGATCGTGGTCGATGAGGAACATCGCTTTGGAGTGCGCGACAAGGAGCGCCTCAAGACGCTGCGTGCCGAGGTCCATGTGCTGACGCTGACGGCGACGCCGATCCCGCGCACACTCAACATGGCCCTGGGCGGCCTGCGCGATCTGTCGCTGATCACGACCCCGCCGGTGGCACGCGTCGCCATCAAGACTTTCGTCATCGAGTGGCATGCCGCCACGCTGCGCGAGGCGGTCTTGCGCGAGCTGCGACGCGGTGGCCAGGTGTACTTCGTGCACAACGAGATACAAAGCATCGAGAAGGCCGCGGCCGACATCGGACGCCTGGTACCCGAAGCCGACGTGCGCATCGGTCACGGCCAGATGCGTGAGCGGGAACTCGAGCAGCTGATGGTCGACTTCTATCATCGGCGATTTAACCTGCTGGTCTGCACGACCATCATCGAGAGCGGCATCGATGTGCCGAGTGCCAACACCATCATGATCGACCGCGCCGACCGGCTGGGCCTGGCGCAGTTGCACCAGCTTCGCGGCCGCGTCGGCCGCTCCCACCATCGCGCCTACGCGTATCTGATCGTGCCGTCGCGCAAACATCTGGCGGGCGATGCCGCCAAGCGGCTGGAGGCGATCGAGTCGCTGGAGGAGCTCGGCGCCGGCTTCGTGCTCGCCACCCATGACCTGGAGATCCGCGGCGCCGGTGAATTTCTCGGCGAAAAGCAGACTGGAGAGCTCAGCGAAGTGGGCTTGAGCATGTACCTCGACATGCTCGGGCAGGCTGTGCGCGCCATGCGCGAGGGACGCGAACCCATGCTCGACCGTCCGCTGGCCGCGGTCAGCGAAATCGAGCTGCACGTACCGGCGTTGCTGCCGGAAAGCTACGTGGCGGATGTGCATCTGCGACTGGCGCTGTATCAGCGCATCGCGGCCGCGGATCCGGTCCGCCTGCAGGACATGACCGCCGAGCTCATCGATCGCTTCGGCGCGCTGCCCGAGCCCGCTCAACGCCTGCTGCAGCTGGCGGGGCTGCGATTGCGTGCTCGCGAGCTTGGAATCAGGCGGCTCGAACTCGGGCCCGCCGGCGGCAGCATCCAATTCGAGCAGCAGAACCGGATCGATGCCGCGCGGCTGATCGGACTCATCCAGCGCCAGGCGCAGGAGTATCGGCTCGAGGGACCACTGAAGCTGCGCATTACGCGCGCGCTGCCCGAACCCGCACAGCGCTTCACGCGCGCCGATGCGCTGCTGACCCACCTGTCCGGAGGCTGAACCATCCGCCGCCCTGCTACCATAGCCGCATGAATGCAACCGGCGGAATCGGACCCATACGGCAGCGCGCGATGTTTGCGGCCGTGAGCCTGCTGGCGGCGATGGCCATGCTCGCAGACCCCGGGGCGGCTGCGGCGCAACAGGCCAGCGGCTCGCTCTACATGGTCGAGCTGATCGTGTTCCGCGCCACCAGCGTGAGCGGCAATGAGGACTGGAGCGCGGTACCGACCGGCCGCGGTTTCGGCAACGAGAGCACTCGCGGGGGCACGCCGCAGGTGGTGCGCATACTGGCACCGGCCGACTATCGACTCACGCCGGTCGAGGCGACTCTGCGCAGCAGCGGCGCCTGGCGACCGATAGCGCACGCCGGCTGGGTACAGTCGGCCGCCAACTGGGGTACCCATATTGGCATCGCGCTCTCGGACCTGGGCATCAGCAGCCCGGGTCTCTCGGGCACCGTATACCTCGAGCGCGCCACCTATCTGCACCTGGGTGTGGATCTGAACCTCAACGCAGGTGGGATCAACTACAGCATCAAGGAAATGCGCAGCGTCAAATATAACGAGCGCCAGTACTTCGATCACCCCGCCTTCGGCGTGATCGCCATGGTGTCCCCGGTCGGAGCCGGGTCGCACTGACGAGCCCCGCGTGTCGCGCAGCAACGGCGCTTTTGATCTCATCGATGTCGAGAGCGACGCGCACGTGGCAGTCGTACGCGCGCTGGTGCGCGAATATGCGGCCTGGATCGATGTCGATCTATGCTTCCAGGAGATCGATGCGGAGATCGATGGCTTGCCAGGCAAATACGCCGCCGCCCATCGTGGCGTGCTGCTGCTGGCACTCAAGGGCGCGCAGCCGGCCGGCTGTGTGGCGCTGCGGGCGCTGGAACCCGGCGTCTGCGAAATGAAGCGGCTGTGGGTTCGCACGGCATTTCGCGGCGCGCGCCTCGGCGAGCTGCTGGCTCAAACGATTCTGCGGCGGGCGGCGGAACTGGATTACTCGATCATCCGCCTGGACACACTCGCCCATATGACTCACGCGCAGAATCTCTACGCGCAACTCGGCTTTCGTGAAATCCCGCCTTACTACGACAATCCCATTCCGGGCACCATCTATCTCGAAAAGGCGCTCAAATCCTGAGTGCTCAATGCGCGCCCGTCGACAGATCCAGTGATGTGCCGGTGAAACGCGTCCATACCTGCGAGCGGCCGAGCAATGAGATGCCGATGAACCCGCGGACCTTCAGCCGGTCGTGATCGAGTGTTTCGATACGGCATTTGTAAGTGCGACCGGTGTCCGGCTCGTAGATGGTGCCTCCCGCCAGGGCGCCGTCACCGTCCTCGTGCATGTCCTTAAGGATCAGCTGGCCCAGCAGTAGCTGCGCTCGACGAGCAGGATCGGGATTGTGTTCATCGACGCGCCGCGGAGCATTGCCGCCGATGATGGTGCCCAGGTAAGTATTGTCAGCCGTGCGCGTGATTTCGATGATGCCGTCGCCCGGCTGGGTGAGCCAGCGGCCCAGGATGGGGCTGGCCTGCTGTGCCATGAGCGCCCCGGACCCGGCGACCCACAGCGTCAGCATCAACGAGGCGCGACTAACCCACATCCTCGGGACGCAGCACTGCAACCGGGACATCATGGTCTTCCTTGGCACGCGACAGCGCCTTCATGGCCGCCTGTATCAGCGACTCGGCGCCCACGTCGCCGGTGGGATGCAGGCTGGCGGCGCCCACACTGACCGATACGAACTTCTGCCGCCGCGCCGCGCGCGGGTGATGGATGTGCTGACCGAGCACCTTCTGCGCCACCGCGGTCGCGAATGAAGGCACCACTTCCAGATCCGGATTCCTCACGAGCGCGACGATACGACCGCCTTCCCACCGCGCAACGACATCTGCACCGCGCCGGAAGGCGGTACCGATGACACCGGCAACACGCCGGATGCAGGCATCGCCGGCCGCACGGCCAAAGGTGTCGTTGTAGCTGCTGAGGTCGTCGATGTCGAACGCGATCATCGTCACCAGGCGCGCTTCACGCGCACCGACCTGCCAGTCATGCTCGAGCAGCTCTTCGAAGTACGCGCGCGAGCACAGCCCCGAGAGGCGATCCTCGCGCAGCCATGTCGGCAGGCCGCTGGTGCGGCGCAGCCCCGAGCGTTCGCGTTCGGTGACGTCGCGATGAAAGCCGACGAAGTGCGTGACGCCGCCCTCGGTGCCGCGCAGCGGCTGAACCACAAATTCATTCCAGAACTGGCTGCCGTCCTTGCGGTAATTGCGCAGCAGCACGCGGCAGGTTTCACCCTGCCCGATGGCAGCCCGTATTTGATTGCGCCCCTCCTGGTCGCGGTCCCAGGACTGCAGGCGCCGCAGATCCTGGCCGATCAGTTCCTCGGCGCCATAGCCGGTCATGCGCTCAAACGCGCTGTTGGCGTAGACCACCGGCTGATGCTCGGCTCCCGACTCGCACACGACAATGCCCTCGGGCGATGCATCCAGCACCCCGCGAAGAAAATCGGCCGTCCATTGCCCGTTGGCTGTCAATCTGCCCCCGTGTCCGCATCGCCGGGCTCGAAACGAAGTTCCGGTTTTGCCGCACTGCGTTCCAGCCATTCTCGCGCGCTTCGCCAGGCGGCGGAAGCCTCCAGCGTCTCAAAATCAAGCTGCTTGCGGCCACGCATGCGTATCAAACGAAGTTGCGAGGCCGGATCAATGCGAGCTTTGAATTGTTCCAACAATGCCGTAACACCGGCCCGGTCGTTGCAAACCGGAAGTACATCACACCCCGCCGCCAGCGCGCGCCCGGCGCGTTCGGGCAGATCACCGACGGAAGCCGCGCCGGCCATCGACAGATCATCGGCGAATACCAGCCCGCCAAAGCCAAGCCCCTGGCGCAGCTCGTGCGTGATCCAGCGGTGCGAGAAGCTTGCGGGCAAGGGATCGACGGCCGGAAACAGCACATGCGCGGCCATGACAGCCGGCAAGCCATTGGCGATCAGGCGGCGATAGGGTTGGATGTCCTCCTCCATGTCCACCAGTTCGCGTCGATCCACCGGCAGCGCCAGGTGTGAATCGGCGACCACCGCGCCGTGTCCCGGATAGTGCTTGGCCGTTGCTGCCATGCCGGCATCGCGCATGCCGTGCATATAGGCCACTGCCAGCGGCGAGACCACCCGTGCCCGCGCACTAAAGGAGCGATCACCGATGATCTCGGACAGACCGTAGTCCAGATCCACACAGGGAGCGAACGAGAAGTCCAGGCCGCAGGCGAGCAGTTCCGCGGCCATGAGCCAGCCCATGGCCCGCGCCATGGCAAGACCGGCATGGGGATCGGCCTCATAGGCATGACCGATGCGGCGCAGCGGCGGCAACGCCGAGAAGCCCGGCCGGAAACGCTGCACGCGGCCGCCTTCGTGATCCACGGCGATCAGCAGCGTCGGGTTTCGCACCGCATGGATCTGCCCGACCAGTGCGCGCAACTGCGGCGGGTCGATGTAGTTGCGCGTGAACAGGATCACGCTGCCCACCAGGGGGTGCGCCAGTATTTCCCGGTCGGCGGCGGTCAGCTCGGTTCCGGCAACGTCGACCATCAGCGGGCCCAGGGTCATGGCCATTCTCGATAGGGATGCTGTGACAGGCGGAAATTGTAGTAGCGATGATCGTCGGTGACTTCCTCGCCAAGCCACGCGGGCCGGGCAAAATCCTGCTCCTCCGAATCCAGTTCCAGTTCGGCGATCACCAGGCCGGCATTCTCACCGAGGAACTCGTCGATTTCCCAGCGATCTCCGGCATGCACCACGATGTGACGCCACTTCTCGATGAGCGCTCCCTCGCACAGGTTCGAGAGCATTTCGTGCGCATCGGCGGCCGCGATATCGGCTTCGAACTCCGCGCGCGCACGCCCTGGCTTCATGGCCTTTACCGACAGCCAGGCGGACTCTCCGCCAACGCGCACGCGAATCGAGGCGCGCATCGTATTGGCCAGATAACCCTGGCGCAGCAGCGTGCTGCTGCCCACCGCGGGGCGCCAGCCGTCATCGATGACCCGGAACTTGCGTTCGATCTCGATCGCCATCATCAGCCTCAGGCGCGCGGCGGGCCCAACAGGGCCAGCGACTCCACATGCGCCGTGTGCGCAAACATATCGACCACGCCGGCCGCGAGCAATTCAAATCCGTGCTCGTGCACCAGTATGCCCAGATCCCGTGCCAGGGTTGCCGGGTGACAGGACACGTAGAGCAGCCGCCGCGGAGCGAGCCGCGCGATCGCCGGCAGCATTTCGCGCGCGCCGACGCGGGGCGGATCGAGCAGCAGGTGCGAATAACTGCGTTTCAGCCATGGCGCATGCGACAGATCCACGCCGGCGAGATCGGCCTGGTGGAACTCGGCGTTGTGGATACCGTTGCGGTGCGCGTTGGCCCGGGCGCGTTCAATGAGCTTGGCTTCGCCCTCCACGCCGACGATCGATCTCGCACGCCGAGCCAATGCCAGCGAGAAGTTGCCCAGCCCGCAATAGAGATCCAGCAGATCCGCCTCGGCGGTCAATTCCAGCAGTTCCCCGGCCACGGCCACCAGTGCCCGGTTGGCCTGCGCATTGACCTGGATGAAATCGGTCGGCGTGAATTCCAGCTCGACGCCGGCCTCGGGCAGCGCATAGGACAGCCGTGCCGAAGGTTCGGACAGTGGGCGCACGGTGTCGATGCCGCCGGACTGCAGAAACAGGCGCACTCCATGCTGCGCCTCGAATGCGTGCAGCCGGCCGAGGTCCTCTTCGGATGGCGCCACCAGCACCCGCAGAACCAGCGCGGCGGCCTCATCGCCCACCGCCACCTCGATCTGCGGCAGCTGCTCGCGTATCGACAGCTCACCGATGAGCACTGCCAGCGGCGTGATCAGTTCGCCGATCGGCGCGGCCAGCACCTCGCAGCGCGCAAGCTGGGCGATCAGGTGCGAGGCGCGCTCGCGAAACCCGACCAGCACGCGTCCCTTGCGCGGTACGTATTTGACGCCGAGGCGCGCGCGGCGCCGATATCCCCAGGCGGGACTTCGAATGGGCGCAAGCCAGCGCTGCGGCGTGAGGCGCGCGATGCGTTCCAGGTTCTCGGCGAGCTGCTGCTGCTTGAGCGCCAGCTGCGAGGCCGCATCGAGGTGCTGCAACGCGCAGCCGCCACAGATCTCGAAGTGTGCGCAGCGCGGCTGCACGCGATCGGCGGCGGGCACCAGCACTGCCGCGAGCCGCGCCTCATCGTACTGACGATGGCGGCGCCATCTTCGAAAGCGGATCGTCTCTCCGGGCAGGGCACCGGCCACGAGCGCGGTCTTGCCCTCGCGAACGATACCGGCACCTTCGTGGCTCAATCCCACCACGACACCGGTTTCCTCGACATCTGCGGCAAACGCCGCCCGCCGGCTCACGTCGCGGGTTTCCAGGCTTCGAGGAATTGTGCGTGATGCGGCTCGTCGGAATCGCGCAGCAATGCGCGCACCCGCTCGAACTCCGCCGCCAGCCTGGCGCGGTCCAGCCGTGCGCGCAGAAACTGGAAGCGCAGGTAGATCAGGTAGGTGTTGAGCGTATCGGTCTCACAATAGCGGCGCACCGCCAACAGCTCGCCCGCCAGGTACGCGTCCCACACCTGGTCGCCGGAGAAGCCGAGTTTGCCCGGGAAACCCAGCAACGCTGCCACATCCGCCAGCTTGGCGCGGGCGCGCGGCTGAAATCCCGACAGCACGTCCATGAGATCCAGGTGCCGCCAGTGGTAACGGCTCAGATAGTTGTTGTAGCGGAACGAGGTGTCTTCATCGCCCGTCTCCCAGTAACGGGGCGCCTGCACGCCGGCCTTGAGCGAGCGATAGTGCAGCACCGGCAGGTCGAAGCCGCCGCCGTTCCACGACACGAGCTCGGGAAGATATTTCTCCAGGCCGTCAAAGAAGCGCGCGAGCAGCTCAGGTTCCGCGGAGTCCAGATCGCCCAGGCTCCAGAGCCGCAGCTGATCGCGAGTGCGCAGCAGGCAGGAGATCGCCACCACGCGCTGCTGCACATGCGGCAGGAACTCCGCACCGCTGGCGGCGCGCTGCTGCGAGAACATGGCCTTGGCCACCGCGGCATCATCCAGGCCGTGCAGCCCGTAGAGCGCGCGCCCAAGTTCCACATCCGGCACGGTCTCGATATCGAATACCAGGACGTTCATGCCGCACGCAGCAGCACGGCCACGGCCACCACCAGACCCGCCTCGTCGGTGAGCGTGACATGGCCCTCACCCACGCCCAGGCGTTCCCGCACCTGCTGGCCGCGCTCGGAATAGACCACCTCGGGTTTCCCCCAGGGGTTCTGCACCACGCCGACGTCGCGGATCCAGACGCCGTGTGCAAAGCCGGTTCCCATCGCCTTGACGATCGCCTCCTTGGCCGCGAACCGGGTCGCCAGAAATCGTTCGGGCCGCTTGGTGCGCTCGAATTGCGCCCGCTCCTGCGGCATCAGCAGCCGATCCACCAGGTGATTGCCGAAGCGCTCGAACACGCTATGCATGCGCTTGGCTTCGAGTACGTCGATACCGATGCCAAAGATCATGTGCGCGCGGCGAGCATGGCGGCTTTCATGGCACGCACGGCAGCGGCAAGGCCATCGAACAAGGCACGCGCGACAATCGAGTGGCCGATGTTGAGTTCGACAACCTCGCGAATGGCGGCGATGGGAGCAACATTACCGTAATGCAGTCCATGTCCGGCATGCACGGTCAGGCCAAGGCTGGCGGCAAAACGTGCCGTGCGGCGCAGGCGCTCCAGTTCGCGCGCCTGCTCGGCGCCGCTGGCATCGGCGTAGGCGCCGGTGTGCAGCTCGATCATCGGCGCGCCTGCGCGCTGGGCGGCGGCGATCTGCGCTTCGTCCGGATCGATGAAAAGCGCCACCCGGATGCCGGCCTGCGCCAGTCGCGCACAGCCGGCGCGAAGGGTTTCGCCGCCGCCAATGACATCCAGGCCGCCCTCGGTGGTCAGCTCGGCGCGGCGTTCGGGTACCAGGCAGCAATCCTGCGGGCGAATGGCGCAGGCGAACTCCAGCATCTCGGCCGTGACTGCCATCTCCAGATTCATGCGCGTGGCCAGCAGCTCTCGCAGCAGCCGCACGTCGCGCTCCTGGATGTGCCGACGATCCTCGCGCAGGTGCAGTGTGATGTTGTCGGCGCCGGCCTGCTCGGCTACCAGCGCGGCCTGCACGGGTTCGGGATACTGGGTATGACGCTGCTGCCGCAGAGTCGCCACGTGGTCGATGTTGACGCCCAGGTCGATCGTTGAGGCCATCAGACGCGCTGCTCCTTGCGCGGATAGCTTGCCAGCGAACGCGCCACGGCCCGCGTGCGCAATTCGCGTCCCTCGAGACAATGATCGATCGCGGCACGCATCAGCGCACGCGCCTGGCGCAGGTCCGATTCAGTATCGAGATCTCCGGCATCGGACAGCCGCTGCAGCACGTGCCCGGTGATTGCGCCATCGTCCGCGGCAGCAGCGAGCACGACGCCATGCACGCCGGCACGGAACTGGTAGTGGGCCTCGGCGCGCACGGGCTGCCCGGTATCGGCTTCGGAGGCAAGATTCAGCCCGTAGCCGATGAAATCCAGCAGCCGGGCCTCGAAGTGTCGCAGCAGCAGATCGGCGGGCTCTCCCTGCCCCAGGTGCGCCAGCGTCGATCCGTAGTGATCGAACAGTTCCGGATGAGGGTCATGCCGTGTCGTCAGCGTCAATAGCAATTCATTGAGATAGAAGGCGCTCATGAGCTGCCTGGACGGCATCGGCAGCGGGCCGCCATCGGCGAGTTCGGTGCCGGTGAGCTGCGGCGCCTCGCCGCGGCCGCTCCAGGAGAGCAGCAGCGCCTGGAATGGCTGCAGTGCCACGAAGCGCGAGCGTGGCCCGCGCGCGGCGTGCGCAAACAGCGTCATGCGACCGAACTCGCGCGCGAAAATTTCCACGATCAGGCTGCTGTCCCTGAACGGCCGCTGGTGCAGCACATAGGCGCGCGTCAATTGCACGCGATTCGAAATGCGGCTCATTCCAGTCCCAGCTGCTGCAGCGCGCGCACGTCATCGGCCCAGTCCTCGCGCACCTTGACCCACAACGTCAGATGAAAACGGCCGCCCAGCAGATGGTTCAGCTCCAGTCGCGCGGCACGCCCGACGCGTTTGAGGCGCGAGCCATCGGCACCGATGACGATGGGCTTGTGTCCTTCGCGGTCGACCCAGATCACGGCCGCGACCCGCAGTTGCCCATCCTCGCGCGTCTCAATCTGTTCGATCTCGACGGCGATGCCATAGGGCAACTCTTCGACCAGTTCCAATGTGAGCTTTTCGCGGATGGTCTCGGCGATGCGGAAATCGCGGCTCCGATCCGTGAGCTGATCGGCCGGAAACATCGCCTCCCCGACCGGCAGTTCCGCGACAATCACGCGCTTCAGATCATCCAGGTTGCTGCCGCGGCGCGCCGAAATCGGCACGATCTGGCGGAACTCGTGCCGTGTAGCCAGCTGCGCCATGTACGGCAGCAACCGTTCGCGCGGATGCACGCGATCCACCTTGTTGACTACCGCGATCACCGACCGGTGCGCATCGCGGATGCGATCGAGCGCCAGCTCATCCTCCTCGGTCCACCTGAGGGCTTCGAGCACCAGCAGCACCAGGTCGGCATCGCCGAGGGCTGCGGCGGCGGTACGATTCATGGCGCGATTGAGGGCGCGCTTCTGTCCCAGGTGCAGACCGGGGGTATCCACGAACGCGATCTGTGCGTCCGGCAACTGCAGCAGGCCGATCAGCCGATTGCGCGTGGTCTGCGGCCGCGGCGTGACGATGCTGAGCTTCTGACCGACGAAAGCGTTCAGCAGCGTCGATTTGCCGACATTGGGCCTGCCGGCCAGCGCGACGAAGCCGCTGCGGAATTCGTTCATGAGGGGCTACCGATCTGCGCGAGCACTTGCGCCGCCGCGGCCTGCTCCGCGCGACGGCGGCTCGAACCCCGCCCCTCGGCGCGCGCGGCCATCGGCTCGACTTCGCAGGTCACGCGGAAGAGTTGCGCATGCAGCTCACCCTCGACGCTGTCGATGCTGTAGCGGGGTAAGGGCAGCCCGCGCGCCTGCAGCAGCTCCTGCAGCCGTGTTTTAGGGTCCTTGAGTTCACTGAGCAGGCCCTCGTCGGGCAGGCCACGCTCCAGCCAGCGCAGAATTCCGCCGCGGGCAGCTTCGAGGCCGCCGTCGAGGTACAGCGCACCGCACAGCGCCTCGAGCGCATCGGCCAGAATGGATTCGCGGCGGAACCCGCCGCTCTTGAGTTCTCCGGCACCGAGAACCAGCAGTTCGCCGAGCTGCGCCGTGGCAGCCTGCTGCGCCAGGAACTCGCCACTGACCATGCGCGCGCGCAGCCGGCTCAGCGCGCCTTCATCGGCTTCGGGAAAGCGCTCGTAGAGATACTGCGCGCTTACCAGGCTCAGCACCGCATCGCCGAGAAATTCCAGTCGCTCATTGTTGGCGCCATCCGCGCTGCGATGTGTCAGCGCCACTTCGAACCAGGTCAGATCGGAAGGCTCGTACCCGAGCGTCTCCCTGAGCCAGAGGCGCAGCCGTTCAGTGCGGGTCACTGCACCTCGACCTCCTTGTGGAAATGCAGCAGCAGCGAAATGTTGGCGAATATCGGCGCCACATCTTCGTAATCGGCGATGGCAGTGAGATGTTCGCCTTCACGGTGGATCTCGATGTCCTTGGGAGAAGGGCGTTCGATGGCCTGCACATCGAAGTTCTTTTCGAGTGACGCCTTCAGTTCCGCGGGGCTGAATGTCGAGGCTGTCTTGGCCTGCGCCGCCACCTGACTGAGCGCCTTCGATACGTTCAGGAAATTCAGGTACATGGGCGTAATACGAATGCCGCAATAGAGAAGAATGGCGATCGGGATGAGCAGGAATAACCAACCGATGAAGGTTACTCCGCGCTGTGAGTGACGCATTTTGAACACTCCCTGTGACCTATGGCTTCGAAAGTTCGTCAATCGATGCGCCGGCCGAGACGGCTCCATTTGGGTCCGCCGGAACGCTGCAGGTCCCAATTGAACCAGATTCGCGTCGCCTTGCCGACCAGATGATCCTCGGGCACGAAGCCCCAGATGCGCCCGTCGGAGCTATTGTCCCGGTTGTCGCCGATCATCAGGTACTGCCCCGGCGGGACCACGATCTCGTGCATATCGTTGCGATCGTGCAGACCCGGCGCCGATGGCTCCTCGCAGACATAGTTGCGCTCCAGGCGGCGGTTGCAGGTCGGACCCGGGGGGACCATCAGGTCGCCGGGTGTCTGGCACGAGAGCGTCTGATGCGAATGAGTGCCGAGCTGCTCGGTCGAGAGCCGCATATTGTGATAGCAGCCGTCGTCGTAGCGACCGTTGGACTGCAACGGCACGGGCGTTCCGTTGACAATGATCTGGTCCGAGACGATCTCGATGTGATCGCCGGGCAGTCCCACCAGGCGCTTGATGTAGTTGATCGAGGGCTCCGGCGGGTAATGGAACACCACGACGTCGCCGCGATGCGGCTCGCCGGTATCGGCGAACTTGGTTCCCAGTACCGGCAGCCGCAGCCCATAGGCGAATTTGTTGACCACGATGAAATCGCCGTCGAGCAGCGTCGGCATCATCGAATCGGAAGGGATGCGGAACGGCTCAAACACAAAGGCACGCACCAGCAGCACCACCACGGCCACGGGGAAGAAGCTGCGCGCGTAGTCCACCGTCACGGGCACGGGCTGCAGTGCAGGGTCGCGTCCGGCCGCCTGGGCAGCCCGGCGGCGGCGCGGCGCGAACCACAGATGGTCGATCAGCCACACCGTCCCGGCCGCGGCCACGACGATGATGAGCACCAGGCTGAAATCGAGCTTTTCGGAACCGAGCAGCTCCAGCACCACGGCGATCAGCACCACCGGCAGCAGCAGATAGAAGCCGCGCATGAGCGCCGGATCCGGCGGCGTAGCGCCGCCCTGGACCAGCCGCCGCCGCGGCCGCAGGAACCAGTCATCGATGACCGCGATCAGCGTCACGGGGATCGCCGCCCAGGCCAGAACCGGCAACAGAGTCGACAGCAACTGCGTCATTTGCGACCCACTTTGAGTACCGCCAGGAACGCTTCCTGCGGAATCTCGACCTGCCCCACCTGCTTCATACGCTTCTTGCCTTCCTTCTGCTTTTCCAGCAGTTTCCGCTTGCGCGTGATATCCCCGCCGTAGCACTTGGCGAGCACATTTTTACGCAAAGCCTTCACGGTCGCGCGGGCGATGATATGGCTGCCGATGGCTGCCTGCACGGCTACCTCGAACATCTGGCGCGGAATGAGCTCCTGCATCTTGTCGACCAGGTCACGGCCGCGGCCATAGGCACTGTCCTTGTGTACGATGATCGACAGCGCATCGACCGTGTCGCCGTTGATCAGGATATCAAGCTTCACCAGCGGGGCGGCCTGAAAATGGCTGAAATCGTAGTCGAAGGAAGCATAGCCGCGACTGGCCGATTTGAGACGGTCGAAGAAATCCAGCACCACCTCGGCCAGCGGCAGATCGTATTGCAGCGACACGGAGTTGGCGAGGAACTGCATTTTCTTCTGCACGCCGCGCTTCTCGCTGCAAAGCCCCAGGATCGCGCCGACATAGTCGGGTGGCACCAGGATGCTGGCGGTGATGATCGGCTCGCGGATCTCGCTGATCTCGTTGGAGACCGGCAGCTTGGCGGGGTTATCCACGTAGATAAGCGAGCCGTCGGTACGCGCGACCTCGTAGATTACGGTCGGCGCGCTGGTGATGAGCTCGAGCGAATACTCGCGCTCGAGCCGCTCCTGGACGATATCCATGTGCAGCAGGCCGAGGAAGCCGCAACGAAAGCCGAAGCCCAGAGCAGTCGATGATTCCGGCTCGTAGTGCAGTGCCGAATCGTTGAGCTTGAGCTTGGCCAGCGCATCGCGGAAGTTTTCGTAGTCCTCGGCGTTGACTGGAAACACGCCGGCAAACACGCGGGGCTGGATCTGCTTGAAGCCGGGCAATGGCGTCTCGCACGGACGCGCATCGAGTGTGATGGTGTCGCCGACCGGGGCGCCGTCGATCTCACGGATACCGGCGATGATGAATCCCACTTCGCCGGCGGACAGCGACTCGAGCGCGATCGGCTTGGGCGTGAAGCGTCCGAGTTTGTCGACGGAGTGGCTGCGGCCCGTGGACATCACGCGGATTTTCTCGCCGCGGCCCAGGGTGCCGTTCATCACGCGCACCAGCGAGACCACGCCGACGTAATTGTCGAACCAGGAATCCACGATCAGTGCCTGCAGGGGAGCCGCCGGGTCGCCTTTGGGCGGCGGGAAGCGGCGCACGATCTCCTCGAGCAGCTCCGGCACGCCCTCACCGGTCTTGGCGCTGACCCGCACCGCGTCGGTGGCATCGATGCCGATAATCTCCTCGATCTCCACCATGACGCGGTCCGGATCGGCCGAAGGCAGGTCGATCTTGTTGATGACCGGCATTACTTCCAGTCCCTGCTCGATGGCGGTGTAGCAGTTGGCGACGCTTTGCGCCTCGACGCCCTGCGAGGCGTCCACCACCAGCAGCGCGCCATCGCAGGCCGCAAGGCTGCGCGAGACCTCGTATGAGAAATCCACGTGGCCGGGGGTATCGATCAGATTGAGCTGGTAGCGCTGACCGTCGTGGGCAACGTATTGCAAGGTGACGCTCTGCGCCTTGATGGTGATGCCACGCTCGCGCTCCAGATCCATCGAGTCGAGAACCTGGGCCTGCATCTCCCGGGCCGCAAGGCCGCCGCAAAGCTGGATCAGGCGATCCGCGAGCGTTGATTTGCCATGGTCGACGTGCGCGATGATGGAGAAATTACGTATGCGTTGCATCAGGGAACTTGGATGCCCCAGGAGCGGGGCGCGCGGATTATAGCCTCAAGGCCGCCGCAGCAGCCGCTGCAGCTCGGCCGCGTCCAGCCGGTGACTGCAAACCGGCACCGAATCGAGCAACAGCACCGGTATTTTCAGGCCATAGCGCCGCTGCAGCTCAGCATCGGAATCCACATCGATGACGGCAAGCTGGGGCAATGACACCCGCAGGCTCAAGCTCCGCAGATCAGCCAGCATTTCCTCGCAAAGACCGCACTCCGGACGCGTCAGCAGCGTCAGCGAGGCGGGAGCGCGGGAATTCAACGCCGGCCGGGCCCGCCCGCGGCGGGTCTGCCCGGAGGGCCGAAAACCGGCGCCGCGGTCGCACCGAAGCCCTGGGTCTCGGCACCGAATCCGTGCATCGGGCCGGGAGCAGCCGATGGGCCGCTGGAAACAGGCGTGGGGGACAAGCCATGGGCGACGGCTGCCGTTGAGACCACGCTGTCCGAGACCGATTCCCCGGCGCTGCCATCCTGACCGGTGTTGTGAATGGCCCTTGCGATTACCCGCACGGTCTCCGGCGGCACCTCGCCGACCGCGGTCACGCGGTAGCCTTCCGCCACGGTCGAGTAGGCCGAGGAGGTTCCAAGGGTGGCGGCGTCATCCTCGCGCGCGGCGCTGCCGCCGTCGGCACGACCCATCTCGACGAACACCGAGACCGACGCCAGCCCGTCGCTGAACACCAGGTGCTCTACCGGACCCGAGGGCAGCATCTGGCGCGCGCTGGCAGTCATATGGAATCCAGCGGGCAGGGTATTGGCTTCCCAGGAGACCGTCAGGGCGCTGGAATCGACCGGCTCGGAGTCCCGCCTCACCCATCGGTAGCCGTGTGCATCGACTGCCGGTTCGAGCTCTGCCTTGGGGATGTGCGCCAGCATGTTCAGGCTGGTGAAGATGATCTGTTCGAGCACGCCGCCGTGACTGTCGCGCAGCTGTGTCTTCAGGGGCATCGCCGTGCCTTCATCGATCCAGACACGATAGCCGTAGCGCAGCTGGTCGGTCGGTACGATGGCGATCACGCGCGCATCGCGGCCGGAGACGCGGGTTCGCGCCAGTTCGGTGATGCCGTACTGTCCGGCAGCGCTGGCGTCGATGCGCGGCAGCCCCGTCAGCAGCAGCGCCGCATCGGGCGTCTTCTCGACCAGCACCATGTGCTGGTCGGGCAGGTAGCAAATGAGTTGCGCGCCCTTGCGAATGAATTCACGACCCGAGCCGTCCATCGACAGCAGCCGCTCGGAGACGCCCTCGCCGTCGACGCGGTGGATCACTCGCAGGGTTTCGGATTCCCCGGCGTGCTCGTGTACGAACACGCCTTCGTAATTGCGCTTTGAGAGTGCCTCGTCGGTGCGCGCCAGCCATTCACGGGGATCGTTCTGAACGGCGCCTGCGGCCCATGCCTGGGCCACCAGGCAAAGCGCCACGCTGCCGCCTACGGCACGCAGCACGCCCGAGAGCACGGAGACGTCAGCGGCTGACGTCTGAACTGGACCTGGTTGCATCGCCCCCACCGGCTACAGTGCCCTGGGCCGCACCCGCGGCGCCCGCAAAGCTCGATGCGATGCCCATGGTGCCTTCGCTGGTTGCCAGTTCAGACAGTACGTTCCGCCGCAGCAGCGGCGTGGAGTACGCGCTGTGCGCGACGATGTAGTCGGCCAGCTGGGAGCGCAAAACGGTCGAAACGCCCGGGGTCCCCTTCGGCGTCACGTAACTGTCGGCGCCGCGGTTGGCAACCTTGACCGGACCCGCAAACGGGCCGTCCAAGGGGCCGGTCGAGCCAATCGAGCCAATCGAGCCGGTCGAGCGGGTCGAGACGACTGTGGGGGCCAGCGCAACGGGAGTCGCCGCCGTGATCAGGGGCGCCGGGGTGGCGCCGCTCAGTGCTGCATCGCGCAGCATCGATACACCAAGTCCCGCCACTCCCGCGACCAGCGTCGCGGCCAGTGCGCCACTCCAGAGCAGGTTGCCGCGACGCAGGCGCCGCCGTGCTGCCTCGGGCTGCTGCGGCGAGCCGGATTCGATGGCCGCACTGACGCGCTGCGCGAAGCCACTGCGCGCGGTTGCCACCGGCTCCGAGCGCATGGCGGCGCCGATCAGTGCATAGCGCGACCAGCGCGCACGCAGTGTTTCATCCCGATCCAGTCGTCGCGACAGCAGCTCGCATTCCGCGGCGGGCAATTCACCGTCGAACATCGCCGACAGCTGGCTTTCCACTTCATCCTGCATCAGACAAGCTCCTCCGCCCGGCCCAAGCCGCCATCGAAAACCTCGCGCAGGCGACGGTCGATGGCCTCGCGGGCACGGAAGATGCGCGAGCGCACCGTGCCGACCGGGCAGTCCATCGACGCCGCGATTTCCTCGTAGCTCAACCCTTCCAGTTCGCGCAGCACGATCGCGGTCCGCAGATCCTCGGGCAGTGCCTCGATGGCGCCGTTGACCGTGTTGCGGATCTCTTCGGTCAGGGCCAGACCCTCGGGCGTCTCCGGGTCCTTGAGCCGGCTGACCATGTCGTTGGATTCGTCGCCGCTTTGCATGTCGAAGTCGTAGCTCACCGGGTTGCGATCACGGGCCGCCAGCGCGTTCTTGGCCGTATTGATGGCGATCCGATAGAGCCAGGTATAGAAGGCGCTGTCGCCGCGAAACTGCGGCAGTGCCCGGTATGCCTTGATGAAGGCTTCCTGGGCCACATCCTCGGCGTCCGCCGGGTCCCGCAGATAACGCATCACCAGCTTCACGACCTTGTGCTGGTACTTGAGAACCAGCAGGTCGTAGGCGCCGCGTTCACCGCGCTGCACCCGCTGCACCAGGCTCAAATCACTCGCATCAGGGGCCATTGGTAATACTGACTGCATGGACCTGGATCGGTCCTGAAAGTTCGAAGTATCCAGAGTATCTGCTGAACCGCTCATGAAACCCAAGCCCCGTGGCGGTCTGATTTAACGTAATGATATCCGGGATTAGAGCCGCGGCCGGTCGGAAGGTTCCGTGCCTGGCGCCCGGTCCGGCACTTGCAGCTCAGCCTGGAGGGGGTGCTCGGCCGTGGCCAGGAAGTGCTCGAGATCCCCGTCTGGCAGGTCCAGGAGCGCCTCAAAGGCTGCCCGCTGCCGCGCGGTGGCGGTATCGAAATGCCGCTCCAGCCAACTCAGCAGCAGTACGTCCCATTCCCGACGCCCGCGACGGCAGCGCCAGGACAGCCGCGAGCGGTGCCGCGCCGCCGGATTGGCCCCCTCATCCACGGCCCTAGTAGCGCCGATCCGCCAGCAGCTGCTTGATGGCACCGATCGCCTTGGCCGGATTCAGATCCTTCGGGCAAGCTTCGGTGCAGTTCATGATGGTATGGCAGCGGTAGAGCCGGAAGGGATCCTCGAGCGCATCGAGGCGCTCGCCGGTCGCCTCATCGCGGCTGTCGACGATCCAGCGGTAGGCGGCCAGCAGGGCCGCAGGCCCCAGGTAGCGCTCGGAGTTCCACCAGTAACTCGGGCACGCCGTGGAACAGCAGGCACACAGGATGCACGCCGAGGGGCGATCGATGCGTTCCTGGTCTTCCTTCGACTGCAGGCGTTCCCGATCGGGCGCCGCGGGTGTGCGGCTTTGCAGCCAGGGTTTCACGGCGGCGTACTGCGCGTAGAAATGTGTCAGATCCGTAACAAGATCCTTGACCACCTCCATGTGCGGCAGCGGATAGACGCGAATGTCACCATCGCCGAGCTCATCGCAGGCCTTGGTACAGGCGAGCGTGTTCTGGCCGTTGATGTTCATGGCGCAGGAGCCGCAGATGCCCTCGCGGCAGGAGCGTCGCAGCGACAGCGTGGTGTCGATCTCGTTTTTTATCTTCAGCAGGGCATCGAGCACCATGGGACCGCAGTTCGCCATGTCGAGCTCGTACGTGTCGATGCGCGGACGGCCGCCCTGCTCCGGATCGTAACGATAGATCCGCACTCGCCGCACGCTGCGCGCATCCGCGGGCGCCGGGTAATGTTTGCCGGCGCGCGCATCGATCCTCGAGTTCTTCGGCAGCGATAATTCAACCATGATCGATGACTCTCCGGGATCAGACGCTGATCAATAGGTACGCGCCTTCGGCGCGATGACTTCGACTTCGTCAGTGAGCGTGTTCAGGTGCACCGGCCGATAGTCGAGCGTTGCCTGCCCGTGCGCATCGACCCAGCAGAGACTGTGCTTGAGCCAGTTGGCGTCATCGCGCTGCGGGAAATCCTCGCGCGCATGTGCACCTCTGCTCTCCCGCCGGTTGCCGGCAGACTGTATGGTCGCGATGGCCTGCAGCAGCAGGTTTTCGAGCTCCAGTGTCTCGATCAGATCGGTGTTCCAGATCAGGCCGCGATCCGAAATTGCCACATCGGCGAAGGATTCATAGGTGTGCCCGAGCTTTTCCATGCCCTCCGCCAGGGTCTCGCCGGTTCGGAACACGGCCGCATCGGACTGCATGATCTTCTGCATCTCCAGCCGGATCGCGGCCGTGGGGCGTGAGCCCTTGGCATGCCGCAGCCGATCCAGGCGCGCAAGGGCCGGCTCGTGCGCGTCCTTTGGCAGCGCTCGCTGCTTGGCGCCCGGCTGCGCCACCGCCGCGCAGTGACGGGCCGCTTCACGACCAAAGACGATCAGATCGAGCAGCGAATTCGAACCGAGCCGATTGGCGCCGTGCACCGAGACGCACGCGGCTTCGCCCACTGCCATGAGCCCCGGTACGACATGATTGGGATCGGCGCCTTTGAGCGTCACCACTTCGCCCTGCATGCTGCAGGGAATACCGCCCATGTTGTAATGCACCGTGGGCAGGATGGGTATGGGTTCGCGCGTGACATCGATGCCCGCAAAGATGCGCGCCGTCTCGGCGATGCCGGGCAGGCGCTCATGGATGACGGCAGGCCCGAGATGCTCGAGATGCAGATGAATGTGGTCCCTGAGCGCGCCGACCCCGCGGCCGTCACGGATCTCGATGGTCATCGCGCGGCTGACGACATCGCGCGAGGCCAGATCCTTGGCGTTGGGCGCATAACGCTCCATGAAACGCTCGCCGTCCGCATTGGTGAGATACCCGCCCTCGCCACGCGAACCCTCGGTAATCAGGCAGCCTGAGCCGTAGATGCCGGTGGGATGAAACTGCACGAACTCCATATCCTGCAGCGGCAGCCCGGCGCGCAGCACCATGCCGCCGCCATCGCCAGTGCAGGTATGCGCCGACGTACAGGAGAAGTAGGCGCGCCCGTAACCGCCGGTCGCCAGGATGGTTACCTGCGCGCGGAAGCGATGCAGCTTGCCGGTTGCCAGATCGATCGCGACCACGCCGCGGCATTCATCCCCTTCCATGAGCAGATCGATCGCAAAATATTCGATGTAGAACTGCGCCTCGTGGCGGATCGACTGCTGATAGAGCGTGTGCAGCATCGCATGCCCGGTGCGATCGGCCGCCGCGCAGGTGCGTTGGGCAATGCCCTGGCCGTAATGGGTCGTCATGCCGCCGAACGGCCGTTGATAAATTCGCCCATCGTCGGTGCGGGAGAACGGCACACCGTAGTGCTCGAGTTCGATGACCGCGGCCGGCGCCTGCTTGCACATGAACTCGATGGCATCCTGATCGCCGAGCCAGTCGGAGCCCTTGACCGTGTCATACATGTGCCAGCGCCAGTCGTCCTCGCCCATGTTGGCGAGCGCGGCGCTGATGCCGCCCTGCGCCGCCACGGTGTGACTGCGCGTCGGGAACACCTTGGTGACGCAGGCGGTGGAAAGCCCGGCTTCGGCCAGGCCCAGCGTCGCGCGCAGGCCGGCGCCGCCGGCGCCGACGACCACGACATCGTAGGTGTGATCCACCAGCTCGTAGGCGCTCATTGACCGATGCTCATGCGGCACCATGCAGTGCGATGCGCAGCACGGCATAAACGCCGGCTGCAGCCAGCAGCGCGTTGGTAAAGGTGGAAATCAGCAACAGCGCGATCCGGGCTGCGGCCTGCGGCACATAGTCTTCGATGACGACCTGTAGTCCGAGCCACGCGTGCCAGGTCGCCGCCAGTACGGTCAACACCAGCAGCACCGGGTGCAGCCCGACGCCGATCCAGTGCGCCACGGCGGCGTGATTGCGGGTCGGCAGCAGCAGCAAAGAGGCTGCCAGCCAGAAGCACAATGGTGCCAGCGCCACCGCAGTGACGCGCTGTATCCACCAATGGCTCACCCCGTCGCGAGCGGCGCCATTGTTGAGCACCAGCGAGAGCGGGCTGCGAAGGCTCATGCGGGCCCCACGCCCGACTGCGCCAGGTAGTAGATGCAGACCGCGAACGCCACCAGCGTCACGATCACCACGATCACGGCGCTGCGGCGTGCCTGCACGCGCTCGAAGCCCCAGCCAATGTCCCAGGCGAGGTGCCGCAGGCCATTGCAGAAGTGATAACACAGCGCCAGCAGCGCGATGGCGACCAGGCACTTGAATGGCGCCGAAGCCAGCGTCGACATGGTCTCGGCATACGAGAGCGGCCCACGTGCGGCGGCCATGAGCCAGACGATCATGCCGATCAGTGCGCCGAACAGGGCGATACCGCTGACCCGGTGCAGTATCGACAACGTCATCGTGTAGCCCCATCTATAAACCGTCACGTGAGGTGACAGCGGGCGCTCAGCCATGACTACTCCTGTTCAGAAGTCGATACAGCGGCCGCGCACTTCCCAGTCTCCGTAGCGCGTCGGTTCGGGCAATGGCGGGCCGCCAATCTCCCGCGGCGCAGACTGGGGCTCAGGGGCACGCAGGGGCGGAGTGGCAGCGCTCGCGGTGGATATCCCCGATTCGAGCGGGTCGTCGGTCAGAACCGGCATAATCACAAGTGTGCCAGAATCGCCTCAGACCGACCACCACGCCCCGACGGGATCTCCTGTCTTTTGCCGGCTGGAAGACTTGGCCGTACTGCGATTCGAGGGCGCGGACGCGAGGAAATTCCTGCAGGGTCAATTGTCAAATGATCTCGCCAGGCTCTCGCCGGGGACGATCCTGCGCGCCGGGCTGCACAACCCCCAGGGACGCACGGTGGCACTGCTCTGGCTGGCCGCCCGTGCCGAGAACGAGATCCTGGCAATGCTGCCGCGGGAGCTGGCCGAGCCGGTGGCATCCCAGCTGCGCAAGTACCTGCTGCGTTCGAAACTGCTCATAAGCGACGAGAGCGCCAGCAGCGCACTTTACGGCGCCTGGGCCCAGGGCGCGCGCTTAGCTCCAGCGCAGGGCTGGGCGCTGGCTGATGATCGCGCGGTGCTGATCGCAGATGCGCAGGCGCCCGAACCCGCGACGGCCCGAATGACGCGCGAGCAATGGCGCGCACTCGATATTGCCGCCGGCCAGCCGCAGGTTTACGCGGCCACTTCGGCGCAGTTCGTGGCGCAAATGCTCAACCTCGACTGCATCGATGCGGTCTCCTTCACCAAGGGCTGCTACACCGGTCAGGAAGTGATCGCACGCGCTCACTATCGCGGCCGCGTCAAACGGCGCATGCAACGCTTTGAAAGCCTGCAGGCCTGTGTGCTCCATCCGGGCGACTCGGGTCGACTGGCGGACGGTCGGGCGTATCGCGTGGTCGAAGCCCTGCAGCGCCCGGACGGATGCTGCGAGTTTCTGGCGGTGGCGCCGTTGCCTGAGGCGGTAACCGAGTCCAGTGCGGTGGCCGATGATCGCGCCAGCGGCCAGCCGCTGGGCGTGCGGGCGCTGCCGCTGCCCTACGCAGATCGCCTAGCTTCCGGCGGTATTGCCGTTGGTGATGGCCTTCAGCACCCGCTGGGGCTGGGCAACACCGTAGCCCTGAGCGAAGTCGACGCCGATATTCCTCAGCATCTGGATGATTTCGGCGTTTTCGGCAAACTCGGCGATGGTCTGCTTGCCAGTCAGGTGGCCGATCTCGTTGATCGATCGCACCATTTCGCGGTCGATCGGATCGTGCAGGATCTCGCGCACGAAGCTGCCGTCGATCTTCAGGTAGTCCACCGGGAAGTGCTTCAGATAACCGAACGATGACAGGCCGGTGCCGAAGTCATCGAGCGCGAATTTGCAGCCGAGCTGCTTGAGCGCCTGGATAAAGCGGTTGGCCTGGGAAAAGCTCGCCACGGCCGCGGTTTCCGTGATCTCAAAACAGATTTTGGAGGCATCCAGGCCACTCTTGTGGAACTGGTCGATCACATAGGGCAGGAATTTGTCATCGCCCAGGCTCTGGCCCGAGAGGTTGATCGAGCACATCGCAAGCCGCTCGCGCTCGTCGGCCTCGGACACCAGCCAGCGCAACGCATTCTCGACCACCCAGCGGTCGATGCTCGGCGTAATGCCGTAGCGCTCGGCTGCGGCGATGAAGTTGTCGGGCGCCACGATGCGGCCGTTTTCGTCGCGCATGCGCAGCAGCAGTTCGTAGTGCGCGCCGGTCTCAGGCTTCTGCAGCGGCATGATGGGCATGCGGAACAGCTCGAAGCGCCCCTCTTCCAGCGCCGCATTGATGCGCGCCGCCCACTGCATCTCGCGCCGGCGGCGCATGAGCTCGATGTCGTTTTCCGCGAAACTGTGCACGCGGTTACGGCCGAGCTCCTTGGCTGCGGCGCAGGCGCTATCAGCCGCCGATATGATCGAGGCGACATCCTCATTGTCGGCCGTGATCGGCACCACGCCGATGCTCGCCCCGAGGCGAAACACGCGCTCTTCCCAGCTGAAGCGGAAATTGCGCACCGACTCGCGCACCGATTCGGCCATGCGCATGGCCTCATCGAGCGTGCAGCTTTCCAGCAGGATGCCGAACTCGTCGCCGCCCAGACGCGACAGCGTGTCGCGCCAGCGCACCTTGGACTTCAGCAGCGCGCCCATCTGGCCGAGCAGCGCATCACCCGCGCTGTGGCCGCAGGTATCGTTGACGATCTTGAACTGGTCGATATCCAGGTAACAGAGCGCGTAGGAGGCCTCACGCGCCTTGGCGCTCTTGAGTGCGCGCTCCACACGATTCTCGAATTCGCGGCGATTGACCAGGCCCGTCAGCAGGTCGTGGCTGGCGTGGTAGCTGAGGCGGCGATTGAGTTCGCGCGACTCGCTGACGTCGTGGAACACCAGCACGCCGCCGCCGACCTTGCCATTGCCGGCGCGAATCGGCGAGGCAGTGCTCTCGACGTAGAGCTCATTGCCGTCCCGCCGGATCAGCAGCATGGGTCGCACCGATTTGATCGGGCGCGCGCGGCGGATCGATACCGTCAGCGGATTCTCCAGCGGCTCGCAGGTCTCTTCGTGGAAGGCGCGAAAAATTTCCTCGACGGGCCGGCCCATGGCGTCTTCGAGGCGCCACCCCGTGAGCTGTTCGGCCACGGGGTTGATGTAGTCGATGGTCGATACCGCGTCAGTGGTAATCACCCCGTCGCCGATCGACTGCAGCGTGATCTGCGCACTCTCCTTCTCGCGAAACAGCGCTTCTTCGTAGAGCTTGCGCTCGGTGATGTCGAGTTCGACGCCGACCAGGCGCAGCAGCCGGCCGTGCGCATCGAGCTGCGCCTTGGCGCGGCTGATGACCCAGCGCCAGTCGCCGCTGCGGTGGCGCATGCGATGGACGCTCTCGAATATCGGGGTCTTGCTGGCAACATGCTCGCGAATGGCAGCCTGCACGCGCGAGGAGTCATCCGGATGCACCAGGCTGCGCCAGTCGAAACCGCCCTTGAGATCCGCTTCGTCATAGCCGAGCATCGCCCGCCATCGGGGCGAGAAATACACGTCGTTGCCTTCGACGTCGAAATCCCACAGGCCATCGTTCGCGGCCAGCTCGGCCAGCGCATTGCGCTCCTCGATGCGGCTGAGCGCCATCGACAGGCGCACGCGCTCCAGGCCGGTCGCGAGGCTCGTGCCCAGCAGCTTCATGAGCAACTGCAGATTGACGTCAAAGTCACCGCGCGGCAGCCCATAGGCCAGCCCGAGAAAGCCCGCCGGTTTCTCCTTGATACGGAACGACACCATGAGTGCCGCCCCGATGGCCAGCTCCGCCAGGGTGCCGGCATCCTCGGCCTGCTCGCGGCGCGGCGATGCGGTATCGCGGAATTCTGACAGCTTCAGGTGATCGACCCGGGCGCTCAGCCAGGGCAGCGACTCGACGGCCGTGCCGCGCAGCGCCTCGGGATGGCATTGCGCAAAATGACCGCGCGCACTGATTACTGATTCGACGTGACGCGCGCTGGCGTCGAAGAACACGGCAAAGGCGGCATCGGCCGAGGTGGCTTCGCGCAGCGTCTCGAGGCTGCGCCGGATCGACTCCTCGGCGCCCTCGTGCCGCATGTTCTGCAGATCGACCGCGATTTTGGTGCAGGCGACGTCCAGTCCGGGCATAGGCCGCTCCGCCTTGCCAATCCAGAATTGGGGGGCAAGCACATCGGAGGCCGTAAAATCGGCGGGGGGTCCCGGCGGCTTCTGTGTGGACATGACTCCGCAGATTCTCGCACAGACACGCAGGAATACAAGCTAACCCCTGATTTTCCCTAGAGAGAGTTCTCCAATAATATCGAAGTGAGCTAGACTCGCGCCGATGGGCGACACCGACGTTCTCATCATCGGCGGCGGTCCGGCAGGGTCAACTGCCGCCACTCTGCTGGCGCGCAGTGGCCACCGCGTGACTTTGATCGAGAAGGCGCGCCATCCGCGCTTCCACATCGGGGAGTCGCTGCTGCCCGCAAATCTGCCGCTGCTCGAGCAACTTGGCGTCGCCGATGAAGTGCGCGCCATCGGCATGCAGAAGTGGGGTGCGGAGTTCATCTCGCCGCGGGACGGCAGGCAGCAGGATTTTCGTTTCAGCGAGGCCTGGGACAAATCCATGCCCTACGCGTACCAGGTGCGCCGATCCGAGTTCGATCGCATCCTGATCCGTCATGCCGAACGTTCGGGCGCGCAGGTCATCGAGGGCGCCCGCGTCACGGCAGTCGACCTCGGCCAGGGCGATGCGGGAGTCCAGGCGGAGGTGCAGCACGAGGATGGAACATCCTCCCAATGGCGTGCGCGATTCCTGGTCGATGCGTCGGGTCGCGACACCTTTCTCGGCAACCGGCTGCAGTTCAAGCGACGCAACACCCGTCACAACAGCGCGGCGATCTTCGGACACTTCACCGGTGCGCGGCGCAACGAAGGCGAACGCGCCGGACATATCTCGATCTACTGGTTCGATCATGGCTGGTTCTGGTTCATCCCCCTGAGCGATGGCGTGACCAGCGTCGGTGCGGTGGTCTGGCCCTACTACCTCAAGAGCCGCACGCGCCCGGTCAACGACTTCCTGCTCGATACGATCGCGCTGTGTCCGCCGTTGGCGGAGCGCATGCGCGAGGCACAGCTGAGCAGCGAAGTCGAGGCCACGGGCAACTATTCCTATTCCTGCACCCACTCTCACGGCAGCAACTACCTGCTGCTCGGCGACGCCTACGCCTTCATCGATCCGGTGTTCTCATCGGGAGTCATGCTGGCCATGCACAGCGCCTTTGCCGGCGTCACCGCCGTCGACACCTGCCTGCGGACACCGGCGCGAGCGGGGGCGGCGCTACGCCGCTTCGATCGCGTAATGCGCCACGGCCCCCGCGAGTTCTCCTGGTTCATCTATCGGATCACCTCGCCGACCATGCGCGAGATGTTCATGGCACCGCGCAATATGCTGCGCATGAAGGAAGCGCTGTTATCGCTGCTGGCGGGCGATATCTTCGGCGCGACGCCGATCTGGGGTTCGCTGCGCGCCTTCAAGGCCGTCTATGGCATCTTCTCGATGCTGCATCCGCGCCGAAGCGCCCGCGCACGCCGACTTCGTCAGCTCAATCTCGCTGGCTGATGAGTTCCGGTCGATGACTGAACTGCGCGCCATCGATAGCGGCTCCCCGATCAAGAGCGTTGCGAGGGCGGCCTACGAGTACGGCGCCACCTACAGCTCCCTGGTCATCTTCGCGCTGCTCTGCCTTGGCTGGTCGATGCTCGCGGTGCCGCTGCATGCGCTGCTGCCGCGTGCGCTCGGACGGCCGATCGGAAGGCGCGGCATCATGGGTGCATTTCGCCTGTATGCGCAGTGGCTCGAGCTGGTCGGTGTCTACCGCTTCGACCTCACCGCGCTCGATGGGCTGCCGGATGGCACGCCGGTGATCCTCGCGCCGAATCACCCCTCGCTGATCGACGCGGTGCTGGTCGCAGGACGCCACCCGAATCTCTCCTGCGTCATGAAGTCGGAGCTCATGGGGAATATCCTGCTGGGACCCGGTGCGCGACTGGCCTGCTACATCCGCAATGGCTCACCGCGCCAGATGGTGCGCGAGGCGGTGGCCGACCTGCGCGACGGTGGTACTTTGCTGCTGTTTCCGGAAGGCACGCGTTCGGCGCGTTCACCCATCAGCCCGCTCAGCAAGAGCGCTGGTGTGATCGCGCGTCGCGCGGGGGTGGCGGTGCAGACGCTGCTGATCGAGACCGATTCCAGTTATCTCGGCAAGGGCTGCTCACCGTGGGCGCGGACATCGCTTCCGATCGCCTACCGCATCCGCCTGGGGCGTCGTTTCGAGCCGCCGGTGGATGCCGAAGCCTTCACCCTCGAACTGGAGCGGTACTTCCGCAGCGAATTGCAGCAGGACACGTGTCGCTGATCGTCCCCTCGACGACACACCTGGTCCTCATCCCAAGCTACAACCCTGGACCCAAGGTGTACGACACCGTGCGCGCCGCGCGCGCGCAATGGGCTCCCGTATGGATCGTGGTCGATGGCAGCACCGACGATAGCGCACAGCGACTCGCCGCCATGGCCCGGGAGGACCCGGGATTGCGCGTGGAAATCCTGCCGCGCAATCGCGGCAAGGGCGCTGCGGTACTGCACGGCGCGCGACTGGCACAGGCGGCAGGCTTCACCCACATGCTCACCATGGATTCGGATGGCCAGCATCCCGCCGACCTGATCGGCACTTTCATGGCCGCATCGCTGGCGGCACCCGGCGCCATGGTGCTGGGCGAACCGCGATTCGACTCGAGCGCACCGTCCCTGCGCGTGCACGGACGCAAGATCTCCAACGGATTTGCCAACCTTTGGACGCTGTGGGCAGGGATTCACGATTCCCTGTTCGGTTTCCGCGTTTACCCGATCGCGCCGCTGATCCGGGTCATGAGCCGGCAGCCGTGGATGCGCCGCTTCGATTTCGACGTCGAAGTCGCCGTGCGCCTGTGCTGGCGTGGGGTTTTGCCGCTGAACATCGTCGCGCCCGTGCACTACTTCCGGGTCGATGAGGGCGGCGTATCGCACTTTCACTATTGGCGCGACAACGCGTTGCTCACCTGGATGCACGCGCGCCTGCTGATCGGTTGCCTGCTGCGTCTGCCCTGGCTGCTCTGGCAGCTGTGTCGGCGGCCGCCGACGCCCGATTGACGCATATGCCTACGCGCCGCTCGCATGGCGGTCAATGTAGATATAATGACGCGCAATCGGCCAGGGACGCGAGGCCACACAAGTCCACTTGCTATGTCCGAAACACTGTCACAAAGCACCGCGGAGCGAGCCGATCCGCTGGCTCTCGAGCGAGAAATCGCGCGACTGATCGTGCAGGGCCTGAATCTGCCGAATGCGCCCGAGACGATCGATCCGGAGGCGCCGTTGTACGGCGAGGGACTCGGCCTCGACTCCATCGATATCCTGGAGATCGCGCTGATCGTATCCAAGCAGTACGGTGTGGTGCTGCGCGCGGACAATCAGGAAAACGAGCAAATCTTCCGCTCGCTGCGACACTTCGCACACTACGTCGCGGCCCATCGAACCAAGTGAAGCCCGAATCGCTGCCCCTGTTCGCGCACGAGGGGCCCGATTCGATCGTGGCCTGGCGTGATCAGCAGCCCATCGATGCGCGGCGATTCCTTGCCGACGTGCGTGAACTCGCGCAGCGCCTGCCAGCCAGCCGGCACATGCTCAATCTGTGTGTCGATCGCTACCGGTTCACGGTCGGATTTGCCGCCGCCCTGCTGACGGGCAAGTGCAGTCTGCTGCCTCCGGCACACGCGCCGGAAGTGATCCGCCAGCTGCATGTGTTCGCGCCGGACGCCTTCTGTCTCACGGATGATGCCGACTGCACGCTCGAGTTGCCGCTGCTGTTCTATCGCGATGGCGTCGCGGATATCGGCGCCGATGATTGGCGCGTGCCGCACATCGACGCGGCGCAGCTGGCGGCATACATCTTCACTTCAGGGTCGACCGGGGTCCCGGTACCCCATCGCAAGACCTGGGGCCGGCTGGTGCGCTGCGTGCAGCTCGAGGCGGCGCAACTGCCGCCGCTGCAGCAACGCGGCTGCGCGATTCTCGGCACCGTGCCGCCACAGCACATGTACGGTTTCGAATCCACGGTGATGCTGCCGTTGCAAAGCGGCGCGGCCCTGGGCGCCGCGCGACCCTTCTTTCCCGCCGACATCGCCGCGGAGCTGGACCGGTTGCCTCGGCCGCGGGTCCTGATCACCACGCCCGTGCATCTGCGCTCGCTGGTTGCAGCCGAGATGGCATTGCCAGCGGTCGACCTGATCGTCTCGGCCACGGCGATGCTGCCTGCCAATCTCGCGCGCGAGGTGGAACGGCGCTACGCCGTGCCGCTGCTGGAAATCTACGGCTCGACCGAGACGGGCGAGATCGCCGCGCGCCGCACGGCAATGGAAGAGCAGTGGCGGCTCTGGCCCGAAGTACGACTGGAGATCATCGAGGGACGCTGCTGGGCACAGGGCGGCCACGTGGAGCAGGCGACAGCGCTGGCCGATGAGATCGAGTTGCACGGCCCGGACCGCTTCGTGCTGCTCGGTCGCACGGCCGACCTGGTGAATATTGCGGGCAAGCGCAGCTCCCTCAGCTATCTGAACCATCAGCTCAATGACATCCCGGGCGTGATCGACGGCGCCTTCTTCGTACGCGAGGATGAGCACGACTCGGTCGCAGGCGTGTCGCGGCTCGCCGCTCTCGTGGTGGCACCGGGTCTGGATGCGGCACAGATCCTCATGCAGCTGCGCGAGCGTATCGACCCCGTCTTCCTGCCGCGCCCGTTGCTGCAGGTGGAATCGCTGCCACGGAACGAGACGGGCAAGCTGCCGCGGCAAACGCTGCATGCCCTGGTGGCGCAGGCGGCGGTGCGCGAACCGCATTTATTTGCATGAACGCGCGCAGCGCCTGGCTGCGCATCGCGTCCGATCATCCGGCGCTGGCCGGACATTTCCCCGGCCAGCCGATCGTGCCGGGCGCCCTGCTGCTCGATGAGGCACTGCATGCCATCGATGCGGCGGCGGGATCCTGGCGCATTGCGAATCTGAAGTTTCACCGCATCGTGCGCCCCGAAGAGCCGCTGCGGCTCGAATGCAGCGCGCAACCCGGCGGCGCGCTGCGCATCGAACTGCGAGTCGACGCAGCGCTGGTCATGAGCGGACTGCTCGAGCGCCGTCCGGCATGAATGCCGAAACGCAGACGGCGGCATGGCGCCGGCAGCGTGAGCGCGGCAGCCCCCTGCTCCTGCGCACCATGGCATGGCTGTCGCTACGACTGGGCCGCGTCGGTGTCTACCCGCTGGTGCACCTTATCGCCGCCTATTTCTTTGTGTTTGCACCGGGCATGCGGCGCCACATGCGCGTCTTTCTGCGGCGCGCCCTCGGACGCGAGCCGGCCGCGGCCGATCGCTATCGTTTGATCCTCTGGTTCGCCACGTCGGTTGTCGACCGCCTGCTGCTGCTGGCAGGACGTCAGGACCAGTTCCAGGTGTCACTCGAGGGAGAGGATCTGATACGCGAAGTCGCCGGCGCAGGCAGCGGGGCGCTGCTGTTCGGTGCACACATGGGCAGCTTCGAAGTGATGCGCACCCTGGGCGACCGTCAGCCGGGACTGGCGGTTGCGATGGCGATGTACGAGGAGAACGCGCGCAAGGTCAACGCCATCATGGCCGCCGCCCGCATGCGCGATCCGCCCGAGATCATCGCGCTGGGCCACATCGATGCCATGCTCAAGGTCAGGGAGCGCCTCGATCAGGGGGCACTGGTGGGCGTGCTCGCGGACCGTACCCTGGGTAACGAGCCATCGTTGCGCGTCAGCTTTCTGGGAGCGCCGGCGCGATTGCCACTGGGACCGATGCGCGCCGCGGCGCTGCTGCGCCGACGTGTCCTGTTCATGCTGGGGCTGTATCGCGGCGGGCGGCGCTATCACATCGTGTTCGTGCCGCTCGCGGACTTCACCGACGTCGGCCGCGCTGAACGCGAGGCGGCCATCGAGATCGCCGTTGCGCGCTACGCCAGCCTGCTGGAATGCTATTGCCGCAGCGATCCGTACAACTGGTTCAACTTCTTCGACTTCTGGGCCGAGTCGAGCGTCAACACGGATTCCCCATGCGCTTGATGATTGCCTCGCTGGCCCTGTGCGCGGGCTACGCGTTCGCCGCCGACGCCGGCGATACGCTGGGAGATCTACTGGCGCTGCTGGCGCAGCGCCAGCATGGCGTCGCCGACTTTACGCAGACCCAGTATCTGGCCGTGCTCAAGCGGCCGCAGCGCTCCGAGGGCGTACTGAGCTACGACGCGCCGGATCACCTCGAGCAGCGCACGCTCAAACCGCATCCCCAGAGCGCGGTGCTGGATCATGGGATGTTGACGCTGACCCGCGGATCGCGACAGCGAACCGTGCGCCTGGATGAGTATCCCCAGCTTGCGCCATTGATCGATAGTGTGCGCGCCACGCTGGCCGGCGACCGGCAAGCACTCGAGCGGCGCTTCGAGCTCCGCCTCGACGGCGATCTGGATCACTGGCAGCTTAACCTGACGCCGCGCGAGTCCGGGCTGGCCCTGGGAGTGCAGCGTATCCAGCTCAACGGCGAACGCGATCGGATCTTGCGGGTCGAGGTTCAGCAGGCTGGCGGCGATCGCTCGCTGATGATCATCAAACCGCGCGAATGAGACCGGCGCGGGCGCTCGTTCTCGGCATCTGGCTGCTCGCAGTGGCGGCAGTCGCGCTCATCGTCGCGCGCGCGCGCTTCAGCGCCGATCTATCGGCCTTCCTGCCCCGCCTGCCCACGGCCGCGCAGCGGCTGCTGGTGGATCAGCTGCAGAACGGCCTTGCGGCCCACCTGATCCTGGTTGGCATCGAGGGCGGCGAGGCGACCGAACGTGCGCGCGTCGCCACATCGATGACCGCGCAACTCGGTACCCAAAGCGCCTTTGTGAGCGTCAATGACGGCGAGAATTCAATCGAGCAGCGCGATCGAAGCTTCGTCTTCGAACACCGCTACCTGCTCAGCACTGCCGTCACGCCCGACCGATTCAGTATCGCCGGCCTGCGCGCGGCCATGGAAACCAGCCTCGACCTCCTCGACTCGCCCGCCGGCGCGCTGGCGCAGCCGCTGTTGCGTGCCGATCCGACCGGCGAGACGCTGCAGATCGTCGATCAGCTCGATTCGGGCGATGCTCCTCACCGTGAGCAGGGCGTGTGGAGCTCGGCCGATGGCCAGCGTGCACTGTTGATAGTCGAGACGCGTGCATCCGGCTCGGATACCGATGCCCAGGCCGCGGCATTGATCGCGATACGTGCCGCCTTCGCCGCCGCCGTTCCGGTGCCGGCGCCCTCCGGGCTGCGGCTGCTGCTGAGCGGTCCCGCCGTCTTCACGGTCGATGCGCGCGACACCATCAAGCGACAGGTGACGCGGCTGTCACTGCTCAGCAGCGTGCTGATCGTCTGTCTGCTGCTGCTCGTCTATCGCTCGGGCACGATGCTGCTGCTGGGCCTGCTGCCGGTGGTGACGGGGGCACTGACCGGCATCGCCGCCGTGGCGCTGGGCGCCGGCATCGTTCACGGCATCACGCTCGGGTTTGGCATCACACTGATCGGCGAGTCGGTGGATTACTCCGTCTATCTTCTCATCCAGGCCCGCCGCGATCCGCGAGCGCCTGGGCAACTGCAAGTTCCGGCGCGGCTGTGGGGTACGATCGGACTGGGCGTGCTGACCTCCATCTGCGGCTTCGCCTCGCTGCTGCCATCGAGTTTCCCGGGACTCTCGCAGCTCGGACTGTTTTCGATCTGTGGCCTGACCGCAGCGGCGGCCACCACGCGGTGGGTGCTACCGCAGCTGATCCCGCAGCGGCTTCACCTGCGCGACCTGCGGCCTTTCGGTGCCGCCTCGATGCGCCTGCTCTCGCGCATGCGCGGATTTGGCATCGCGTCCCTGGTTTTGGGCGCGTTGTGTGGCGCCTTCCTCTATGCGCACCGGGGCACCATCTGGAATCATGATCTGGCCGCCCTCAGTCCCGTGGCGGCCGCCGCACAGGCGCTCGATGGGCAGCTGCGCAGCGAACTGGGCGCGCCCGACATCAGTAATCTCGTGGTCGTCAGCGGCACCGATCAGGAGTCGGTGCTGCAGCGGGCCGAGACCGTCGGAAGCCAGCTCGATACCCTCAAGGCGCGCGGCGACATCGCCGGCTATGACAGCCCGGCTCGCTACCTGCCCAGCCGCCGGACCCAGACCGTGCGTCTCGAGAGCCTGCCGGATGCCGCGACCCTGCGCGAGCGCGTGCGGGCCGCCACCGCGACGCTGCCGCTGCGGCCGGAAGCGCTCGGGGACTTCATTCAGGGCGTCGAGACGGCGCGCACCGCCGCACCGCTCGACCGCGATGCTCTGGCGCGCACTTCCATGGCGCTGGCACTCGATGCGCTGCTCTGGCATCACGGGAACTCCTGGTTCGGACTGCTGCCGCTGCGCGCCGATCGCAGCGGCGCCGCGGGCCATGGACCGGCCGGCGGTGACATCGACATCGGGAAGGTGCGGGTCGCGGTTGCGGATAATCCGCCGGGTACAGTGTTGGCACTCAACATGAAGCAGGAAACCGATGCCCTCTACGCCGGCTACCTGCACGAGGCCGTGCGTCTGTCGCTGTGGGGTCTGGGCGCCATCGTGCTGCTGCTGAGCCTTGCGCTGCGCCGGCCGGCACGCATCGCGCGCGTCATCGCGCCGCTGGTGCTGGCCGTGCTCGTGGTCGGCGCGGCGCTGATCGCTGGCGGCGTGCAGCTTACGATCCTGCACCTGATCGGCCTGTTGCTGATCGTCGCGGTCGGATCGAACTACGCCCTGTTCTTCGACCGGGGCGCGTCCGCCGACGCCACCGATCTGCCCTTGACGCTCGCCTCGCTGCTGATCGCCAATGCCTGCACCGTCATCGGCTTCGGCGTGCTGGGACTCTCCAACCTGCCGGTGCTCAGTGCGCTCGGCACCACGGTGGCGCCAGGCACCCTGCTCGCGCTGTGGTTTTCGGCCTGGCTGGCGCCGCGCGGACTGTTTGCCGCCGCCGCGCCGCAGCTCGTGGCATGACCCATGCGGACACTGCGCCTCGTGTCACCCCTGCCCGGTTCCAATTCCGGATGCATTGTGCTGCTGCCAGCGGCGCGGCAACGGCTGGAGGATTTCATCGATGCCGGATTCGATCGCGCACTGCACGCGCGTGCCGCAGGCTTCGAATTGATGCTGGTGGACCCCATGCCGTCGCATCTGAACGATCGCAGCTGGATGAGCCGCCTGCGCGATGAGGTCGTGCTGCCGCTCTGCGCCGGCGGCCAGCCGCTCTGGCTCGGCGGCATCTCACTCGGCGCATTCATGGCCTTGCGGTTTGCGGCCGAGACACCGCAGCTGATTGGCGGCCTGTGCCTGATCGCGCCGTACCTCGGCAGCCGAATCGTCGCCGCCGATATTGCGCGCCATGCCGAGCTGCGCGCCTGGACGCCGGGTGAACTGTCCGAAGAGGACGACGAGCGCATCGTCTGGCGTTACGTTCGCGGCCTGCGCGAGCCGCCGCCGCAGCTGTTCCTGGGCCTTGGGCGCGAAGATCGCTTTGCGGACACCCAGCAGCTGCTGGCGCGCTCGCTGCCTTCCACCTGCTGCCTGACAATCGAGGGCGGCCATGAGTGGCCGGTCTGGCGTCGACTCTGGGACAATTTCCTCGAGCGCCACCTGGTGAGAGGCGCACAATCGATCGGCTCAAACCATTCATGATGACCAATTCCTTACACTGGCGGCCGACACCGCTGCTGAGCGCCTCGTTGGCCGGGCACCTCGTCGCGCTGGTGCTGGTGCTGCTGCGACCGCATTGGTGGCCGTGGATACTCGGTGCGGTAATCGCCGATCACCTGCTGCTGACGGCCATCGGCCTGTGGCCGCGCAGTCGCGCGCTCGGTTCAAACTGGACGCGCCTGCCGGAGCGCGCGGCCAAACGAGGCGAAGTGGCCATCTCGATCGATGATGGCCCGGATCCGGACATCACCCCGCAGGTGCTCGCGATTCTGGCCGCACACGGCGCACGCGCCACCTTCTTCTGCATTGGCGAGCGCGTGGCGAAGTTCCCGCAGCTTGCCCGCGAGTGCGTGGTGCAGGGCCATGCGGTCGAGAACCACAGCGATCGACATCGCTACGTGTTCGCGCTGATGGGTCTGCGCGCCTTGCGCAATGACGTGCAGCACGCGCAGCAAACCATCGAGGGCGCCTGTGGCGTCGCGCCGCGTTTTTTTCGCGCGCCCGCGGGACTGCGCAATCCGCTGCTGGATCCGGTGCTGCAGCGGCTCGGGCTGCAGCTGGCCAGCTGGACGCGCCGCGGTTTCGACACCGTCGAAGGCGATGGCCGCGTCGTGCTGGCGCGGCTGGTGAGCCGGCTGCGTGCGGGTGACATCCTGCTGCTGCATGACGGGCACGCCGCCCGCACCAGCGATGGCACGCCGGTGGTACTCGAGGTGCTGCCATCCTTGCTCGCTGTCATCAAGCAACGCGGATTGCGCGCGGTCACCCTGCCCGAGGCATTGGCGTGAGCGCGATCTCGCCGCTCTACATCTCAGATTACACGGCCACGAGCTGCCTCGGAGCGGGCCGGGCAGCGACGCTGGCCGCACTCGAGAACGAGCGCAGCGGACTTGCGCGCTGTGATTTCGAAACCGTGTCGCTCGAGACGCAGATCGGCAAGGTTGCCGGCGTCGATGCGGTGGCGCTGCCAGATCACCTGCGTGCCTTCGACTGCCGCAACAATCGACTCGCGCAGCTCGGCCTGGAGCAGGATGGTTTTATCGCCGCAGCCGAGGCCAGCGCCGCACGCTGGGGACGCGAGCGCGTAGGCGTTTTCATCGGCACCAGCACTTCGGGCATTCTCGAGACCGAAATCGCCTTCCGCGCACGCGATTCGCTTGGCGGTGCGTTGCCGGCGGGCTTCGATTACGAACATCGCCAGAATTCGTTCTCGGTAAGCGACTACGTGCGTCGCCGGCTCGACCTCACCGGCCCGGCTGCCTCGCTCTGCACAGCCTGCTCTTCCAGCGCCAAGGCCTTTGCCGTCGCGCAACGGCTGATCGCGGCGGATCTGATCGATGCCGCCGTGGTCGGAGGCGTGGACTCGCTGTGTCTGACCACGCTGTACGGATTTCACGCGCTGCAGCTCATGGCGCGCACGGCCTGCCGCCCCTTTGATCGCGGGCGCGAGGGCCTGTCGATCGGCGAGGCCGCTGCCTTCGCGCTGATCGAGCGCGCACCGCATGGTGAGGCCCAGTTGCTGCTGGGCACCGGCGAATCAAGCGATGCGCATCACATGTCCGCACCGCACCCCGAGGGCGCGGGGGCACGCATGGCCATGCAGCGGGCGCTCGATGCCGCGGCATTGACGCCTGCGGACATCGACTACATCAATCTGCACGGCACCGGCACACCCAGCAATGATGCAGCGGAGGCGCTGGCGGTGGGTTCACTGTTCGGCGCCGACACGCCCTGCAGTTCCACCAAAGCGGCGACTGGCCACACGCTCGGGGCTGCCGGGGCGCTCGAGGCGATCATCTGCCTGCTTGCGCTCCGGCACGGAGTGCTGCCCGCTGGATTGAATGTCTCGCAGCTCGATCCGCAATGCCGGATCAATTACCTGACGCATTCGCGCCGCGCAACGCCGCTCACGGCGCTGAGTAATTCCTTCGGCTTCGGCGGCGTCAACTGCACGCTGCTGTTCGGTCGCGGCACTCCCGCATGAGCAAGCTCGCGGCCGCCATCGAAGGCATCGGCGTGCTGGGCCCGGGCCTCGAGAATTGGCTCTCCACGTCCGCGGTGCTTACCGGCGCGCGTGACTACCAACCGGCCCGCACGCTACTGCCCGCGCCCAATGCCCTGCCCAGCGCCGAGCGGCGTCGCGCCGGGCGCGTCATCAAGCTGGCGCTGGCAGTGGGTGCCGAGGCGGTGGCGCAGGCAGGACGTCCCGCGCAATCCCTGCCCAGCGTGTTTGCATCGTCTGGCGGCGATGGCGATAACTGTCATGAGATCTGCTCCGCGCTCACCGAACAGGAGCGCTCGATCTCCCCTACCCGCTTTCACAACTCCGTCCACAATGCCGCGGCGGGTTACTGGAGCATCGCCAATGGCTGCACGGAAGCGTCGGTGACGCTCTGCGCCTATGACGGCAGTTTCGCCGCCGGGCTGCTCGAAGCGCTCTCGCAGGTGGCGCAGTCGCGCGGCCCGGTACTGCTGGTCGCCTATGATTCCGATTATCCACCGCCGCTGCAGCTGCATCGTCGCATTCCGGATGCCTTTGGCCTGAGCCTGTTGCTGGCACCCGTGGATTCTCCGCGCGCGCTGGCAACTGTGCGCGCCGGATTGTCCCCGCTGCCGCCGAGTCGCCTGGCGGATCCGGCGCTCGAGGCCCTGAGGCTCGGTATTCCGGCCGCGCGAGGACTGCCGCTGCTCGAACGCGTGGCGCGCGGAGGCGCAGGTGTCATCGCGCTGGAATATCTGGATGCGGCGACTCTCGCCCTGGAGCTCGGCGCGTGAGGTTCGATCGCCGCTGGATCGAGGCGCACATTCCCCACCAGGGACGCATGTGCCTGCTGGATGAAGTGCGCGCGTGGGACCAGTCCAGCGTCGAATGCGCCAGCCGCACGCATCGCGCGCCGGACCATCCCTTGCGCGCCCACGGGAGACTAGGCTCGGCCTGCCTGCTCGAATACGCGGCGCAGGCTATGGCGGTGCACGGTGCGCTGCGCTTCCCAGCCGATGCAGCGACCGCGACGCGAGCCATCGGCCGGGTGGGCGTGCTTGCCAGCGCGCGCAGCGTCGAGCTGCTCATCGGCGAGCTGGATGATATCGCTGGGGAGTTGCTGATCCGGGCCGAGCGGCAACACAGCGATGAGAGCGGTGCCCTCTATGAATTCCGCATCTCCGCCGCGGCCAGGCTGCTGGCGCAGGGCCGCGCGGCGGTGCTGTTCGGCGCCGCACTGGGTCCGCCGCGGTGACTGCCGCCCTTCGCCGGGCCCTGGTCACGGGTGCCAGCGGCAGCATCGGCGCGGCGATCGCACGCCGGCTCGCGCGATCGGGCTTTCAGATGTATCTGCACGCGCATCGCGGCGGCGAGCGCATCGAAGCGCTGGCGCGCGAGCTCAACGCGGCGCGGGAATGTGCGCAGCTGCTGCGCTTCGATGTCACCGACGCCGCCGCGGTTCAGAGCACGCTCGAGCAGGTGCTCGAGGCCGGTCCGATCCAGGTGCTGGTCAACAACGCGGGTATCCACGATGACGCGGTATTTCCAGGCATGAGCGCCCACCAATGGCACCGCGTCATCGACGTTACGCTCAACGGTTTCTACCATGTCACGCAACCGCTGTTGATGCCGATGATCCGCACCCGCTGGGGTCGCATCATCAATATCTCCTCGGTCGCGGCGCTCACGGGCAATCGGGGCCAGGTCAACTACGCGGCCGCCAAGGGGGCACTGAACTCCGCTACGCGCGCACTGGCGATCGAGCTTGCCAGTCGCGGCGTGACCGTCAATGCGGTGGCGCCCGGCATCATCCGCAGCGACATGAGCGAGGGATATTTCGACACGGCAACCATCGGGCGGCTGGTGCCGATGCAGCGCGCCGGCGAGGCGGATGAGGTGGCGAGCCTGGTTGACTTCCTCTGTAGCGATTCTGCTGCCTACATCACGGGCCAGGTCGTTTCGATCAATGGCGGCATGATCTAGCCTCCGATAGAATGAGCTCATGAAGCCGATCCAACGCCTGAACGCAGCATTCACTGCCGCACTCATCGTGGCGCTGCTCGGCACGCTCAACCCGGTGGCGGCCACTGCCGCGCAAGCGCCGTTGATCTTCCCGCTCAACAAGGGGCGTCAGCCCGGCAAAACCGTTACCGCCAACACGCGGCGCACGATCGCTCCCATCGGTAATCTGCGCACGGTCAAGCCACTGGGCGGCACCAGGCCGCCGGCAAAGACCATTCTCGCCAAACGACCCGGCTAGAGCGCGGCCGGAGGCGCGAGCTTCCAGCGCCGATGCGACCACATCCAGTTAGCCGGATCGGACCGGATGCTCGCCTCCAGCAAGCGCGCGTAGCGTGCCGTGAAGGCCTCCGGCTCCAGGCGTTCGCCTGCCGCGGCCATCGGCTGGAAATAAATCTCGTACTGTCCACGCGAGACGCGGCGCATGTCGGCGAAGAACGCCGCATAGCCGGTGGAGTGCGCGATTTCCGCAGGTCCCGGATAAAACGCGGTTGGCTGGCCGAGAAAAGGTAACCAAAGCCGCCCACTGCCGCTCGACATCGGAATCTGGTCAGCCATCAGGGCGATGACATGGACGTGGTTGCGATTGCGCGCCACCGTGCGCAGCAGCTTCTTGGCCGCCACCATGCGCGCGCCGAAGTGCGAGCGCAGGCGCAGCACGGCGCGATCGGCGCTGGCCAGATGCAGCGGCTTGTACGCCGCATCGACGGGAACACCGATGTGGACGACCGCGCTCTGGAGTTGCCACTCCCAGTTACCCAGGTGCGCGGCCAGCAGGATGATCGATCGGCCCGCATCCGTCTCGGCACGTACCAGCGCCAGGTTCGGCATGGTGACGCGAGCTCCCAACTCCACGGCCGAGAAGGCGGGCAGCTTCAGGCATTCAACCGCAATCTCACCCAGCCGCCGGTAGTACTGATTCAGGATCGGGCGGATTTCCGCAGGTGACAGTGCCGGAAAGCTGTTGCGCAGATTCATTGTCGCGACCGCCACTCGATGTCGCAGCACGTAACGCAACAGGAATGATGCCAGCGCCCCCAGGGCATAAAGCACTCCCAGGGGCAAATGCGCAATCAGCCGCATCCATAGCGGCAACCCGGGATGTGCGTTCGACATGCCTGCAAGTGTAGGATGTCGCGCGCGCAGCGCCAAACGGCGGACCCGCCAACGAACTTTCGCATGCTGTGGATCAAAGCCTGTCACCTGATCGCCGTTACCGCATGGCTTGCGGGACTGTTCTATCTGCCGCGCATCTTCGTGCACTACGTCGAAGGCCATGCGCGCGGCGAGGATGTCCGGCGGCTGCTGATCATGGGCGCGCGGCTGTTCGGCTTCATGACCATCATGGGTACGCTGGCGCTGGCGCTGGGACTGTGGCTCTGGCTGGGGTTCCACGACGGCGGACGCTGGCTGATGATCAAGCTGTTGTTCGTGCTTGGCCTCATCGGCTACCACGTGGCCTGTCGCGTACTGCTCAGCCGCATGCAGCGTGGCGCAGCGATGCCAACGGGCCTGGCGCTGCGCCTGTTCAACGAAGGCGCGCTGCTGCTGGTCATACCCATCATCCTGCTGGCCGTGGTCAAGCCTTTCTGAAGCCTGGCGCACGACGCGCCAGCCGCGCATCGAACGCCATGCAGATATTGCGCAGGAAGGCGCGCCCTTTCACCGTGACCCGACAACCGGCGGCATCGAGTTCCAGTAATCCGTCGGCCGCAGGCCCAGCCAGTCGCTCGCCGATCGTCCCCAGGTAATCGGTGTGATCGACAGCTGAGTCCCAACGCGTCTGCAGCTGCGTCATCAGGCGCAGGATATGCCGGCGCAGCACCTGGTCTTCGCCGTCCAGCACATGGCCGCGATGAATTGGCAGCTCTCCGGCCCCGACGCGCTGCTGATAGAGATGCAGATCCTTTTCATTCTGGGCATAGGCGTCGCCCGCATCGCCGATGGAACTGACGCCCAACCCGATCAGCGGTTCGATCCGAGCGGTCGTATAGCCCATAAAATTGCGATGCAGCGCCCCGGAGCGCTGCGCCGACCAGAGAGAATCGGACTCGAGCGCAAAGTGGTCGAAGCCGATTTCACGGTAACCGCAGTGCTCGAGCCGTTCGCGCCCGCGCTCGTAAAGCTCGCGTTTCCGATCACCCTGCGGCACATCCAGATCGTTGAAGCGCCGTTGGCCGGGCCTGATCCAGGGCACATGGGCGTAGCCGTAGAGGGCTATGCGGTCTGGTCGCAGCTGGCCGACGGCGTCCATCGTCGCATCGATGCTCGAGAGTGTTTGCAGTGGCAGCCCGTAGATGAGATCGAAATTGATGCTGTCGAAGCCGCGTGAGCGCGCCGCGCGCGTCACCTGCTCGACGCAGGCCACGCTTTGCACGCGGTTGACGATGTCCTGCACACGCGGATCGAAATCCTGCACCCCGAGGCTCAACCGCCGAAACCCATGCCGCGCGAGCAGCTCGAGCTGTCCGGCATCGGTCACGCGCGGATCAACCTCGATGGAGAAAGTGGCGCGCTCGCGGCGCGAGATCCGCAGTGACAGCCCGGTCAGCAGGGCATCGAGTTCCTGCTCGGTCAGGAAGGTAGGCGTCCCGCCACCCAGGTGCAATTCGCCCAGTTCGATGCGCTCGCGTCCCAGGGCACGCAGGTACAGATCCAGCTCCGCCAGCAGCGCCTCCACGTAAGGCGCCACGAAGCTGTGACTGCGCGTGATGCGGGTATTGCAGCCGCAGAAGGTGCACAGGTCGTGGCAGAACGGAATGTGCACGTAGACCGCGGCGCCCTGCCCGCCATCGCGAGCGAGGGCGCGCGCGATGTGGCCGATCCACTGTGCCTCGTCCGGTGTCGCCTCCCACAGCGGCACGGTCGGATAGCTGGTATACCGCGGCCCCGGAACGTCGTATTTGGCCACCAGCGAATCGGCGATGGCTGCGCTCACGCGAACACCTCCCGCTGCAACGCGAGGGCGAGCCTGACATTCGACTCCGGCGTGGTCTGCAGTACACCGTGACCGAGCCCGCAGACCCAGCCGGAACGCAGTGCAGCCGGAGCCGCGACCAGCCGCGCGAAGTACTCCCGCAGCCGACGCTCGAGTTCCGATGGCTCCAGCAGCAGCCACTGCGGATCGATATTTCCCTGCACGCTGCGGGACGGCACGCTGCGATCACGCTGCTGGCGCAGCACCTCGAGCGGATCGTGCCGCCAATCGACCCCCAGGCATTGCAGATCGAGCCCCTGCAGCCCCTGCCAGTGCTCGGGTCCGGTATCGCGCGAGTAGTAGATGACCGGCGTTTGCGGGCACTGCGCGCGGAAGCAGCGCAGCACCGCCGCCAGCGGCGCGGCCGCGTGCAACGCGAACTGCGCCGGATTCAGCGTGCCGGCGGCCGTGTCGAACACGGCCACACAGTCCGCGCCGGCGCGCGCCTGCAGCGCCATGTTCCCCGCCAGCAATTCGCACAGACGTTCATTGAATCCCTGGTAGAGCCCGTTCTCCAGGCCGTTCAGTCCGCCGCGCGCAAAGCCCTCGTGCGAGCCGGCGGTCGCATAGGCGTAAAGCGTAAACGGGCCGCCGACGAAGCCGATGAGCCCGGTGTCGGCCGGCAATCGCGCGCGCAATAGTTCGAGCGCCCGCCCCTGGAAATTCATGTGTTCAGCCTGGGCGGCGCCACCCTTGAGCCGCGCGAGATCCGCGGTCTCGCGCAGGTGCCAGTCGAGCTGCGGCCCCGGTGCGTAGCGCAGCCCCATCCCCATGGCCTCGAGTGGAAACAGCAGGTCCGAGAAGAGAATGGCGGCGTCGAAACCGAAGTCCTCGATCGGTCCCAGCGTCACCTCGGTGGCCAGCGCCGGGTTACGGCACAAGTCGATGAAATCGTGACGCGCGCGCAGCGCCTGGTAATGCCGATGGTAGCGGCCCGCCTGGCGCATGAACCAGACCGGCGGGCGGCCTGTATTGCGGCTGGCCAGCGCGGCGAGCAGGCGCGGCTCACTCACGGCGTATCTCCGTGAGCAGATAGCCGACACCACGGATGCTGCGGATCACGCGCGGATCGGAAGCGTCGATTTCCACCAGCTTGCGCAGCCGCACGATGAAATTGTCCACGGTACGCGAGGTCGGAAATTCGTCCGCTGACCAGGCGCGATCGAGAATCTCATCGCGGCTCACCGCCTTGCCGGCGCGCTCCGCCAGCAGCCGCAGCACCGCGCACTCCTTGTGCGTCAAGGATTGCGTCTCGCCATCGACGGTGGCGATGAAGCGCTCGAAGTCCACGGTCGCGCGGCCGATATGCACCTGGCCGCGCATCTCCCCGGGTACCTGCGCCAGATCCTGTGCACGCTTGAGGCAGTTCTGGATGCGAAGCAGCAGCTCGCGGAAATGAAACGGCTTGGCGACATAGTCGTCGGCGCCGATCTCGAGGCCGCGAATGCGATCCTCGGCGTTGGCATGCGCGGTCAGGAACAGGATGGCGGTAGTCGGCGCGCGGGCGCGCAGTTGCCGCGCCAGATCGAAGCCGCTGCCATCGGGAAGGCCCACATCGAGAATCGCCAGCTGAAAGCCGCTCTCGGCGATGGCGCGGCGCGCACTTGCCAGGGACTCGGCGCGAGTGACCGCGAAACCGGCGGCGCCGAGCCGCTCGATCAGCGTCTCGGCAACGTTACGCTCATCCTCCAGCAGCAGCAGCTTGGCCGGCGTGCTCATGTGCTGACCAGGAACCACAGCTCGGCGCGAAATCCCTCGGCCGGAGCGGTATTGAACTTTGCATGCCCGCCCATGCGCTGCATGAGACGCCGCACGAGATATAACCCCACGCCGGCACCGCTGGAGTTTGGACCGCGGCCGAACAGGTTGCCGAGACGCCCAGCGCCTGCATCGACACCCTGACCGTTGTCCTGGTATTCGAGCACCAGCTGCGAGCCGCGTTCGCTCGCCGTGAGACGCACGCCGACCGGCCTGACGCGCGCGTGACGCACGGAATTCTCAACCAGGTTGCGCAGGATCATCTGCAGCGCGCCGGTGTCCGCCTGTATGGGTGGCAGTCCCGGATCCAGGTGAGCACGCAGGTCGAGTGCCGATCCGTGCGCCTGCGCGATGCCATCGAGCGAGTGTTCAATCCACGCTTGCAGCGGAATGGACTGTTCGCGCAACGGTCCGCCACCCTCGATGCGCGCGAGCTCGAGCGTCTTGTCGATCTGCGATTCCAGGCGGTGCGAATCCTCGAGCAGCCGCGTCGCAAGTTCAGCGCGCTGCTCCCCTTCGGCGATCGCTTCGGCCTGCAGGCGGATACTGGTCAGCGGCGTCCGCAACTCGTGCGTCACCGAGGCAAAGAATGCCTGCATCGCGCGCGCGCGCCGATGCTCGCGCCAGTAGAGCCAGGCGAGCAGCAACGACACCACGGCCAGCAGCGCCAGCGAGCTGGTGGATTCACCGACCAGCATCAGACGCGTCCGCGACCACTGCGCCGCCGCCTGATCCGCATTGCCGCCCTGCACCGCCTCGAGAGCGGCGATCTGTGCTGCCTGGCGCTCGATGACGGTGGCCCACCAGGCCACCAGCACCAGCTGCAGCGATAACCACAGCGCCGCGGCCACGGCCAGCCAGCGCGCGCGGCGCATCGGGGCCCGGCTCAGGCCACCCTTGCCCGCATCGTCCTTCACGAAACCGCGCCCGCAGACTCAAGCCAGCTACGCCACTGCACGACCGAGGGAAACATGCGCAGATTCTGCACCCGCGCGCGCTGCAGATGCGCGTGAGTCTTGCCCGGACCACAGGCATGCTGCGTTGAGGCGTTCACGGCGCGATGCCAGCGATCAAACTGCGCGCTGCTATGCCAGTAGCAATGCGTCGCGTCCGCGGGCGGCGCGGCCGCCGCCTCCTGCATCGATGGGACATCCAGGTGACGATAGGTGGCGATGGCCTGCGCCGGTGCCCAGCTGCTCACGGCCTGCGTGTGCGTGAGCACGGCCCAGCGCGCCTGCGGGGGAAGCTGCAACAGCGGCTCGCGCAGCAGCGACTCGAGTTGTCCGAAGCCCAGGCCATCCGCACAGCCCTCGATCCAGACGCCCTGGCTGGCCAGCGCCTTCCAGGTGGCAAACCCCGGCACGTAAACACGGCAACCCGGCCGGATTGCCGCACGCGCGGCCGGCGGCAATGCGCGGGCATGCGCTATAAAAACCGCTTCGCTGGACGCAAGCTGCCGCACGCTCTCGGCGACTCCTTCCGCTATCGGCTCGATGGCGGCGCGCTCGGCGCGACTGCCGTCCCAGGCGCGCACCGCCCCAACCGGGGCTGTCAGAGGCAACAGGGGTGTCCAGCTTTGCTGTCCTTCCTCACCGTCCTCGCGCACGTAGAGCAGCGTCCCCAGGTCCGGGACTTCGATCTGGGTGGCGCCAAAGCGCTGATGACAGCCCCCGCCGCGCTCGCCGAGCAGTGCCCGTTCGGTCGTGATGGCGCGACGCGTCGGGGCATCATCGATTTCGGCCAGCAGGCGCGCAGTTGCATCATCCGCGGCGCGGCATTCGATGCCCAGCGCCCCCTGCGCGGGCGCGCTTGGACAGCTCGACAGCGGCAACACCATGCGCGGCAGCGGCGAGAAAAGTTGCTCGAGCAGGCCGCGCCCGGCCTCATCAGCCCAAAGCCGCGCCAGTCCGGCAAAGGCGAGCACGATGCCATCCAGCTGCCGCGCCGACCCGCGCGATTCGTGCAGCCGCCGCAGGCGCGAGTCGACGTTGCCGCGCAGCTCCGCCAGCCGGATATCGGCGCCCCCGGGCAGCGCCTGGCGCAGAAAGCCGGGCACCAGGCTCATGCGTCGCGGGGAAGAGGTGCCGATCGTCAACGGCAGCCCGGCGGCCAGCCGCTCGGGAACATCGCGCGCGAAGATGGCGATGTCGTGGGGCTGCTCGCGAGGCGGTACCGCGGCAAGCTTCAGCAGGGGCGTGCGATCGAGACTCAGATCCTTATAGGAATGCACCGTGAAATCGATCTGGCCCTCGAGCAGTGCATGGTCGATTTCGGCGGTGAAGAACTCCTTGCCGTCGACCGAAGACAGCGGCCGATCCTGGATGCGATCACCGCGGGTCTCGATCCCAACGAGTTCGACAGTGAGGTCCGTGTGCAGCCGCTCCAGCTGGCGCGCAACGGCAGCGCTTTGTGCACGGGCCAGCGCCGAGCGGCGCGTGCCGAGTTTCAGTACGCGCGACGGCATGCGTCAAACGGCCATGTTCAGGCGACGTTGAAAGCCGCCAGATCTTCCCAGCTATGGGGATGTGAGGCGTTGGCGCCGAGCCCCCGCAGGAGGGCCTTTTCCCGGCAAGCCGCACGCGCACGCTCGATCTGCCGCCGCCGCACATCCGAGTGCGCCTGCAGCATGTCGAACAGAGCGCCGAGGCTGACGAATTCGGGCAGGTCCTTCCAGGGCGCCGCGGCCTCGGCGCCCGCGCCCAGATGAATGATGCTGCCGCCGCTGCCAGTCCGCTCCCGCCAGGCAGCGATCCGCAGGCGGTCCGAGTCGGCATCCGGCGGTACGCAGATCACGATCTGATGCGCACCGCGCCACGCGGCCAATTCGCCCTCGATGCCGTCCTCGAAAACGCGCACCGGCCGTTCGGGGCTGCGCTTGCCGAGTTCGCGCGCGAGTTCGCGTGCCCGGGCCACAGTCCGATTGGAGAGCCACAATTCCGATCCGGTCAGCCAGGGCGCGATCGCCTGCGCCAGCTGGCCGGCACCGATCAGCAGCGTCGGCCCGGCCGCCGCTGCCGCATCATCGCCCAGCAGGCGTCGCACCTGGGATCCGTAGGATGCGCTGCCGAGGCTGCCCAGGTACTGCGCGCGGATTTCCTTGGCATCGCGAAACAGGTGCTGTACCCAGGGCGATAGCTGCTGTGCCAGAGTGGATCCTTGCGCGGAGAAGTCCCGCCATGCCTGCTTGATCTGCCCAAAAATCTCGGTCTCGGCAACCAGCTTGCTTTCAAGCCCGCAGCAGAACCGCAGCAGAAATGCATAGGCCGCGGCCCCTTCGAACTGCTCGAGGTCGCCATCGGCCGGAAACTGGGCCCGCGCGGCGCTCAGCCCCTCGAAGCCATACAGCACCACGACGCTGCGCTGGCAGGTGCGGATCTCGAAGCCATGGGTCGATGCCACAGGCGTGACATGCGAATGCAGGACTTTCAGGAGACGCAAATCCATGGCTGCAAAGGCTAACTGGCCGGTATGCGGCTGTGTCATGGCCGTGTCACGGCCGTGACGAAAACCGAGCGCTGGGGTGTCCAGCCCGCCTCGTTATGCCATCATCCGCCCATGGACGAGGCGGCCACCGACGACCGCGGCAGCCAGGCCGCGCTGCAAAACCTCCGCTCGGTGCTGACGGCCGATGAGAAGCTGGAGGCATGGGCCATCCAGCGGCGTATGTTCGCGCTGACTCACCGACGAGTGGCGCTCGGCGCCACCAGCGGCCGATTCCTGGCCGTAACACGTCCCCTGATAGGCGGCTTTGATCTGGCCGATGTGCGCTGGCAGGACCTCAAGGAGGTCCACCTGAGGGTGGGCGTGCTGGGCGCCAGCCTGCAACTGACGGCGCTGGTCGGTTCCGACCTGGCATCGGCATCGGGCCCGACGCAGACACTGCTTTATGACGGGCTGCCCAAGGACCAGGCACAGGCGCTGTATCGGATCTGCCAGGCCCACGATCAGGCCTGGCGCGAAAAACGCCGCGTGCGGGACCTGGAGGAGCTGCGCGCCCGCTCCGGCGGGATTCAGCTCGTCGGCGGCAGTTCAGCCGCGTCGCCATCGACGGGCGACGGCGATGCCGCCAGCCGCCTGCGCAGCGCCAAATCGATGCTCGAATCCGGGCTCATCACCGATTCCGAGTACGAGGCCCTCAAGGCCAAGATCATCAGCAACGTCTAGCTTAAGGGGCCGGGCGCCCTGGCCGCGCTCACTGGGGCTTGTCCACCCGTTTGAACCCCGCGGGCACTTCGAAGGTGCCACCCGCAATCGAATCGGTGCGGATCGCGACTGTCTCGGTGCTCATCTGGAACATCTGCACCATGCCCGGAGCGACCGGCGCGGTCGCCGCGGTCTGCTGCGAGTCATCCTTCTTGTGCATCTTGTTGAACAGCCCCAGTGCGGCGCTGCCGATGGCGGCGCTGGGCGAGGTCGGCACGCTGCTGGCGCTGGAGGAGTCGCTGCCGCCACTGCTGCTGCTGCCGCTGCCGCCACTGCTGTCGTCCTTGCATTGCGGGCCGCCGAACTGCATGGCGAAGACCGTTTTCAGCGGAAAGCCCTTGAGGCTGCCGGCCTGCTTCATCGCCTCGCCCCAGCCATTCTTGTAACGATTGAACACGGCCTGCGAATTGCCGCGCATTTCGTCGATATCGCCCGTCAGATTGAGCTTTTTGGCGTAGTTGCGCCAGAACTCGCGCGTCTCGGCCGTGCCCGGCACATCGGCAGCCAGCCATTCGTCCATCACGAACACGAAGTCGCAGCTAGTGCCCTTGGTGGGGTCAGTGCAGGTGGTCGTCACCGTGATGGTTGCGCGGCTGGTGTCCGTGCCGGCGACGCTGGCGTGCTCGCCGCTCTGCTTGAGCTCGGAACGAGGCGGCGACCACTGGCATTTGCTGTCATCGACCGGCGCCCCCGAGGGCGCATCCTGCTGCTGTTTCGCCGGCTGCGACTGCGCATCCTGCAGCGCCTTGGCGGTGGCATCGCGCATCTGCTGGAAAGTCATTTCGCTGTACTGCTTGTTGGCGACATCGATCTCGTCGATCACTTCCGCATCCAGCCGCACGATCCGGACCGTATTGGTGCTGGAGCTCTTGGCAAGCGCCCGCAGCAGCCGCGACTTGAACTGCGTCTGCTGTTCGGTGCGCGACTTGTTGCCCGAGATAGCCGTACTCGAGCGGCCCTCCATGGCACCGAACTTCGACGGGCCGAAGCCGTCGACATTGATCTGCTGCTCGATCGTGATGTCGGCCTGCACCATCCCGGTGAGGCCCGCGGCTACCAGTGCCGCCATGAATTTCCCTGCAATGCGACTTAACGGCATTCTTGAACTCCCTCTTCCCTAAGTGATGTGCCGATTCCGGCCGGGAGAGCCTACCCCAATGGCCGCGCCCGCCGCGAGCACCCAGGCGATTGCTTGTTTCACCTGCTGGCGTACTCTATCCACGTGTTTCCCGCGTTGTTATGTCGTCCCCTCTTAAACGATGAGGCTACCTCTATGAAACACAATCTGACATGGATTGCCGCCACCGCAATCGCCGTCTCGCTGGCCTGCGGCGCCCCCCTGAGCCTGGCGGCACCCACCGATGCCGTGCCGGCACCAGAGGCCACCGCCTGGCAACACCACAGCGCGAAGTTCGATTTCGCCGGCTTTACCTCCGCCTATACCTGCGACGGGATGGAAGGGAAAGTGCGGGAAATAATGAAATTCCTCGGTGCGCGCAAGGACATAGTGGTCTCGGCGCACGGCTGCCCTCGCGGTGCGAACTCGCTGTCACATAACGTGTGGGTCACGCTGGAGTTCGACACACTGGCACCGGCACCCGCCGGAGCGGCGACGAGCGACCTGGTGCCCGCACAGTGGACGGCGTTCAAGCTCACGGCGCAGCGCCCATTCTTCATGGGCGCAGGCGATTGCGAACTCATCGAGGCCATGAAGCCCATGCTGACGGCCAATTTCAGCCTGCGCGCGCTCGACTACAGCACCACCTGCACGCCGCACGAGGTGACTTTTGCCGACTTCCGCGTCAACGGCGAAGTGCTCAAGGCCGATCCCGAGCACGCCGGCTGAGGCTGCCACCACGGCATCATGCTTCGTATCGTTCTGGTCCGACATGGCAGCGTCCCCGGCATAGAACCGGAACGATTTCGAGGCGGCTCGAGCTTTCAGCTCACCGAGCGCGGGATCGAGGAAGCGCGACTCACCGCGCGACGCATCGCGCGGCACTGGCGGCCCGCGATGGTCTATACGAGCCCGCGGCAGCGATGCATCGATACCGGCCGCTTCATCGCGGAACAATGCGCCGCGCCTGCCAGCGTGCTCAACGACCTGTTCGATCTGGACTACGGTGACTGGACGGACCGCACGCACGAGGAAATCCGTGCGGCGCATCCGGAGCAGTACCGCAGCTGGAAGACGCAGCCGCACCTGATGCGGTTTCCGGGCGGGATTTCCCTACAGGATGTGGCGCTGCGGGTTGCCGATGCGCTGCGCTATGTAGTTGCGACTCATCCCGACGGCACCATCGTCATGGTGGGTCACGACAGCGGCAATCGCAGCCTGCTGCTGCACGTGATGGGCCTGCCGCTCTCAGCCTATTGGCGCCTGCAACAGACTCCCTGCAACATCAGCGAATTCACCATCGGTGAGGACGGCGCCACGCTGCTGAGGATGAATGAGACGGCGCACCTGGAGGCAGCCGACTGTTCAGCGACGACGCGCTGAGAAGCCTCAGCCGGAAGCCGGCGGAGTCGCTATGAGCTTGAAGTTCAGCTGTATGGAGCAGGCCTTGTGCTCGGTGCCCCGATCTCTGATGCGCACGCCGTCGCAGGAGAGCTTGCCGCTGGCAGTAATGCTGTCGTGCTTGCGCCAGGTTGCATTTTTGAGCAGTGCCGTCACCGCAGGCTTGAGATCAAAATCACCGTCGCAGTCCGTACACGGGCAGACGAAGCGGAAGAAAGCCGCCGCCGCCGGAAATAGCGTGTGTTGCTGAGGTGAAGGCCGGTGCGCAATCACATCATCGAACGACAGTTCGATGCGCAAATGCCCCACCTCGGGAAACACCTGCCGCAGCGCCGGCGACTGCATGCGCTCGCGCAGCATCTGATCGCGACGCAGCAGGCTGACGCCCGCACTTTTGCGTGCAGCCATTCTCATAGCAGCGGCTCCGCTACGGCGACCGAGGCGCCAGGCGCCTCGACCCGAAGCCGCTGTTCCGCACGCACTTCTTCCAGACTCAAGCTGGTGTTCTCCGCGATCACCGAAATCAGACGATGTTCGGGGTTACGCGGCATTTCCAGCTGGTGCAGATTTTCCCATAGCTTGATACGCGCCGACGGCGTGTTGAGCGGCGAAGACTGGTCGCGCAACAACTGCTGGCGTCGCTCGAGCGCCTCCGTCTGGAGGCGCGCCATGCGTTCGCGACGATCCGCGGTGCTCTCGCCGATATGCAGCGAGAGGGCGTAGCCAACGCCATCGGCTGACTTATCGTGCACCGCAGCTCCTTAGTTCAGTGGCGTTCAATAGCGCCCGCCACCACCGCCGCCGCCGCCGCCACCGCCGCGATACCCACCACCACCACCGCCGCCGCCGCCCGGACGACCGCCACCACCACCACCACCGGTGCGGGGCTTATCCTGCGCCTCGTTGACGCGCAACGGACGACCGCCCATATCCTTGCCATTGAGGCTCTGGATTGCGCGCGCCGCATCGGCCTGGTTCATCTCGACGAAACCGAAACCGCGCGGGCGGCCGCTATCGCGGTCGATCGGCAGGGTGACGAGTTCGACGGTGCCGAATTCGGAGAAAAGAGTGCGAATCTCCGCATCCGTAGCGGAAAACGGCAGATTCCCAACGTAAATTTTAGCCATGACTGAAAAAGACTCCATTAACTGGAACGGCGCTCCTGGCAAAGAAGGTTAGGGCCAGAGAGCCGTTCTACACGGCAGGCACAGCGATGAAGTCAGGGAGAGATCGTCTCGCGAGACATCAAACCGAAATCCTGTCACCTGATCGCAGGTGGCTCGGTCCAATCTCGATTGCATCAGATGACGCAGGATTGGCACAGGGACGTCGACGATCCGCGAGCATCATAGCACCTTGCGCGCCCCGACGCAGTTAGATGATAGCTGCCGTGTCATGCCGTGCATAAGCGCGGCATGACACGAGCGGCCACTCCCAAAGCGGTCTAGAACTTCTTCTTGAACTGCACCCAGATCGTGCGCGGCTCCGAGGGGAGGCCGTAATCCGCGCCTGATTGCCCGGACAGGTCGAAAATCTGCGTGTACCAAAGCTTGTTCGCCAGGTTCGAGCCCACTACAGCGGCCTCCCAGCCATTCGATTCCGGCCGGTAAGTTAGGCGCGCATTGGTGTCGTGGTAGCCGGGCAGATAGCTATCGGCATCGGGAATCGCCACGGTCTGGTATCCGCCCGAATAGATGAAATCGATGCGGGGTGTAAGCATGGCGCCGTTGGGCACGTGAATGTCGTACTGCGCCGCCAGACTCCACTTGAGCGGCTGGAAGCCAGGTTCCGGCGCACCGATCGGGATGCCCGAGGCCGCCACGATGGAGGTGTACTCGAAGTGCTGCCAGCTGCCGCTGGCCTCGAGTGACAGGCCACCGATCCGATACTGACTTTCCGCTTCGACGCCGTAGATGTTGGCGTTGCCGCCATTGACGGGAGCCGCGCAGGGTTCCGTGGCACTGCCACCGGAGAACTGTGGGCAGGTCAGCAGCACGACCTGGATGTCCTTGTACTTGTTATAGAACCCGGACAGGTTGAAGCGCAGGCTGTGATCGAACAGGTCGGTCTTGGCACCGATCTCGTAAGCGGTCAGCGTTTCATCTCCGAATGGCACCACCTGCGTCGCAATGAACGGCCGCGGATTCGTGCCGCCGCCCTTGAAGCCCGTCGATACGCTCACATAGGTCATGAGTTCCGGGTTCCAGCGGTACTCCAGGTTGGCTCGATAGTCGGTCTTGCCGCCGGAGAACTGGCCCTGGGTGCCAGAGAAGCCTGGCGGGAAGAAGAAACTGCCGCCGCCAGGCACATAGAAGGGACTGCCCGGCTGAATGGTGGGCGGGTTGAATCGATTATAGGTGTAGCTTTTTTCCTGGTGGGTGTAGCGCACGCCACCGTTGAAATCCAGCCCTTCGACAATGTGCCAGGTGAGGTTTCCGAAGGCCGCATAGTCGGTCTCCTGGATCGGATCGTTGCCCAGGAATTCGAAATCAAGACCGGGAATGACATAGTCCAGAATCTGATGCGTCGGATACGTTGTGGTCTGATTCAAGTAGAACCCGCCGACCGTATAGTCGATCAGGCTGCCAACCTTGCCGTTCAGGCGCAGTTCCTGAGTCAGCGTGTGATTGAGCAGATGCTCAGCGCCGAGGGATCCGTACATCGGCGAGACGTCGTTATCCTCGGTCCACATGGTGTTGAATTCGCGGTAGCCGGTGATCGACTTGACTGCCAGATCCGGCGCCAGTTTCCAATCGAGGGTCAGATTCGTACCCCAGTTTTTGTTGTAGGTGTCGGGCGAATAGCAATAGGTATTGCCGGCGAGACCCTTGGCGCAGAAGGATGCGTAGCTGACGTACGGATTGCTGGGGACGAAGCGGTTGTCATATGCGACACCCGGAAAGCCGGTGTTGATGTTTGTGGCGACGGCGCCGGCCGAGGCGGGATTGACGCCGAACAGCGTGACCGCGGCAGTCTCGGACTTATCGATCGTAATGTCGGCAGCCAGATTGGCTTCGAAATTCTCGGAAGGCACCCATCGGAAGGCCACGCGCCCACCGTGATAGTCCTTACCGCCTTCGGTACCGGCCTTGCAATCGGATTGCAATGCACCGACCGAAGGGACACCGGAGGCCGGAAATGCGCAGCCATAATCGATGCGGGTTACATAGCCATCCTGCTGGTGGGAGACGGCTGAGACGCGCATGAACAGATAGTCATTGATGATCGACACATCGGCCATGCCCTTGAATTCGAGCAGATTGCGTTCACCGTAGCTGGCCTGGAAGGAGCCGGTGTTATCGCCCTGTGGTTTGACCGAGTAGAGCTTGATCGAGCCGCCCTCGGAATTCGCACCGGACAGAGTTCCCTGCGGACCGCGCAGAATCTCCACGCGATCCAGATCGAGCAGATTGAAATTCGAACCCGTGAGGCTGGTGTAGTAGACATCATCGATATAGAGGCCCACACCCGGGGCAAAGGCTGGATCGAAGTCGGCCTGCCCGATGCCGCGGATGGTGGCGGTCATGCCGGGGCCAAACGCACCACCGGTTTCCACCAGGGTCGCGCCCGGCGCCTGCTGCGCCAGATCATGCAGCGAGGTCTGACCGCGCTGTTCCATCATGTCGGCGGTCACCGCGGTGATGGCGACCGGGGTGTCCTGCAGATTCTGTTGCCGGAACTGCGCCGTAACGATGACTTCCTCGAGAGTATTGCCGCTCGTCCCCTGGTCAGCCGCCGTGCTCTGATCAGCGGCCAGCGCCTGCCCGGTAAGCGCGATGATGGCCAGCCCCGACAGCAGCCAGGGCTTCGTTATCCGACACACACCAGCTTGAACTCTCGAGCTCATGAGAATCGCCCCCCGAATGACCCTTGAAATGTTTGTAAATTCTTTAGACGTCGTCTATGCGAATTGAGGCGTTTCCGCCACACTCGCCAACCTGCAGAACGTAGTTGTCACCGACACACAAGCCTAGTCGCATCCAACCGCCAAACTCTTCCAATCGTGAACAAAAAGTCGAGTAACGCGGATAAATCGAGGCTGAAAAGCCACAGGCAGCCGCAGACGGTCTGTTGAATGACTCACCCCCTTTACCTTTGCCGGCGCCGGCGCGCGCGCAGTCGCCGCGCGGCAGTCCGATTTTTCATAAGTAAAACAAACACGATAGGCGAAAGCAAACAAATGTTAGCGTCAGCCCCGGCGCGGATCACTCGTCCACGCTGCTCATCAATTCGACAGGGAAACGACAGGTATCAGAACGATGACCACTCGAAAGACCAAGCGCAGACCCATGGACCGGCAGATCGTCTTGCTGGTGGCGATGTTGCGATTCGCATCGCTGATCAGCCGCCCGATGCGGGATGGCGTTGCCGACCTGGCCGGCTTCAGCTCCAACGAGCTGCGCATTCTCATGGCGCTGTCGGACCGCGGCGAATCGGCCGGACACGACCTGGCGGAATTGATGGGAATGCAGGCCATGAATGTCAGCCGCGCCCTCGCCTCGCTATCTGCGATGGGGTTGGTTGAGCCGGTCGAGAATTCGGGCAACCGCCGGCGCAAGCCCTATCGCATCAGTGCCCGCGGCGCGAGGACCTACACCTCCATGAAGCCCAACATCGCCCAGGTGGCGGATTATCTATTCGGCATCCTGTCGGTGCGCGAGCGCGCCAGCCTGCGGCTGCTGCTGATCAAGCTGGATGACCGGGTGCTCCGGTGGCAGCCCCGCGTGCGGCGTCCGCACGTACCCCGGGCATGAACCGGCTGTCAGCTCTTCGCCAGCACTGCCCCGAAGCGCGGGTGGGCGAAATGCATGGGGACATCCTGCCGGTGCGGCCAGGTCTGGCGAACCTGACTGGCAGGCAGCAACACATCCGGACCCAGGGGATTCTCCGGATAGACACGCGTGGCGGGCTGCAGGTGAGCCACGGTCTTTGACCAGCCGCGCTCAAAATCCGCCTGCCACTGCATCATGTAGTCGAGGCGCTTGATCTTCCATGCGCCCTCCTCGCGCACATAGTCGTTTTCGTAGATGCCGGCCTCGTAGAACTGCGATGGCAGGCCCTCGGGCTGGTAGTCACGCGATTCGTGGCTACCGCCGATCAGCAACCCTCTGAAGCGGCCTTTTGCCGTCTGTCGATCCGGTGCAACGGTAATGATGTCCTGCATCTGGAAATGATCCAGCAGGAAGCCATAAACCGGACCATTGACGCCCTTGGTGAAGAAATTCTGGAACCAGGTGCCGTAGAGTCTCCGGACTCCTTCATGTCCGCGGTATTCCCCCGAGAGAAACACCACGGCGCCATCGCGTGCGAACAGCTGCACCACATCCTCGGCGCGATTGAAATCGATGTAGTAGCCATAGGCCCAATGCAGCCGACGAATGGCATTGAGGTCCTCGAGTTCGCCAACGCGATGCTCCAGGGCAGCGAGTCGCATCTCGTGATCAGACATGGCAGCCTCCTTCAGAACATGCCGTTGGAATTTGCGGCCTTTTCCGGGACCGGCTGCACCACGTCCCAGTGCTCGGCAACCTTGCAGCCCTCCACGCGCAGTATGTCGACCACGGCAATGCCGCGATCCCCGGAAGAGAAGCTGCCGTGAGAATGCACCGCAACCAGATTCCCATCGGCCATGACGCGCGCGATCGAATAATGGATATCAGGGTGCTGTGAGAAGAAGGGTTCCAGGAAATCGATGGCGGCCTGCCGCCCCGTTTGCGCCATCGGATTGTGTTGAATGTAGCCCGGATCGACCCAGGTCTCGAACGCCGTGCGCACCTGCTTGTCGATGTACAACGCGGTCATGAAGCGCGTAACGACCTGCTTGGGGCTGAGGCGGCAGCTGGTCGCACTGGTGGCTGCCGCGGCGGCGGCCTGCGTGGCGGCCAATGCGAGGCCGCTGACCAACAGCGCATGGCGAAGGCGCAGCTGCATATATTTCTCCTTGCGGATCAGTGTTGTAATCTAACAATTGTTAGGTTGGTATGATAGCTGGCAGCTAGGAGAACACTATGGCCGACATCGAGGCTCTCGAGGCACGGATCACCAAGCTCGAACATGAGCTCGCGGTCCAGCAGGACATCCATCAGATTCGCCGCATTCAATACACCTACGGCTATTTCATAGACAAGTCCCAGTACAACGAATGCGTCGACCTGTTTTCCGACCAGGGCGAGGTCTGGTTCCTGGGCGGCATCTACAGGGGCAAGGCCGGAGTACGGCGTCTCTACATCGAGCGCTTCCAGACGCAGTTCACGCAGGGTCACAACGGGCCCCGCTATGGCTGGCTGCTGGATCACCCGCAGTTGCAGATGGTCATCGACGTCGCCCCCCATCGCGGCACCGCCCAGGTGCGCGGCCGCTCGACGATGCAGGCTGGATTGCATGAAACGGCCAAGGGCGTGCAGCGCGCCTGGTGGGAGGGCGGCATCTACGAAAACGACTATGTGCGCGAAAACGGTGTATGGAAAATCAAGGCCCTGCGTTATTTCCCGTTCTGGCATGGCAGCTTCGCGGAAGGGTGGCCGAAGACGCCGATCGACTTCATCCCGATGGCCAAGACTTTGTTTCCCGAAGATCCGCTGGGCCCCGATGCACTCATCGATCCGCAGCCGCGGTTGTGGCCGGCAACCGACACCGTGGCGTTTCACTATTCGCATCCCGTGACCGGCAAGCCGATCGTGCTCGACAACAGTCGCGCTCGCGAGGGCTTTACCAATGGCTGAGACCGGCGCCGACGCCGTTCGCACCACGCTCGACTACCTGGTGCCGACATCGCGCGTCAATCGCCGCTTCTGGGCGCCCGGCAAAGAATTGAATACCGGAACCTATGCCTCCTACGAAGTCACCATACGCAATGCGCGACGGGCGGGGCCGTTCCGGCTCGACGAGCATGGCTTCTGCCTGTCACGGCACGTCTCGCAGATTTCGGAGTGGGACAAGAACTACGGCGCGGACAGTCCTTACGCGGCCGAGGTCCGCGAGGTGGTCACGAACCTGACCGCAGCCGATCTGGTGGTGCCCATGGGTGGCATGATGCGGGACTCGCGCCAGACCAGCAGTACGGTGCAGCCGCCCGCTGCCGAGGCGCATGTCGACTTCACGCAACGGTCGGCGGAGCGCATCGCCGACAGGCTCTATCGCCGGGAGCGCCCGCAGGGCAGCGGCTATCGCCGTTTCCTGGCTTTCAGCCTCTGGCGCGCGCTATCGCCGCCGCCGCAGGACATGCCGCTGGCCCTGTGCGACGGCCGCTCGGTGCGTGACGATGAGGGCACGCACAACACCAAGGTCGATGTCGATGAGATTCCGACGGGCGAAGCTCTCTTTGCGCCCATCAAGGGCGAGGAAGACATGACCGCGGCGACGATCTTTCATCACTCGCCCGATCATCGCTGGTGGTACTTCCGCGATATGACACCGGACGAAGTGGTACTGATCAAATTCTACGATTCCGATCACAGCACGGCGTGGCGCTGCCCGCACACCGCCTTTCACGACCACAGCCAGCCCAATGCGAGGCCGCGCCGTTCAATCGAGTATCGCGGAATCGCCTACTTTTCGAGCTGAGCGGCACTCACCCACCAACCGTGCACCTGCGGCCGCTGGCGATGCGGAATTGCAATCCGGGCCACAGGACCGGCAGCCGGATTGCGCGCATCGAGAATCCAGAGGGCGTGGCTGAAATCGGCCGGCCCGGTTTGCTGATCCACCATCGTAAGCAACCATCCGTCATGCGATCGCTGTGATGATGTGACGTGAACCGGCTCGCTGAAGCACTGCCCCGACGGAAGTGCCAATCCCTGCGGCGGCTGACCCGTCATGTCGAGCCGCAGCAGCACGTTGAACATCACGCCTACGGGACCGCCGGCCACCGGCGGACCCTGCATCTGCGGATTCATGGTGAGCATCCAGGCACGGGCGTAGGGACGACCCTGATCCGCGGCTGCAATGATCGGCAAGTCGCCCGGCGGGCCCACCACCGTTTCGGTGACGGCATCACTACCGTCATTCAGATCGACCGACCAGCGCGCCAGGCGTCCGCCCAGTTCTGGCGGCGGATTCAGGCCGGACGCGCGCTGGATGAATGGAAAGGCGTTCACATTCGACAGGCACTGATCGAGATGGATGCGTCCCTGCGCATCCTCGAAGGCGTTCATCATGTGATAGCAGGACACGCCCTTGGGGCCTCGAAACCAGCGCATCTGCGACACCGAGCCATAGCGCGGCATGACGCCCAGCCAGCTGTCGCGCTCCAGTTCGTGCACCCAATGATCGCCGCCCGCGGCGACGCGCGCCGCATCGCAGGTCGTGGGATAGACGGGAAACAGCGCATGATTCTGCGTGATCGCGAAGTCATGCATCATCGCGCAGTACGGCGCATCGAACCATTGTTCGCGCCTCAGGCGGCCATTGCGGTCGGCGATGCAGTAGGCAACCTTGGTGGAAGCCAGCCCATCGGCCTCGTAGCCGTAGAAGAACATCTCGCCCGAGTCCGGATCGATGCGCACATGCGCCGTCACGGTTTGCGATTTGAGTTGGCCGTCGAAGTCATGGCTGCCTAAGGTCGCAAGCGTGTGTGGATCGACGCGATAGGGGCGTCCGTCCTCCTTGGTCATCAGCAATCGACCCGCATGCCAGACCGGGGTCGTATTCGAGACGGTCCGATCCAGACCCACGGCTGCGGGGCGGTCAGTAAAGGGATTGCGATATTTGCCAAACAGTGCCCGCCCGGCCGCCACCTCGGCCGCATGGCGCGCCGTCTGCACGTAGCGGATTGCAAAGTGGACCTTGCCACCCGCGAATCGAACCGCGGAAATCATGCCATCGCCTGACAGCACCGCGCCGTCATCCTCGATGAAGGGCGGAAAGGCAGGATCCGGCACGGCGCGAAAAAAGGTTCCCTCGACATCGGCCGGAATGCGGCCCTCGACTGTCAGATCGGGCAGTTCGTATTCCTGGCCAAGCGGCGCATTGAGGCCGGAATATTCGGGGGTGACCGGAAAGCCGTCCATGGGCCTCCGCTGATGCTAACAATTGTTAATAATATCATGCGCCTGCGCCGGCGCTCTGGCAAGCTGGCGTCAGTCAAACCACTGCGCGATGGCGCGCATCTCGATACTGGCGCGCGGCGGCGCATCGGGACTGCAATTCGGATCATCGAAAGCGACGTGCGGCACGCAATGCGCGCGTGCGGGATCGCTGTCGTGAGTCTTGAAGACCAGCGCCTCCTCACGCCCCATATCGGAGAACCAATGCCAGCGATGCGACGGGCTGTGCGCCAGCACCAGGCCCTCAAACGACCATTCCGGTTTGCCCGGCGTATCGAATACGGCATCGGCCAGAATCAGATCGTGCGCCGAGACACTGCGCGCATCGCAGACGGCCAGCGGCACGTCCTGCGGCGGGCTCGAGATGGCGCGCCAGACGTTGAAATGCGCAAAGCGTGCGAGCCGGCGCCCTGGGGGCGCGGCACGGTGCGCAAACGCCACAGCGGTGGCATCGCTGATATCGACATGCGCAAACCGCGCCGGCCGGGAATTGTCCAGCGCGCCGGATTTGGCTGATTTCTCGCTGAAACGAAGCACACCGGGACTGTTGACCAGCACCAGATCGGCGCCGCACAGCGCTGTTACCAGTTCGACGATTTCGCGGCGATGAACCGCTTCGACCGCCGCGCGATCGGTGAAGTCTGCAACCGCGCTTCGATGCGGCAGCAGCGTGAATCCAGCCTCATCGAGCGTGGTGCGGCTAGCCCTGGCATCGATGATATCCATCTCAACCGGCGCGACCGGCACCTCATCGCGACTGTGATCGTTGGCGTAATAACGCGGTCGCGCGACGCTGCGACCAACATAGGCGATCGGCGCCCGCGTCACGGGCGCGGCTGAATTCCAGTGCGATGAATTCATAGACCTACTACCTCTGCGCGGGGCAGCCGACGGCCACGACGTGGCGTGTCGCGTAAGCTTGATATAATTGCCTGAGCAAACTCAAGGCCGCGTGTGGAGATCAGCGACATGGCCCACTTCCCTCAATCGCCCAGTTTCACCGGCTTCAACACCCCATCACGCATCGAGGCCGATGTTTTTGACCTGGTGCACGAGGGCACGATCCCCCCGGAACTCGACGGTGCCTTCTATCGTGTGCAGCCGGATCCGCAATTCCCCCCGCGGCTCGGTGATGACATCTCGTTCAACGGCGATGGGATGATCACGCGCTTCCACTTTCATGATGGTCAGTGCGATTTCCGGCAGCGCTGGGCGCACACCGATAAGTGGAAGCTCGAGCACGCCGCCGGCAAAGCCCTATTCGGGGCTTATCGCAATCCACTGACCGATGACGATGCCGTCAAGGACAGGATCCGCGGCACGGCCAATACCAACGCCTGGATCCACGGCGGCAAGCTGTATGCGCTCAAAGAAGACTCGCCGGCGCTGGTCATGGATCCCGTCACGATGCAGACGGAGGGCTACACCTGGTTCAACGGCAAGATGACTGGCCGAACGTTTACGGCCCATCCCAAGCTGGACCCCAGGACCGGGAACATGATGGCGTTCGGGTATGCAGCGTCGGGGCTGTGCACAGACGATGTTACCTTTTACGAAGTAACGCCCCAGGGAGAGCTGATCCGCGAGCTTTGGTTCAAGGCGCCCTACTACTGCATGATGCATGACTGGGCGATCACCGAAGACTACGCCCTGTTCCACATCGTGCCCTCGATCGGCAGCTGGGAGCGCTTGCGCAAAGGCCTGCCGCATTTTGGTTTCGACACCACCTTGCCCGTGTATCTGGGCGTTCTGCCGCGGCGCGAGGGCGCGCGTGCCGAGGATATCCGCTGGTTCAAGCGGGACAATTGCTTCGCCAGCCACGTGCTGAATGCCTTTCAGGAAGGCAAAACCATCCACTTCGACACGCCGGAAGCCAAGAACAACATGTTCCCGTTCTTCCCCGACGTGCATGGCGCACCCTTCAACGGCCAGGAGGCCATGAGTCATCTCACGCGCTGGACGGTCGATCTGGGTTCCAGCTCCGAAGCATTCAAGAGTGTCGAGCGTCTGACCGAGACGGCCGCGGAGTTTCCGCGCATGGATGATCGGTTCGCGGGTCTGCGCCATCGGCACGGCTGGCTACTCGAGATGGACATGCGCCGTCCGGTCGAACTGCGCGGCGGCAGTGCCGGGGGCCTGCTCATGAACTGCCTGTTCCACAAAGACCTCGCGACCGGCGAGGAGCAGCACTGGTGGTGCGGGCCGGTCTCTAGCCTGCAGGAAGCCTGCTTCATTCCGCGCCACCGGCGTGCGCCCGAGGGCGATGGCTGGGTGGTTCAGATCTGCAACCGGCTCGAAGAGCACAGCAGCGAACTGCTGATTTTCGAAGCACTGCAGATTGCCAAGGGCCCGATCGCGTCGATCAAAATACCCTTCCGCATGCGCTTTGGATTGCACGGCAACTGGGCGGACGCCGGCGACATCGGACTGCGGGCCAGCGCTTAGTGCCTCTTACCCCGTGCGTGCCTCCTGGGCCTCGATGGCCTCGAGTCGTACGACCTCCCGGCCGTAGGGCTTGATCCCCCGCGAGATCGCAAAAGCGGCCAGCGGCATGAGTACCGAGGCCGTCAGCACGATGGTCTTCCACAGATCCGCGTCGGAATGAAACACACGCTGCGTGATGGACCCGATCAGCTGGCTGCCGAGCGCACCGAACACAATGAACATGAAAAGATAGATGGCGGTGATCTGTCCCCGCATCCGGTTGGGCGTAATGCGCTGGATCGCTGAATTCTGCGGCACCGCGGAGGCCATTCCGCACAGGCCCGCCACACCGATGCACAGCAGCGAAAGTTCCCCCGTCGGCATCAGCGGGGCGATGATCTCGAAGGGCGCTGCCACTGCAAACAGGATGGTCGCCGCACGTACATGCGCGTCTTTGTAGCGTTTTCCGAGCCACTCCACCAGCACCGTGCCGAACGCCGCACCCAGCAGCGATGAGATCAGGAATATGGCGCCGAACCAATTGCCGATGCGCGCTTCGCTCCAGCCGTAGGTGCGGATCAGAAACGGCGCGCGCCACGGCTGCATGCCGATCGCCTGGGTGGCACTGAAGGCCAGGCCGATGAATAGCGGCAGATAAATGCCCTTACGCGCCCAGATCTCATGCAGGACTTCCGATACGGGTAATGACCTGGCAGGCCCCGTGGCCCCGCGCCGCGGAGGCTCCTTTGCCAACAACAGCAGGACACTGATCAGCAGCCCTGGCGCCCCGACCAACATCAGGATCCACTGCCAGCCATGCATGGTCAGTCCCATCAACTGGCTGACCGGCCACGCGGCAGCTGCACTGATGAGGTGTCCGCCCAGGAAAATGCCGAGCGCGCTGCCCCCTATGAAGCCAAGCTGTAGAAACCCGATCGCGCGCGGCAGCCGCTCGGGCGGAAAGTAGTCGGACAGCATCGAATACGCGCCCGGTGCATGCGCCGAACCGCCGGCACCTACCAGCATGCGGCTCGCAAACAACTGCGTGAAACTCTGCGCCAGACCGCCGAGCGCGGTGATGCCGCCGATGGCAGCGATGCCGCAAGCCAGTACGATCTTGCGTGAATACACATCCACCAGCCGCGCCATCGGGATGCCGACCACTACATAAAAGATGACGTTGGCTGGACCGATCAGGAACCCCAATTCCTCATCGGTCAGGTGCAGATCCACTTTGATCCGCTGCGACATCATGCCGAACACCTGCGCGTCGAAAAAGTTCAGCATGGTTGCGAGGATGATCACGGCAAGCCCGTAATAAGCGGCTCTGCTGGAGGGCCACGGCTGGCGACCAGGTTGGGGCTCGAGCGCAGGCACGGTTGCACTCATAGTTGATTCAATCCCCCGTTGCTCTGCTAGGCTTTGTTGTACGTTAGATAAAATCGCAATTGCCGCGGCTTGTCCAGCCTTTTGTCCGGCCATCCGCTGGCATGAGGGTTAAGACTCCATGAAGAATCTTGACGGCAAGACTGCGTTCGTGACCGGCGGTGCCAGCGGCATCGGGCTCGGCATTGCCAAGGCATTGCTCGGCGCCGGCATGCGCGTCGTCATTGCCGATATTCGGGACGATCATCTGCAGGCCGCGCAGGCGGAGCTGGGCTCGGCGGATCGCATCCTCGCGATCAAACTCGACATCACCAATCGGGTCGACTATGCGCGCGCGGCCGATGCCGCGGAGGCGCGCTTCGGTAAGCTGCATATTCTTTGCAACAACGCCGGAGTGGCCGTGGTTGGCCCCACCATTCTGGCCACCTATGCCGATTGGGATTGGGTGATGGGCGTCAACCTCGGCGGCACGATAAACGGCATCGTCACCATATTGCCGCGCATCCAGAAGCACGGCGAAGGCGGGCATATCGTCAGCACCGCATCCATGTCGGGGCTGTTGCCGCATCCCGGCGCGACTATTTACGGTACTTCCAAGGGTGCCATCGTCTCGATGATGGAATGCATGCGGGCGGAACTCGAGCCGCAGGGCATCGTCTGTTCGGCGTTTTGCCCGGGCGCCGTGCAGTCGAATATTGCCGAGGCCGGCAAGACCCGACCCGACAATCTTGCGGAAACCGGCTATGGAGAGTCCGACAAACGCCGCGCGCAGGGTCAGCAGTTCTTTCACCTCTACCAGACCAAAGAGCAAGTCGGCGAACGCGTGCTGCGAGGCATCCTCAACGACGAGCTCTATATCATGACCCACAGCGAATTCCGCCCGGGCCTGGAAGACCGGGTGCAGGCGATTCTCGCCGCGGTGCCGGATCTGCCCGAGAACGAAGAATACAAGCGCACTTTCGGTGTGCTGTTTCGCAACCCCATCCACGCCGCCGAACAGGCGCGACAGAAAGGATTGAAGTCATGAAGGACTTTGCAGGCCGCACGGCCTTCGTCACCGGCGGCGCCCATGGGATCGGCATCGGCCTGGTGCGCGCACTGCTGGCGCAAGGCTGCAAGGTGGCGCTTGCGGACATTCGCAAAGACGCCATCGACCGCGCGTTAGGCACTCTGAACAATCCGCTGCTGATGGGAGTGGAAGTGGACGTCGCCTCGCGCAACGCCATGGCGCGTGCCGCGGATGAGGTCGAGGCGAGATTCGGAACCGTCAGCCTGTTGTTCAACAACGCCGGCGTCAATCTGTTCCAGACCATCCAGGACTCGAGCTACGATGACTGGGACTGGGTCATGGGTGTCAACCTGCACGGGCCGATCAACGGGGTAAAGACTTTCGTGCCCCGTATGATTGCCGCCGGCAAGGGCGGCTACGTCGTCAACACCGCCTCGATGGCCGCCCTCCTCGCAGCCGGAGCGCCCGGAATCTATAACACCACCAAATTTGCCGTGCACGGCATGTCCGGATCGCTGCGCGCCAGCCTTGCGCCGCACGGCATCGGCGTCTCCGTGCTCTGCCCCGGACTGGTCAAATCCTATATTTATGCCAGCGACGACATTCGTCCCGACCGCCTCAAGGCGGACGCCAGGCCGGTCGATCGCAACAATGTCCAGCGCCTGGCGGATATCCATGAGTTCGGAATGGAACCGGATGTGATTGCGGCGCGCGTCATTGAGGCGATGCGCGAGGATCGATACCACATCTTCACGCACCCGGAGTTCAAGGAGGAATTGCAGGAGCTATTCGACGAAATTCTAGCGGACTTCCGCGACTATCCGCAGGATCCCGGATTCGACCAGCGGACCGGGTTCGAAAAAACCCGGCGAGAGAGTTATCGGCGACAGCGATTGGGATTGAAGGCATCCTAAGCCATGCCTGTCAACGCGCTCGACCACATCAATATCATCACGGCCGACCTGCAGGGAACGACGCGTTTCTATGTCGAGCTATTCGACCTGGAAAGACGCAACCCGCCGCCGCCGCTGACGCCGGATAACGCCCAGTGGATGTACGACGCGGCCGGCCGGGCCATCGTCCATATCAACAGCCTCGATTGTCCGCGAGCTTACGAACGCGATGTCACACCCGGCCCAACCGGGGCGTTACATCACGTCGCGCTCAACTGTCGCGGCTATGACGATACCATCGGGCGGCTCAACGCCCGGGGCCTGGACTACCGCCTCAACCTTGTGCAAGCCATCGGTCTGCGGCAGGTATTCACCCAGGATCCCAACGGCGTACTGCTGGAACTGAATTTCTTCGCCGATTGATTGGCGTCACCTGCGCGCTGTCGCTAGCGGTGGTCGGAGGTTTACCGGTCGTGGCCCGACCAGGTACGCAGCCCCGGCGCAGTGCGGTCTTCCTGGGACAGGGCCTTGGCCATCGCGGGGCGGGCAGTAACGCGCTCCCGCCAATCGACCAGCCGCGGGCAGCGCTTGGCAATTTCCAATTCCGGAAACATCCGCTCCACCATCATGCCGCACATGGAATAGAAGTTGATGTCGGCCAGCGTGAAGGCGTTGCCGGCGAGCCACGCGTTTTTGGCAAGCTGCTTTTCCACCTTGTCGACCGCGTAGATGATCTTGTCGGTGGCCTGGGCAAGATCGGCCTCGCTGAAACCCGAGCGGGCGGTCATCCACTTTTTGCGCTGATCGGGCAACGGTATGCGCTCCATCAGCTTTTCGAATTCGCCGGATTCAATCTTGCGCGCGATGATGCCGACCATGCGGTGCCAGCCGTGCATCGAGACATAGTTCATGACGTGCTCGTCGACGAACTTGTTCCAATATCGCATGCGCGCGGCATTCACGGGATCGCGTGGACGCAGTGGTATGTCAGGGAAGACATCTTCCAGATACTCGTTGATGACCGTGGTGTGAGTGATGATGCTGCCGTCATGATCGAGCACCGGCACCTGTCCTTCGGGGTTGATGGCCACGAACCAGTCCGAATGCTGTTCAAACTTGTGCAGATCGACATACACACTCTCGAAGGGGAGCTGCTTCTCGAACAGCGGCGCCATCGACTTGAGTGAATTCGCGAGCGGCTCGGCGTGGTAGTACTTGAGGGCCATGGCTGTCCTATCGGGGGGAGTGAGTGCCGAGGATTCCGCCATCCACGGCGATGGCTTGCGCTGTAATGTGGCTGGCGCGATCAGACAACAGAAAACAGGCCGTTTCTGCCAGTTCTTCGGCGGTACCGATGTGCCCCATGGGTACCCCCTTTCCCAGCATGTCGCGGATAACCTGTGGCGGGGCCTCAGGATCCAGCTGCAGCAGCATCGGCGTTTCGATGAGGCCAGGCAGCACGCAGTTGACGCGCACCTGATGTGGTGCGGCTTCGCTTGCCGCAGCTCGCGCGAGGCCCAACACGCCGTGTTTGGAGGCCACGTAGGCGGCGTTATTGGCCATGCCCCGCTCGCTGGCAAGACTTCCTGTCACGACGATGCTGCCGCGCCGCCGCTCGATCATTGCGGGAAGGACGCGCTTGATCGCCCAGTAAACGCTGCTGAGATTGGTGCGGATGACCGCCTCGAAAATGTCGTCATCATAGGATCCCAGCGGCGCGAACCGGCCGCCGCAGGCGGCATTGGCAAACAGCCCGTCGATTGGACCGAAGGTACTCTCCGCGCGTTCAATCGCGGCGCGCAGCGCGTCGCGATCGGACACATCCGCCGCCCCATAAGCCGCTGTGCCACCTTCGGCCAGGATGGAGCGCGCCGCCTCGGCGAGCTTCGCCTCGGTACGTGCGATCAGGAAGACTTTCGCACCGCGGCGCGCAAGCAGCGTCGCCGCCGCCAATCCGATGCCGGTGGAGGCGCCGGTGATCAGCATGTGCCGCCCCTGGAACTCGCTCATACCAATGCGCGGCTCAGGCCAGCATCTTCGGTCCGGTCTTCTTGGCGGCCTCTATTTCCGCCGCCCGGTCCCGTTTGATCGGCACATCGCGACCGGCCTGCACGGCGGGCCTGGCGCCGACGCGCTCCAGCCATTGCTGCAGATGGGGAAAGCCGTCTATGGCGACACCCGACCATTCGTAGCCCGACACCCAGGGCCACAATGCCATGTCGGCGATCGAGTACTCGCCGGCGATGTATTCGTGTGTTGCGAGCTGGAGGTCCAGGACACCAAACAGGCGTGTGACTTCCCGCTGATAACGATCGATGGCAGCCGGTATCTTTTCGGGAAAGTAACGCAGAAACACGTTTGCCTGCCCCATCATCGGGCCGATGGCCGACATCTGGAACATCAGCCATTGCAGCACGACGCTGCGGCCCTGGGGATCCTTGGGCAGGAACTTCCCGGTCTTTTCGGCAAGGTAGATCAGGATGGCGCCGGATTCGAACAGCGCGTAGCCATCATCGACCAGCGCTGGGATGCGACCGTTGGGGTTGATTCTCAGGTACCAGTCAGCCTTCTGCTCGTTGGAGGCAAAGTCGATAACCCGAACTTCGTAGGGCAGCCCCATCTCTTCCAGCGCAATGGAAACCTTCCAGCCGTTTGGCGTCGCGGCCGTATAGAGCGTGTATGGCATTGTTTTCCCGGCAATTAAGCGGAATGCGTCGCTAAAGATGCTGCTATAGATACCCCTGCGCCGCAGCCAGTGCTCGACTGACAGCGCAGCGAAAGTCCGCAGTCCCTTCAGGCAGGATTCGAAGCCCTCAGCTGACGCGCACGCGGCGCGTCTCGGAGATGCGATCGTGGAAATCCCGATCCGACTGGTAACAACCGCATGCGGCGGCCATTAGTCCGCGCCGGTCCAGGACCGTGATGACACCGCGGCTATACCGGATCAGACGACGTCGCTTCAACAGACTGGCCGCCTGGGTGATGCCGGCTCGGCGCACGCCCAGCTTCGAGGCGAGGACTTCCTGGGTAATATTAAAGGCGTTTGCCCCGGCGCGATCCTGGATCATCAGCAACCGACACGCCACACGCGCCTCCAGCAGATGGAACTGGGCACAGATTGCCGCCTGGGCGAGTTGTCCCATGCGAACGTTGACGTAGCGATTGATCTCGCCTCGCAAGGCGCCCTCGCGCCTGAGTTCGCGGTGCAAGGCTGCGGCGTTCATTCGCAGCGCGGAGCCCGCACCATCGACTGTCGCTCGCTCTCCGGACATGTCGGTGTTGAGCGCAAGGGCAGTCCCCAGCATGCCCTCGTTTCCCACAAGCCCCACTTCGAATGCGGCGGAACCCCCGGTTGGCATGATCAATGAGATGAAGCTGCTGGTCGGAAAATAGATGAAGTCCAGAGGCTCCCAGGGAGAATAGAGCAGCTCGGCAAGCCCGAGTTCGACCACCTCGCAGCCGCTCACGATGCGCCGCCGGTCGGAGATCGGCAGCGCCGCCAGCAAGCGATTCTCGGCGACTCGGGGTAACGTCAAAACGCGGCTCGAAAGTCTTAGGTCAGCAACGTTACGGCCGCGCGGGCAAAATGTCTGGACGCCAGCGCACATTGGCGTGGCGCAAATGCCCGGATCTAAGAGGCGACGTATGGCAGCAGGCGGTCGAATTCCGTCTTAACGACTTGATAGCACTCGCATGACCGGCTCTCCAGGCGCCGCCGATCGAGTACGGTGATCTTTCCCCGGCGGTAGTGAATCAGACCGGCCAGTTGCAGCTTCCCGGCTGCCTCCGTGACGCCCTCGCGGCGCACGCCGAGCATGTTCGCGATCAGCTCCTGCGTCATGGACAGCTCGCTCGTCGCCAGGCGATCCAGGCTCAACAGCAGCCAGCGGCAAAGTTGCTGATCGACAGAATGATGTCGATTGCAAACGGCGGTTTGCGCCATCTGCGTGATCAGCGCCTGGGTATAACGTAGCAACAAGTGCAGGAACGGCCCGAATCTCTCGAACTCCTCTTTCAGGAACTGGGCCTTCAGACGGTACCCGTGCCCGGCGCTTTGGACGACCGCACGACTGGGGGTGGTCTCGCCGCCCATAAACAAGGCGATGCCGAGGATGCCCTCATTACCGACGATTGCTATTTCAGCAGATGCCCCATCTTCCATGACGTACAGCAACGACACGATAGCGGTGGTCGGAAAATAGACGTATCGCAGCGGGACGTCGGGCTCGTAGAGAACTTCAGCAAGCTTCAGCTGCACCAGTTCCAATCGTGCTGCGATGCGCTCGTAATCGCTGACTGGCAACGCCGCGAGCAGATGGTTCTGGCGCGGGCTATGGCGTGGCGTGGCTCCATTGCTGCGGCTCGCGGCTGCCGACGCCTTCTGAACACGGGTCCGCTTGCCAGTTGCCATCCGACCACTGTACACGCGCGCACTGAGGCTGTGTACGGTTTCGCACTTAGACAGCGTGCTGCGCCGCCAACGACCGTAGCTTGGGCGAATTCGCTGACATGGGACGGGGCTCGACAAGCGCTCCGTCCCAATTTGCCGGCGTTACCTGGCGCTCACCCTATTGTTCTCGATGATCACTTCGACGCGGCGGTTTTGCTGGCGCCCGGTCGCAGAACTGTTATCGGCAATCGGCGATCCCTTACCCTTGCCCGATGCGCTCAGTCGGCCTGAACCGATCCCCTGATTGACCAGGTAGGATTTTACCGAGTCGGCACGTCGCTGCGAGAGACCAAGATTGTAGTCTTCGCCGCCAATATTGTCGGTGTGCCCCTCGATCAATGCGGTGCGGTCCGGATACTTGTTGAGAAAGGCTGCCAGCTTGCCGAGGTTATTGCTGCCACCTGTGTTCAGCTCCGCAGTGCCGCTCGCAAACAGTACATCGCCGAGCGTGAGCACCAGGCCACGGTCCGTGACCTTGGCCTGCATGTCATCGATCTGCCTTTGCAGATCATCGGCCTCGCGCTTGGCATCCGCGGCGGCGACGCGCGCCGCCTCGGCCTGGCGCGCCTGATCATCGGCGTTTGCCTGTGCCATGTCGGCGCGGCCCTGAGCCATATCGGCGCGGCGATTGGCGCTATCGGCTTCATCGGTGCGCGACTGCAGTCGCATGGCTTCGCGCTGCTCGGCGAGTCCCTTGCGCTGATCGATCGCCAACTTGCTTTCCGCGTCGGCGCGAGCGATCGAGATCTTCCGCTCCGCCATGAATTCAAGATGGGTCGCCACGGCCGGGTCTTCCTGCGGCTTCTCAGCCGCCGTGACCGCGACATTGGCCTGTTCCATCGCCAGGGGTGCCCGGCTGCCCAACTCCGGATCGGACTGCAGCTGCGTCAATTCGGCACGCAGGCTGCGCGCCTTATCAGACTCGACGGGGGCGCTGGCGCAAGCGCTCAGCAGCACTGTGGCGAACGCAGCAACGATCAGAGCCTGGCGGCTCGATACTGGGGTGTTCATTGCTTGGCTCCTGAATTGCGCTGCATTTCCTGCGATAGCGTGTCGGTGCTCTTGATCATCTCGTGATTGACGGCCTGTTCCTTGGACGAGGCAATTCGGGCACTCGCCAGTTCCGCATCGACACGTGATTCAACCGCCAGGCGCTGGGCCTCCACCATGTGCTTGTCCTGCACAGCCGTTTGGGCAGCCGCGAGCTTGTCGCGCGCCTCACTGAGTTCCGGGGAGGACGCATCGGCCACGCGTGTCTGGTCTGCCGCAGCGATGGCCTGCTTGGCAGAACTCAACTCCAGAGTGGGCGGTGGCGGGGTGGAGGCGCAGGCAGCTAGCAACAGCATGCTCCCCAGGCCTGCCAGGATCGCCGACTCTCTACGCAAGCGACGGGTGATCTCACATATCCATGTCATTTTGGCTTCTCCTAAGCGCACGTCGACGCTGCTCGACCTGAGTCGCGCCTCGATTAACGGCCGAGTGTTCCAGAACGGCAACAGCAGGTCTGTGCGCTGGCGTACCCAGCACGCCCTGTGCGCAACCGCGCGCGCGGTATGGCGGCTGCGTCACAGCCAGCGCATAGAATTGATCCTTGTGTCCGCTGGCGCACAGAGGCGCGCTCAAATGCTGCAGTAGTCTCCTGCCGACAGCATGGAGACTGGAACACTTACGATGCAGGCAGATCAATTGGACTTGACAGCTCACTCGGGTGCGCGCTCATGGATGACGGGACTACACGCGGAGCCCGTCACCGCGCCGCGCAGTAGTCCATCAAGCGTGCTCGCGGTGGAAAACCATGAGCTCGTCCTTGCGGACCGACGCAAGGATGAATTTCTCGCCGTGCTCTCGCATGAATTGCGCAGCCCCCTGGCGGCCATCCAGAACGCCATCGCGATACTGCGCAGTCCCCGGGGAGCCGATGCGACCGTACAGGGTGGAATGCATGAGCTCATCGACCGACAGGTAAGACAGATGTCGCTGCTTGCCGCTGGACTCCTGGATGTGGGCGGGATTGCCCGCGGCCAGCTGCAGCTCCAGCACGCGCGCATCGATCTGATCACCGTGCTGATCCGTGCGATGGAGACCGTTCAATCCGACATCAGCCGGCGTGGCCAGCTATTAACGGCAGCGTGGCCCCGCTCGAGCGTATGGGTTCTCGCGGACCCGAACAGGCTGGAGCAGGTATTCGTGAATCTGCTGACCAATGCATCGAAATATACCGATGAGGGTGGGCAGATTGCCTTGTCCCTGTTGGCGCTGGAGGGTTATGCGGTGGTGCGGATCAAAGACTCCGGAATAGGCATCGCCGCCCACATGCTGGCTCATGTGTTCGAGCTTTTCACCCAGGTACCTGCCACATCGGCGCGGCCCAGATCCGGGGTGGGCGTGGGTCTCGCCCTGGTACGAAAGCTGGTGGAAATGCACGAAGGCAGCGTGACTGCGCTGAGTGCCGGGCTTGGACAAGGCAGCGAATTTGTCGTGCGCTTGCGCGCCCTGACCCAATCGACAGCGTGACGTTGCCGGAAAGGCTGGCGTTTATCGGCAATTCGCTGCCGCGCCGCTGTGGAATCGCGACATTCACCACCGACCTGCAGCAGGCTGTCGCAAAGTCATCACCCGCCACCGATACCTGCATCGTGGCGATGACCGATCATGAGCACAGCTACGATTATCCTCCAAGCGTTCGCATCCAGGTCAACGACGCCAAGCTGACTGACTACGAGCGTGCCGCCGACTTCCTCAACGCGGGCGCATACGAAGTGGTTTCGCTACAGCATGAATTCGGCATATTCGGCGGCGAAGCGGGCAGCCATATAACAGCGCTGCTGGCGCGGCTGAGCATGCCGATCGTCACAACGCTGCATACCGTGCTCTCACGGCCGACCCCCGCACAGCACGGGGTGCTCGACCAGGTCATCGCTGTCTCCTCGAAAGTCATCGTCATGGCCGAGAAAGGCAGCGAACTGCTCCGCAGTGTTTATGGCGTTGCCCCGGAAAAGATCGAGGTCATTCCGCACGGAACTCCAGACGTTGCATTCATTGAACCGGACGAGGCAAAGGCAGCCTTCGGCTTCGCCGGACGATCCGTCATCCTGACCTTTGGACTGTTATCCCGCAGCAAGGGCATCGAAGTGATGATCGATGCGATGCCCGCGATCCTCAAAAGGCGAGCCGATGCGGTCTATGTCGTACTCGGAGCCACTCATCCAAACCTGGTGCGCGATCAGGGCGAGGCCTATCGGGAAGAGCTGGTGGCGCGCGTACGAGCGCTTGGAATCGAGGACCACGTCGTATTTCTCGATCGGTTCGTTGACCAGGCGACGCTGATTGGTTTCATCTCGATGTGCGATGTCTACGCCACGCCCTATCTGAACGAGGCGCAGATGACATCGGGCACGCTCGCGTACAGCTTTGGATTGGGCAAGGCCATCGTCTCCACACCTTATTGGCATGCGCGTGAATTGCTGGCTAACGATTGTGGGATCCTCGTGCCCTTTGGTGATTCGACGGCAATCGGTGAGGAGATTGCGAGCTTGCTCACCGACGATGCCAGGCGCTCCGCCATGCGCCGTCGCGTCTATGCGAGTGGCCGATCGATGACATGGCCGCGCATCGCGCAGCGTTATCTGGCAAGTTTTGAGGGCGTTCGGCACAGCCATAGACCCCGGCTGATCGCTCGATCTGCTGCGGTTGTGCCGTCACTCGATCGCCAAGCCCTGCCGCCGACGCGAGTGGCACATTTTCTGACCCTATGCGATGACACGGGGCTGTTGCAGCACGCGCTTCACTGCGTGCCCGATCGCTCGCACGGTTATTGCACCGACGACAATGCCCGCGCGCTGCTGCTGGCCTGTTACCTCAACAAGCTCGGCGATCATCAGCTCTCCGATTCATTGACGAGCCGATTTGCTGCCTTCATCCAGCACGCCTGGAATATCGACCGGAGGCGCTTTCGCAATTTCCTCAGTTTCGATCGACGCTGGCTCGAGGATCTGGGTTCGGAGGACAGTCATGGCCGGGCGCTCTGGGCCCTGGGCGAGTGCGCGCACAAAGGTCGCTCCTCCTCGCTGCGTCGTTGGGCGGTGGCATTGTTCGTCGAAGCGTTGCCGGCCGTGGAAGGCTTTAGCTCGCCGCGGGCATGGAGCTTTGCGCTGCTTGGACTGGATGCTTATTGCGTCTCCGTGGCGGAAGACTACGCCGCCAACCGATTGCGCGGCTTGCTCGCCAACCGGCTGGTGGCCCTGCTGACAGCGGCAGAGACTCGTGGCTGGGAGTGGTTCGAGGAAAGTCTCGCCTATGACAATGCCCGCCTGCCGCAGGCCCTGATCGTGACCGGATGCGCAACCCATACGCCGTCGTATGTCAACGCCGGGATGCGCTCGCTGCGCTGGCTCATGCGACTGCAAACCTCCGCGACAGGTATTTTCAGGCCCGTGGGATCGCAAAGCTTCGGTGCCAAGCGCCTCCCGCCACGTGCCTTCGACCAGCAGCCGCTGGAGGCAGCGGCCTCGATTGCTGCCTGCGTGGCCGCGTGGCGGGTCGACGGCGATCACGCCTGGAAAATCGAAGCGGCACGGGCGTTCGCATGGTTTCTCGGCAGCAACGACCTGTCCACGCCGCTGGTCGACGTGGAGACGGGCAGCTGCCGCGACGGACTTCATCCTGATCGCGCCAACGAGAACCGGGGCGGCGAGTCCGCTGTATCCTATCTGCTCAGTCTTGCGCAGATGCGCGAGCTTGCGGCTCTCACCGATGAGCACGCAAAACTTCCACCGAGTCGGGCCGTCAGCGCCTGACAAACCAAGGAAATCTCTTACCGCCCATGCTCTTAAACCGCCAAGCGATTCAGTTGCGTCCGAATCCTGCGAGAGTGGTGCTGCGCCCCTTCAAGCCGGCAACAGAACCCAGGGAACTGAACCTGACCGACAGAAGGCGTGCAAATCACATCGTCGATCGCGTACTGGCCCTGGATCCCGAGACTTCGGGCCGTCAGTTGGCCGAGGTACTGGAGAATTTCCAGGATCGTCATCGCAACCTGCTGGCTACATTCGATGCGCGCGCCCGTGACATGGAGGATGTGTTTACCCCGCACGTTTCCTTCAGCCAAACCCAGCGACAACTTGTTGGCGCGTACTTCCTGCATGAGTATTCCTTCGAGGCGGCGGCACTCTTCAATCCCAGCATCGTCGCCCATCCGGATCAAACCGGCGTCCCGGAGCGCGCGCTGCGATTCATTCTGAGCGTCCGGGCTGTGGGCGAAGGCCATATATCCTCGGTGAATTTCCGCACAGGTCTTATCGCGGCGGACGGAAAAGTTACTCTCGATCCCACCGCAGCCCTGGCGTCAATCCCGACCCTGCAGCAGCAGCAAGCGGACGCACCCGCGGATTGCATCGATGTGATGTTCAAGTCCGAGGAGGACCTGAGCGAGCGGGTCATCTTCCCAATCACCGAATCGCAATCCAATGGCATCGAAGATGCCCGCTTCGTCGAATTCAGCGAGGGTGGTCGCAAGATCTTCTACGCAACCTACACCGCTTACAGCGGCAAGGCCATCAGATCGGAGTTGATGGAGACCAGGGACTTCACCTCATTTCGAATGACCCCGCTCAAGGGCACCGCGGCGCGCAACAAAGGCATGGCCCTGTTTCCGAAAAAGATCAAGGGCAGGTACGCGATGATCGGAAGGCAGGACAACGAGAGCCTCTACCTCATTCATTCGGATGACCTGTATTCCTGGAATGAGGGAGTTGCGCTACTTAAACCGCAATTCCCCTGGGAATTCGTGCAGATCGGCAACTGTGGTTCTCCGATCGAGCTCGACCAGGGCTGGTTGCTGCTGACGCATGGAGTCGGCCCGGTCCGGAGATATTCGATCGGCGCCGCGCTTCTCGACAAGAGCGATCCATCAAAAGTTCTGGGGCGCCTTTCGGAACCGCTGTTGAGGCCGGAGCTGTCCGAGCGCGAGGGCTACGTGCCGAATGTCGTCTATTCCTGCGGCGCCTTGCGCCACAACAATCGTATCATTCTGCCCTACGCGGTCTCCGACACTTATTGCAACTTTGCAACCATCGAGATTGCCGCGCTCGTCAATGCGATGTCGAGCGGCTAGTGAGTTGAGGGTTGCAGCGATGGCTCGTCGAAGCTCAGACCGCACTGAGGACACGATGCAATTTCCTTTTGCCTGGCAATTTGCTGAATCGTCCATGGCAGCCGGGCAGAGCAACGCGGGCATCGGGTTCTCAACAGCACAACCCCAATGACCACCAGCCACGCCACGGCCAGCCAGACGTAGAGCTGCGCGCCCGGCCTCAGGTGATGCAGCGTCGAGGAGATGGCCGCCGCGATCAGCATCCCGCCCCACATCAGCCACTTGAATCTCGTGGTCTGCCGCTTCATCTGCTCGCGAAAACTCATTTGTCCGGATCGTACCGCGGCGAATGGCAGTTGGCGATATGAGGAAAGTCAGCGCAAGATGAACCTGCGACGGACCAGCGTTGCGCAGTGCAAGGAACGATCATGAGCGGTGCTATGTATATCAATTCAGTCCCGGTGTTTAAGCAGTTGCTGACAGCATTGAAAGCCATTCTTGCGAAAGCCGACGCCCATGCTGCAGCCAATTCAATCGCGCCAGACGCATTCTTGCAGGCACGCCTGTATCCGGACATGTTTCCGCTGCTGAAGCAGGTACAGATTGCCGCCGATTTTGCGCGCGGCGTCTCGGCTCGCCTGGCGTCTGTTGAAGTTCCCGCCTATGAAGGCGACGAGAAGAGTTTTGCCGACCTGGATTCCCTATTGACCCGGACATTGGACTTTATCGATCGCCTGGATGCTTCGAAATTTGAAGGCAGTGAAGCCAAAGCCATCGTATTGCGCGCCGGTACGCCGAAAGAAAAGAAGCTGAGCGGCCAAGCCTATCTGGCCAACTACGGCCTCCCGCAATTTGCGTTTCATGTCACTACTGCCTACGCAATCTTGCGCCACAACGGGCTGGCTGTCGGCAAGCGAGATTACATGGGAGCGTACTGAGACCGGGTTTCTGATAAAATCTAACGGCTGCTCAATAGGTTGCGGTGTTTTTGGGCCAATGTTCATCTCCTACTGTCACGATGATCTGGCAACCGCCAAACGGTTTGCCGAAAGTCTTCAACGCGAAGGTTTCACCGTTTGGTGGGATGCGTCGTTGCGCTCAGGAGAGGCTTTTGATGTAGCAATTGAAAACGCACTGAGGGGCGCCAGTGCGGTCATCGTCCTGTGGTCGAAGAACTCGGTACAGTCCCGATGGGTGAGAGCGGAGGCAACGCTGGCCGACCGACTCAAGACCCTGGTGCCGGTGATGATCGAGCCTTGCGAGCGGCCGATCATCTTCGCCTCGAGCGGCAACACCCACTTCCGAATGGGCCAGACAGACAGGGCGAAGGAGGTGCAGAACACGTTTCGAAAAGGCGATCAAAAACCGCGACTCCACGGTGGCGGTGTATTTGCAGGGCGCCACGGGTGAGCCGCTACGTGCCAGCCCACATTGGCCCAGATTGGCGGCGCTCATGAATCTGCCCGCCTAGGCGACTGTTGACCGCCTCAACCCATGAACACAGGTGCTGGCAGAGATTGAAATCCCGGCCTCCCGAATAGATATCCCTGGAACAGTCTGACTCCGGCGCGCTTGAACCATCGATATTCCGGCTCCGTCTCAATCCCCTCGGCGATCACTTCAATTCCCAGGTCATCGCACGCCTGAATGACCGCACGTACGATGGCCTGACGGGGCCCGTTGCCATCGATGTCGCGGACCAGGTGCATGTCGATTTTAATTACATCAGGCTGAAAGTCGGCGAGCAGATTCAAGCCTGAGTAGCCGGCGCCGAAATCGTCGATGACGAGATGGATGCCACTGGCCCGGTATTGGTTGATGGTCGTAGAAAATCGAACCAGATCCCGGATCAGTTCCCCTTCCGTGACTTCAAGGAAGATCTTGCGTTCCGCGAGCCCAGCCTTGCGAGCCGCATCAATTGTCGAAGTGATGGCATCAGGCAAGGTATCCAGCGCCTGCGGCAGGAAATTCAGCGACAGGCCCGCGTCCAGCCCCAGTGACGCTGCCAGCGCAATGGCCTCGATGCGCGCGGCCCGATCGAAGACATGGAGCTGAGATGATTCGAGGGCTGCGAACACCGAGGCTGCGGATTCATTTGACGGTCCGCGCACAAGCGCCTCATAGGCGAAGACGTGGCGCGATTCGATATCGACAATCGGTTGAAACGCAAAGCTGACGTTGAACTCGCGCCCGGGCGTGCCCTTCACACCTAAGCACCGAGGGCGCGGTGCGTTCCAGTCAGCTGCTGTCGCCAACGACCGGCGCGGAACGCGCTGAGGAGCTTTTTCGCCCGGCCGGCATTCAATTGCGTCACGCACGATGCCGACTTGAAGAAATCATTCTCGCCGATGAGCTCTCCGGCTTCTCCCGCATCGACTGTGCAAAAGCCCATTGTCCATTCAGCGAAGGCCCTGGCGGCGATCGGTTCCCGGATAATCAACGTGATGCGCGAATGCCGAGGATCACGGAGAATGCGGCTGTACACCGCATCGATCGCCTCGAGGCTGCCTTCGAGAACCTGGAAGAAGCCACCGTCGATGTACAGAAGCATCCCGGTAATATGACGCTCGGCGTTGGCCGCACGGGTATGCGCCAGCAATGCCGGGATGTCGGACTCGTTGAAAATCGACTCGGCTGTGCTTGCGTAGATGCAGTGCATCAGGTTCGTCACGGTGCCTCTACGGTCAGCTAAATTGGTATGACATCGTCCGCCGGTCAGATCGCGAGGCGATAAGGGACGACCCCGCTACTGGCTAATTAATATCAGGAATCACGGCGTTAAAATCATGACGTGGTTGGCGGAATCGAGGGGAAATTGACGAAATAGGGCCTCGAGGGTCACCGTGCCGAGTATGGGGGTTCAAATGCGGCGACGCGTCAATTCACTCTAGTCGGATTGGTCCCCGCCCGCCTGCATATCCATGTCCATTCCGCCCCATTGTTGTTGCTCGTGCGGATAGACATGAGTCATCCAACCAAAGACCACCGGGATCCACAATCCCTGCGCCGCAAGGCACGCCTCTTCGGTGTGAATACCGCCTTGCGGCCCGAATCGAGCACTCGGTCCGAACTGCTCGCTCGAGGGCAAATTTCTAGGACCGCCGCAGAAGTCCACATGTCGATGCCAGGTTGCAATGCTGAGCGGAGCAATCGCATCCAATTGTTGCGGCGATGCATCGGCCGGAGCTGTGTACATGACACCGACCGCTTTCAAGCCCTCCGCAGTGCGCTTGTAGAGGATGGACCCCGGCCGGCTGTAGTCGACATGCTGCTGCTCCTTACGCCGATAGCGGTAGTTGGTGTAGTGAATCTCTTCTCCCATTCGGCCAGTGGGATAGAAAGGCTTATAGCCATCGCGCGTAGCTGTCTTAACATCGCTGTAACGGGACAACACGGATTCCGCGTCAGCAAGAATTTCCGCGGCGCGCGCCGCATCACCGGGAGCCGCATCGCCCTTGAGCGACATCTGCATGTGCGCACCCATCTTCATTGACGGCACCGGTGTCTCGTCCGTCTTGCCGCTGTAGTGGCTGAGCAGGCGCTCCCACAAGGGAAACTCCTGCGCCGAAGCAATGCTGGCGCAACCGGTCAGCATCAAGAGCAGTGAGGCGGATCGCAGCATGGATCAGTGCTACTGTGATTTCCGATGCTTTTCCCGCGGCTGCGGAAGTGATGCGGTTGTTTCTGACGAATCCACGGCAGCGCGAGCCTTTTCGGTTTGTTTATTCTTCCACTCGAGGTATTGATCCAGAAGCCACATGGCTCGGGTCACAGACTCGTACTCCAGGTCTGAAACCAATCGATCGCCGGAAGGCAGAACGACATCCAGCGCTATCGACTCGGCGGCCCCTTCTCCGAGGGCGCGGAACTGCACTTGTACACGCAGCTGCCCTTGCTCGGGGGTCACTTTGACGGACTCAATGCCATTCGGGGCCATCTCAATGGTCGTCATCTTCGATCCTCTGGGGTTGCGAAAGTCGAGTCAATGCCCCTGCAGCTTACCGGGCACATGCACCCGCGCCTGTCGGACGCTGCCTGACTTAACTTGGTGTCTGGATTGGTGCCGGGGAGAGGACTCGAACCTCCGACCCGCGCATTACGAATGCGCTGCTCTACCAGCTGAGCTACCCCGGCGTTGAGGGCGGCTATGTTAACAGGCCGAAGGCCGGCGGCAACGCCCGGCCATTCCTACGCTGGCTGCGCCAGTGCCGCCACTGCGGCCATCATCACCCTCGTATGCTCCACCGGCGACCCATGCGTCATCTCCAACTCGCCCAGCCGCAGCGAGTTCTCGACCACCAGCTTGCCGCGCTCGAACCGGCGATGCATAAAGCGCGGCAGCGCGGCATCGATATCACCGTCGCGCGTAATTTCCTCGGCCAGCACGATGCCATCCTCGACCGCCATGCCGGCACCGGAGGCCAGGTGCGGTGTGGTCGCGTGAGCGGCATCGCCGATGAGCACCACGCGGCCGCGGTACCAGGGATTGGGCAGCAGCACTGCCTCGAGCGGCCGGTAATTGATGGTGTGGGCATTGGTGGTCAGGACGGTCTGCCGCACCTCAGGCGTGATGCCGCCCCACCCCGCCATCGCTTCATATAACCGCCGCGGCTGATCCTCAACCGCTATCCAGGGATTGGCGGGCGATCGCTGCAGCAGGAACATGTACATGTGCGTGCGCGAGACGGGGTTGAAGCCGAGCTTGGAATCCGGCCCCATGTAGAAATGGGTGCGATCAAAACCGGCGGGTCGCTCGGCCACGATGCGGTAGATGACCTGGCCGGTGAACTTGGGCCGCGGGGCCTCGGGAAAGACGCGCTCGCGCATTTTCGAATAGATGCCATCCGCTCCGATCACCAGGCCGTAGTGCTCGCGATGGCCATTGGTCAGTTTGACCTCGACGCCACCGGGCACCTGCGCCAGCGTCTCGACGGTCGTTCCGAGGCGCACGTGCGCGCCCGAAGCCAGCGTGCGCGTGGAGAGGATCCGGTGCAGTTCCGGCCGCATGATCCCGCCCGTGTTGGGCAGGTCCGGAGCAATCGGCGGGAAGTGCATCTCTTCGATCAGCTGGCCGCTCTGCGTGAACACGTAGGCACCGTCCCAGGTGGCCCCGTGCTGCTTCATCTCATCGAGCACACCGAGGGTCTGCAGCGCCCGCAGGGTCGGGCCGGTAATCGTGATCCCGGCGCCATAGATCTTCCATGCCGGATCAATTTCAACCAGGTCGACCGAGATCCCGGCCCGCCGCAGTGAGATCGCGCAGGACATCCCGCCGATGCCGCCGCCGACAATGAGCACCTTCTCCCCGCCAGCCAAATTGCTTCCCCCGCCGGCTCTTTCGAGCCGGCATTTTAAGTCAGTCGCACGCGGAATCAGGCGTCGCTTCGGCGCCGCAGACGAATCACCAGGTCAATACCCGAGACTTCCATGCCTTCCGGAGGCTCCGGCAGGCGGCTGAATTGCACATCCTGCAGCTCCACATCGTGCAACGCCCCGGTCTGCTCGTCACGGAAATGATAGTGCGGACCGATGTTGGAATCGAACCAGGCGCAGTCACCATCGACGCTGAGCTGACGGATCAGCCCATGCGCGGCGAAGAGGTTCAGGGTGTTATAGACCGTGGCCTTGGAAACCTGCGCACCCTCGTGACGCAATGCATCCGCGATCTGCTCGGCGGAAAGGTGCTGCGGCGCAGATAGCAGAATGCTGGCAATACGCAACCGCTGCTCGGTGATCCGGATGCCGCAGGCCGACAATCGGGAGGTGACCTCAGCGCGACTCGAGACGGATTTGGCAATTTCCATGCCCATGAACACAGTATAGCGCCACGCCGGGCGGCGTCAGCCAGGGCAGGCTATGAACATAATCCGAGGTTGCGTCAGACCGCTTCGCGCGCCCGAAGCGCCTTGGGCAGGCCGAACACCACGGTCTCCTCGATGCCCTTGAGCTCCGAGGGCATCTGGCCACCCCAGTTGCGCAGGCGCTCGACGACCTGCTGCACGAGTACCTCCGGCGCCGAGGCGCCAGCGGTTACGCCAACGGTCGATACCCCGGTAAACCATTCGCGCTGCAGCTCGTCCGGTCCATCGACCATGTAGCCGGTGACGCCGTTGCGCCCGGCCAGTTCGCGCAGGCGGTTGGAATTGGAACTGCTGCGCGAACCCACCACGATCAGCAGGTCGCACTCCGCCAGCAGCTTTTTGACCGCATCCTGGCGATTCTGGGTGGCGTAGCAAATATCTTCCCGCTTCGGCGCCTCGAGCGACGGAAAGCGCTGGCGCAGGGCCGCGACGATGTTGGCCGTGTCATCGACCGAGAGGGTCGTCTGGGTAACGAACGCCAGGCGTTCGGGATCGCGAACCTCGAGCCGCGCCACATCCTCGAGACTTTGCAGCAGTTTGATGGTGCCGCCGTGGCGGGTATCGAAACGGCCGATCGTGCCTTCGACCTCGGGGTGACCCGCGTGGCCGATCAGAATGACTTCCCGCCCTTCGCGCGCGAAGCGGCTGACTTCCATATGCACTTTGGTGACCAGCGGACAGGTGGCATCGAACACCTGCAGCCCGCGGCGCGCTGCTTCCTGCTCGACCGCGATCGAGACGCCGTGGGCGGAAAACACCACCGTGGCCCCATCCGGCACCTCGTTGAGTTCCTCAACGAACACGGCTCCCTTGGCGCGCAGGCCATCGACGACGTGGCGGTTGTGCACCACCTCGTGCCGTACATAGATCGGCGAGCCAAACATGCGCAGCGCCCGCTCGACGATGTCGATGGCGCGATCCACGCCGGCGCAGAATCCCCTGGGGTTGGCAAGCACGATTCTCATGGCGCGATCTTACCCGTCCCGGCGGCCCGACAGCCAGGTATCGAGCAGCAACAGCCCCGCTCCGACACAAATGGCGGAATCAGCCACATTAAAGGCCGGGAAATAGTGCCGGTCCCAGTGGGCATAGATGAAGTCGATGACATGACCCAGGCGCACACGGTCGATCACGTTGCCGACCGCACCGCCCAGAATCAGCGCCACGGCGGTGGCCAGCACGCGCGCAGATGCCGGGATGCGCCGCAGCCACAGGGCCAGCACGATGCTGACGACAATGGCGAGGGCCGTGAACAGCCAGCGCTGCCAGCCGGCCTCATCGGCCAGAAAACTGAAGGCAGCGCCGGTGTTGTGCAGCCGCGTGATCTCGAGCACCGGCAGCACGCTCACCGACTCGAATAAGGCCAGGTGCCGCTCAATCAGGAATTTGGTCAGTTGATCGAGCGCCACGACGGCGGCCGAAAGCGCCAGGTAAGGCAGGCTGCCGCGGTTGGGGGTTGCAGTGTTCATAGGCTGTTCATGGGTGCCTGTCAGCTGAAGCGACGCGATTCGCCGGGCAGCGCCAGGTTGCCGACGCAGCGCAGGCAAAGCTCCGGATGCTCGGCCGATTGGCCGACATCGGGCCGATGGTGCCAGCAGCGCACGCACTTGGGATCGCCGGCAACGCTCACGCGCAGCCACACGCCCTCGAGTCCCGCGGCGGCCACGGCATCCGCCGGTGGCGGCTGGCTGGGGGGATGCACGATGGCGCGCGAGGTGATCATGAAGAATCGCAATTCCTCGCCGAGCGCGCTGACGCGCTCGAATTGCGCGGCCGTGCACCAGATCTCAACCACCGCATCGAGCGGCGCACCGATCGCGCCGGACATGCGCAGTCGCTCGAGTTCGCGCGCCGCCGCCGTGCGCAGTGCGATCAGCGCGGTCCAGTCGATGCTGTCGGGCGGCAGCGCGGGCAGCGTGTGCCAGGTAGTGAGGAACACCGAGGCCGCGTGCTCACCGCGCAGGTGACGCCACATCTCCTCGGCCGTAAAGGACAGGATCGGCGCCAGCCAACGCACGATGCTCTCGGCAATGTGCCACATCGCGGTCTGCGCCGAGCGCCGCGCCGTGTTCGCGACCGGCAACGTGTAGAGGCGGTCCTTCAGGATATCGAGATAAAGGCCGCCCAGATCCACGACGCAGAAGTTATGCACCTTCTGATAGATCAGATGGAAGGCATAGTCGCGGTAGGCCTGCGCGATCTCCTGCTGCAGCGTCGCCGTGCGCGCGATTGCCCAGCGATCCAGCGCAACCAGCGCTTCTGCGGGCAGCGCCTCGCGCGGATCGAAATCGTGCAGGTTGCCGAGCAGGAAACGCACCGTGTTGCGCATGCGGCGATAGGAATCGCTCATGCGCTTCAGGATCTCCTGCGACAGGCTCATCTCGTTGGCGTAGTCGGTCGCCGCCACCCACAGCCGCAGCATGTCCGCGCCGAGGGTTTTCCAGATGTCCTGCGGCTCGATGCCGTTCCCCAGGGACTTGGACATCTTGCGGCCTTTGTCATCGACCGTGAATCCGTGCGTCAGCACGCCGCGGTACGGTGCGCGCGCGTACAGGGCTTCAGACATCAGCAACGAACTGTGGAACCAGCCGCGGTGCTGATCCGAACCCTCCAGATAAAGATCCACCGGCGCATGAAAATCCGAGCGCATGGCCGGCACGCATTCGAATGACAGCCCGGAGTCGGCCCAGACATCCATGACGTCCATGAGTTTGTCGTAGTCCGCCGCGTCCGCGCCGATCAACTCCCTGGGATCGAGTTCAAACCAGGCATCGATGCCGCGCTGCTGCACGCGCGCGGCCACCTCGAGCAGCAGCTCCTGCGTGCGCGGATGTAACGCCGCGGTCTGCTTGTGCACGAACAGCGCCAGCGGCAACCCCCAGACCCGCTGGCGCGAAATGCACCAGTCGGGCCGGTTGGCGATCATGGCCGTGATGCGCTGCTCGCCCCAGGCCGGCGTCCAGCGTACGCGCGTGATGTCATCGAGCGCGTGTGCGCGCAGTCCCTTCTGGTCCATGCTGATGAACCATTGCGGGGTGGCGCGAAAAATCAGCGGCGTCTTGTGACGCCAGCAGTGCGGGTAGCTGTGCCGCAGCGACTCCTGCTTCAGCAGCACGCCTCGACGCTCCAGTTCCTGTACAACCACCGCATTGGCTTCATCGACGCGCAGCCCCGCCACCAGCGGTGTGCCCGGCACGAAGCGCCCATCCGGCCCTACCGGATTGACGACCGGCAGCTGGTAACTGAGGCCCACCACATAGTCTTCCTGGCCATGCGCCGGCGCGGTGTGCACGGCACCCGTGCCAGCCTCGAGCGTGACGTGTTCGCCGAGGATCACCGGCACCTGCCGTTCGAGCCAGGGATGATTGAGCTTCAGGCCTTCGAGCGCGCGACCGGGAAACCGGCCGAGTTCGACCCCTGCGCCCAAGCCATAGCGCTCCAGCGAGGCGTGCGCCAGATCCGCCGCCAGCACCAGTACTTCACTGACCCCCGCGCGCTCCACGCGCACGGCGACATAAGTGAATTCATCGCGCAGCGCGACAGCTTCGTTGGCGGGCAGCGTCCAGGGCGTGGTGGTCCAGATGACGATGGAGATGTGGTGCCCGACGGCTGCCTGATCGAGGCGTGCACGGCGCGCGAAATCCGCCGCATCGACCACGCGGAAGGCGACATCGATGGCGGTGGAGGTGCGATCCTCGTATTCGACTTCCGCCTCGGCCAGCGCCGAACGGCAGTCCAGGCACCAGTGCACGGGCTTGGCCCCGCGATACAGGTGACCGTTGGCGATGATCTTGCCGATCGCGCGGATCTGCTGCGCCTCGTAACGCGCATCCATGGTCAGATAGGGATTCTCCCAATCGCCGAAGATGCCGAGCCGCTTGAACCCGGTGCGCTGCAGATCGATCTGCGAGGTGGCGAAGGCGCGGCAGGCCGCCCGGAACGCGGTGGCGTCGAGTTTGTGACCCGGCTTGCCATGCTTCTTTTCCACCGCCAGCTCGATCGGCAACCCATGACAATCCCAGCCGGGCACGTAGGGCGCATCGAAGCCGTCCATGGTGTGCGACTTGACCACGATGTCCTTGAGCACCTTGTTGACCACGTGGCCCAGATGCAACGGACCGTTGGCGTAGGGCGGCCCATCGTGCAGCACGAACGCTGGCCGCCCGGCCGAGACTTCGCGGATGCGCTGATAGAGATCGAGCGCGGCCCAGCTCTCCAGCTGCCTGGGCTCGCGGTTCGCCAGATCCGCCTTCATCGGGAAATCGGTCTGCGGCAGATTGACGGTTTGCTTGTAATCAGTCACTCACGACACCTTAAGCCTTCATATGCTGATGCCCAGGATGCGGCGCGCGTCGGCCGCATCGCGATGCATCTGGGCCACCATCGCCTCCATGGAAGCGAAGGCAAACGTACTCTCGCCGCGCAGCAGCGCGACAAACTCCACTTCGAGTTCGCGATCGTAGAGATCGCCATCAAAGTCGAACAGACACGCCTCGAGCAGCGGCAGGCCGCCGCCGGCCATCGGCCGAGTGCCGAGGCTCGCCACCGCGGGCCACGGCTCGCTTACAGTGCCGGCGCCGCGCACCCGGACCGCGTAAACCCCCGCCAGCGGCACGCGGCGGCGCTTGACCGGAATATTCGCGGTCGGAAAGCCGAGCTTGCGCCCGAGCTGATTGCCATGCCGCACGCGGCCGCGCATCGAATAGGCGCGGCCCAGCAGGCGCTGCGCGGTGGCAAAATCCCCGGCAGCGACGGCGGCACGAACCCGGCCACTGCTGACGCGCTCCCCATCGCTCTGAATCGATTCGATGACATCGAACATCAATCCGAAGCGCGCCGCGTTTTCCATGCACCACTGAGCATTGGCGGCTCCATGGCGGCCGAAGCGGAAGTCGTGACCGATCACGATGACCCGCGCGCGGGCAGCGCTTAGCTGCTGCATGAACTGCTCGGCCGTCAGCGATCGCAGCGGTTCGGCGAAGTGCAGCAGGCACAGCCGCTCAAGTCCACTGTGCTCGAGCAGCCGCCAGCGCTCGCGAAAATTGGTCAGGCGCGCCGGCGGATCGGAAGCCTGCAGGTACTCCCGCGGCAGCGGCTCAAAACTGACCATCATGGCGGGCAACTGCCGCTGCGCAGCATGATGGAGAGCGCGCTCGATCAGCGCCTGATGGCCCAGATGCAGGCCATCGAAGCTGCCGATGGTGACGACACAATCGCGGGAAGGGGCGGTTTCTAACCGTCGAATGAGCTGCATGGGCCTCGAAGTCAAAGCGTTGAATTATAGCCGGATTGCGCGTCCCGGCGCGCCCGCCGCAGGCACCTGAGATTGACAAGTCCCAGGGGCTTCCCCACACTGCGCGGCTGTTCAAAGGAGCTTGGCGTGGCTAATACGAAATCGGCGGAAAAGGCGGCTCGGCAGGCGGAGAAACACCGCGCCCACAACGTGACCCTGCGTTCGCGCATGCGCACAGCCATCCGCAAAGTGGTCGACTCGGTCGCCAAGGGCGATAAGACCGAGGCGCAAGCCAGCTACAAAGCCGCCGTGCCCCTGATCGACACGCTGGTCAATAAGCGCATCATTCATCGCAACCAGGCCAACCGGCACAAGAGCCGCCTGGCCGCGCGCGTGAAGGCTGTATCGCTGGGATCGAACGCCCGCTAACTGTCGAGCGCTAACTGTCGTCGCGGCGTGAACCGCCGGCGAGCAGACTGCCCAGCAGACCGCCGATGACCGCGCCGCCCACCTGGCGCGCAATCATGGATCCGATGTCCGGCCCGTCGCCCCCCGATCCGCCCTCGTCATCTTCCTGCTCGATGCGCGAGACCACCCAATCGAATTTGCCGCTGGTCACCGCGGCCTTGCAGTAGCGGCACTCGCCGATGGCCGTGAGCTGCAGCGGCGCCCCGCAGCGCGGACAGGTGTTCTCGAGTGTGCCGGGCTTGCCCGAGGTCGCGACACCCACCGAGCGCTGGAAAGTCCACTCCTCGCTGAACGGTCGCGCCGTGCGATCGCCAAAGACCACGCGCCCGGTCTGATCGACCTCGTAGTCGGCGCAGCTGGCCGTGATGCGCACGGTCAGATCATCGAACACCTGTCCATGCACCACGCGCGTGGGCAGAATGCGCTGGATCTGCAGATTCTCCATGACATTGCGCCGGCCCTCGGACGCCATGGCCTCGAGCTGGCTGCGCCACGCAAAATAGGCGCCGGGACTTAAGAAATTCCGCCCCGCATCGAGGTTCTGCTTGCACCAGGCGTCCTGCAACGCCGTGAAGCCGGCACGCACCCGGCCGCAGAAAGTATCCAGCGCAAAATTGGCATCCGCGGCTTTCAGCGTCGCCAGCCCCTCATCCACCGTGGGCGCCGGTGCACCCGCCGCCAGATCGAATCCGTGGCCCAGGAAGGGCGCGGGGCCCACCGAGGAAACCACCCAATCCACGGTGCCATTGGTGACGCTGGCGCGACAGTGCATACAGCTGCCGTCCAGGTTGAGCCGCAATTCCGCGCCACAGGCGGGGCAGCGCGAGGCCGTAACGCCACCGGCCACCGGGGTCTTGGCCGCGGCCGCCCGCACAAAAGTCCACTGCTCGCCGTGACGCGCGTCAGCACCTTCATCGGCCACCACGCGGTTCGTGTCGTCGAGCATCTTGCCGCGATAAACCAGGTCGAAATGCACCAGCATGCTCTGCTGCTGCTCGCCGAGTTCGGCACTCATGACGTGCACCGCTCGCACGTTGAGACTCTCGAGCAGCTCGTGCCGATGCTGCGCCTTGGCTTGCGCGAGACTCTGCGAGATCTGCGCAAACAGGGCATCGTTCAGATACGGGCGCAGGGCGTTGACATCATTGTTGCGGATCGCGCGCTTGACCAGATAGAAGGTCATCTCCACGCGCTGCAGGAAATTCTCCATCTCGAAGTTCGGATCGCGCTCACGCAGCGACGCGATGGCTGCGGTGACGGCGGCGGTGGCCGCCGGCGCACCGGGCTGCCGCCCCTGCGCGGCATTGATCGCGCCTAACAGGGCGGAGCCGAGTGCTGCGCCCATGGCCTCACGCGAGGCCGAACCAGGCCCGGAACCTGGCGAGGAGCCGGAACCTCCGCGCTGCTGAAAGCGACGGACGATGTACCAGATGACCAGCGCGATGATGATCAGCGTGATCACGCCGCCGATCGAGCCACCCCCGCCGCCGCCATGGCCACCTCCCGAAAAGCCGCCGCCGCTGTGACCACCACCGCCGCCACCGCCGTGGCCACCGCCGCCGGCGCGGCCGAACGCGGCCGTGGCCTCGCACAGCGTGAACAGCGCCAGCGCGCAACGCGTCGCGATACGGGTCATGCCGCGGCTCGCCTCAGGCCACCGCCGTACCGCAATTGCCACAGAACTTGGAATTTGGCGCGATGGTGTTGCCGCACTGGGTGCAATGCGCCGCCTTGGGGGGCGCCAGGGTCGTGCCGCAGTTCGAACAGAATTTTGCGCCCGCTGCGTTGGGCGTCTGGCAGGAGCCGCAGATCACGGTGCCACCACCGGCTGCCGGACCTGAACCACCGCCACCGCCGGGCGCCGCGCCGCCACCGCCAGCGCCAGCGCCACCGAGCCCTGGCGGCGGTGCACTGGGCACCGACCCGATACCGGCCACGATACCGCCCAGCCCCATGCCGATGCCGAGCGATGCGGGTCCGGCGTTGCCGCCGGCGGCCGCACCCTCGCCGATGCCCTTGAGTGCCGCGCCGACGCCATATTCGCGAAAACCACCCGCAAGACGACTGTAAGCCGTGTCCTTGCGCAGACCTTTGAGGGTCGCCTCGTCCTCGGGGCTGAGCGAGATGGTGACGTTGCCGAGCCGTGTGATCTTGATGCCATACGGCGCCAGCGGCGCCTGCACATCGGCCAGCAACGTGGTCTCGATCTCATCGGTGCGTGCCGCCAGTCCCAGCACTGGCCACTTCTGCTTGGTCAGCTGTTTGACCAGCCCCGTGCGCAGGGCCTTGAGCACCTGCTCGCGCGACCAGTCGGTAATCATGTCATTGGTGCCCTGGCGGGTACCGACGAGCTTGGTGATCAGCGTGGCAGGGTCGGTGACCACGAGCGCGTATTCGCCGAACACGCGCAGTCCCACCGCCAGTCCGGTCTCGGGGTCTTCGATGTTGTCGATCGGGCCGCCGAACGGGAGACTGACGAATTCCCGCGTGCCGATGAAGTACAGCTCGGCGCGGTACATATTGCCGCCGCTGGCCCAGTCGACGATGTCGCCGAGGAAGGGAATCAGCTTGCCATCAAGCGTCGAACGCCCCTGCGGCACCACGCCCGCCACCTTGCCTTCCTTGATGAAGAGCGCGGTCTCATCCGGCTGCACGGTCACCTGCGTGAGCATGCGGATGGTCATGTCCGGCCATTTGTAGAGGATGTCGTCCTTGGCCGCATCGGGTCGCGCAATGAACTGGCGATTCAGATCGCCGCCTTTGTTGTTACCGAACAAACTCACGGTGTGTGCTCCCTGTTCAATGTCGCCTCATGCGAAGTGCGTATGTTACCTCTGCGGGGCCTCGTAGTCCTCGAGCGAAAGCAGCAGTGAGAGGCGCTCATCGCCGCGTGCGACTTCACGCCAGTGCCGCCCTTCCGGCCACGGCTCGAGCGCCCCGGCCAGCGCCCAGAACATGTTCAATGAGGAACTGACCCCCGCTCGCCGCAGTTCGGCAAAAGCGCGAACCGCCCCGCGCCGGCGCAACTCCGTGGCATCGTGCACGCCGATCTGGGCCAGCATCTGTTCCGTGCGCGCGCCAAGATTGCGCAGGTCGCGCACGCGCAGCCGCAGCTTGCCGGCGGCGATACGCGCGCGGACCTTGCTATTGCGCATCGGACCATCTTAGCGCGCGCGCGCTAGTGCGCTGTGGCGGTTTTGGCCTTGCGCTGCTCGAGGAAGCGCATCAGCGCATCGGCAAGTTCCCGTGTGCCGCGGCCGGTCGCGGCTGAAATCAGGAAGCGCGGACCGCGATAGCGCAGCCGGCGCGCGATGTCGGCGGCAAGTGCCTCTGCCTCTTCATCCGGCAGCAGATCGCGCTTGTTGATCACCAGCCAGCGCGGCTTTTTTGCCAGGCTTTTATCGAATTTCCTGAGCTCATCGACGATCGAGCGCGCATCCCGGACCGGGTCGGCATCCGGGTCCGGCGGCAGCATGTCGACGATGTGCAGCAGCACACCGGTGCGCTGCAGGTGCTTGAGAAAACGGATGCCCAATCCAGCGCCATCGGCCGCGCCTTCGATCAAGCCTGGAATATCGGCCATCACGAAGCTGCGGTGCTCGCCGCAATACACCACGCCCAGATTCGGATACAGCGTCGTGAAGGGATAATCGGCCACCTTTGGACGCGCCGATGAGAGTGCCCGGATCAGTGTGGACTTGCCGGCATTGGGCAATCCGAGCAGCCCGACATCGGCGATGACCTTCATCTCGAGATTGAGCGTGCGCCGCTCGCCCGGCAGTCCGGTTCCGAACTGGCGCGGCGCACGGTTGGTGCTGGACTTGAAGCGCGTATTGCCCCAGCCGCCCTTGCCACCCTGCGCGACCTTGAGCTCGGCGCCCGCCGCGGTCAGGTCCCCCAGCTGCTCTCCGGTCTCGGCGTCCGCAACTATGGTGCCCACGGGCACCGCGATGTAGAGATCCTCGCCGCCGCGACCGGTGCAGCCATTGCCGGAACCACCCTCGCCCGATCGGGCCTTGTAAGTCCGGGCGATGCGAAAATCCGCCAGCGTGTTGATGCCCTCGCCGGCGCGCAGCCATACGCTGCCGCCCAGGCCGCCATCGCCGCCGTCGGGGCCGCCGAAGGGAATGGATTTTTCCCGGCGAAAGCTTACCGAGCCGCGGCCGCCATTGCCGGCCTGCACTTTGAGAATGGCTTCATCGACGAATTTCATGAAAGAAAAACCCCGGGCTGGCCGGGGTTTCCTCTGCAAAAGTCGCCTGCCGGCATGATCGCGACAGTTCAGTTCACCTTGGTCGATGGCGACGGCGGCGCATCCGTCAGCACGCGTACGTACAGGCGCTGATCGGCGCCCTTGACGTGAAAGTCGACGCGGCCGGGGGCCGTCGCGAACAACGTGTGATCGGTGCCGATGCCGACATTGTCGCCCGCGCGCACTTTGGTGCCGCGCTGGCGAATGATGATATTGCCCGACAGTACCTGCTCCCCGCCAAAGCGCTTGACGCCCAGGCGCTTGCTGTGGGAATCGCGGCCGTTGCGAGTACTTCCGCCTGCCTTTTTGTGTGCCATTTGTCTGCTCCTAAGCTCTAGGGTGCGCTGATCTCGGTGACCCGCACCTGGGTGAAGTGCTGTCGATGAGTCTTCTGCCGCAGGTAATGCTTGCGGCGCCGGAATTTCACGATGACGACCTTGTCGCCCTTGGCGTGCTTCTCGACCGTGGCCGTGACCTTGCCACCCGCCAGCAGCGGCTTGCCCAGGCGCACGACGTCGCCGTCAGCGACCATCAGAACCTCATTGAATTCAACCGTCGAGCCGGGTTCCGCACTGAGCTTTTCAATGCGCAGTACCCCGCCCTTCTCGACCCGATACTGTTTGCCGCCTGTGGCGATGACCGCGTACATTGTCCCAAGCTCCGTGTGTTTAGACTCTCCAGGGTTGAGCACCGGACGGTCAGAGAGACGCCGCCGGGACCTGCTGAGAGTGCGCAAAGGTCGCGCATTCTAGCGATGCTGGGACGGCGGGTCAAACGACGCATTCTCTTGGAGAAACAGAGTGTTGAGCAGCGATCCCGGCAGCCGTGAGGCGCTCCAGAGCATCCGCACCCTGGTGCACAAGGAGCTGCTGGCCGTCGATGAGGCCATCCGGCGCGGTTTCCACAGCACCGTGCCCCTCGTCGACCAGGTGGCCGAACACATCATCGCCGGGGGCGGCAAGCGCCTGCGCCCGCTGCTGGTCGTCCTGGCCGGGCGGGCCTGCAGCAGCACCGAGCCGGCCTGCATCCATGCCGCCGCCTTTATCGAATTCATCCATACGGCCACCCTGCTGCACGACGATGTGGTCGACATGTCGGCGCGCCGCCGCGGCCGCGACACGGCCAACGAAATCTATGGCAACCAGGCCAGCGTCCTGGTCGGGGATTTCGTCTATTCCCGCGCCTTCCAGCTGATGGCAGCCTCGCGCTCCCAGCGTGTCATCGAGATCATGGCCGATGCCACCAACCTGATCGCCGAAGGCGAGGTGCTGCAGCTCATCAATGCGCGTGACCCGGATACCACCGAGACCCGGTACCTGGAAGTCATTCACCGCAAGACCGCGCAGCTGTTCCAGGCCGGCGCCGAAGTCGCCGCGGTACTCAGCGGGGCCAATACCGTGCTGCAGCGCGCCCTTTCCGATTACGGACGCCACCTCGGGATTGCCTACCAGCTCATCGACGACGTGCTCGACTACCAGTCAGACCCTGCGCTTCGCGGCAAGAACCTGGGCGATGACCTGGCCGAGGGCAAGCCCACGCTGCCTCTTATATATGCGCTTCGCCACAGCGACCCGGAGCAGGCCAGCGAGATCCGGGAGATCATCAAGAGCGGCGGCCGGGAGGGCACCGAGTCCGTGATGCGCACAATTGAATCGTCAGGGGGCCTTGAGTACACTGCGCGGCTCGCGCAAACCGAGGCTGATCAGGCGCTAGCCGCCTTGGGCGTGCTGCCCGACACGCCCTACCGGGAAGCTCTGGCTGCGCTGGTGCGATTCGCGGTGGCGCGCAAGCACTAGCTCAGCGTCGACGATTAGATTCGGGGTGTAGCTCAGCCTGGTAGAGCACTACGTTCGGGACGTAGGAGTCGCAGGTTCAAATCCTGTCACCCCGACCACTCCACTTGATTTAGGACTTTGTGTCGCGCTCTGGAAGCGCTCAGGAATCTCTAATGCCTCGCACAACTGCTCTTTCTGACATCCGCAATATCGGCATCATCGCCCACGTCGATGCGGGTAAAACCACGACTACAGAGAGAATCCTGTATTACACGGGCCGCAAACACACGATCATCGATATTCATGACACCAAAGATCTGAAGACTTCGACGACCACCGATTATCTGGAACAGGAGCAGAAACGCGGTATCACGATTCAGAGTGCCGCGGTGTCCGCCTTCTGGCGCGGGAAGAAAATCAATCTGATCGACACCCCGGGGCATGTCGACTTCACGATCGAGGTCAACCGCTCGCTGCGGGTACTCGACGGCGCCGTGGTGGTGTTCGACGGCGTGGCCGGCGTTGAGCCGCAGTCGGAGACCAACTGGCGTCTGGCTAACAACTACGATGTGCCGCGCCTCTGCTATGTGAACAAGATGGACCGTAAAGGCGCCAATTTCGTGCGCTGCGTTGACATGATCAAGAAGCGGCTCGGCGCTCGCCCGCTGCCGGTGCAGCTGCCGATCGGCTCGGAAGAAGACTTCAAGGGCATGATCGACCTGGTTGAAATGAAGGCCCTGGTTTGGGACTCAGACGACAAGGACGCTGAGTGGCAGAGCCTGGATGTGACCCCCGATATCGCCGATACGCTGAAGATCACCGTACCCAGTGATCGCAAGCTCCTGGGGGAGATCGCAAGATATCGCACCGAGCTTGTGGATACCTGTCTCGAACAGGACGATGAGGCCATGGAGGCGTACCTGACGCATGGCACCGTCCCCTCCGCCGATGTACTGCGCAAGGCGCTGCGCAAGGGCACGCTGAACTCCGCGTTCACGCCGGTGCTGTGTGGCTCCTCATACAAGAACAAGGGCGTGCAGCAGGTGCTGGATGCGGTAGTCGATTATCTGCCGGCCCCCACCGATGTGCCTGCCATCAAGACGGTCGATGCCGACGGCGAGCCGATCGGCGAGCGCAAGACCAGCGACGATGAGCCATTTTCGGCGCTAGCCTTCAAGGTCATCAACGACGTTTACGGCGCCCTGACCTTTATCCGTGTGTATTCAGGCGTACTCACCAAGGGCGCCTCGGTGCAGAACTCCACGCGCGGCAAGCGCGAGAAGATTGGCCGCATGGTGGAGATGTTCGCCAAGGAAGCCAACCCCATTGAAGAGGCGCGTGCCGGCGACATCGTGGCGCTGGTGTCCCTGGCGGATACCGAAACTGGCGATACATTGTGTGACAGCGCGAACCCGGTGATTCTGGAGCGCATGCGCTTTCCTGATCCGGTCATCAGCGTATCGGTGAAGGCGAAGGTCAAGGCTGATCAGGAGAAGTTCGGCGCGGCCCTGGGCAAGATGGTTCGTGCCGATCCGTCCTTGCATCTGGAAACGGATCGTGAGACCGGCCAGACCATCCTGCGCGGCATGGGCGAGCTGCATCTGGAAGTCACGCTCGATCGTATGCGCACGGAATTCGCAGTCGAGGGTGTCATGGGCGAGCCCCAGGTTGCGTTTCGCGAGACATTCACCAGGACCGTTGAAGAGAAATATACCCACAAGAAGCAGACTGGGGGATCGGGCCAGTTCGCTGAAGTCTGGATCACGTTCGAACCGCTGGAACGCGGTGCGGGCTTTGAATTCGTCGATGACACTTCCGGCGGCTCAGTGCCGAAGGAATTTGTACCGGCGGTCGAGAAAGGCTTGCGGATGCAAAAGGAAGACGGCGTGCTGGCGCACTATCCGACCGTGGATTTTCGCGCAACGCTGACCGACGGCAGTTATCACGATGTCGATTCCAACGCGCTCACCTTCGAAATTGCGGCCAAGGCAGCCTTTCGTGAAGGCATTCGCAAGGCCTCACCGGTGCTGCTTGAACCGGTGATGAAGGTGGAGACGGTGACCCCTGAGGATCATCTCGGCGATGTGATCGGCGATCTCAATCGTCGGCGCGGGACGATTCAGGACCAGATCGAGCGGGGCGCCAACATCGCTGTGGTTGCTGTAGTGCCCTTGTCGGAAATGTTCGGCTACATCGGGCAGTTACGCAGCATGACCAGCGGGCGGGCTTCGTACACGATGGAGTTCTCACACTATGATCCGGTGCCGCGGCAGGTTGCCGAAGATGTGATTGCCGAGGTGAACAAGGCCAGGGCCGCCGCGAGTTAGGCCATGGATTCTCACGAGTTAGCGGGCGGACGAGCCCGGGCTAACTTCAGGTGATGAGAGAGCAGATTCATCGGACATACGATGCCCAGGGCGGTAGCTCGCTCTGGCTCGTGTTCCGGCGCAGCCTCCGGAAAGATCACTCCCACATACATTCCAAATAAATAAAGTCGGTTGTCCCACTCATAGAACACCGGGCCGCCCGACATCCCGGGCGCGCCGGCCCCATCGATCAGGATTTCGCGGCGGGCCCCGTCCCGCGATATCCCCGCTACGTGCCTCTGCACCACGATCGGCGCCGGGCTCAGCTGCCTGGCGCTGAATCCGTAGGGATAGCCCACCAACATCAAGGGATCTGCGGGCGCAATCAGGTTGGGCCACAAATCGAGCCGGCTTAAGACCTGGATGCTTGAAGTCACGACGCCTGAGGGCAGCCTGATTCGGACGATGTCGTGCCAGAAAGGTTGCACGAGGTTCGCCATCGCGAGAGTTGAATTCGACACCGATTGCTCGTCCTGCTCCCATCGCGGCAGAAACACCTCCTCGCCCGACTGCTCATAAAGCTCGACTTCGAAGGAATCGGATCCGTCGACTGAAACGATCGCTCCTTTGAGCCGCTCACTGCGTTGCATGGAAACTTTCAATCGACTTCGACGTTGGTTGGTGCCGGGCAGTACTGGGTTAGCGAGCTCTATTCCGGTGACGACGTGCCAGCATGTATAAAGATAGAGCTCCGATTCATCTCGCAACAGGAATCCGCTTGCGACGACAGGACCCCTGCGCTCACCGTTCCTCGGCGTGACTATCACCGGCTGACCGTGCTGATCGAGAATCTCGATTCGGACAGCCTTGAACTGCATCAGGTGGCGCGCTGCAATGCTGTCCGTGGGCGATGATGGGACGGTCGCAAGCCCTGGTGGACGACGGTTTGACATGGCCGGCTGTTTCCTTTCGCGCGTTAGACCCGATTACGGCGGAAATTTAGTCGAAAGATTCATCACGCGAAGCCGCAACGCATTGCCGATTACGGACACCGAACTAAGACTCATCGCTGCCGCCGCAACCATTGGAGACAGCAGCAGTCCAAACAGCGGGTAGAGGGCACCGGCGGCAATTGGAATACCAAGGACGTTGTAGAGAAACGCCAGGGTCAGGTTCTGATGAATGTTTTGCATGGTCGCGCGGCTGAGCTGCCTCGCTCGAACGATTCCCTTCAGATCACCCTTGACCAGGATGATTCCGGCACTCTCGATCGCCACGTCCGTTCCGGTACCCATCGCAATCCCCACATCCGCAGAGGCAAGCGCCGGCGCGTCATTGACGCCATCTCCTGCCATGGCCACCACTGCGCCTTCGGCTTGCAGCCGCTTTACGATCTCGCCCTTCCGCGCGGGCGATGCCTCCGCTTCGACATCCTTGATTCCGAGCTGTCGGGCGATCGCCAGTGCGGTGTGACGATTGTCACCCGTCGCGATCACAATCCTGAGGCCGCTGGCCCGCAAAGCCTCAAGCGCCGCGGGCGTCGATGCCTTTACCTGGTCGGCAACAGCTATTGATCCCAGCAGTGCCTTTCCCCGCGAGACGAATACCACTGTCGACCCGTCATCGCGCAGGCGGCCCGCTTCCGCTGCTTCCGCACCGAGCTCGATACCCGCGCCTGCCATCATTTTCTCGTTGCCAAGTGCCACGGGCTCCCCCATGACGTAGCCACGAACACCCTGCCCCGTGATCGAGGCGAAATCCGTGACCAAGGCCGCCGACACAGAATGCCCTGCCGGGAACGAACGAATAGCCAGGGCCACGGGGTGCTCGCTACTCTGTTCTAACCCTTGCGCGACGCTCAGGAGATCATCCTGCTCGACGCCGGGCATTGGCCTCAGGCAAGTGACTCGCGGCTTGCCCTCAGTCAAGGTACCAGTCTTGTCTATTACCAGCGTGTCGACCTGTTGCAGACGTTCCAGCGATGCTGCGTTCCTGACCAGTACACCCGACTGTGCTCCGCGACCGACTGCGACCATAATCGACATGGGCGTGGCCAGACCGAGCGCACAGGGGCACGCTATGATCATCACCGTGACTGCCGCCACCAGCGCATGCGCTAGCGCCGGCGCGGGACCCCAAACGAGCCAACCAATGAACGCCAAGGCAGCGATGCCAATCACACCCGGCACAAACCAGGCGGCGACTCGATCCGCGAGGCGCTGGATGGGTGGCTGGCTGCGTTGCGCTGTCGACACCAACGTCACTATTTGCGCCAGCAGCGTGTCCTTCCCTAGCTTATCCGCCCGCATAACGAAGGCACCCGTACCATTGATCGAAGCGCCCAACACGCGCGCTCCAGCCACCTTTTCAACGGGCATCGATTCTCCGGTGAGCATGGATTCATCAACGCTGCTGGTGCCGCTCTCCACCACTCCGTCGAGTGGTATGCGCTCCCCTGGACGCACACGCAGGCGATCTCCTACGCTCACCGCTTCCAGCAAAATGTCGGTCTCCGCGCCATCGGCGCTCACCCGGTGCGCAACCTTGGGCGCCAGCTTCAGCAGCGCGCGGATGGCGCCGCCGGTCCGCTCCCGCGCCTGCAACTCCAGCACCTGCCCCAAGAGAACCAGAACGACTATGACGGCCGACGCCTCGAAATAGATGCCGACACGTCCGTGGGGGTCGCGGAGCGTCGCCGGGAACGCCTGAGGATAAAACAAAGCCGCGAGGCTATAGAGGTAGGCGGCCCCAACGCCCAGCGCAATCAAGGTGAACATGTTCAACTGGCGCCGTAGCATCGACACCACTCCGCGAACCAGGAATGGCCAGCCGCACCACAACACGACCGGAGTAGATAGCGCGAACTGGATCCACGGCGACCAGGATGAACCTGTGATCGAGGCGAGCCCGGGCGCATCAGGCGCCATGGCGAGCAGCAGCACGACTGACGCCAGCGGCAGGCCGATCCAGAACCGCCGGCGCATTGCGATCAGTTCGGGATCCGGGGCAAGATCCGCAGTGGGCTCGACCGGTTCCAGCGCCATGCCGCAAATGGGGCAGGCACCGGCCGCGGGCAGCCGAACCTGAGGATGCATCGGGCAGCTATAAGTCACATCGGGCTGAATATTCATCCCTCGATCGTCAGGCCTCTGGTAATTTCTCACCGTACGTTGCCGCACCGACGTCACCGTCCGCTCCGGTTAGCTTGCGTAAGTCCAATCTTTTCAACACTGAGCGAGGTTACTTTGAGCAGCACTGACCGATCAGACTACATCTATCCCTCAAGCGTCTCAGCGTGAGCGAACATCTCACCCACAAGCTCAAGGCTCTCCACCAGAGTGTCCTTCACGGCAAATTGCCGCGCAATCTACATTGGACCGATACCCTGGAATTGATTGGGCATCTGGGCCACGTGCATTCTCAGGGTGGAGACGAATTCGCCTTCGTCGTCGGAACGCAGCGAGAATTGTTCAAGCGACCACACACACCTGAATTAGGTGTCGAGGAAGTATCGCGACTGCGACGATTTCTAAAGAGAGTAGAAGCTGAACCGCCGTCGACGGCGTCTGTGCGAGCGTCTCGCATGGTTGTCGTCATCGATCACCATTCTGCCCATATCTATCAACAACGCGGCGACAGTCACGATGGGGTGACGATAAGGCCGTACGATCCACATCACTTCCACCATCACCTGATACATCGCAAGGAGGCACATTATCAGGGTGACCGCGTTCCCGAAGAGACCTCTTTCTATGAAGAGGTGGCCAGGTCATTGGCGCCGGCGGATGAGATTGTGTTGGTAGGCCACGGCACCGGAAAGAGCAGTGCCTTGGACGTGCTGGTGGAGCATCTGAAAAATCACCACCCCGAGCTTTCCCAGAGAGTGATAGCCACCGAAACAGCCGATCTATCTGCACTGACGGCACCCGAACTGGAGGCCATCGCGAAACGACTCATGGACGCGGCGAACAAGTAGGCCGACCCGTTCGTTGGCAGGGAGTTCGCTATGCACGCCATGGTACTTAGTCAAGTCAACGGCCCGCTCGAGTGGACCGAACTCGAGGATCGCCGGCCGGGCGCGAATGAAATCCGCGTCCAGGTAGCGGCATGTGGCGTCTGCCGCACCGATCTGCATGTTCTGGACGGAGAGCTTCCGTACCCCGTATTCCCAATCATTCCCGGACACGAGATCGTCGGCCGGATCGACGCCATCGGCGCGGGCGTTAAGGGTCTGGAATTGGGAGAAAGGGTGGGCATACCCTGGCTTGGCCATACCGATGGCATCTGCCCCTATTGTGTGATGGGTCGTGAGAATATCTGCGATCACGCGCTCTTTACCGGATTTACGCGCGATGGCGGCTACGCCACCGCAGCCATCGCGGATGCGCGCTTTTCGTTTCCACTTGGAGAGGCCGGAAGCGATACGTCGCTGGCGCCATTATTGTGCGCCGGGCTCATCGGCTGGCGTTCTCTTGTCATAGCGGGTGAAGCCAGGAAGTTGGGGCTGTTCGGCTTCGGCGCTTCGGCCCATATCCTGGCCCAAGTCGCCAAATGGCAGGGCCGATCCGTCTACGCCTTTACCAAGCCCGGCGATGAGCGCACCCAGGCGTTCGCCTTGAGCCTGGGCGCGACCTGGGCCGGCGGCTCGGATGAGAGCGCGCCTGAACCCCTCGATGCGGCGATCATTTTTGCACCGGTCGGCGCCCTGGTGCCGCAAGCGCTGAAGGCCGTGCGCAAGGGCGGACGTGTCGTCTGCGCGGGTATCCACATGAGTGACATTCCAGGCTTTCCATACGGCCTGCTATGGGAGGAGCGCGAGCTGCTCTCGGTGGCGAATCTCACTCGCAAGGATGGGCTGGATTTTTTACGTCTCGCGCCGCAGATTGGCATCGCCGTCAAGACCACCCGCTATCCGTTGAAACAGGCCAACGAGGCGCTCGCTGATCTGCGCGCGGGAAGATTCGAAGGCGCCGCGGTGCTGGTGCCCTGAATCAGCTTGGTACGGCAACGCACGGACGACGCGCCCGCAAACAGTAAGGGCGAGATCTACGCCGAGTCTGTGCGCCGCCGTACACACCGTGCGACGGCAACCCCTTCACTGCTTAGTTCAGTTCCGCCGCACGCGCTTCAGCCCGTAGTCGCTCCAGATCATGCCGATAGGCATCGCCGTCACCAAAGTCCACAAAGCTGCCATAGCGGGAATGCGCCCCAAGGACACGACGTGCGTGCTTGATCGGGCACCAATATTCTTCCGTGCGGGAAGCGACCTCGCGAACATAAGCCAGAATTCCGTTCGCGTAGGCGCAGTACTCGCAGTTTAGTTTCTCCACCGCATTGAGATACGCGAGCTGCCCCCGGTCGAACGCCAGATAATCCTTGCGGCGCACCCGAGGAATTCCATAAACGGGGAAGCATGCCACCTGGTACACCCAAACAAACAGGTCGAGCAGTACCAAAGGAATGATCAGTGCATAAATTGCCGGTGCACTGAGGATCATCGTCAGGCGTGCACCCATGACATAGTTGAGCAGACGTTTTTTCAGCAGACGGTGTCTTGCAATCACCACTTGTTCGAATCGAACCACACCGTCGCGCACCTCATAGTTCAGCTCGACGCGCCGCTTGGCCAGCGCCACTTCGAGTTGTCGTTCGAGAGCACGAATCGATTCAGCAAGATGGGTTATTTCGTCACGAATAGTCTCAACCATGTCGAATGCTCCCGGCAACCGTTGATGGCTCCGCGCATTATTCCTTGGTTTTCAGGCTCTCGTTGTTCGCTTCGATGAAGGCCTTGATGTCGTCGGCCATGGTAAGCAGCCTGAGCCACTGCTCTTTGTAGAGGGTCACGGGAAATCTGCCCATACCGTAGACGGACAGGGCGCCCTTCTCGCTGACCTTCATCGAAAGCTTGCCGCGACCAGGCTTCTTCAGGGCCTCGTTTTCGGCTCTCAGGCGCTCGAGTTCAGCTTGAACATCATCGGTCACGGAACGTCTCGCTGTAGTGGAATGACAGCGAAATCATACACCGGCCCGCGCCGCACAAAGTTGCTATAAGGCGTAGAAAAGAATCAATAATCGAGAACGCGGCGACCGCGGCTTCCTGGTACTTGATGCAGTCAGCGACTCAACTGGCGAGATAGCCCGCCAGATGCTGGGCGAGGTCGCGGGCATCGGCTTCGGCGCCATTGATAAACGTGGATTTGCGGCGCCGTAATACGGGCAGACCCAGAGCGTACATGCCTGGCGCGTCGGTCACGACGCCGCCGTCGTGGCGCAGATCTCCTTTGGGTGTGAGCACCGGCACATTCAGCCAGTGATAATCCGGACGATACCCGGTAGCCCACACAATCGTGCGTATCTCCCCGCTGCGAAGATCCAGAGAAAGGCGCGTCGATAGCGGCGCCCGGGTTGGCGTAAACCGTTCGATCGGACCGACTTCAGAGTCGATGCCACTGTCGCGTGCCCAGGCGTCAAAAGTATCGAGCAGCCGCTCCATCTTGAGGTCGGCTAGAGCCAATTGATTGGATAGGCCGCCCGAGAAGAGCGCCCGACCGTCGCGAACTGCTGCCAGTTTGCCGACGATCTCGATTCCCGCGCCGGACAAGGTGTTGAGCTCCAGGGTGGAATGCTCTGGGGTGCCGACAAGCTGCGGCGATGGCAATCGCCGGGCGCGTTCAAGATCCTCAATCTGATCGTAACGCTGGTTCCATACCCCAGAGCGCTCCATCCACCAGAGTATGTCGCGGCCCCGATAGGATCTGGGCAATCGCACGTGCTCACCGACGCAGAGTGTGACCGGCCTTCCGGAACGATGGATCTCATCAGCGAGTTGCACGCCTGTGGCTGCCGCGCCGACTACAAGTACGCCACCGGCCGGCAACGCATCGGGGTTGCGGTAACTGAAGGTTGTGAGGCAGTGCACGGTCTGCGGCACGCCCCGATGCAGATCCGGCACACGCGGGCTGTTATTCGCACCGGTGGCGAGGACCAGGGAGCGGCAGTGGATCTCACCCTGTTCTGTCGCTACTTTGTATCCACCGTGGATAGACCCCACAGAAGTGACGGTCGTCTGGGTTCGTACCGGTGCCGAGGTGTCGACCGCGAATCCCGCGATGAAGTCGACGACCTCCGGCAGATTCATGAAACCATCTGGATCGGAGCCCGCGTAAGCGTAGTCGGGCAGCCGACTCAGCCAGTTGGGTGTAAGCAGACGCAGCGAGTCCCAACGCTCCCGGCGCCAGGAGTTCGCCACCTCTCCGCGCTCGAGCACCACGTGGTCGATGGAGTGCCCGGCGAGTACACGGCTCATCGAGAGTCCGGCATGACCGGCCCCGATGATGACCGTGGTGAATCGTTCTATGCCGCTCACCTCGCAGCTCAGGGCTGCCTCAGACGACCTCGACAGTCACATTGGTCGGATTGGTGATGATGTCGAAGACCGCCGAGCGCTTCTGAGACTGCGCGACCAGCGCCTCTATCTCTTTCCTGGAAGCATCGGCATCGACATGAAATGTCACCTTGATGCTGTCATAGCCATTGCGGACGTCGCTGTCGATGCCCAGAATGCCGGCAATGTTCATCTTGCCCTCGAGCCGCGCCTCCACCGAACGCAGCTGAATGCCGCGATTCTGTGCCACGGCGGCAACGCCCGCCGTCAGGCAACTGGCAAGACCAACCAGGACCACTTCGACCGGAGTCGCTCCGTTGTCCTCTGATGCGAAGACTGCGGGATGATCCGTCTCGAATGAGAACTCGGATTTGTGTGATTGCTCCTCCCCGAGGCCCCTGAATCCCTGCACGGTCGAGCGGGCATGCGTGCCGTTGAGCCACTTGCACGATGCTCGCCAGGTGAATTCGCCGGCCGCCGGCGCATTTTTAAGCGCTTCGCGCGCCGCTAGCAGCGCATCGACATTGACACCGTTGTTGACGCTGTGACCCATCTGGCTATCTCCTAAGTTGACGATGATTGATATTTCCGTGAGCTGGGCTGACCCCGGCGATCAACCTGCCACCATAGCCGCATTCCCGTCAGCTTTCGTTATCAGCCCGGTTAACAGCTGATGTTGGACGCGCAACAAGGGCAGCCTAAGATGGCGCACCCTTAGCGTACACGGGAGCGTCTGCCTTGGAACAGCCCAGACGATTCGGCTTCGAGACCCGCCAGCTGCATGCCGGCCAGCGCCCGGATCCCAATACGGGCGCACGGGCTCTGCCGATTTTCCAGACGACGAGCTACGTATTCGAGGACCCTGAGGCCGCGGCGGCGTACTTCAACCTGCAGGAGTATGGCAATACCTATTCCCGGATCATGAATCCGACGGTGGCAGCCCTCGAAGAGCGTTGCGCCAGCCTGGAGAACGGCTGTGGTGCCGTCGCATTTGCCAGTGGCCTTGCCGCCCAGGCCGCCGCACTGTTCACGCTGCTGGAACCCGGGGACCATGTCGTATCCTCCTCGGCGCTATACGGCGGCACGGTCAACCAGTTCAAACACGTCCTGCGCAAGCTCGCTGTGGAGCTGACGTGGGTGGACCCGGACGATCTCGACGCCTGGAAATCCTCGATTCGGAGCAATACCAAGGCATTCTTCGGCGAAACGATCGGCAATCCCGGCGGCAACGTGCTCGACATCGAGGCCATCGCCGGCATCGCGCACGAGGGCGGATTGCCGTTGCTCGTCGACAACACCTTTGCGACACCGTATTTGTGCAGACCGATTGAGTGGGGCGCGGACATCGTCCTGCATTCGGTGACCAAATTCCTCGGCGGCCACGGTACCAGCATCGGCGGCATCGTCGTGGACTCCGGCAAATTCAATTGGTCGAACGGCCGATTCCCGGTCGTCGCTGCACCCTCACCCGCCTATCACGGCCTGCAGTTTCACGAGACTTTTGGCCTGTACGGCTACCTGATGAAACTGCGCGCGGAGACATTGCGCGACCTGGGGGCGTGCATGAGCCCCTTCAACGCCTTCCTGCTGCTGCAGGGGATCGAGACACTGTCTGTCCGGATGGCCCGCCACGTCGAGAATGCGGCGGCAGTCGCGCGCTACCTGCAATCTCACCCATTGGCCTCGAGAGTGACCTATCCGGGGCTGCCTTCGAGCAGGTACCGAATACTGGCCGACAAATACCTGCAGCAGGGCACTGGCGCCGTGTTCTCCTTTGACATTGCGGGAGGAAGAATGGCTGGGCAGGAGTTCATCCGCGGGCTGACTCTTTGGTCTCACCTGGCGAACGTCGGCGATGCGAAAAGCCTCGTCATCCACCCAGCCAGCACGACACACCGGCAGCTCAGCGAGTCGGAGTTGGCAGCAGCCGGCATCGGACCGGGGACCATCCGGCTTTCCGTCGGGATTGAAAATCTGGATGATCTGCTCTGGGACCTCGAACAGGGCTTTGCACGAGTCCGTGCGTCGCCGCCAATGGAGCGCGTGCAATGACAACGAACCACCTTGCGCGCTACCAGGATCCCCTGACGATTCAGCGCGTGCTGCTAAGTGCCAGAACCATCGCCGTCGTCGGGCTCTCCGGCAATGCGATGCGTGCCAGTTATTTTGTGGGCTTTTACCTCAAGCGCCACGGCTACCGAGTGATTCCGGTCAATCCGCGCGAGTCCGAAGTCCTCGGAGAGCGATGCTATGCCAGTCTGCACGACGTCCCGGAAAGGGTGGACATCGTCAATGTCTTCCGTGCCCCGTCCGCACTGCCGGAAATTGCTACGCAGGCGGTAGCCATCGGGGCGGGATGTCTGTGGACCCAGTTCAGTGTCATCAACGAAGTGGGCGCACGGATCGCCGAGGACGCGGGCCTCGCGGTGATCATGGACCGCTGCATCAAGGTCGAACATGCCCGCTACGTCGGCCGAATGCACTGGCTCGGCTTCAATACGGAGCGGATCACTTCGGTGCGCGGGGGTCTGCAGTAGCGGCCGCGGAACCACCAACGATCCTCGTCAGGCGCCTTGCATTCCGTGCCGCCGTTTGACGCCCGCAGCCGCTGGCGATGCCATGTAATCCAGCAGCGCGCGAGCCGCATCGGGGCTATTGCAGTTGGCAGAGATCCCACCGGAGAAAATCGTAATTGTTTGGATCGCGGGCGGCAGCGGCCCGACTAACTCCACGCCTGCAAGGTTCTGCAGCTCACTCAGTTGCTGAAATCCAATTTCCGCCACTCCATTGGCAACCAGCGTTCCGACGGGCACTCCGGGAGCGGGTACGACGATACGGCCACGGATCGCCTCGAGGATGCCCCAGCGCGCGAACATGTTTTCCAGATACACGCCGCTCGGACCGGTCGAATAGCTCAGGGTCTTTGAGGCAAGGACTGCGCGCTTCACTGCCTCCTCGGTGCTGATATCCGGCTTGGGGGCGCCCGCGCGCACCGCAATCGCGACGCCTGATTTCACAAGATCCACGCGGCTGCCCGCGATCAGCTTGCCTTCTGCAACCAGCTTTTCAATGGCGTTGCTGGCCAGAATCACGATATCGACCGCCTCACCAAGCTGCACGCGCTTGGCCACATCGACGCCACCTGCGGCTTCGGTAATCACCGGCTGTGATGTCGCACGCTGATATTCGATTGCAAGCTCGCCCAGCACCTCCCGGGTCGCCATTGACGAAATCAGTCTGAGCGGACCAGGAGACATGATTACTTACCGACCGCGCTATTCTTCGGCCGGCGGACGACTCTCAGCTTGCCGCTGCCGCCGCCCCCGCAGAAGAACCGATCGCCGCCGTCGGACTCGAGTCCTGAAACACCCGCCCCGGGCGGCATATCGAGGCTCTGCAGGACCTCGCCCGTTCCAGGATCTACCTGCCGCAAGTCGCTTTTGTCACTTTCCCAGGTGCCATGCCAGAGTTCGCCGTCAACCCATGTGACCCCTGTGACGAAACGGTTGGTTTGGATGGTGCGAAGAACCGCGCCGGTCTGGGGATCGATCTGATAGATCTTGCGCTCCCGATAATGTCCCACCCAGAGCGCCCCTTCCGCCCATGCGAGGCCCGAGTCGCCGCCGCCGCCCGGCGCCGGTATCGTGGCGAGCACGCGGCCAGTGTTGGGGTCGATCTTGTGGATGCGATCCTCGGCAATCTGAAACAGATGCTCACCGTCGAAGGCTGTCCCCGCGTGCGCGGCCACATCGATCGAGCGCAGCACATTGCCATTGGCCGGGTCAAAGGCGCTGAGCTTGTCTCCGCCAGCAAACCAGACGTGCTGGCCGTCATAGGTGACTCCATTCACGCGATCGGCGCCGGGAAAGGGTCCGTATTCACGCACAATCTCGGCGGGCGATCGACTCATATGTCAATCCTAATCAATCGGCAGAGCAACTGGGAGTAACAAGGTCGTCGTGAATCCCGGAACGGTCGGGGTCAGCCAGCGACGCGCCCGCCCGCCGCCGAACGATTGCACCTTGCCGGTGACCGCAAGCGAGTCGAGCGAGCGCTGCACGCTGCGCTGACTGGTTCCCAACGCCAGCGCCAGCGCCGAGCTCGACCAAGACTCCCCGTCGGCCAGCAAGGCAAGTACCGCGCCATGCCTCTCCTCGACAGGCCTAGCCAGCACCACAACTTCGCTCGCGCGGCGTGGCGCGAGCGCAAACCCGGTCTTGCTGGCGCTCACGCTGGCCAATCCCCGAAGCAGTTTACGAAGGCGCCCGACCTCCACCCGCAATCGCGCGCGATACGATTCATCGGCGCGCTTGCCTTTGAATGCCCGCGCCACGAGCACTTCCCTCGTCACATCCGCGGGCCACGCTTCCGCCAGCGTACGGGCGAGCGCGAATAAAACGGGACGCCTGGCGAGTGGCACCACGGTGCGCGCGTCGCGCACGACATTGCGGCACGCGTCCACGATCAAAGTTTGCGAGGCCAGCAACGCTTCGACTTCCTCGAGCAGCAGCGGTCGCTCCTTGCCACGCCCGATCAGGCGCGCAGCGGGGGTGCTCAGGACCCGGAATGCGCTTTCGACCTCTGCGGTCAGAGCAGGAATACCTGCCGCCCGGGCTGCCTGTTCGGCACTGGCAAGCGCGGCGCGGACTGCCGTCGTTCGGAGCCGGCGCATCGCGATTCCCGCGATCACCAGCTCGTGGGCGGTCCTCAATGCAGGCGGCAGGCTCGCTGCATCGAGTTCGGCGAGCAAGCCTTCGGCCTCGTCAATGCGCCCTATCAGAAGCAGGCGTCGTATCCCGAGATGCCGCGCGTGCGCGGCGTTCACCCGGTCAGCATGCTGTTCGAGCGTCGCTCGCGCCGCGTCCAGATTCTTCGCAGGCCAGCCCAGCTCGCGCGAGACCAGAGCGACTTCGGCCTCGGCGACGACACAACGTGCGCGGGCTACAGCCTCTTTTTGACCGAAGGCGCGGGCCGCACGCCGCAGCAGAGCCTTTGCCCGTGCCAAATCGCCAAGCTGCGCCATCGCGATGCCTCGCAGTGCGAGCGCCGGCGCGTCATCGCGCAATGCGATCCGCTTCAACGCCCCTAGAGGGTCCCCCGCTGCGAGGGCGCGCGCTGCGGCCATAATCAGCGAGTCCATTGGAATCCCGCCACAGTTGTCACTCCCACTGTTCGGCGCCGGGTCCCTATCTTACGACCACCAACTATCGAGATGGCACGGCTAACAGTAAGGAGAAGGACGATGACGGCACAAACGACAGCGATACGGCAGGCAGCACCGGCGGCAAAATCACATCCGGTCGATATCCTGCACAAAGTTGGCATCAAGGCGTCGACGCTGAATGATGTCTATCAGGCATTGACCACAATCGACGGTCTCGCCGGATGGTGGACGAGCGACACGCGAGGGGAAAGCAGGGTCGGCGGAGTGCTCCAATTCCGTTTCCACGCCGGCGGCTTTGACATGAAGGTTCTCGAGCTTCATCCAGACCGTCATGTGCGGTGGGAAGTGATCGACGGTCCCGGTGAGTGGATCGGCACAGAGGTCAGTTTTGACCTCAAACAGCAGGGTGACTGGACCATCGTCCTCTTCAAGCACAAGGGCTGGAAAGAGCCGGTGGAGTTCATGCACCACTGCAGCACCAAGTGGGGTGTCTTTCTGCTGAGTCTGAAATCGCTTCTCGAGACCGGCAAAGGCTCTCCCCATCCGAATGAGCTTAAACTCGACAGTTGGGAATAGGACTGCGCACTCGAAGGAGACTATCGATGATCGACCACAAGACTGGTACACGTGAAGAGTGGCGTGCCGCGCGGCTGGAACTGCTCGAGGCGGAAAAGGAGCACACGCGGCGCAGTGACGAGCTGTCGCGGCGGCGTCAGGCACTGCCGTGGGTTCGGATCGACAAAGAATACCGATTTGAGACCGACCAGGGCAGCGCCACGCTGCAGGAGCTCTTCCTGGGGCGCTCGCAGCTTCTCGTCTACCACTTCATGTTCGGTCCCGACTACAAGGCGGGGTGTCCCAGCTGCTCGGCGATCGCGGACGGGTTTTACGGCTTCGCCATTCACCTGGCCAATCACGATGTCACGCTGTCGGCGGTGTCTCGGGCGCCACTGACGAAGCTGCAGGCGTACAAGCGACGGATGGGGTGGACGTTTCCCTGGGCGTCATCGATCGGCAGCGACTTCAACTTTGACTTCAATGTCTCGTTCACCGAGCAGCAACAGCGCGCGGGCGGCATCGAATACAACTATCACACTGCCGGCCACGCCATGGACGCGATGCCGGTCCCGGAACCCGTCGCGCAGTTTGCGGCCACCTGTGGAACCGATGCACCCACATACTCACGCGACAAGCCTGGCATGAGCGCGTTCGCCATCGAGGACGGCGCCGTCTACCACACCTACTCCACCTATGCCCGCGGGTTGGACGGTCTCTGGGGCATGTATCAGTGGCTCGATCGTGCACCCAGGGGGCGCAATGAGAAGGGTCCCTGGTGGCGCCGACACGACGAGTATGACAAGCGGTGACGGCGTGGGGTTTCAAGAGGAATCCCGGCCTGTTGAACGACGTTACTTACTACATGAAGACGCATACACAGCAGCCAAGCTTTAATTAGCCCCTTGAGCTGCACACTGGTAGCCTCCTCTCACAGCAACCGCAGGCATCGCATGGACACTGCTCAATTCACCCGGGTCGACAGTAGCCTCGCCATGGTCTGCCGGGTGGAGGTCAACATTGCCGCAAGCGCGGAGACTGTCTGGAACCTCTTAGTCGATGCCGAGGGGTTTCCGCGCTGGAACTCCACAGTTACCCGCATAGAAGGGCAAATCGTCGACGGCGCGAAAATCAGGATCCATGTACCGGGAACTACCCGCACCTTCACCCCGAAGGTTTCGGGCATCGTGCCCCGCCAGCGCATGGAATGGAGTGATGGCATAGCCTCAATATTTAAAGGTGTGCGCACCTTCCTGTTTCAAGCGCACAATCACAGCTCAACTGATTTTGTGATGGAGGAGCGCTTTTCGGGCATCATGTTTGCGCTCAGCAGGAAGATGCTGCCGGACTTTCGTCCCATCTTCGAGAGCTACGCCACCGATCTGAAGCGCGAGGCGCAGCGGATTCAGCAAGCGGGCGTTGACGATAAATAGCCGGCAGGTGCGCCTTCACTGAATTGTACTGGCATGGAGACGATGATGCTTCCACTCAAGACCGCGGCAGCCTTGGTTACCCTCGCGCTAGTCGCTGGTTCGATCAGCACCCGACTGGCCCAGGCGGCCAATACTCCACGCCCAGCGGACCCGTGCAATAAGGGAGAGCTATTGGTCGACGATGCTCAGGGCATTCTGAACGGAAAGGCGACGGTCAATCACTATTCGGGCGAGAAGCTGGTCGTTCCGACCACGGGCGCCGCAATTGCCGCTAAGCTCGGTGTTCTATGCGACAAGCTGTTCGCCGCGCATGGCGGGAAGTGATCGCCCGCAGTTGCGCTAGCTAGGCGGCGGTTGCTGCCATGAGCCCGGTCTGGCCATGGCAATTGATGTACTCGAAGCTTTGAGCCTGCTCCGGCAGAACCATCACTTCGTGCCAGAGACGCAGTTGCATCGCATCGCCCAGCGGCGCCATGACACGCATGAATGTGCCGAAGATCGCAAGGTGCGTCGGGTGATGCTCGGCCCATTGCTCAAGCTCCCCCAGGCTTCTGAAATAAGCCTGGCCGAAGGTCCGCTCGGTCGCAGCGCCGTTGCCATCGAGCACCTGCATGAAGCGGCAGGAGAAGCATCCGATAGGCAGCCCCTTATCGCGCAGATAAGTCATGCCTTCGATCAATCTTGGCCGAACCTGGCCCAGGTAGATCAGGCGCTCATCACCCGCGGTCTCGCTCCAATCCTGTCCGGAGCGGATCATGCAGACGTTGTGACCAGGCTCGATGCGCACGCGGGCGCCCTGCCGCACCGCTGTGAGCGAACCGGGATTGCCCTCCATGGGATCCGTCTGTGACGCCGGGATACGATCGCGAGCGCTTCCCCAGTAGGCGTGTTCCGCGACTGGGCACGTACTCACCCGGCTTTGCAGATGCGCCGCGCCTTCCGGGCGATGCGGCGGCGAATACGCCACTTCGAGTCTATCCATGGGGGGAGCTACGACTTCGAGAAATCGGCCCAATGGCTCCGTCTCCCGGGTCGGATCGGTCCACCACGAGTCAAAGCCGCTGGCCCGACGCCAATCGGCGAAGGCCTCCGCGTTACGCCAATAGGCGATGACGACCCGGGTGTCATAGCCGGCGCTATCGTGACATTGCGCTTCGAGCCAGTATGCCGGTGCGGGCTGCGACTGCAGCATCGCCTTGATGGGTGCCAGCGCGTCGGGCGGCAACAAAGCCAATTGCTGAGCGCCGAAATACGCCATGACCAAAGGAGTCGATCCCTCCTCGTAGCGCGCCATCCAGGCCGGATAAGGAGCCTCGAACCCCTCTGGCATGCGATTGGGCCGGCTGCGCGGACAGGTCAGATGCGGCGGAATCGCCGGTTCGACGCTCATAATCTTCCCCCCTGGATCGAGGGAGGGATAATTCCATCAACAAGCGGCTTACGCAACGGCGAGCCGCGTAGCGACATCGCTGACCGCGCACAGTTATGTGATCCCCTTAACGCTTGGGAGGCGCGCTGGTAGGCCACACATCAAACTTAGGATATACAACCCTTGATGCACGCCGGGTAGTCGGGAGCTCCGGATGACTGCTGCTATGGATGGTAAAGAGGGGCTGCTGGATAAACTTGGCGCCTTTGGCAGGTGCGCCGAGACTTGCAGTCTCTATATCGTGCTTGCGATCGACAGCACGATTGACTCTCTTCAGGAGGTGGACCAGATTGCCCGAGCCCTTGCATTGAGCTGCGAGAGCATGGCCCACGAGATCTCGATGAATCCCCTCGTCGCCGGGTGTCTCCTCGACCCTGTCGGGCGAGTTATCGATGATCTCTGGGCATGCCATCAGCGGATAGACGAACTCGTTCCCGGTCTGATCTCACAGAGCTCGCTGCTGGCAAAATTGGAGACCCCGGATCAACGCCAGCGGGATCTTCTGAGTTTTGCCTTCGAACGCTGCGTAGAATCGTTTTCCTGGGTCATCGACGGCATCAGGAAAGTCCGCCAGCTGATCGATACGCATAACCTGGCGGCAGAACCAGGCGCAGACGTGAACGTCGACGCAGATGCGGCCTCGACTGCCTCATTACAGTCAGACGCTGCTTAAAATGACCCGCAGGATGATGTCCGGGAACCCGGCATCTTCGGAAACCATGGCACGAATCGGCTGGTAGTTCTTTGATATTCCAGATAGGCCTCACCGCGCCTCTCGATGGAATGCTTCTCGGTCAAGGGAATGCCAGTGACTTTGAGCAGCAGATAAAGCATCAGCAGCGGGCACACCAGAGTGACCCACCCCCAGGGCGAACCCAGGGCGGCGAAAAAGAAGCCCCACCAGACCAGGGATTCGAAGAAATAGTTGGGGTGACGCGAATAGCGCCAGAGCCCCACGTTCACGATCGAAGATTGATTTTCGGGACGGCGCTTGAATCGTTGTGCCTGCCAATCCGCACACCACTCCGCGAGTGTCGAGCAGGCTGCGAGCCCTAGCCCCAGGATCTCCACAATTCCGATGTCGGACGCGCCGTTCATGCATGCCAGTAAGAACGGCAGCGAAAACAGCACCGCGATCAGCGCCTGCAGCTCGAAGAACAACAGGAAGCGCCATGGGCCCGGCCATCTCTGGCGCAGCGTTTGATAGCGAGTGTCTTCCCTTGGATGCGTCCTGCTCACGCGGATGAGAACGTAGAGTCCTAACCGCAGACTCCACAGCACGCCGACAACCCCAAAGGCGAGCCGTCGATGAAGATTGCCGTCTTCCCAAATGGCGTATTGCGAAGCCAGAATCGCGATGCTGAGAGACCAGACGACGTCGAGATATCCGTAGTTATCTATCCGGACGCAGATTGCCCAGACAGCTGCGAAGAGAAGCAGCATGGAAATTACAGCCGTCGCAAGCGGGACGATCACGGCGAGCGCAGGACGAATTTCATCACTGGTTTTGGTTCGAGACGCCCGCCACGTGTTGCGGCACTTTGACAAACCTGGTCGTGTCGTAACCCTGCTTACCGAGGCGGACCAGGATCTGGTTGTAGGTCGAATCCGCGAGCGTCTTCTGGCGCGCCATAATCCAGCCATAACGCCGCGATGGATGACCCACCGCTACCCACTGATAGTTGGGATCCAGGTCCAGGATCAGATACTGGATCGAAATGACTTTAAAGAATCGGACCTGCCAGGTGGCATTCGAATCCTTATCCTTGATGATGGCCAGTGCGTTGGCTTTTCGCTTCATCGGCGCGTCAAACGACTTCTTGCGGCAGCTGAACCAATTGTCGATATTGCCATCGGCCCGCTGGGCGTAGCTTTCGATGGAATCCACGCAGTCCTTTTCCGCAAAATAGGGAATATTCGCGATGACATACCAATCTCCCATGTATTTCGGAATGTCCACATGGGGAACTGTCTGCAACGGCGGCCTGGTCGACATGCAACCGCCGGTAATCAGAGCCAGCGCCGACAACAGCAGAGAACCGGTCCAGCCGCGCATGAAACTAACCTCATGGAGTCCCTCTCACACGGCGATATTGGCCCTGGCATGATGGTCCGTCTGTAGGGAAAGCGTGCAAACGCGCGCGGCATCCACCCACAGAGACCGCCGACGAGCACCGGGACGCTTGCAAGCTCTGCAAACTTGCCCGAGCATTCGGGCATGAAACCCCAGCTCGTTTTACTTCCCGGGATGCTATGCGACCGCGGCTACTACGAGCCGCAGCTCGGAGCATTGCAGGCCGTCTCCGATGTCTTGATTCCCTCCTATCCGTTCGTTTGCTCAATCTCGGAGATGGCCGAGCAGGTACTGCAGCAGGCTCCGAGGCGCTTCGCCGTTGTCGGGCATTCCATGGGCGGGCGCGTTGCGCAGGAAATCGTGGCTCGTGCCCCGGAGCGGGTAACTGGATTGGGACTGTGCGGTACCGACTATCGCGGCTTTCAAAGCCCCGAGGAGCGCGTTGGTGAGGAAACACGTCGAGTCGAATGGCTTCAGCTCGTGGACCGCATCGGCTTTGCCGCATTCGCCGCGCAGTGGGCACCGCGTCTGGTTGCCAGCACTCGGCGCAGCGATCACGAACTGCTCGCAAGGATCGCCAGAATGGCTGAGAACCATGGCCCTCGCGGGCTGGATGCACATTGTCGCGCGGGCCTGTCCCGGCCCGACCATACCGAGTTACTGCGGCACATCACTGTGCCGACACTGCTGATCGCCGGCAGTGAGGATGGTCTGCGGACGCCCGCCTTGCATCAGGACTTCGGCAGCCGCATTCCTGGCGCATGCGTCGCGATTATCGAAGGTTCGGGACATATGATGTCCATGGAGGCACCGGAAGCCGTGAATACGCACATGCTGCAATGGCTGGCAACGCTGCGGGCCTGAGCACGCCGCCGCTCAAGCCGCCGTCGGTGTCACCAGGTGGTCATGCGCTCCGACCGCTGATCCCCGCCGCAGTGGCGTACAGACTTCGGGAAAGTCCTGAGAAAATTCGGCACCGCGGTCGCGCAGCATGCCCAGAAAGTCTCCGAGCCGGCGCATGGCACCGGTAGGCAAGTCGTGCAGCACGATGACGCTCCAGGGAGTCACGTCGCACCAAGCCAGCGCGGAGTGCATCCACGAGTCGGGTTTATCCCGCTCGGGCGGAATGTGATTCCAGAGAACGCAAGTGCACTGGAGTTTGACCAACACATCCCAGGCCTGCGTATTGAGCAGATGCCTGCCGATCTGCGCCCGGCCGAACGGTCGGAACAAGCGCTCCTGGCCGCGCAGTTCGCCCAGCAGCGCGTCGGTCGAAAGTATCTCCTGTACCGCGTCCTCCGGCTTTTCCAGCAGCCCAAGCGGCACCGAATGACTGTACGAATGATTTCCTAGGCGGTGGCCCTCACCGAAAGCACGCTCCGCCAGGCGGCGGCGAGGAGGCTCGGCCAGGTTCTTGCCCAGCAGGAAGAATGTCGCCTTGACGTCGTACTGCGCCAGCGTATCCAACACCAGCGGCGTGACCTCTGGATCCGGGCCATTGTCGAACGTCAGCGATACTTTCATCTTGGTGGCGGACTACTGGGAGGTCTTATTGTCGAGCTATCCTTGCACATTTACGCACACGTGTACATACTACCAACCTCCACGTTTTCTCGACTCAATACCCATGCGTCTGGCAACTTTTTCGCATCGCGACGCAGCCCGCGTCGGCATCGTCGTTGGAGAGGGCATCATCGATCTGGCACTTCACGGGGCGGACTTGCCGCGCGAGATGTCTGAACTGATCGCCCGCTGGTCGCAACTCCAGCCTCGGCTGTCAGCCCTCGAGGATCGCCCGCCCGACCTGCCATTGGCCGGTGTGCAGCTGCACGCGCCGGTGCCGCGGCCGCGCAGCATTTTCGCGATCGGGCTCAATTACGCCGACCACATCGCCGAATCCGGCCTCGAGAAGCCCAAGCATCAGACCTGGTTTTCCAAGGCGGTGACTGCGGTCTCCGGTCCATTCGATGCGATCGAGTTACCTGCGGTTTCCGAACAGCTCGATTACGAGTGCGAGCTGGTGCTGGTGATAGGAAAGCGCTGCCGCAACGTGCCGCGAGAACGTGCCGCTGAAGTCATTTTCGGCTATTGCGCGGGGAATGACGTGAGTGTGCGCGATTGGCAACTGCGCACCGGCCAGTGGATGATCGGCAAATCATTCGACACCCATGCACCAACAGGGCCTTGGATCACCACTGCCGATGCAATCGACCCACACCAGTTGGACATCAGATGCCTGGTAAACGGCCAGGAACGGCAGAAGAGCAACACCCGCAACCTGGTGTTTGACTGCTTTGCGCAGGTTGAGCACCTGACCCGCGCCATCACGCTGGAGCCAGGGGACCTGCTGTTCACGGGCACCTGCGGCGGCGTGGCTGCGGCCCATAAGCCGCCGCTGTGGCTCAAGGCGGGCGATATGGTGCGGGTCGAGATATCCTCCCTGGGAGCGATCGAGAATCGGGTCGAGGCTGCCAAGGCCGCAGTACTGATCAGCTGAACCGCTCGCTGCCGCCGGCGGCGATTTTGCGCACACGTTATCATACGCCGGCAGGGGGAATGGCATGGCGAACGCTCGCTTCGATACGATCGGGGAGTTGCAGGCACAGGTTGGTAAGGAACTGGCCGTCAGCGACTGGCTGACGGTGCCACAGCAACGCATAACGGCCTTCGCCGATGCCACCGACGATCATCAGTGGATTCATACCGATCCCGAACGCGCCGCGCGCGAGGCGCCCTCCGGGCGCACGATCGCCCACGGCTTCCTCACCCTGTCGCTACTGGCACCGCTATTCGGATCTGCACTCGAGATCGGAGGCACTCGCGTCAGCCTTAATTACGGGCTTAACCGCGTGCGCTTCACCTCACCGGTGCTGTCCGGCGACCGCATCCGCGCGCGCTTGACCCTGCATGAATACACACCGCTCAATCCCGGCGCCCAACTCAGCTGGAGCGTGCTGGTGGAACGCGACGGCGGCGACAAACCGGCGCTGGTGGCCGAATGGCTCATGCGCTGCTACCCCTGAAACGGCCGCGGCAACGAGGAAGCCCATGCAAGCACTCATCCAATATCAGCCGCTGCTGTTGACCGCCCTGCTCGAGCACGGCGGCGAATGTTATGGCGATCGCGAGATCGTATCTTTCAGCGGCGAACAGCTGTTCCGTTACAGCTACGCCGAGGCGGCAGCGCGAGCCAGGCGTCTGGCCTCCAGCCTGCAGCAGCGCGGCTTTGGAGCCGAGGATTTCGTCTGCTCGCTGGCATGGACGACCCATCGCCACTTTGAACTGATGTACGCCGTGCCTGGCATCGGAGCGGCGCTGCACACGGCCAATCCGCGCTTGTCGGCCGAGCATCTCAAATACACCATCAATCATGCCGGTTCGCGCATGCTGTTCGTCGATCCTGAGTGCCTGGCGCAGATCGAGCCGCTAGTGCCGCTGCTACCGCACGTGCGGACCTACGTACTGCTGGCAGAACGCTCGCAGGCACCATCCTGCAGCCTGCCGAATCTGCTGTACTACGAAGATCTGCTGACCGAAGGCGATGAGCATTTCACCTGGCCGGTATTCGATGAGCGCAGTGGCTCGACCCTATGCTTCACCTCGGGCACTACCGGGGATCCCAAGGGTATCCTCTATAGTCATCGCGGCAGCTATCTCTCGAGCCTGGCTATTGCGGCGCCAAACGTCTGGGGTGTCAGCGCGCGCGACACCATCATGATCATTGCGCCCTTTTTCCACTGCAATGGCTGGGGCGCGCCTTATCTCGCGCCCATGGCTGGGGCAAAGCTGGTGCTGCCGGGGCGAGCGCTCGACGCCCGCAGCCTGCAGCAGCTGATCGTCAATGAGGGCGTCACCGTGGGCCCTGCCGTGCCGACTGTCTGGCATTCCGTCGCTGAGTACTGTCAGCAGACTGGCGAGCGTCTCGGCAAGCTGAATCGAATCGTCTGCGGCGGTGCCGCGCCGCCGCTCGCGATGATGCGCACGTATTGGCGCGAATTCGGGGTTCGCACGGTGCAGGTGTGGGGCATGACCGAGACCACGCATGCTGCAACCATGCTGTGGACGCCCGATGAAGTTCTGTCGGGTACGGTTGATCCGCAGGCACCGCAAGGCCAGCCGGTATTCGGTTCGCAGATCCGCATTGTCGATGACACCGGCGCTAGCCTGCCGAAGGATGGCAGCAGCATCGGTCATCTGCAGGTCCGCGGCCACGCGTGTGCCAGCGGTTATCTAAAGCGGCCCGACATCGCCGTGCTTGATGACGAGGGCTGGCTTCGGACCGGCGACCTCGCCGCCATCGAAAGAGGCAATGCGCTGCGCGTCACCGACCGGCTCAAGGATGTCATCAAATCAGGTGGCGAATGGATCAGCTCCATCGATCTTGAAAATGCTGCCTGTAGCCACCCCGCTGTTGACGAAGCCGCCGTGATCGGTGTTCCGCATCCGCGCTGGCAGGAGCGGCCGGCGCTGTTCGTGGTTCTCAAGCCCTCTCAGAGCGTATCGGCGGATGCACTGCGCGCGCATCTGGCACAGATCGTCGCCAAGTGGTGGCTTCCGGAGGAAGTGCTGTTCGTCGAAAGTCTGCCGCATTACGCGACCGGCAAGGTGAAGAAAGACATTCTTCGACTGCAGTACCGTGATATGCGCCAGCAGCAAGCGGGCCGGGCTGAAGGCTAATCTCCGCCTGCGGCTTCGCGCCGCATCAATGCCTCGAATATTCGGCGCCCCTGCACGCAGGTGGCATCGGCGCGCAGCAGCACCTCGCGTGGCGGCGACGGCAAGTCACGCAGCAAACGCTCGATGCCCTCGGTTGCGGCTATGTCTTCCGCCAGAGTTTGGTCAGTGGCGGCGCACATCGCCTGCGTCAGGGCTTCATTGTCGCGAGCGAAGTCGCGCGCCGCCGCGAAGAAGTAGTGCGTCTCTCGACGCCGGCCAGGCGTTATTGCATGGTAGACGCGGATACGTCCGAGAATCTCGCCGGGCCTATCCGGATCGCTGCGCGCTCGCGTGAAGTCGTCGAAACCGGCGTGCAGTCCGGGTACGTGACAGGTCATGCCGAAGCTGCGATCTACCGCTCCGGAGTAGTTGAAGATGACATGAAAAAAAGGCGGACATGGTGATTCGGTCTGCCGGCGCTCGCTGCGCACCCAGGTCTCTCCTTGCGTGCGCCGTTCATCGACCCGAGCAGCACCTTCCGAACCGATGCCAGAGGCATGCAGGTATTCCAGATGGCTGAGATCGAGCAGATTGTCGTGCAGTAACATGTACCGCCCCGCCACCTGCCGATAGGCGTTCACGCAGAACTCAAATGCAGGATCCCCGAGGCCGAGCTGATCGAGTGGCGGCAGCAGGTCTTCGGCAGCGGCCGATGGCTCCCCAGGCCAGATCCATACCCAGGGTCCGCGTTCGAGTAGTGGATAGGCCAGTAAGTCGCAGGCAGCCGGCGCCGTCGCCTGCGTTGGCACGTGCACGCAGCGACCATCAGGGCCGAACCTGACACCGTGATAGCGGCATTGCAGGTCATCTCCGACCAGCTTACCCATACTCAACGGAAGCCCGCGGTGCGGGCAACGTCCCTCGAGTGCCACCGGTATCCCGTTGGCACGCCGATAGAGCACTACCGGCTGTTCCAGGATCCAGCGCTCGAGAGGTGTCGTCGTCAGCTCCGCCCGAAACGCTGCCACGTACCATTGATTGCGCGCGGCGAACAGACCATCCGACATCGGATACATGTCAGCTCCGAATGCAATCCCGCACTTTGTTCAGCCAATGGGCGTCGCCGAGCAGCGGCTCGCCGACGCCACTGTGCCCTGGTTTAGAAGTGCGCACCGACCTTGATTCCGAAGTAGCGCGGCTCCGCCGGTGACTTCTCTTCGGACGGGCCAGCCTCCGCGATGTAAAGATCGTGGTACTTGTTCGTGCAGTTGCTGCACCAGAGCTGCGCGTCATACTTCGACGATGGCGAGATCCACATGATAGAGGAGCTCAGGAGTCCGAATCCCGGCTCCGGAAACTGACCGGATGGGTCCCAATTAAAGGTGCTCGTGTAGTAGTAGTTGGCATTCAGGTCCAATGCGCCCACTCCGCCGAGACTCCATTTGTAGTCGAAGCCGACGTTTCCCGACCATTTGGGCGATCGAATCGTGGGCAGCCCCGCTGCATCAAAGCTGCACTGCGTGCTGCCGGGCACTAACGGTCCGGGTAACCGATGAGGCGTTGGCGTACAACTTGCCGGGCTCTGCAGATAGGTTGGTGCACCCTCGAAGCTGTCATACCGCCCGTGCAGATAGCCCAGATTGGCAAAGAGATTCAGGTCGCGCACTGGCGTTGCATTGATCTTCAAATCGGTGCCGTAGATACGCGACGCCGCGGCATTGACGTCGAAGGCAGCGCCGCTTTCGATGACTTCGACCTGTTGATCTTTATAGTCGTAGTCATACGCTTCGACATTGACCTGCAGTCGGCGATCGAGAAAGCTCGACTTCAGGCCAACCGCATACGCCATGATCTGTTCCGGCCGCACGGGAGCGGTTCCCGGAGCAAATAGATTGAATCCGCCGCTCTTGAAGCCGCTGGAAGCGGATGCATAGCCCATCACATCCGGTAGGAACTTGTGATCGAGAATGGCGCGCCAGGTGCCGCGTGTGGCGTCGGCACTGCCGGTCGGAAAGACCGTGGTGAAAGCCAATCCAGGCGCGGCGAGGAAGTAGGTCGAGGATTCTCCGTCGATGCGATCAGCCGTCTCGCGGAAGCCGAGTGTCAGGTTCGTGTCCTGCACAACTTCCAGGGTTGAGTCGACGAAGCCAGAGTAGGAGCGTGTGAAGTTAATGCCCGTCCCGACATACAGCAGACCAGTACCATCGACGCCACCGCTCGTATTCAGAGCCAGGAAGTCGCGCGAGTTCAGGTAGTAAAGACCCGCCAGCCAGCGCCAGTTCCGCCCGAACAGCGAGCTGCTGTCCGGTGAGGCCAGATGCAATTCCTCCGAGTACTGCTCGTCAGTGTAAGGCCAGCGAGCATCGTTGTAGTGACCGGGACCGCCGTCCTGGTCAAAGGAGACGAAATCATTGGTATAGCGGCGGGCGCTGATGCTCTTGAACACCCCCCAGCCGAAGTCGTGCTCGATCGTGAGAGATTGCCCATCCACGCGCACGGCATGGCCAGAGGCACCCGGGACAGTGGAATAGAGATTATTACCTTGCGAGTTGTAATTACCTGCGAATGTTCCGCCGCCGGCCGATAGCGTACCTGGGACCACGGTCTCATTCAGCCCGTAATCGTAGTTATCATAATAGTGATCAATCGCCAGTATGACCGTGGTATCGGCGGACGGCGTCCACTTCCACTTGGTGCGGACGGCATACTCGTTTCCGAGATTGATCGGCTGGCCCGTGGTCAAATCGTGGCCCCAGCCATTGCGCTGATCGCGTGACTCGAAGGCGATGTCTGCAGCCAGATTGTCGACGATCGCGGTGGTGCCGTAGACGTTGGTCGTATAAGTAGCGTAGTTACCGTATCCGAACTGTACGTCCAGCGCGGGAGTCGATGACGGGTCCTTGGTCACCACATGGAGCACGCCGCCCGTGGCGTTGCGCCCGAACAGAGTCCCCTGTGGGCCTTCCAGAACTTCAATGCGATCGATGTTGTTGAACGAGACGGTGCCGCCGGAGAACCCATTTACGTAGACATCATCGACGTAGTTCGCGACCGCATTCTCGATGCCAGGCGAGGCAACAGTGCCCACGCCGCGCAGGAAAATGGTCGTGCCAGTGGTTTGCCTCGAGGCCTGCAGCGTTGGTATCTGCGTGTCCAGCGACATGGTATCAATTGCGCCGAGCTTGGCGGTGTCGTCGGCCGACACGACCGCGACATCGATCGGTACATCCTGCAGACGTTCGGAGCGCCGCTCGGCGGTTACCACGATTTCCGCGAGCTTGCCTTCGTCCGCATCGCTCGCTTGCGTGGCCGGGGCCTGCTGACCCAGCGCCGCAGTGGCCGCAAGCGCGCATCCGGCCGATATACCCAAAGAAACAATCCAACGGCTGTGTTTCACAAACCCCCCTTCTACTCTGCGCCCCGATTCGGCTTTTTCGACGCCGCTCGGCCGGACTTGGTACCGGCTCTGTCGGCTCGGTGAGTCGAGACTGTACTGTATCTGCACTGACATGACAACGTGTGCATAGTTCCCTATTATGAACACGTGTGCCGCGCGGGGCGATGTAGGGTCAAATGAGCAACAACAGTCAGACTAAGCAACTCTTGATGACCAGTGTGGTCGGCAGCTATCCCCAGCCTGACTGGCTGGTGGATAAGGATGTGCTGCGCAGCGGCCTGGTGCCACGCGTGCGTTCGGAGCGTATCTGGCGTATTCCGCCCGAGAATCGGGCCGAAGCGCATCGCGACGCGGCGACAGTCGCGATCCGCGACATGGAGCGGGCGGGGATCGATGTCATTACCGACGGCGAGATCAGCCGGGAGAGCTACAGCAGCCATTTCATCGCTGGCCTGGAAGGCATCGACAGCGACAATCCCGCTACCATCATGAGCCGCGCCGGCAACGCTACCCGGGTAGCACGCATTATCGGTCCCGTGCGCCATCGCGGCGCGGTGGAACTCGAGCCAGCGCGCTTCCTGCGCGCGCATACGACACGCCGGGCCAAAATCACGCTGCCGGGGCCGTTCACGCTTTCGCAACTGGCCAAGGATGAACACTATCGCGACCCAGCCGCCCTGGCCTGGGACTTTGCGATTGCGCTCAACCAGGAAGCACATGCTCTCCAGGGTTCGGGTGTCGATGTCATTCAGCTCGATGAACCCTGGCTGCGCAACGATCCGGACGGCGCACGGCGACATGGAGTGCGCTGCATCAACCGCGCGCTCGAAGGGCTGAAAGTGCGCACCGCGGTGCACATGTGCTTCGGCTATGCGTTTCTGCGGCGCGGACCGCCGGTGCGTACCTACGAATTTTTCGGCGAGCTGTCAGAGTCGGTGGCCGATGAGATTTCCATCGAAGCCGCACAGCCGGACCTGGATCTGGGTGTGCTGCGCGATCTGGGAGACAAAGCGATCGCTCTGGGTGTACTTGATCATTCGACGCCACGGGCGGAATCGGTCGATGTGGTCGCAGCCCGGATCCGCGCTGCGCTGAAATATTTGCCGGCGGAAAGACTCGTGCCATCACCCGACTGCGGGATGAAATACATGACGCGCGAAGTGGCACTTGCCCGGCTCCAGGCGCTTAGCGCGGCCGCGGCGCTTGTCCGGAGCGAGATTTCCTGATGCAGCGCGCGCCTGCGGCAGCTGTGCTGGGGTCGCTGCTGGCAGCATTGGGTTGCAGCGGCGCATGGGGTGGGGATGGGTCGGCGGAAGGGACCGGTGCGGACTGGTACTCGCACGGCGGCACGCACGCGGAGAGCAACTACAGCCGGCTCGATCAGATCAACCGCGGCACGCTCGGGCGGCTCTCATTGGCCTGGTCGTTGGATCTGCCCGGAGAGGTCTCGCTCGAGGCCACCCCGCTGGCCATCGGCGGCACGCTCTACTTCACCGGCAGCGCCTCGGATGTCTACGCGGTCGATGCCCGCAGCGGCCAGCTGCTGTGGAAGTTCGATCCGCAGCCCTGGAAGTACCGCCCCGAGCATCTGAAGCTGATCTGGGGCATCAACCGCGGCGTGGCCTACTCCCACGGCCGCGTCTTTGTCGGCACCCAGGACGGGCGGCTGATCGCGCTCGATGCGCACAGCGGCAAGCTGCTCTGGAGCGTCAAGACAGTTGCCGATGACTCGCTGCAGACCATCAGCGGGGCGCCCTGGGCCATCAAGGGCAAGGTGCTCATCGGCAACGGCGGGGCAGACTTCGGCGCGCGCGGCTACGTCACGGCCTACGATGAGCGCAGCGGCAAGCAGCTCTGGCGCTTCTACACCGTGCCGGGCGATCCGGCCAAGGGCTACGAGGTCGAACCCTTCGAGTACCAGACCATGAAGATGGCTGCCGCCACCTGGAATGGTCAGTGGTGGAAGGTCGGCGGTGGCGGCGGCACGGTCTGGGACAACATGACCTACGATCCGCAGCTCAACCGCATCTACATCGGTGTGGGCAATGCCGGACCCTGGAACCCGCGCGTGCGCAGTCCCGGCGGTGGCGATAATCTCTTCATTGCCTCCATCGTCGCGCTCGATGCCGATACCGGCCACTACCTCTGGCATTACCAGGCCAACCCTTCCGAGGCCTGGGACTACAAGAACACCTCCAACATGATCAGCACTGAGCTGAGCATCGAGGGCAAGCGGCGCAAAGTGCTCATGCAGAGTCCCACCAACGGCTTCTTCTACGTCATCGACCGCCTGACCGGGCGGCTCATCTCAGCGCAGAAAACCGGCAAGGTCACCTGGGCCGATCACATCGATCTGACCACCGGCCGACCCGTGGAAAACGACAATATCCGCTACCAAAAGGGACCGGTTGAGATGTGGCCGAGTCCCTGGGGCACGCATGACTGGCAGGGCATGTCGTTCGATCCGAAATCCGGCAGCGTTTACATCCCTTACATGCAGCTCGGCGCGCGCTTTACCGACGAGGCCACGCCGACCTCACAACTGCTGGCCACCTCGCCGATTCACTTCGGCAATTTATTCCTCGAGCTGCTAGCGCCTGATGCCGACGACAACACCGGCGCCCTGCTGGCCTGGGATCCAGTGGCACAGCGTGCGCGCTGGAAAGTACCGCATCCCTCATCCTGGAACGGCGGTGTCCTCTCGACCGCCGGCGATCTGGTATTCCAGGGAACCGCCGATGGGGATCTGTCCGCCTATGATGCCGGCGACGGCGGGAAACTCTGGAGCTTCGACTGCGGTCTGGGAATCATCGCCAGCCCGATCAGTTACAGCGCGGGCGGCAAACAGTACATCTCACTGCTGGTCGGGTACGGCGGCGCCACCCCGTTGATCAGCGAGTTCAGCAATCGCGGGTGGAAGTTCGGCGCGCAGCCGCGGCGACTGCTCACGTTCGCGCTGGACGGGGCAGCGACTCTGCCGCCGACCGCGCCGCGCGACTACAGCGTACATGCACTCGACGACCCGACACTCGAGGTCGATCCGCAGATCGCGAGCACTGGCCGCGACGAGTACCAGGCTCATTGCTCCGGCTGTCACGGCCGCCTGCTGGTCTCCGCCGGCGCTCCGGCGCCGGACCTGCGCGAATCGGCGCTAGCCCTGCGATATGAGAGTTTTCATAACGTCGTCGCCGGCGGAGCCCTGAAGGCACAGCTGATGCCGCAATTCGGTGAATTGTCCGAGTCGCAGCTGCATGCGATTTTCATCTACATCCGTTCGGGCGCCCGCGAAGCATTGGAGCGGCCACCGGATGTCCTACGGCACTGATTTAGGGTGGCGGCTGCGGTCCTTACGCACACGTTGCCATACCGCCGGCCCCGGGACTATCATCGGTATATAAATTCATAATTCGGACATCGCGGAGGAGACCACCATGAGCAGCGTGCAACCCAAGCAGCAAGCAGCCACAGCCCCCGGACTGCCGACGCGCATGCACCATCATGCCTTCGTGGTTGCAGACCAGGAGCAGACCCGCCACTTCTACGAAGACATCATTGGCTTGCCGTTGCGAGCCACCTGGATCGAGAGCGAGCATTTCAACGGCGAGACACTCGTATTCAGCCACACCTTCTACGGCCTGGCCGACGGCAGCGCGCTGGCGTTCTTCAATTTTGCCGACAAGGCTATCCAGGCGCGCATGCACACCGGTCCGCAGAAAAATCTCTGCTATCACATCGCGCTATCTGTCGATGCCGAGACGCAGCAACAGATTGTCGATCGCTGCAACGCAGCCGACATCAAGTCGTACGTCATCGACCACGGCTATTGCAAGTCGCTTTATGTCACCGATCCGGATGGACTGCAGGTGGAATTCACCGTCGATGCAGCCAACGTTGATGAGATCAATGCCTATCAGCAGAGCATTGCGCGCAAATCACTACAGGCATGGATGTCAGGCGACACGCGGCCCAACAACAATGTCCGCCACCACGACTGATCTTGCACAGGCGCCCGACTTTAGCGTTGCGCATAAAGTGCCGCAACGGCTACACGTTCAGTACGATTGACCCCACGGTATTTCTCGCCTCGAGATCGCGGTGGGCCTGCGACGTATCCCGCAGCGCATAGCTCTGACCGATTCGTGGCTTCAGCTGGCCTTGCGCCACTGCTGCAAACAAATCCGCTGCCGAGCCTTCGAGCTGCTCACGTGTGGCGGTGAAATTTACCAGCTGCGTCATGGTCACCATGAGCGAGCCTTTCTCCATCAAATGCTCGAATGGTTTGATCGCGGCCGGATAGCCGGCGGTGCGGCCGAAAATCACCAATGTCCCGCGCGGCCGCAGGCAGTCCAGCGATAACAACGTGGCATCGCCGCCGAGCGCGTCGAATACCACCGTTGTTTTGCGTCCGCCGGTCATTGCGGCCACCCGCTCCGGAACCGACTCCCGCGTAGCGACAATTACTTCATGACAGCCATTATCGCGCGCGATTTCAATTTTGGCCTCACTGCCGACGGTGCCTATGACTTTGGCACCCATTGCGGCCGACCATTGCGACAGAAATGAACCGATGCCGCCCGCGGCAGCGTGGATCAACACCACATCTTCCGGTCCGACCGCATAAGCCTGCCGACACAGATATTGGGCCGTGACACCCTTAACCATCATCGCCGCTGCGGTGGGGAAATCGATCGATGCCGGCAGTTTCAGCAGGCGGTCGGCGGGCACAACACGCTGTTCGCTATATGCCCCCAGGCTGCCGAAATATGCCACGCGGTCGCCGGCCGCAAAGTCACGCACCTCGCTGCCGACGGTCTCGATGATGCCTGCGGCCTCGATCCCGAGTGTTGCAGGAAACTGCCGCACGGCAGGATGCGTACCCGAACGCATATACACATCTGCATAGTTGACGCCGACGGCCACCTGGCGCAGCAGCACCTCGCGTGCTCCTGGCATTGCCACATCGACCGGGCACCACTCCAGAACTTCTGGTCCGCCGAAGCGTTGGATCCGAATGGCGCGTGTCATCGGCGTACGAGGCTCATAGGAAGAGCTCGGCCTGCGCCAGCAGCGTCACCGATAGATCCGCCTTTATCAGCAGTTGCTGGAATGCATCCGGTGCCGCGGCGACGCCCGCTCGGAACGCGTGCAAGGTGGGCCACCACAGTTCCTGCACGCCGCAGAAGCGCGGCGGTTCCTGGCCGTCGATCACTGGATGACAGCGCACGTGTCGCAGGGCCTGCAGCCGCCGGCCGAGCTTCTGATCCTCGCCGGTGGCCCACTTGCCTGCCGCCTGCGGACCGGCGAAGTGCAACAGCTTGATCGAGAACGGTCGCGTCGGCAGCGACCACATTTCATCGGCGGGATTCTGCGGCTCTGTTTGGGAGGGACCGGAGCTCAGGATTTCCTCGCGCGTCGGGTAATAGATCGCCTGGCTATAGTCGACGAATTTCTCCGCATCATCGTGCAGATACTTCGCGTACACCGGATCCTGCTGAAAGCCGCGCATGTCGTTTTCGTTGTCCACCCACATTTCGGCCACGCACTCGCGCTGCGATTGTTCCGGGCCGAGCAGATCGGTATGGATCTGATGGCTCTGCACGTAGCCCCTCAGCATCGGCATGGTCCTGCCCCAGGTGCCGTGCGGATGCCGCCAGTAGTCATGGAAATCCTCCGCGGACATATCGGCGCGTCGCACGCCGAGACCGAAGATCTTGATGCGACCCATGGCGTACACCCCCCGGCGCGATTATGGACACGTGTGCGTAGCGGCCGTAGTATAGACGCATGATTGACCTCGAGTCGATGGCACGGCTGGCGGACCGCTTCGTGGCTGCGATCGAGGCCGCCGATCGTGCCGCGCTCGACGCCGTCTACACGGCCGATGCGGTGATCTGGCGTAACTATGACCGTCTGGAGCAAACCAGGGACGCCAACATCGCCGGCATCGCGGCCTTCCCGACACTGTTCAAGTCGTTTCGGTATACGAGGATCCGCCGCCATTTCTTCGACGGCGGCTTCGTGCAGCAACACATTTGCACCGGCGTCAAGATGGATGGCACGCGCTTCGAAGTGCCGGTCTGCATGGTGATTGCCGTACGTGACGGGCGCATCGCGCGTATCGATGAGTATTTTGATTCGGCGCAGGACGCCCGTCCGGAAAAGATGCGTTAACCGTATGAGATCGCATGCATGGGTGGCATCGCTGCTGGCAGCATTGGGTTGCAGCGGCGCATGGGGTGGGGATGGGTCGGCGGAAGGGACCGGTGCGGACTGGTACTCGCACGGCGGCACGCACGCGGAGAGCAACTACAGCCGGCTCGATCAGATCAACCGCGGCACGCTCGGGCGGCTCTCATTGGCCTGGTCGTTGGATCTGCCCGGAGAGGTCTCGCTCGAGGCCACCCCGCTGGCCATCGGCGGCACGCTCTACTTCACCGGCAGCGCCTCGGATGTCTACGCGGTCGATGCCCGCAGCGGCCAGCTGCTGTGGAAGTTCGATCCGCAGCCCTGGAAGTACCGCCCCGAGCATCTGAAGCTGATCTGGGGCATCAACCGCGGCGTGGCCTACTCCCACGGCCGCGTCTTTGTCGGCACCCAGGACGGGCGGCTGATCGCGCTCGATGCGCACAGCGGCAAGCTGCTCTGGAGCGTCAAGACAGTTGCCGATGACTCGCTGCAGACCATCAGCGGGGCGCCCTGGGCCATCAAGGGCAAGGTGCTCATCGGCAACGGCGGGGCAGACTTCGGCGCGCGCGGCTACGTCACGGCCTACGATGAGCGCAGCGGCAAGCAGCTCTGGCGCTTCTACACCGTGCCGGGCGATCCGGCCAAGGGCTACGAGGTCGAACCCTTCGAGTACCAGACCATGAAGATGGCTGCCGCCACCTGGAATGGTCAGTGGTGGAAGGTCGGCGGTGGCGGCGGCACGGTCTGGGACAACATGACCTACGATCCGCAGCTCAACCGCATCTACATCGGTGTGGGCAATGCCGGACCCTGGAACCCGCGCGTGCGCAGTCCCGGCGGTGGCGATAATCTCTTCATTGCCTCCATCGTCGCGCTCGATGCCGATACCGGCCACTACCTCTGGCATTACCAGGCCAACCCTTCCGAGGCCTGGGACTACAAGAACACCTCCAACATGATCAGCACTGAGCTGAGCATCGAGGGCAAGCGGCGCAAAGTGCTCATGCAGAGTCCCACCAACGGCTTCTTCTACGTCATCGACCGCCTGACCGGGCGGCTCATCTCAGCGCAGAAAACCGGCAAGGTCACCTGGGCCGATCACATCGATCTGACCACCGGCCGACCCGTGGAAAACGACAATATCCGCTACCAAAAGGGACCGGTTGAGATGTGGCCCAGCGCCATCGGCGGCCACAACTGGCAAGCCATGTCATACAGCCAGGAGTCTGGACTCGCCTATATCCCTTACATGCAGATCGGTGCCCGCATCACTGATGAGGCGATGAGTACCGGCCCTTCGGCCTTCCAGCCGACCGCCGAACCCGGTGTGCACTTCGGCGGCGTCTTCATCCAGCTCGTAGTCCGTGACGAAAACGACAACAAGGGTGCGTTAATCGCCTGGGACCCGGTGACTCAGCAGCAGCGCTGGCGCATACCACGGGCCGGTATGTGGAATGGTGGCCTGCTGTCGACTGCCGGTGGGCTGGTGTTCCAGGGCACCGGTGACGGTCAGCTTCTGGCCCACGACGCCGTAACGGGCGAGCAACGCTGGTCGTTCGATGCCGGCCTTGGCATCATCGCCAGCCCGATCAGCTACAGCGTTGGCGGCAAGCAGTACATCTCACTGCTGGTCGGTTGGGGGGGCACTGTGGCGCCCATCAGCGAGCTCACCACGCGTGGGTGGAGCTTCAATGCACCGCGCCGACTGCTGACCTTCACGCTCGACGGCGCCGCCAAATTGCCGCCAACCCCGGCGCGCGACTACCGCGTGCACGCGCTCGATGATCCCGGACTGAGTATCGATCCTGCGCAGGCCACAGCGGGACGTGATCTGTATCAGGGCAACTGCGCCTACTGTCACGGACGGCTGTTGGTGTCCGCCGGCGCTCCGGCGCCGGACCTGCGGGAATCGGCACTGGCATTGCAGTGGCAGTCGTTTCACGACATCGTCAAGGACGGTGCGCTGCTGCCGAAAATGATGCCGCAGTTCGCCGAGCTCTCCGATGATCAGCTGCAGCAGATATTCGCCTATATTCGTCAGGGCGCGCGTGATGCCCTCTCGCCCCCTTCCACTCACTGAATCCGGAAAATCTTAAATGCAGGACCTGCCGCGCTATCTAAATACAGTCGACGGTCAGCGCACTGAGGCCAGCGGCGGCCGCACGTTCGAATCCTTCGATCCCTATACGGGGGCGCCCTGGGCGCTCATTCCCCGTTGTGGCGCCGATGAGGTCGAGGCGGCGGTAAGCGCCGCGCGCCGTGCATTCTATGGCCAGGCCTGGCGAGGCCTTACGGCCACCGCACGCGGCAAGCTGCTGGTGACGCTGGCCGAGCGGATTGCGCGCGAGTCCGATCGCCTGGCCGCGCTCGAAGTGCAGGACAACGGCAAGCTGTTGGCGGAGATGTCCAACCAGCTCCGCTACATCCCGGAGTGGTACCGCTACTTTGGCGGCCTGGCCGACAAGATCCAGGGCGGCCTCCTGCCGATCGATCGCGCCGGCATCCATGCCTTCACCCGGCGTGAGCCGCTGGGTGTAATCGCCTGCATCACGCCCTGGAATTCGCCGCTACTGCTGCTCGCCTGGAAACTGGCGCCTGCCCTGGCCGCCGGCAACACCGTGGTGATCAAGCCTTCCGAGCATGCCTCTGCCTCGACGCTCGCCTTCGTCGAACTGTTCGAACAGGCCGGCTTTCCACCAGGCGTGGTCAACACCGTGACCGGTCTGCCGGACGAAGTCGGCGTGCCGCTGATCCGGCATCCGCACGTGGCCAAGATCGCCTTCACCGGCGGCGAGGCCGGCGGGCTGGCTGTGTATCGTGCCGCCGCCGAAGGCCTCAAACATGTCAGCCTTGAACTCGGCGGCAAATCGCCGAACATCATCTTCACGGATTCCGTGCTCGAAAATGCCGTCAACGGCGCGGTCTCGGGCATCTTCGCGGCCAGCGGCCAGACCTGCATTGCCGGCTCGCGGCTATTGGTGCAAAGACAGGTGCACGATCAGGTAGTCGAAAGGCTGGTGGCGCTGGCCAGGACGGCTCGCATGGGCGATCCCAGGAGAATCGATACGCAGGTGGGTCCGGTGACGACACGTCAGCAACAGCAGCGCGTGATCGACTACATCGGCATTGCCAAGCAGGCCGGCGCGCAATGCGTGCTCGGTGGTGGAGTTCCCAGCGACCCGCGCCTCGGGGAGGGCTGGTTCGTCGAGCCGACCGTGTTTACGGGGGTCAACAACTCGATGCGCATCGCCCGCGAAGAAGTATTTGGTCCTGTGCTCGCGATTGTGCCATTCGACGATGAGGAAGAAGCTCTCGCGATTGCCAACGATAGCCCCTACGGCCTGGCAGCCGGTGTGTGGACGTCGGATATCGGCCGTGCCATCCGCATGTCCGAACGTCTCGAAGCCGGCACCGTGTGGATCAATTGCTATCGCACTATCAGTTTCATGGCGCCGTTTGGCGGTTACAAACGCAGCGGGCTTGGTCGTGAGAGCGGCATCGAGGCCATCGATGCGTACCTGCAGTCGAAATCGGTGTTTATCGACACGCAGGGTAAGGTCGCGAACCCGTTCGTGATGCGTTAGCGTCGGATATGAGTTGAAGCCGGCGAGGGCCGAACCGGCGCATCATCGAGCCGCACCGCCCAGCCTTCAAGTTCAGTCGCGGGGGCGCGATACAACTGCATGACCATCGGATCGTGCCCCGGGATGATGTGATCCGGCGAGCTGGCGAGACGTTCGATAAGACGATACGAATCCAGCATATCGCCCAGGTGAAAGGCGATGGTGAAGGGACGGTCGCTGGTCATGTTCTCATAGAAGTGTGTGCTGTCCGACGCCAGTACCACCCAGCCGCGTCGCGTGTGCACTCGCACCGTCTGCAGTCCTGCGGTGTGCCCGGGCGTCGGGTGCAGAGTCAGTCCGGGCGCGAGCTCGACCGTGCCGTTGTGCAATTCGACCCGCCCGGCGAAGTTCAAACGCACGATGCCGACCACCTCTTCAGGCTCATAGCCATGAGCGAAGAACGGATACTTCATGTGTCGCCCGGTGGCGAAATTCAGTTCGCGCTCCTGCAGGTGAAAGCGCGCGGCCGGAAAGCGATCAAAATTACCCACATGGTCGTAATGCAGGTGCGTGATGATCACGTCTTCGACGGCTGCCGCTCGCACGCCAAGTGCATCGAGAGCATCGATCGGCGAACGCAGATAGCTGCGCCTGCGCTTCACCGCCATCTCCGCGGTAAAGCCCGTATCGACCACAAAGGTTCGGCCGGCGCCCCGCACCAGCCAGGTGAAATAATCCATCGGCATATCGGCGTCGTGCGGATCGCCGCCGATAAAGTGCTCCGAACGGCGTCCGCCGCGCGTTGCATAACGCAACGCATAGATCTCGTATTCCGGCAGCGGTTCCATGTGCGCATGGTAGCCCATTTGCTGCCGCCGCCACAGTCGGGCGCGGTCGCATGTGCACACGTGTGCTGCCGTGATATATTGCCTTTTCCCCAGGCGCCCTCGCCGGAGTATTCATGTCTATAAGATTCGATGACCGCGTTGCGGTGGTGACCGGCGCCGGCAGCGGCCTCGGTCGTGCGCATGCCCTGCTGCTGGCATCGCGCGGTGCCCGCGTTGTGATCAACGATCTCGGCGGAGCGGTGGACGGCAGCGGCCGTTCCAGCACCGCGGCCGACCAGGTGGTGGCCGAGATCCGCGGCGCTGGCGGCGAGGCGGTCGCCAACTACGACAGCGTATCGGATCCGGAAGGCGCAGCCCGCATGGTACAGGCGGCAATCGAACACTTCGGTCGGCTCGATATCCTGGTAAACAATGCCGGCATCCTGCGTGACAAGACTTTCGCCAAGATGGAGTTTGCAGACTTCCGCACCGTAATGGACGTCCACCTGATGGGTTCGGTACATTGCACGCGTGCCGCATGGCCGCACATGAAGGAACGCAATTACGGTCGCATCGTAATGACCAGTTCCGGCGCCGGGCTGTATGGCAACTTCGGTCAATCCAACTATGGAGCCGCCAAGATGGCCCTGGTCGGCCTGATGAATGTCATCAAGCTCGAGGGCACACGCAATGGCATCCTCATCAACGCCGTGGCGCCTATCGCCGCCACCCGCATGACGGAGGCGCTGATGCCGAAACATGCGCTGGCGCACCTCAAGTCAGAATACGTTTCTGCGGCGGTTGCGTACCTGTGCAGCGAATCCTGCAGCGCGACCGGGCATGTCATCAGTGCCGGCGCCGGCTATTTCGCGCGCGCCCAGATGATGGAGGGCCAGGGTGTATTCATCGATGGTGAAGCGGCCGGTGATCCGGACGCCGTCGCCCAGGCCTATGATCGGATTGCGGACTTGTCCCGGGCCGCGCCCTTCTCTTCGGCGCCCGAGTACATCGACAAGGTGCTGGGCCGCTTCGAAACGAAGGATGCCAACTGATGAGCGCGGATACCACGGGGGATTTCATCGGCACGACGGCTGATGGCATTGCCTGGGCGACCTTGAATCGGCCACAGTCACTGAACGCCTTCTCCTTCCAGATGCGCGATGAGCTGATCCGCTTCCTGCTGCGGGTAGAGAACGATCCGCAGGTACGCTGCGTGGTTTTGCGCGGCGCCGGCGGAAATTTCATGGCCGGTGGCGACGTCAAGGCATTCACTGCGCAGATGGGCCTGCCGCCGGAGGAACGCCGGGCACTATTCGAGTCCATGTGCCACGCCATGCACCCGATCATTTTTCTGTTGCGCCGGCTCTGCAAACCGGTGCTCGCCAGCGTCGAGGGCGCCTGTGCGGGCCTTGGAATGAGCCTGGTACTGGCATCGGATCTGGCTATAGCGGCCGATAATGCGGTCTTCACGCTGGCCTACGTGAAGATTGGCACCACACCTGACGGCGGTGCCTCGTTTTTTCTTCCGCGCACAGTCGGCATGAAGCGCGCGATGGAAATCGCATTGCTGAGCGATCGACTCGATGCCGCCACCGCCGAGCGCTATGGCCTGGTCAACCGCATCGTGCCAAGCGAACGCCTCGCGGAAGAAACCCAGGCACTGGCCCGGCGTCTTGCCGATGGCGCAACGCAGGCGATCGGCAGAACCAAGGCGCTGCTGTCGAGCGCGCTGTCGCACGACCTGGAATCGCATTTGCAGCTCGAGGGCATCAATTTCGCCGCCAGCACACTCACGGGCGACATGGTCGAAGGCGTTAAGGCCTTCGTCGAGAAGCGGCGCGCAAAGTTCCTGAACGAATAGACTGTAGCGAACGGCGGGAGATCCACAACATGGTTGATGGGGTTGGATTCATCGGCTTGGGCAAAATGGGCGGACCGATTGCGACGCGCCTGCTGGAAAAGCTCGGTCAATTGACCGTATTCGACACGCGCCGCGCGGCAGCCGAGCCGCTGCTTGCCAAGGGCGCAAAGTTTGCCGAAAGTCCCGCCGCTGTGGCGGACGCCGCCGAAGTGGTGTTTGTCAGCCTGCCCAATCCACAGATCGTGCGCGAAGTGGCGCTCGGTGTCGGCGGCGTTAGCAGCGGCAAGAAAGCCCGGATCATGATCGATCTGTCGACCACCGGGCCGAAGATGGCGAGTGAGATCGCAGCCGGACTGGCAGAAGCTGGACGAGAATTGATCGACTCGCCCGTAAGCGGCGGCGTCGGTGGCGCGGTCAAGGGAACGCTGGCTGTCATGGTGTCGGGTAACGCGGCCAGTATCGAACGCTGCCAGGAACTGCTCAGCGTTATCGGCAAAGTGTTCAACGTAGGCGCGCGGCCGGGCCTGGGCCAGACCATGAAGCTCTGCAACAACCTGTTATCCGCGACCGCGCTGGCCATCTCCTCCGAAGCCATGGTCATGGGCGTCAAGGCCGGCCTTGACGCCAAGGTGATGCTCGAGATCATCAACGCCGGTACCGGCCGCAACAGCGCCACGGTCGATAAATTCCCGCGCGCGGTGCTGCCGCGGACCTTCGATTTCGGCTTCGCAACCGGCCTCATGTACAAAGACGTGCGCCTGTTCGTCGAAGAAGCGGAGAACCTTGGCATCCCGTTGTGGGTGGCGCCGGCGGTTCGGCAGCTGTGGTTCCAGGCCTGCTCGGAATTGGGTGCGGACAGCGACTTCACCGCAGTGGTGAAGTCGATCGAGCGCCTGGCGAAAATCGAAGTTCGCGGCTGAAGCGTTACAGAACCGCCGCAGTCCCGAGGATAGCGGTGGTCTGGGCTGACAGCATGCCACCGTTGCCGTGCGCCAGTGCGATGTTGGCATTCGCCACCTGGCGTTCGCCGGCTCCACCGCGCAGCTGCTCGACGGCCTCGATCAGTGCAAACATCCCATACATGCCCGGATGCACGCAGGACAGTCCGCCGCCGTTGGTATTGACGGGCAACTTGCCCCCCGGCGCGATCGCGCCGCTGGCCACCAGCGGCCCTGCGGCACCGCGCTCACAGAAACCAAGATCCTCGAGGAACAGGATCACGTTGATCGTAAAGGCATCGTAGAGCTGCAGCACATCGACATCGCGCGCAGATAGTCCGGCCATCGCGAACGCCCGCGGACCGGACTGGGAGGCTGCCGTGACTGTCAGATCCGGCATCTGACTGATCTGCCTGTGCGACTGCGCGCTGGCGCAACCGAGCAGGTAAACCGGCGGCTGCTTCAGATCGCGCGCCCGATCCGCACGGGTCATGATGGCGGCGCCGGCACCATCAGTGACCAGGCAGCAATCGAGCACGCTCAGTGGATCGCACACCATGCGGCTTGCCAGCACATCCGACAGCGAGAGTGGATCGCGTGCGAACGCGCGCGGGTTGCGCTGAGCCCACTGCCGTGCGGCTACCGCTACCGCCGCCAGTTGCTCGCGCGTGGTGCCGTACTGGTGCATGTGCCGCGCGGCGGCCAGTGCGTACGATGTGATCGGATCGCGTGAATGGTACGGTGCCTCGTAGGGTGGCTGGTCAGGCGGTGCGGACTTTCCGGTACGCTGGTTGCTGCCGTAGCAGATCAGTGCCACATCACATAGGCCGGCCTGCAGCGCGAGCGCCGCCCACTGGGTGTGATCAATCAGCGAATTGCCACCGGTATTGGTGCCGACGGCCACCTTGGGACGGATGCCGAGATATTCTCCCACGGCGAGCGTCGGCAGAATATTGGCCATGTTCGCCGTGAACAGCCCGTCGATATCATCGAGCTTCAGGCCCGCATCTTCGAGCGCATCGTGAACTGCGAGCCCGATCAGATCGAGATGCGAATAACCCGGCGCCAGGCCGATGCCCGCCAGGCCAATGCCGGTGAATGCCGCCGCACCACGAATAGACTGCTCACTCATTTGCCGACTCCCGTCGCGGGGCGGAACAACACCAATAGCGTCCCGTTGAGCTCGCCGATCACCGCGGTGACGGCCATGTCGATGCGCACCTCGGCGGGGGCGATGTCCTGTACGCGGCTCAGCAAACGCGCGCCTTCCGCCAGCTCGACGATGGCGACGTTGTAATCACCGCCGCGTTCGGGCTTCTGCCGCACGATGGTAGTCGAATAAACCGTGCCGCGGCCGGAAGCCAGCCGCCACTCGAGCGCATTGGAACCGCAATAAGGACAAAGCGTGCGCGGGAAATAAATCTGCTTGCCGCACTCTTTGCAGCACTGCAGCCGCAATTCGCCGGCCTTGAGAAAGGATTCGAATTTCGCTCCGGGCGCATCGCCCACACCCTGTTCCGGCATTGGTTGTCAATTCCTGTTGGATTATGGCCGCATGGAGGTCGCGACCCTGCCGGGCGTACGCAGCGGCGCCGCCAGATTCGCGAACTCGCACAGCAGCCGACGCGTATCGCGCGGATCGATGATTTCTTCGATCAAAAATGCCTCGGCCGTCAGGAATGGCGAGCGGAATCGATTCAGGTGCTGTTCGATTTCGCTACGGAGCTTGGCCGGGTCGGCCGCCGCTGCCAGTTCGGCCCGGTATGCGGCCTCGATACCGCCCTCGATGGGCAGGGAACCCCAGTCACCGGATGGCCAGGCGTAGCGGTACATCAGCCGCTTGTGATTGGCATGCGCGGCCCCGGCGACTCCGAATGCGCGACGCAACATCACCGCGCACCAGGGCACACTCTGCTGATAAAGCGCCGCCAGGGCCCGAGCGCCATGACGGATGGTGCCGTCGAGCTCTGCCTGTCGGCCGATCAAAAAGCCCGGCACATCGACCAGGTTGACGACCGGCAGATGAAAGGTATTTGCCAGATCGATGAAACGGGTGATCTTGATGGCCGCGTCAGCTGTCCAGCCCCCGCCGTAGAAATATGGGTCGCTTCCCAACACCGCTACCGGCCAGCCGTCGAGCCGGCCCAGCGCGGTGATGGCCGCGGATCCGTACTGGCGCGAAAATTCGAAAAACGAGCCGGCATCGAGCACGGTGCGCAGGATCTTGCGCATGTCGTACACCTTGCGGCGATCTCGCGGGATGGCGTCGATGAGCCACTCATCACGCCGGTCCGCGGAGTCGGTTACCGGTCCGCGCGGCGGCAGCTCGTGGACGTTCGGCGGCAAGTACGAAAGAAATTTGCGCGCGCGCGCGAAGGCATCGGCCTCGGTCTCGACCACATCGTCGATTGCACCGGCGCGTGCGCACAGCTCGCTGCCGCCTAGCTCCTCCTTGGTGGTGATCTCGCCGGTGTGCGCCACCAGCGGTGGTCCGGCAATGAACATCTGCGAGATGTCCTTGACCATGACCGAATAGTGGCTCGACACCAGGCGTGCCGAGCCGAGGCCCGCCACGGAACCGAGGCCAAGCCCCACTACCGGCACGCTTGCCAGATTGTCGGTTACCAGATCCCAGCCCTGGTTGTACGGTACGTACGTACGACCGTCCGTTTCGAGCATCTTGACCGAACCGCCGCCGCCGGTGCCGTCAACCAGTCGCACGATCGGCAGCCGCAGTTCATTGGCCATCTGTTCGGCGTAGATCTGTTTGCTGCCGATGGCTGCATCCATGGCACCGCCACGCACTGTGAAATCATCGCCGCCGACCACTACCGGGCGGCCATCGATGCGACCTCGCCCCATGACGAAGTTGGCCGGCATGAATTCCACCAGTTTGCCGTTCTCGTCGTAGCGGCCCTTGCCGGCAATGGCTCCGATCTCGTGGAAGCTGCCGGCATCCAGTAGCTGCTCGATACGCTCGCGCACCGTCAGCTTGCCGCCCGCCCTCTGGCGCTCGATTTTCTCCTTGCCGCCCATCTGCTGGGCAAGCTGCTCGCGCGCCCGCAGCTCGTCGATTTCGGATTGCCAGCTCATGACAGTCGGCCCCTTACGTCTCGAGCACGAAGACGAGCTGGTCTTTGGTGATGGTGTCGCCTTCCTTGACATCGATATGCGCCAATCGTCCTGCGGACGGCGCGACAATCGGAATCTCCATCTTCATGCACTCGAGCATCATTACGGGCTCATCGGCCTCGACATCCTCGCCCACGGTTTTTTGCACCTGCAGCACGGTGCCGGCGATCATCGACTTGACGTTCCTGGCTGCCATTGGGGCCTGATTCAGCCTTTCTTTTCCGCTTCGCGCAATACCTCGCGCGCCACCCGGAAAGCGTCTACTCCGGCCGGCACGCCGGCATAGATGGTCGCCTGCAGCAGTACCTCGCGAATCTGTGTCTTGCTGACTCCATTGCGCAGCGCGCCCTGAACGTGCATTTTCAGTTCGTGCGGACGGTTCAGCGCGGTCAGCATCGCCAGGTTCAGCATGCTGCGCTCCTGCCGCGACAGCCCTTCCCGCGTCCAAACTGCGCCCCAGCAGAACTCGGTCACGAGTTCCTGCAGCGGCCGATTGAAGTCGTCGGCGCCATTGATCGACTGATCGACAAACTCGGCCCCCAGTACCGCCTTGCGAACTTCCAGTCCCTTGTCGTAGTTGCTCATGCTATGAATCCTCCCGCAATCGGAGTGGCGACAGCACACGTGTGCATAGCGGCAGTGTGGCATTTATCGCCCGGGCTGTAAATGAGTTACCATGGACCCCTAATAAGGGAAGCACCTATGGCCGGCAGACATCGCAAGACCTCGCCTCGCCCCAGCCATTCCGGCGGCGTCACCATCAAGGAGATCGCCGAATACCTCAAGATCTCCCACTCAACGGTGTCGCGAGCGCTGAGCGATCACCCTTACACCAATGCAGAAACCAAGCAGCGCGTGCGCCGCGCTGTCGAGAAACTCGGCTACGTACCAAACGCGGCCGCGCGCACGCTGCGCGGGGACAAGAGCTCGTTGGTGGGTTTGATTCTGCCCGAGTTCCAGAACGAGCTGTTCGAAGCCGCGGCCCAGATTCTTTCGCGCCGCTGCCTTAAGGAAGGCATGCAGATGGTGCTCGCGGTGTCGGAAGACGACCCGGTGGCGGAATACAAGCACGTGCTGGCACTGCGCGAGGCGCGTGCGCTCGGGATCATAATTACGCCGACACCCCGAATGATGGAAAGCACGGTGGCACTGCTACGGAGTATTCCACTGGTGCAGTACTCGCGCCGCCACCCGTTGCTGTCCGCCCCTGCGGTTACCACCGATGGTCGCCACGGCATCTTCCTGGCAGCCGAGCATCTGCTCAAGCTCGGTCATCGCCGCATCGCCTATGTGGGAATGGAGACGGATAAAAGCACTGGCGCCGAACGACTGGCCGGTTTCATGAAGGCGCACGCGCAGTACAACGTCGCGTCCGACCCCAGCTTGCGTCGGCTGGGCCCTTCGTTGGCCGATTTTGCCCGCTCCGCGGTCAGCGAAATGCTACAGCGGGCCGAGCCACCATCGGCCCTGGTGCTGGGATCGAGTGCTCTCACCACGGGTGCGCTGAAGGCGCTGCGCTCCGAGGGCTGGAAGATGCCGGGCGACATCTCATTGACCGGCTATGGCGATCATTCGTGGTATTCGCTGCTGACACCGGGGATCACCACCATTCATTTTCCTGTCAACGAGATGGCCGAGGCGGCGGCATCTCACCTGATGCGGCAGCTACTGCCGGGCGCAGATGCGTCCGAGCAGTCCACGCATATCGCGATCGAGCCATCTTTCCTGTTACGCGGAAGCACGGGAGCGCCGCCGAAGTCCACTGCCGTCAAGCGCACGGGCCGCCGCGCGCGTACTTCGAGTCGCGGCGCATCGCTGCGCGCCTGAGCCTTGAACATGCCTGCAGTCTCCCTGCTCGGCTGCATCTGCAACTAGCGGTCAGGCGCGGGACGCGCGTCCTGCGCCGAATCGAAGTAATCATCAATTCGTGCAATCTGTTCGCCACGCATGGCCACCACCATGCAATTGGGAACTTCGAACGGCTCGCCGCTGGATTTGACGCCCTGGCAGACGTGCTGCTGCACGAAGCCACCGTCGAAGTATTCGCGGCGGATATTTGCATAACGGAAGGATTTGAACATGGTCGGAAACCTGGAAAGCATCGCGATATTATCGTCGCGCGGCTGCTCGACATTGTCGTAGTTATGCCAGATCACGGCATCTTGGGTATAGATGGCTTCGAGCGCGGCGATATCCGTGCTTTCGATAGCGGCAAAGAAACGATTGGCGACGCGTTGCATGGTGGCCCGATCGATCATGATCCCGCTCCTCGCTGAGCCCGGCTGTGTTCAGGCCGCCACGGCGGCCACCTGACTGCCGAGCAGCGCCTTGATTTCCAGGAACTCCTCGAAACCGAACAGGCCGCCTTCGCGGCCATTGCCCGAACGCTTGTAGCCGCCGAAGGGCGCCGCTGGATCCGGCGGCGCGCCGTTGAGGTACACGCGACCGGTGCGCAATCGCAACGCTACCTTACGCGCCCGATCCAGATCGGCCGAGTAGACCCAGCCCGCCAGGCCGTACGGAGTGTCGTTGGCGATTGCAATCGCCTCTTCTTCCGAGGCGTAGGGCAGGATGGAAAGCACCGGCCCGAAGATCTCCTCCTGCGCAATTTGGAATTTGCGCCCAACATTGGCAAACACCGTGGGACGGACGAAATAGCCACGATCAAGACCGGCCGGGCGGCCGGGACCGCCTGTCACCAGCGTGGCGCCTTCAGCAATGCCGGCAGCAATCAACCGCTGCACCTTCTCGAACTGCGCCTTGTTGGCGAGCGGCCCGAGGGTAGTCCCCTGCCCCTGCGGATCTCCCACCTTGAATGCTTCGGCGGCGGCCTTGGCCACTACCATGGCACGCTGCTGTTGATCGATATGCACCAGCATGCGCGTAGGTGCCTGACAGCTCTGGCCGGCGCCGACGTAGCAGCGCTGCAGTCCGGCCGCAACCACCTTCTCGATGTCGGCATCGGGCAGCACGATGTTGGCAGACTTGCCTCCAAGTTCCTGCTGCACGCGCTTGACCGAGTCGGCGGCTGCTTTGGCCACCAGGATGCCCGCCCGGGTGGAACCGGTGAAGGAGACCATGTCGATGTCGGCATGCTCGGCAATGCGTTGGCCCACCGTCGCACCATCGCCGTTCACAAGGTTGAAGAGACCGGCCGGGACGCCCGCGGCGTGCATGACTTCGGCCAGGATCAACGGGCTCAGTGGCGCCAGCTCCGAGGGCTTCACCACCACCGTACAACCAGCGGCCAGGGCCGGTGCCATCTTGCCAACGACCGCGGCCACTGGCGCATTCCAGGGCGTGATGAGCCCGCAGACACCGATCGGCTCGCGGCAGATCAATGTGCTGCCCAGTGCCTGGCCGAATTCGTAGCCACGCAGCAGTTCGATGGCGCGCCGCAGAGTATCGATGGGTGCCTCGGCGTGAAAGGCGCGGGCGAACGCGGCATGTGCGCCCATTTCGCTGCTGACGGTATGGGCGACCTCCTCGATGCGGCCCCGGTAGGCTTCGATAATTGCCTCGAGCATCTCGATGCGTTCGGCCTTACCGGTCCGGGAATAACTTTGAAAGGCGGTATTTGCCGCGGCCACCGCGCGATCGACGTCGGCCGCCGAGCCCATGCTGATGCGCCCGCATGGTTGCTCGGTTGCAGGATTAATGACATCGCGCTGGTTCGGGACTACTGGATCGACCCAGGCACCATTGATATAGAACTGCAGATCGTGTCCCGCCATGGCCGCCCCCTTGCTTGCGCACCGCCCGAGTGTATCGGTCAGCCCATTTTATGGCAACGTGTGCGTAGGCTGAATTACAGTGCTGGACACTGTACCGCAGCTATGTCCAAATGCGGCGGTCGCTTTTTGGGGATTGTCACATGGATCTGGGAATCTCCGGCCGCAAGGCCATCGTCTGTGCCTCCTCGCAAGGCCTGGGACAGGCATGTGCCGCGGCATTGGCCCGTGAGGGCGTCGATGTGCTGCTGAACGGCCGCGATGCCGCCAAGCTCGAGCGCACCCGCAGCGAACTGGCCGTGGCGGCGGGCGGGACCGCTGTATCAGCGATCGCCGCAGATCTGGGCACCGTGGAAGGGCGCGCCGCGCTGCTGGCGGCGTGTCCCGAGGCGGACATCCTGGTCACCAACAATGCGGGCCCACCTCCCGGCAAACTGGAGGACTGGGATCATGCGGCGTGGCTGGCCGCTTTCGAAAGCAACATGATCGCCCCGATGTTGCTGATCCGTGCAGTGCTGCCGGGCATGCGTGCGCGCCAATTCGGGCGCATCGTCAATATCACCTCGGCCATGGTGAAATCTCCGCACCCGCTGATGGGGCTATCAACCGCGGCGCGCACTGCCCTCACCGCAGCCTGCAAGTCCATCTCACGCGAGGTGGCGGCCGACAACGTCACGATCAACAACCTGCTGCCGGAGCGGATCGATACACCGCGACAGGAATTCATGGCGCGGCGCATGATGCAGGAGCAATCGATCACGCGCGAAGAGGCGCGTCGCCAAATCGCGGCCTCGGTGCCGGCCAGGCGCTTCGGCCGCCCGGATGAGTTCGGTGATGCCTGCGCTTACCTGTGCAGCCTGCAGGCGGGTTTCATTTCTGGGCAGAACCTGCAACTGGACGGCGGCTCATACCACGGCCTGATCTGAGCTCATCGGCGCCTGCCGCTTGAATTCGAAGTAAGAGCTGGCGGTCCAAACATGCACTGCCGGCTCCTCGATGTGAAACATTGCGCGGTAACGATTGCCGTCGATCATGACCGCGATGTCCTGACCCTCGACCACCAATTCCGACAGCCAGAGCGGCGGTCTGCCATCTACCATTGCACTGCCGGGCACGCCGCCCTGAAGACGAAGCTGCACTTGGTGCCGTTCATCGTTCAGGAATAGCGGACAGCCCAGGGTGATCGGCAAATCAGCCTCGGCCGGCGATGCCAGCGACCGCCCCGCGAGCGCGAGCGCGGCCAGGACCATGATCAGGTCCCCCGCCGCGGCTTCGGTCGCCCAGTGACTTGCCTGTTGCTGCAGCAGCGCCACATGATGCCGATGCTCCCTGAATTCCGGTGATCGAAGTGCGCGAACCAGGAATCGTTCATTGCTGGCGACGCCGACACAGTGCGTGTGTTCCAGCGCCGTGGCAAGATGTTCGATGGTCGAATGGCGGTCGTGCCCGGACGCGACCACTTTGCCAAGCAGCGAATCGTATTGCGCCGGCACGGTATCGCCGGTGACGAAGCCCGCATCTACCCGCACCAGCGGCCGTTGCGGCCATTGCATCAGCCGCAACGTGCCGGGGCTGGGCATGAATGAGGTCGCGGGATCCTCGGCGCAGATCCGCGCTTCGATGGCGTGTCCCCGGAAGGTGATCTGCTCCTGGCGCAAGGGCAAGGGCTCACCCGCGGCCACGAGGAACTGCCACTCGACCAGATCCTGCCCCGTGACCTCCTCGGTCACCGGGTGCTCTACTTGCAGGCGGGTGTTCATCTCCATGAAATAGAACTCGTCCCCACTGAGCAGAAATTCGACCGTGCCGGCGTTGACGTAGTGCAGCTCTTGTGCGACGCGCAGCGCCGCGGCGTGCAGCGACTCGCGCACTCGTTGCGGAAGGCCGGGCGCGGGTGCCTCCTCGATCAGCTTCTGCTGTCGACGTTGCATGGAACAGTCCCGGTCACCCAGATGAACCAGACCGCCGTGCCGATCGCCGAAGATCTGTACCTCGACGTGACGCGGCTCCGCCAGGAAACGCTCGAGCAGCAGCGCGCCATCGCCAAAATTATTTTCCGCGAGCCGTCGCACGGCGGGCAGTGCCGCGCGCAGTTCAGACTCGTTGCGCAGCACGCGCATGCCCTTGCCGCCGCCACCGGCAGCCGGTTTGACCATGATCGGGAAACCCATGGCGCGCGCCTCGGCCTCAAGCCGTTCGATGTCCTGCGTTAAACCCTCGTAGCCCGGCAGCACCGGCACACCGGCCGCCCGCATACGCGCCTTGGCATGGATCTTCGACCCCACGGCGGCGATCGTGGCCGCATCCGGACCGACGAAGATGAAGCCGGCATCGACGCAGGCGCGCGCAAACGCCGCGTTTTCGGAGAGAAATCCATAGCCGGGATGGATCGCCTCCGCGCCGCAGCTGCGCGCCGCCTCGAGGATGTGCTCGATATTCAGATAACTGTCTCGCGGCGCAGCACCTCCGATGCGGATGGCCTCGTCGGCGGTGGCCACATGCTGCGCCAAACGATCCGCATCCGAGTACACCGCCACCGGGCGGATGCCCAGTCGGCGCGCCGTACGCACAATACGGCAGGCGATTTCGCCTCGATTGGCGATCAATACAGAATTGAACAATGCTTCATCGCTCGGTTGGTTGTAAAGGTGATAAGTGCAATATTATGCACACGTGTGCGGCTTAGAGCCAGCGTGCGCAATCCGATCCGGGGCGTTAAGCTCAAGGCGCGATGATTCCCTTGCAGACACTCTACGGAGCGGCGGATCGTGACGAGGCGACGGCGGTGCGCGCGCTGCTACCGGCCATGGATCCGGGCCAGCGGGCCAGCGCGTTGCAGACCGGTCGCGCGCTGGTTGCGGGCGCACGGACACGCGCCGACGAGCGCCCCTATCTCGACGCCTTCCTGCAGGAGTTTGGGCTCTCCAACCAGGAAGGCATCGCGCTCATGTGCCTGGCCGAGGCGCTGCTGCGCATCCCGGATGATGCGACCGCGGATCGGTTGATCGCCGAGAAACTCGCGGGCGGCGACTGGTCCTCGCACGCCGGCCGTTCGGACTCGCTGTTCGTCAATGCCTCAACCTGGGCGCTGATGCTGACCGGTGGCCTGGTGGATCTTCCCTCCGAGCTGCAGCGCGATACCGGCGGCTGGTTTCGCGGACTGGCTCGTCGCGTCGGCGATCCGATCGTGCGGCAGGCATTGCGCCGTGGCATGCGCATCATTGGCGGGGAGTTCGTCGTTGGTCGCACGATCGGCGAGGCGCTGGGACGCAGCGGCCGGGAGCGTGAGCTCTCGCTCTGCTCCTTCGATATGTTGGGCGAAGGCGCGCGTACCGACGAGGATGCCAATCGATACCTGGAGTCCTATCGGCGCGCCATCCTCGCCATCGGCGCAGCCGGCCGCAAGATCGCGGGCGAGGACCCACATGCACGCTCCTCGATTTCCATCAAGCTCTCGGCACTCGATCCGCGTTACTCGCTGACCCAGCAAGAGCGTGTGCACGCGCGCCTGATCCCGCGCGCGCTGGAATTGGCGCGGCTGGCCGCCCGCGAGGGATTGGCGCTGACGGTCGATGCCGAAGAAGCCGATCGCCTGGAAATATCGCTGGAGGTCATCGAAGCCCTGGCGCGCGACCGGGAAACCTCGAGCTGGCCGGGTCTGGGACTGGCGGTACAGGCATACGGCAGGCGTGCGCCGGTGGTGATCGACTGGGTCGCCGCGCTGGCCCGGGAGAGCGGCCGCCGCATGAGCGTGCGCCTCGTCAAAGGCGCCTACTGGGACAGCGAAATCAAGCGCGCACAGGAGCGTGGCCTGCGCGAGTTTCCCGTCTACACGCGCAAAATATCGACCGATGTCGCGTGGCTTGCCTGCGCCCGCCGGCTGTTCGCCGCCGCGCCGGTGATCTACCCGCAATTCGCGACGCACAATGCGCACTCCATCGGCGCGGTGCTGGCAATGCGCGGCGCGGGCAGCCGTTGCGAGTTTCAGCGCCTGCATGGCATGGGCCGACTCATCTATGACGAGGCGCAGCGCATCGTGGCCGACTTCCCGCCGGTGCGGGTGTATGCGCCCGTCGGACAGCACGCGGATCTGCTCGCCTATCTGGTGCGCCGCCTGCTCGAGAACGGCGCCAATACTTCCTTCGTCAACCGGTTCATGGACGAACGCGTGCCCGTGGAGGCGGTGGTCGCCGATCCGATCGCGCAGCTCGAGGCACTCAGCTCGATCCCTCATCCAGACATTCCACTGCCAGTAGCGCTTTATGGCGCCGCCCGCCGCAACTCACGCGGCATCGATTTCGGCGAGTCGCGGGATATCGATGCGCTCGAGGCCAGTGTGAAAGTCACGCTGGGGCGGCCGTTGCAGGCGGCCGAAAACGCGCGCATGCGGGGCACCGTGATCACCAACCCCGCCGATCGGCGCGATGTCGTGGGCGAGGTCCACCTCACCACTGCCACCGATGTCGCCGGCGCCATCGCGAGCGCTGCGGCGGCTCAGCCTGCCTGGAATGACACCCCTGCCGGCGAACGGGCCGCCTGCCTGCTGCGGGCTGCCGATCTGCTCGAGCAGGCGCGCGATCGATTCATGCCGCTGCTGGTGCGTGAAGCTGGCAAGACCTTGCCAGATGCCATCGCCGAGATCCGTGAAGCAGCGGACTTTTGCCGCTTCTATGCCGGCGAAGCGCAACGCCTGTTCAGCGAACCCGCCGAGCTCAACGGACCCACCGGAGAGTCGAACCGGCTGATCCTCGAGGGCCGGGGCGTCTTTGCCTGCATCAGTCCGTGGAATTTCCCGCTGGCGATCTTTACCGGCCAGATCACCGCGGCACTGGCGGCCGGTAACTGCGTGGTTGCCAAGCCATCCGAGGCCACGGCGCTCACGGGCGCGGCCATGATCGGGATTCTGCATCAGGCCGGAATTCCCTCGGACAATCTGCACTACCTGCCGATGGAAGGCCGCGTCTTCGGCGAGGCGGCGCTCGGCGCGCGCGACCTCTCGGGGGTGGTGTTCACCGGCTCAACGGCCACCGGGCAGTGGCTCAATCGCGCGCTGGCGGCGCGTCCAGGGCCGATCCTGCCGTTGATCGCCGAGACCGGGGGCCTCAACGCGATGATCGTCGATTCGACCGCACTGTCCGAACAGGTGGTTGATGACGCCATAAGCTCCGCCTTCCTGAGTGCCGGACAGCGATGCTCGGCATTGCGGCTGCTATTCCTGCAGGAAGACGTCGCCGACCGCATTATCGAGATGCTCATAGGCGCCATGGACGAACTCGTCATCGGCGATCCGGCTCTCGCGGCCACGGATGTGGGGCCGGTCATCTCCGAGCGTGCCGCGGCCGGGTTGCTGCAGCACGTCGATCGCATGAAATCAGAGGCCCGTATCCTGCACGCCTGCACGCTCGATGAGCGCCACGCACACGGCTCCTTCGTCGCGCCACACCTGATCGAGTTGCGTGACGCCCGAGCGCTCACCAGCGAACAGTTCGGACCGCTGCTGCACCTGGTTCGTTATCGCGCCAGCGATCTCGAGCAGGTGATCGGGATGATCCGCGCGTCCGGCTACGGCCTCACGCTGGGAGTGCAGACGCGACTGGAATCGACCTGGCAGCGGGTGTTCCGCGCCACCACGACCGGCAACACCTACGTCAACCGCAACATGATTGGCGCTGTCGTCGGCGTGCAGCCCTTTGGAGGTTCCGGTCTTTCCGGCACCGGCCCAAAGGCGGGCGGGCCGCACTACCTGGCTCGCTTCGCCAGCGAACGCACTCTCACGGTCAACACCACCGCGACAGGAGGGAATGCGGCGCTGCTGCGGCTGGGCTAATTCTCCCCACGGGTCCGCAATCGTGACAACATAGCCTCCCGGGAGGGAGCTGTTCGATTGGATCAGTCAAAGTACCGCGCCTTCATCAGCTACAGTCACCGTGACTCGAAGTGGGCTGACTGGCTGCACAAGAGCCTGGAATCATACCGGCCGCCAAAGATTCTGATTGGCACCAGCACCGAGCGCGGCATGATTCCCAAACGCCTGTCGCCGATCTTCCGCGATCGCGACGAGCTGGCAAGCGCTACCGATCTCGGCACGGTCATCAACGAGTCGCTGCAGCAGTCTGCCTGTCAAATAGTGATCTGCTCGCCGGCCGCGGCGAAATCGCGCTGGGTAAACGAGGAGATCCTCGCCTTCAAGCGCTTGGGGCGCGAGGATCGGATCTTCTGCCTGATCGTCGAAGGCGAGCCGAACGCCACCGATCTGCCTGGACGCGCGGACGAGGAATGTTTTCCGCCGGCGTTGCGCTTCAGGCTGGACGCGCACGGTCAGCTCAGTGACGTCCGCACGGAACCGATCGCCGCGGACGCCAGGGCGGGCAAGGACGGCCGCTTCCGGTCCAAGCTCAAGCTCATCGCCGGCCTGCTGGGCGTCGGCTATGACTCGTTGCGTCGGCGGGAGGCACAGCGGCGTAACCGGCGATTGTTTGCGGTGGCCTGCGCAGCCATGGCCGGCATGGTGATCACCAGCGGCCTGGCGGGATACGCGCTGATCCAGCGCTCGGCGGCCCAGAAGCAGACCGCACGCGCGGAGGCCGAGGCCGAGACAGCCAAACAGACGACGAAATTCCTGGTCGACCTTTTCAAGATCGCGGATCCCAGCGAAGCGCGCGGCAACTCCGTCACGGCACGTGAAATGCTGGATAAAGGCGCCGCTCGCGTAAACAGCGAGCTCGCAGGCCAACCGGCCATCCAGGCGACGCTGATGGACACGCTGGGAACCGTGTACATGGGACTGGGGCTCTACGATCAGGCCCGGCCGCTGCTGGATCGGGCTGTCAGCACGCGGCGTAGTTTGCCGCCGGAGAATCCGCTGCTGCTATCCGACACTTTGGGTCATCTGGGCGACCTGATGACTCGCCAGGCACAGTACGACGCGGCCGATAAGGTCTACCAGGAAGCGATTGCGGTCGAATCGGCGCGGCCGAAGGATGCCGATGATCTGGCACAACTTGCGACCACGATGTACGGGTATGGCGTGCTGTTGGCCCGCCAGGGGCGATATGCCGATGCGGAGGCCAAGCTGCGTGAGGTACTCATCCGACAGCAGGCACTCTACGGCGCCACGCATCCAGACATCGCGCGCACGCTCAAGGACCTGGCGCAAGCCGTGGCCGACGGTGGTGACACTAATGCTGCGTTGCCGCTGATGCAGCGCGCCGTGGCCATGCAGCGGCAACTGCGCGGCAACCAGCTGCATCCAGACCTGGCCGAGGCGATCAACGATCTTGCCCTGCTATATGAGGTGCGCGGGGACTACGACGAGGCCGAAAAGTCCTTCCGGGAATCGATCGCGATGAAGCGGCAGCTGTACGGTGAGAAACACCCGGAGATCGCGAGCACGCTCCAGAATCTGGCCTCAACCCTCCAGGACAAGGGTGATCTCGAGCGCGCCGAGCCGCTGTACCGGCAGTCGCTGGCCATGTGGCGCGAGTTACTCGGCGATACGCACCCTGAAGTGGCCAATACCCTGCACAACCTGGCTTCTCTGCAATACGACCGCGGCGATACCAGAGAGGCGCTCGAAAACCAGCGCAAGGCGTTGGAGATTTACCGCAAGGTCTATCCTGATGATCATCCGACGGTGGCATTCGTCCTGAATCAGATCGGCTTTTGGCTGACGATGTCCGGCAACTACGCCGAGGCCGATCGCGATATTCACGATGCGCTGGAAATGCGCCGTCGACTGCTCGGCGAGCGCCACCCGAGTATCGCTTCGAGCGAGGTGGTGCTCGCAACGCTACAGATTGCCCAGCATCAATATGCGGAAGCGCTGGAATCAGCACGGCTCGCCGCCGACATTTACACCACGGCTCTGTCCGCCGACCACTGGCGCACGGGCGCCGCCATCAGTGCGGAAGGCGCGGCACTGACGGGGCTCAAGCGTTACGACGAGGCTGCACCACTACTGAGCCGCAGCGAAACGATTCTCAACAAGGACGGCGCGCCCCCGGTGTTCCGGACTTTGAATGAACGCTATCTGCAGGCGCTCCACGAGCATGACACCTCGCATGCGCAGGCTGCCTCGCATGCGCAATCGTCCTCTCAATGACATAACGCAGCGACGCGAATGTTTAAGTTTTGTGACACGGATGGCAATCGCCAGGGACACCGTGTAATTTGCATCGCACATGGGGAATTGCGCCGCAGCTGAAGAATAAGGGTCTCATCGCGCGCCCCTGACACTCGAAACAACAAATGGCGGCAGCCTGAACAGGATCTCCGGTGTCGACAGCGCCGGTTGTCCAGGCGACGGTTAGAGAGGGACGTATGGATCAACAAGTGAAGCGATTCATTGGAAGCGCCGCAGGTCTCTTTCTATCTCTGGCAAGCTCCATGGTCCTCGCCGCCGCCGCAGTTCCCGATCAGTTGCTGGTCACGGTCGCCAATTCGAGCGGCGATTCGATCTACGACCTGAACCTTAGCCCCGGCAAGGGCACGCCGCCGGTTCCGGCGATCTCGAACCTGACGACATTGGTCAATTCAGCTGCGGATGCCAAGACGCATGGCAACTTCGATGCGGTGGTGTGGGTCCCTAACTCCGCCTGCAAGTCGCTCGATCTGATCGTGGCCGACGGAACGCGCGGCCAGATACTGCGTTATCCCGGGGCGAGCACGTTGCCGAACTGCTACAACCCCGCAAACGGAACGCCGCCGGTCAACCCGGTCGGACAGGTCATCTTCAAGTGGACCAAGCCGGGTTCCGGACCGGCGCAGCCGAACGGTCTGTCGGTCGATGCCAACGGTAATCTGTTCGTGATTTCGACCACGGGTACGTTCGAATCCAAGCCGTCCGTCTGGGCACTGCCCTTTAATAAGACCGCCAATCTCTATTGCAGCAATCAGCCGGCCGGGGCCTTCTGCGCGCCCGTGCTGATCGATAACCGGTTCGGTGGCGTAGTGACCCTGGTTCTGGCCGAAACCGCGATCGCCAGCACGACGACACCGCTGTGGAAAGCCGGTGATCTGCTGGTGCTCGTCGGCGACACCTTCGCGGCGCGCCTGACCGTCTACTCGCAGAGCGCGCTCTACACGAGCACGGGCACGCTTAATACCGGCCATCTGAATCTGAACGGCCCGTCATCCGTGGCTATCCCGTTCAAACAATTCCTGCAGGTGCTTGCGGCGCCATTCGGCATGGACCTTTGGCCGGCTGATCCGGCGCACGGCATTGGCGTCAGCCTGTTGTTTACGACCATCGACGGGCGCATTTTGCGCTTCGATACCAGCAAATCCGCCTTCGTCGCCAACTTTGCCCAGGGACTGGGGCTGGGGCTGCAGAAAATTAAAGTGGGCACCTATGCCAACACCCCCTATGCCTTCGTGGCACAGGTGGAGGTGCGTAGTACCGGGCAGATCCTGGCGTTTGCCGCGCCGCCCTCGAGCGGCACCAATAAAGCCTTCGCGAGCGTCACCAGTGGCGTCATGAACCCCATGGGACTGGCTGTAACGAGTTCCGGCTCCACCCCGGTGCCGCAGAACTGCACGGACTGCACGGTCGATCCCGTGGGTCCTGCGGCGGTGACCACCTATACGCCACCGCCCGGTGTCAGCTTTCCCGGCACTGTGACAGAACAAAATTGCATCGTGCAGGCAGACCCGCGCGTGACGACGACGTCCGGCTGGTCCTGCAACGGCAGCGCATTACCCATCGGCAGCGGCACGGCCTACTGCCCAAGTTTCCCGGCGGCGATCATTCCGGGATCCGTCTGCGGCCATTCCGGCCCGACCGGCGCCGGCTTTGCCGTGCTCGAAGGCACCGCCACCGGACTTGACCCGGTGGCCAACAACACTTTCTTCCAGACGGCCCTGAATATCGACACGGTGCTGCCGGGGCCGACGAACCTCGAGTGCACGCCTTACGTCTCCGGTGCGCGGATTCCGCTGACCGCGTGGGGCACGCGCTCGGATCTCACGACCATCGAGGGCACCATTGCCGAGGACGCGCTCGCCATTCCCACGCTGGGCGGCGCTCCAGGCTACCTCTCCGAACTGACCAGTTCGTGCGATACGAGCACGAGCGGCGGCCACGGCATTTCCATCTTCGCCTACGGCCTGGCGCTCAGCGATTCGTCACAGTCTTATGTTTACGAGCTGCAGACGCAGAAATATCAGGCGCTCGAAGAGGCCGTGACCGATGCGGCCATTGTTGCTACGACCCAGGCGAAGCTGCAGACAACCATCACCACGGCTGAAAACTATGTCACGGCAGCCGAGGGCGGCGCCAATGTCACCGGCGAATATCGACTGTGCGCTGGCGCAGATCTATGCGACCGACCTGTTCCTGCGCTCGCACCTGAGCGACTTCAGCAGCAATCTGGTGGCGACGTCACCCGGTGGCGGCAATCCCAATCCGGCCGGCGACATCGACAGTCGCCTGGCCAACTGGTACCTGACGCTCAACACGGAAATTCTCGGCAATGCGCCGCCTGGAATCCCGACGGCCAGCGGCTATCCGCTGCCTTTCCCGGTCGCCGCGAGCAGCGTGCCGCCGGCTTGCTTTACGGTGGGCGGCACGGTTTCGGGACTGGCCGCCGGGGGCAGCGGCCCGAGCGGATTGGTACTGCTGGATAATGGTGGGGACAGCCTGTCAATCCCCTCCGGCGCGAACGGTACCTTCACCTTCCCGATAGCGCTGCCCAGCGGCTCACCTTATAACGTCACGGTGCAGACCTCACCGGCCGGGGAGACCTGCACGGTCGCCAATGCGTCGGGCACGGTGGGTGGCGGCAACATCACCAATGTCACCGTCACTTGCGGCGTCAGCAGCGCCCTTCCGGCCAGCATCACGAATATCACCTACTACTACTTTAAGGACGCTGAGGGCAACTACGTCCAGAATGTGAACTTCTCGGAGACCAATGGTTATCTGTGTTCGGCCGGCGATCTGGCGCAAGCATATGCGAACGACAGCCAATACACGCTGGAGCCGCTGGCCGGTGCTGGCAGCTACTCCTACAGCTACTACCTGCCGTTCTCCCCGGTTTCAACGCCTCTGTGGGGCATCAATACCGCAACCATCACTTGCTTTGGTACGGACGTCACGGGGACGACGACGCCTATATTTCCACCGGGATTTTCCGGACCGCTGCTGATCATCAACCCAGCCACTTCGCAGCCGGCGCCGCCGCTGCCGCAGCTGGCCATCAACCAATTCACTGCCGACGGCAGCACCAATACGGTGAGCTGGAGCACGACCAACTCGAACAGCATGACGACGGTGTGCTCGATCCTGGACGAGTTCAGCAGCTACAACCAGATCGTGAAGAGCAGTACGGTAACTAACCTGCCCGTGCTGAACCTGCCGCCGAGCGGCACCAAGATCTATGCCAATTCCTGTGCGGCAGCCACCATTCCCTTCCCGGATACGATCACGCTCTCCTGCTCGGATCAATTTACGGGAACCGCAGCCGCAACCACGACCGTGACCTGGAGCGTCTGCGACTAGGCGCCCGTCATCGGTGGGTGGCGTTGGCGCATCTGAGGCCCTGCGAGCACGCGCCGCGGCGCTGATTGATCAGAATACGCGCTTCGGCCGCGCGTTCGACAACCTGATCCTGGCGCTGATCGTACTCAGCGTCGCCTCGGTGGTGCTCGAGGCGACGCCCGGCCTGCCGTCCTGGACGCGGCCGGTGTTTCGCGTCGAAGAGATCATCGTCGTCGCCGTTTTCTCGCTCGAGTACCTGCTGCGACTCGCCGCGGCCCGTCCCATCACGGCTTTTGTCTTCAGCTTCCAGGGGCTGGTGGACCTGATCGCGATCGCGCCCTTCTTCCTCGCCGGCATCGATGCGCGCGCGCTCAGGGCGTTGCGACTGCTGCGGCTGCTGCGCGTTTTGCAGGTGCAGAAGCGCGTGCTCGAGAAGACCGTTGCCGAGCGCACTCGGGAGCTGGCGATCAAGAACCAGGCGCTGGAGCAGGCGCATGCCCAGATCAGCGCCGAGCTGGAAGTCGCGCGCGCGCTCCAGCTCGCGATCCTGCCCGCCTCGTTTCCACAGCAGCCCGGCTGCGACGGCGCCGCGCGCATGATCCCGGCGACCACCATGGGCGGTGACTTCTACGATTTCATCGAACTCCCAGACGGCCGGGTCGGACTGGTGATGGCGGATGTCTCGGGTAAAGGCGTGCCCGCGGCATTCTTCATGGCAGTAGCCCGGACTCATTTGCGCGACCTGGCGGTACGCCACCCGCGACCGGGAGACTGCCTGTCCCAGGCCAACGAGGTGCTGTGCACGCAGAACCCGATGGGATTGTTCGTCACGGTGTTCTATTGCGTGCTTGATCCCGTCCGGGGTGCGCTGACCTACGCCAACGGCGGCCACAATCCGCCCCTGCTGCGGCATGCCGACGGGTCGGTCGAGGCTCTGAACGGCCAGGTCGGACTGGTACTGGGAGCGATGCCGGGCATGGTGTACCCGGACCATTCGCTGCAGCTGCTCGCGGGAGATAGACTGGTGCTGTTCACCGACGGCGTGACTGAAGCCTTCAATCCCGTGGATGAGGCCTATGGCAACGCCCGGCTGCTCGCTGAGGTGCTGGCCCACGGCGATGGCACGGCTGCCACGCTGATTGAGCACATTTGCCAAAGCGTCACAGTCTTTGCCGGCGCCGCCCCTCAATCCGACGATATTACGCTGACCGTACTGAGCTGGAACCCCATTGGACATTGAGCTGCCCTCAGGCTCGCCATTCATCATCGGGCTGGCGGGCCACCCGGACCTGGATCCGGCACAGGTGCCGCAGCTGCTCGAACAGGTGTCGCGATTTCTGAATTCGATCAGACAACACCTGCCAGCCACCGAGATCAGACTGATGATCGATGCGCGGGTCGCGTTGAGTCTGCCGATTGCCAGCGCCGCACGGGAACTGGATGTGTTGATAGACGCCTGCGCCGATGAACTCTCCGATGACGGCGATGACCTGATGGCACGCCGCTGCGGCCTGCTGCTCGCGCTCTGGGACGGGCAGCCATCAACGGCGCGCGCCGATACAGCCGACCGGGTGTTTCGCTTTCTGGGAGTCTATGACCAGCGAAGCACGAGTTCCGGCAGCATCGAAATCCACACCGTCGCCGATGAACCACCCATCCCGGGGCGACACGTGTACTGGGTGCCGACCGCTGCGCGCGGGCCCTGCTATCTGCTGGCTGCGGGCGATCGGGTGCTGGACGCGCAGCATTCAATGCCCTCGTCGCTGAAAAACCGCCTGAAGGAATTGAACGACTTCAATCGGGACTTTCAGCGGCTGGCGGCCAATGGCGGGTTCAATCGCAGCGGTTCGTTGATGCGGCCGCATCAGGCTGCGCTCGGCTCCATGTGCGACGCGCAGGTTCTGGCGAGCATCGATGTGGAATTCATGAAGGCCGATTCACTGGCGGGATACATGCAACGCCAATCCGACCGGCTGTTCAATGTGTTCGGCATCATGGCTTTCAGCATGGCTCTCGCGTACCTGGTCTACGACAAGATCGACGAGAGCCAAGTGCTGCTGGTGTTCTACATGATCGTGCTGCTGGTGAGCCTCATCGCTTACTACTTCCTGCAGAGCAGGCGCTGGCTGGGAAAGTACCTGTCGTATCGGGCACTGGCGGAAACACTGCGGGTGCGGTTTTACCTGACCCTCGCTTGCGTTGCGCGTCGGCGGCACACCAAGCGGCTGCTTGCCCTCACGGGCATCGAGAGATTTCCCGGCTTCGGCTGGATCAGTTTTGCACTCGATGCAATGGAGCCGGTGACCTCCGACGCCAGCTTTTCGGGCGAAGAAATTGCGCAGCGCTCGCGGCTGGTGGATCAGGCCTGGATCGATGATCAGTGCCGATATTTCGCCCGCAAAGTCGCCAGCATGGAAAGGCACCGCCGGTGGATCGGACGCATGAAGCGCAGCGTATTTGCGGCGGCACTGATCGTCCTCTCGCTGATGTTCGTCTTTGGCGCAGCGCTGCACCACATCGATGTGCGAACCGGATTGCCGCTGAAGAATATCCTGACCTTCATCAGCAGCACGCTCGCGGTCGTGCTGGGGGTCTGGGAATTGCGCCAGAATAAAATGGCCGTGCAGGAACTGCTCTGGCAATACCGCAATCAGCTCGGACAATTTCAGCGCGCGCGCATGCTCGTTCAGCGCACCAGCAATCGCGGTGTCCGCGACGAGATCCTCGAGGAGCTCGGTGAGAACTCGCTCATGGAGGTCTATCTGTGGGCGATCCATCGCTATCATCGCGAACATGCACCGCCGGCTGCTCCCTGAGCCGTACCCGGTGCTATAGTCGCCACTCGCGACAGGGGCTGATGTCATGGAGTTGGCAGCACACGATCTGGACTCCGGGATCCTGGGGATCGACCTCTCGGGACGCATGGACATCAGCGGCACCCAGCAGATCGACCTGAAATTCACCGCACTGGCGGCGGCGCGCAAGGCAAACGTCCTGGTCGACCTCTCCAGGGTAACCTTCATTGCATCGATCGGAATCCGTACGCTCATCAACAGCGCCAAGGCGCAGAAGCTGCGCGGCGGCTCGCTGGTGCTCTACAAGCCCAGCGCTCCGGTCGAGGACGTTCTTCGGGCCACCGGCATACCGGCGATCATCCCCATCGCGCATGATCTGGACTCGGCACGCGGAGCATTTGCGGCTGCGTGACGTGCCGCCGCCGGACCCGGACGCCCGGATCGCACTCGAGGCGACGCTCGCGTGCCTGCCTGATCTCGAGCATTGGATCGAGCAGCTCGGCGTGCAATTCGATTTGAGTCCCTTGCTGCGAAACCGGATTGAAGTGTGCCTGACCGAACTGCTCGCCAACCTGATCAGCTACGGCTATGCCGACGGCCGCGCCGGCGGCGCTACGCTGTCCTTCTGGCGACAGCCGGACCGATATGTCGTCTGCGTCGAAGATGATGGCCGGCCGTTTGATCCCACCGCCCATGATCTGCCCCCTCAGCCGGACTCGCTGGAAGAAGCCAACGCATCCGGCCGGGGCATCCCGCTGGTACGTCAGTTCGCCGATTGCCTGCGCTACCGCCGCCATGGCGCCGGCAACCAGTTGATGCTGGGGTTCCTGGCGAAGCGCCCGGCATAATAGCGTCTCATGTCCCACATCGATCCGCCCGATCACTCTCGCCGAAATTTCCTGCTCGGCAGTGCAGCTGCCGCGGCAATGGGCACATCAAACCGCCGCGGGACGGCAATGGCCGCCGAGCCCGAATCGGCGTTGATCCAGTTGAGCGCCACCGAGGCGGTACGACAGATGACTCGCGGCGAACTGGCGTGCGAGCACTATGCCGCCGCGTTGCTGGCCCGCTGTGAGGCGACGCGCTCTTTGAATGCGTGGATTGCACTGGAGCCGCAGCGTGTACTGGCAGCCGCGCGCGCCTGCGATCAGCGGCGCCAGGCCGGCGCGCATCCCGGGCCGCTGTTCGGACTGCCGATACCGGTGAAGGACAGCGTCAACACCGCGGAGTATCCGACCACGGCCGGAACGCCGGCACTGCGGCACTTCCATCCCGCAGAGGACGCCCCCCTGGTCACGTCGCTGAAGGCGGCCGGCGCCATCGTCCTGGGCAAGACCAACCTGCATGAACTCTCTTACGGCTGGACCAGCAATAACCTGGCGTTCGGCGCGGTGCATAACCCCTACGATCCGCAGCGTATTCCCGGCGGCAGCAGCGGCGGTACCGCGGCGGCCATCGCCGCGCGCATGGCGCCGCTGGGCATCGCAGAGGATACGGAGGGATCGATCCGCGTCCCCGCGGCGTTCTGCGGCATCATGGGTTTCCGGCCCACCACGGGTCGCTACCCGACCCGCGCCTGCGTACCAATCTCGCACCTGTTCGACCAGGTGGGCCCGCATGCGCGCAACGTCGCAGACCTGGCACTGTTCGATTCCGTGATCACCCATGATTGGCGGCCGCTGCGGCCGATACCGCTGCGCGGCGTGCGACTGGGGATCGTGCGCGACTACTGGTTTACGAATCTCGATCCCGAGGTGGAGCGGATTACACAAGCCGCGTTCGATCGCCTGCGCGCGGCTGGTGCTGAACTGGTCGAATCCGAACTGCCAGGCCTGGCTACGCTCATCGACCTGATCACCGAGCCGGTGCAGAACCACGATGTACGGCTGACTCTGGCAAGCTATCTGCGCGAGTACCACGCGGGCATCACATTTGATGAGCTCGTCAGACAGGCAAGTCCCGACATCCGGGCGGTCTTTGACGGCTACGTGCTTCCCGGCAGTCGCAACTTCGTAACCGATGCCGTCTATGACACGGCCGTCCACAGGCAACTGCCGCAGCTGCGGCAGCTCTACCGCGACTATTTTGCCCGCACCGGCGTCGCGGCCATCATCTTCCCGGCGACGATGGTGCCCGCGCTGCCCATTGGCTCCGAGAACGACGTGACGATCCAGGGGCAAGCGGTGCCGTTCGAAACCGCCGTCGCGCGCAATATCGCTCCGGGCAGCACGGCGGGATTACCTGGGCTGGTATTGCCGACCGGCCTCACGTCCGGCGGGCTGCCGGTTGCGATCGAACTCGACGCAGCCGCCGGAGCCGACCGCGCCTTGCTTGCGCTCGGCCGCAGCGTCGCCGAAGCGCTGGGCGATATCCCCGCGCCGTCGATTTGACGCTTACCGCCCGCGACTACATGCGCGGCGCGCGGTTCTCCAGCTCCGATGCCTTGCCCCCGACCAGTTCGGGGTTGTCCATTTCCGGCAGTTCGGTCGCGGCATCATCGGTCGCAGACTCGGTCACATGCGGCCGATCGGCCACCGCATCGACGCGCGTCGGCAATCCCGGCCGGTGACCGTCGATCCGGTTCTCGATTTCATGCCACAGCGCCGCGTAAACCTGGCCGGCGGCGCTGGCAGGTGCATAGGCCGGCAGCGGCGCGCGGCGCAGCGACATGCGCTCGATCTCGCTCCAGTACGGAATCTCGGTGGTCAGCAGCTCCGGAAACTGCTCGCGTGCGCTGGCAATCATGTCCTGGTGCAGCGACTTGCGCCGATCGACCATGGAGAAGAACGGCAGCACGGCGAGGTCGGTCCAGTCATTGTCGATGACGAATTCCTGCAGCTGCGTCAGCATGCGCACCGACAGCGGTGAGGGCAGGATCGGCACCACGATGGCATCGGCCGCCCGCAGCACATTCTCGGACAGCAGCGAGATGCCAGCCGGGCAGTCCAGCAGCAGCGTCTCGTACACGTCTCGCAGCGAGCGGCTCATGCGCAGCAGCCGTTCCGTTGGATGCTTGCGCTCGCTCAGATGCACATCGAAATTGCGATACGAGAAGTCCGACGGCAGCACATCCAGCCGCTCGTAACCGCTCGGAACCAGCAGCTCGGGCAGCTCCCGCTTTCCGGTCACCAGCTTCTTGGCCGATGACTGGCCGCTTGGATCGCAACGCAGCGTATAGGTCGCCGCACCCTGCGGATCCAGGTCCCACAACAGCGTCGCCTGACCGCCGACTGCGCTTAAGTACGCGAGATTAACGGCCGTCGTGGTCTTGCCAACGCCACCCTTGATATTCGTAACCGCGACAATTTTCATGTTCGTGACACCATTTAGAAGAATCCCCCGTTAGCGGAAGTATGCAATTGTTCCGTTGCGGCGCCATTCCCCGCGCGCAAATCATCAATCGAAGATAAGTCTTGGAAGATAACAGGACACCACCCAATTTGGCAGGTCAACGATTTCGCTAATGCGCAGATCCGCGCACACACTGCAGAGCATGTACGCATGCTCCGGACTCATGTGGTGCTGGCGGCTGATCAGATCGATCATGCCGCGCACGGCATTCCGGGCAGCCTCCATCAGATCCGGCCCAATACCCGTCGTGACCTCGTAACCCTTGCCGTCCAGGTGCCGGGACACCGGACCGTGCGTCACGAAGCGCGGGAAACGCAGATTCGCGCCCTTTATGAGGTCGAATTTCGCGCTCACGGTCATCGGTGACTCGATGGCTGTGCCGCAGACCTCCCCGTCACCCTGAGCCGCGTGCGAATCACCGATTGAAAACAGTGCGCCCTGCACCTGCACCGGCAGATACAGATCCACGCCCTCGGTGAGATCGCGAATATCCATGTTACCGCCGGCGTTGTGCGGCGGGAATCGTGCTGTGCGCGCCGGAAGCTGCCGGCGCCAGGCCGATCGTGCCGCAGAAGGGTTTCAGCGGCACGCGTGCCCCCGGACCATACAGAGCGGGCTTGGCAAAGCTGCGTTCGTACGACCACAGGTGCAGCGCCGGTTGCGTGAACTCCTCGGCCAGCAGTCCGAACCCCGGCACGATGGCAGTCCATGCCCAGCCGGAAGGCTCGAAACCCAGCAGCGTCACCTTGAGCGCATCGCCGGGCACCGCGCCGTCCACATACACGGGTCCGGAAATGGGATTGATGCGATTGAAATCGAGCTTTGGAATATCCGCCGCGGTGGACTTCGGGCTCAGCTGCCCATTGGCGGCATCGATGTCCCTGAATTGGACCGTGTCGCCCGGCGCGATCGTAATGGCGGGTACGCGGGAGTTATCCCAGTTGAGCTGCTGGTGATGAGAGTGGACGGTTAAGCCAAGGCCTCCGCTGAGCGGACGGTCGGACATGAACGCGGAATTCCGAAGGGGCGAAGCCCGCAATGTACCGGATTACGAGCCTGCCGCCGCGAATATTTCAAACCTGGTTCAGGCCGAGGCGGCTTCCGGCGCGGGCGGCTCTTCGAGCGACAGTGTCGACATCTCGCGCGTGCTGTTGAGCTTGATGTTCAGCCGCAGCTCGTTGGCGGAGTCGGCGTTGCGGATGGCTTCCTCATACGAGATGACGCCCTCGTTGAACAGCTCGAACAGCGAATGGTCGAAGGTCCGCATGCCCAGTTCCCGCGATTTCTGCATGATGGGCTTGATCTCCTGAAACTCACCCTTGAGCAGCTTGTCTGCCACGATGGGGGTGTTAATCAGGATCTCGACGGCTGCGCGCCGTCCCTTGCCGTCGGTGGTCTTGACCAGGCGCTGCGAAATGATCGCGCGCAGGTTGCTCGACAGATCCATGAGCAGCTGATTGCGGCGCTCCTCCGGGAAGAAATTGATGATCCGATCGATCGTCTGGTTGGCGCTGTTCGAATGCAGCGTCCCCAGGCACAGATGCCCGGTATCGGCGAAGGCAATCGCATGCTCCATGGTCTCGGCATCGCGGATCTCGCCGATCAGGATCACATCGGGGGCCTGTCGCAGCGTGTTCTTGAGCGCGTTGTGCCAGGAATGCGTATCGATCCCCACCTCCCGATGGGTGATCAGCGACTGCTGCGAGCGGTGCACGAACTCCACCGGATCCTCGACGGTCACGATGTGGCCGGCCGATGTCTTATTGCGGTGGTCGATCATGGCGGCGAGCGAGGTCGACTTGCCTGAGCCGGTGGCGCCGACTACCAGCACCATGCCGCGCTTGGCCATGACGATCTCTTTGATGCTCTCCGGCAGGCCGAGCTTGGCGAAATCGGGAATCTCGTTGGCGATGGTGCGGATGACCATGCCGACGTTCTGCTGCTGCATGAAGACATTCACGCGAAACCGCGACACGCCCGGCAGTGAGATCGCAAAATTGCATTCCAGCTCGCGCGCGAACTCCTCGCGCTGGCGCTGGTTCATGAGCGCATTGGCCAGATCGCGCGACAGCTCGCCAGTGACCTTCTGATTCGTCAGCGGCTTGAGCGCACCCTGCAGCTTCATGGCGGGTGGAAAGTCCTTGGAGACGAACAGGTCCGAGCCGCCCGCGCCGCTCATAGCGGTCAGGAGCTTATTGATGTAGGCCTTGGCTTGCTCTTCGGTGAGACTGGGCATCGTTCCTCCAATGGGGCCCCAGCCTAACGGAAGCGCCTAGCCATGGACCGTATTGCGGTCACACTATCGGGGCTTCGAGCAGGCAGCCGAACTCGCGCGCAAAATCGACCGAGATGCGTGCATGCACGGCTCCCTGCTGGTCAAAAAAGCGCTGGGTGCCGCGCAGCCCAAACACCCCTTCGTGCCAGATGTTGGGATGAATGTAGAGGCCCTGGCGGCCATCGAAGCGGAAGCAGACGAATCGCTGCGGGGTCACATCATCGCCGGGCCGCGCCAACGGTACATAGAACGGCTCCCGCTCCAGCGGAAAGAACAGCTGCCCGCCATCGGGGTGGTAATTCGCATGCCACAGCAGCATCCGGCGCGGCGGGGCGGCGTGATCCGTGCGCGCCGACTCCGGCGGCTGCGCATAGGCCAGGATGTAATGCCCGTCGACCGCCTCGTTGCGCCCGTAGAGGATGTCGCCGCGCCACTCGCTGATGAACACCCCCTCGGTGGTGCCGCCCTGATCGCCGGTATCGGCATCCACCGGCCTCGTCCCGAGCGCCGGCCAGCGAACGATCTCGATGCGGCAATCGGACGGATCGTCGACCAGTTGGCCGTAGCCTGCCAGTGCAGCCGGCGTGGCATCGACCACCGGCATCACGATGCGCGCCAGTCCCTGTGGAAGATCGGGGTGCAGATAATCGATGGGCGCCGTGGAATTCATCGCTGCGTGAGACTCATAGGTGAGTGCCATCCCTCAGTGCGCCGTGTCGGCTGCCAGCCGACTCTGCAATAAATCCAGCGCCGCCGCATCCTCGATGGCACGCATACCCGGATGCGCATCGATGAACATCCAGCGTCCATCCCCCAGCGGCTGCCATTCCGGCGCATCGGCGCAGTCGGGCTTGCCGGAGCGGGCGAAAGCGATCCAGCAATCGTGCAGCGCCCGGCCGATTCGCTGATCGGCCTCGCTGATGTGTGAGGTCGGCCAGTTCTCGAACACGTAGGGAATCTCCGAGCCGTGGTGTGCCCCGGCGCGGCGGCCCTGGAGCACACTCATGACATAGGCGAATCGATAGAAGTAGACCGGCGCCCCGGCCCGCGCCGCAGCACTCGCCACTGATCTGGCGGGCCCCGCGAAGTAGGCATCGCGAAACAGCAGCCGCGCCAACGCGGCATCGCCGCCGCTCTGTGGCCCGTACAGCGCCTTCAGTCGCGCAAGGTCGGCGGCGTCAAGCTGCGTCAACATGCCCTCGGATTTGGCATCGGGCCCGAGCAGCGAGCCCTCCTCATCATTCGTGCCGATGATCAGCGGTATGGCTGCGGCGTGACCCGCCGCAAACGCACTCATGGGCGCCTCGGAGAGCAGATGGCCATCGACCGTGATCCCCCAGTCATCGCGAGCCTCGGCGCTTTGCAGCAGCTTTACCGCGGGAATCGATCTGAGTGCCATCAGGCTGGTGTCCTTCGGCGCATCAATGAGCGCCTTGGGGGGCGCCCACCCGCCCCCGGGAGATTCGGCGATCGCGTGTTTGAACAATCCGCGCGCCTGCGGCGCACACATCAGCGCCAGCGTGTCCTCGGCGCCGGACGATTCGCCGAACAAGGTGACGTTATCCGGATCGCCTCCGAAAGCGGCCGCATTCTCGCGCACCCAGCGCAGCGCTGCGAGCTGATCCCAGAGGCCGAAGTTTGCCTCGCCTCCCTGGGGCAGAAAGCCGAACACGCCGAGTCGGTAATTCAAGGAGATGAGCACCACGCCGTCGCGCGCGAACGCGGCGCCGTCGGTGTAGCGGTCGGCCGAGGAGCCGTCGCGATTGCCGCCACCGTGCAGCCAGACCATGACCGGCGCCCGCCTGGTCTGTCCGGGGGCCCAGACATTCAGATACAGACAGTCCTCGCTCATCTGCGCTGCCGGGCTGTCCGGCGGCACATTGCGTGGCGGCTCGGGCTGCATGCAGGAGGCGCCAAATGCCGTCGCCGGGCGCTCGGCCATCCACGCAATCACCGGCTGCGGCAAGGCCCAGCGCAGTGCGCCTACCGGGGGTGCGGCATAAGGAATGCCCTTGAAGATGGCGACGCCGTTCTCGCTGGTCCCCACCAGTACACCGTCGTGCACCCGGACACGAACTGCCTCCGCGCGGGCCCGCCCCCATGGCGCCAGGAAGGCAACGGCGAGCACAGCTATTACCCCGAGCCCGATGAGCGTACGACGCATTTCGACTCTCCATCCGGAAATATAGTAAGCTATGCGTATCATATGCGCGGCATAGCGGCAACTCCAGATGCCATTGCGGCCATAGCGCGCGCTGTGCTGCGACTCGGCCGGCGTCTGCGCAGCGAGCGGCCGAGCGACTCGGTCAGCCTGTCGGCGCTGGGTATCCTCGCCACATTGCGCCGCCGCGGTCCGTTGCTGGCTGTCGACCTCGCCGCGCTGGAACGACTCAAGCCCCAATCACTGACACGATTATTGACCGGCATGGAACGTGCGGGACTGATCGAGCGTCAGCCCAGTGCGCTCGATGGCCGCGCGCGTTCCATCATGCTGACCGCCGCGGGACGAGCCACCCTGCGTCGTGATCTGGAGGCGCGCCGCGCGTGGCTTGCCGGCGCCATCGCGCGTACGCTCTCGAGCAGCGAACAGGACCAGCTCGTGCGGGCCGCGCAGCTTATGCTGAAGGTGTCCGAGGACGCCGGTTCGACGGACTCGCGCACGGAGATCGCATGAGCACGGTTCTGGTCACGGGTGGCTCGGGGTTCATCGCCGGACACACCATCCTGCAGCTGCTGGCCGCCGGTCATCGCGTGCGGACCACGGTCCGCAACGCGCAACGTGAAAGCACTTTGCGGGCGACGCTCAGGTCCGCCGGTGCAGCCGCCGGCTTCGATGCCGCGTTGACCGTCCACGTCGCCGATCTGCTGGACGATGCAGGATGGTCGCAGGCGGTCAGCGGCTGCGACTACGTATTGCACATGGCTTCGCCCTTCCCGCTCGGCGTGCCTGCTCATGAGAACGAACTGATCGTGCCGGCGCGCGACGGTGCGCTGCGAGTGCTGCGCGCTGCCCGCGATGCCGGTGTCCGGCGTGTGGTGCTGACTTCCTCATTTGCTGCCATCGGCTACGGGCATCCGCCACGAGCCGCACCGTTCACCGAAGCAGATTGGACTGACCCCGCGGTGCCCGGCCTTACGGCGTATGTGAAATCCAAAACGCTGGCTGAGCGCGCGGCATGGGACTTCATCGCCGGCCAGGGCGCAGCCCTCGAGCTGTCGGTCGTCAATCCGGTGGCGGTCATGGGTCCGGTCCTGGGCGCGGACTTCGCTACTTCGATCCAGCTGGTCAAGCGCATGCTCGATGGCGGTATGCCCGGCTGCCCTCGCTTGAGCTTCGGCGTGGTCGATGCCCGGGATGTGGCCGATCTGCATCTGCGCGCCATGCACGATCCGGCTGCCCGGGGCGAGCGCTTTCTGGCGGTGGCGGGCGATTTCATGTCGCTGCTCGAAATCGCAAACCTGCTGCGGGATCGCCTGGGCGCGGCGGCCCGCAATGTGCCGCGGCGGGAGCTCCCCGATTGGGTCGTGCGGCTCGGTGCTGTGTTCAATCCGGCGGCGCGGCAGATTCTGCCCGAGCTCGGCAAGCTCAAGAATGCCAGCAACGAGAAGGCCCGCCAGGTGCTGCGCTGGGCACCGAGGTCGAATGCCGAGTCGCTGCTTGCAACCGCTGATACTCTCCTGCGCCTGAACCTGATCAAGAACGGCGGGGGCAAGAGAAAATGAGAAACCAATACAGCTCGACCGGCGCAGCGCGCCTGTGCAGGCTGGCGCTGGCACTGGCATCCGCATTGGCATTCGCACGTGGAACACCATCGATCGCCGCGGCGAAGGCCACCGACTATCCGGCGCCCAAGCCTGCCTTCGCCGGTCAGACGCGCGCACCAGCGCCCAGGAACGCCTCGAAGGTCCATGTCGAAGTCCTGGTCGAGGGCGCGCTGAACAACCCGTGGTCGCTCGCGTTCCTGCCGGACGGCAAACTGCTCGTCACGGAAGTCTTCGGCAGCATGCGGACCATCGACCGCAACGGCGTGGTCTCGGCGCAGATCGCGGGCGTGCCCGGCGTCAAGGCCATCGGTGGCCTGGGCCTGCAGGATGTCGCGCTTGATCCGGACTTCGTGCACAACCGCACGCTTTACTTCACCTACTTCGCGCCGCCGCCGGGCGAGGAGCCCGCCATCTGGCCCAGCGAGAAACCGACCGGCACATTGAGCGAACGTCGCCGCAAACCCTTCGGTATCGAAGTGGTGGCACGGGCGCGCCTCAGTGACGATGACAGGCGGCTCGAAGCGGTGCGCACGCTGCTCGAAGGGGTGGAACGCCGCATCGCCGTCGCGGCGGACGGGACACTTTTCATCGCCGGTTCCGATCGCTCACGGCTCTACGACTCCACCGGTGGTGGTCCTGACCACGAGATCAATGATCCGGATATCCTGCGCAATCTCACCGGGCGTGTCGTACACATCAACACCGATGGCACCATGCCTGCGGATAATCCTTTCCTGGACGAGGCCACGGTGTCGCCCGACACCTGGTCCTACGGCCACCGCGATCCGGAGAGCCTGAGTTTCAACCCGGCAACCGGAGAGCTTTGGCTCGCCGAGCACGGCCCGATGGGCGGCGATGAAGTCAACATCGTGCACGCCGGCCGCAACTACGGCTGGCCCAATGTCTCCTATGGCCGCCAGTACAACGGGGCGCCCGTGGCCAGAACGGCCACGGCCAGGGAAGGCATCACCGCCAAGGCCGGCACCGAGCAGCCGGTCTACTACTGGTATCCGGATGTCGCGCCCTCGGGCCTGATGTTCTACACGGGCGATCAGTTCCCAGCATGGAAAGGCAACGTGTTTCTGGGGTCGCTTGGCGACAGTTGCCTCATCCGCCTGGTACTCGATGGCAACAAGATCATCGCCGAAGAGCGTCTGCTGCAGGATCGCAAGCAGCGCATCCGCGATGTGCGCCAGGGGCCGGACGGTGCCGTGTATCTGCTGACCGACGATGGCATGCTGCTGCGCCTGACCCCTGGCTGATTTAAGATCCCACCGCTAAGAGAAGCTCGCGCGTTGCGCCGGCGCTGCGTTCGGTTCGAATTGCGAGAAGCGCTGGACCAGCCGGGAAATCAGTGTCGCGCGCGTGGATTCCCTGCTCGCGGAATCCGGCACCTGGAATCGAAGCTCCAGTTCAGCCGTCGAGGATTCCACCTTGGTGAGGAAGCAGCCCTTGACGGCTTTCTCGCCCACCGTTTCCGTCGCCACGGCGATCGCAAGCTTGCGAGCGGCCTCCAGGTCGGCATCCCGATTCACGCGCACCAGGATGGAAGTCATCAGCGGTGCGAAGGTGGAGCTGAGATTGAGCACCACCTGGCTGGCAGCCAGGCTATTGGGCAGCACCACCAGCCGTCCGTCCGGAGCGCGCAGGGTGGTATAGCCCAGCGAGATCAACTCGACGATGCCAATCTCGGTGCCAGTCGGCGTCGCGACCTGCAGCGTGTCGCCGAGGCGGAAGGGTTTATAGATGGTAATGGAAACGCCGGCCACGAGATTGCCAAGGGTGCTCTGTGCGGCCAGGCCGATCACCACCGAGGCCACGCTGGCGCCCGCCAGCAATGCGGTACCCATCGAGCGCAGCATCGGGATCAGATGCGCATACAGAATGAGCATGATCACCCAGATGAGCGCTGAACCGAACTGCTGCACGAAGCTCATGGTCGTGCGGTCGATATGGCCCTGTCGCGCCATGGCCGCGTGCACGGTCGCGCGCAGGATGCGCGAGAACAGCATCGCCAGCACGACGAACACGACCAGGTAGACCAGGGCGCCGATCAGCGTATCGGGTTTGAAAATCGACAGCATGTCGTGCTCGCCGACGTGGATGTCGCGAACGGCGGAATCTTCGGCGGTCATGGGTCAGCTCCGGTCCTGCTGCGGCAATACTCCCATATGCCACGTGTGGCCGGCTCAGTTACCTCATGTCAGCGATCGCCTACTGCCGGTGGCGCATGCAGGGACGAGAGCGCATCGGCCAGGGTGGCCATGAATTGGGCCCGTGGCGAGCCGACCCCCTGCGCAGCGAGGTCTGCCCGGATCGCGGCCGACGCACCTGTTATATAGAGTGTGGCGTTCTTTCGATGCGCCTTGCGCATGAAGCCCTCGATGGTGGCGGCCGCGGTCGAATCGATCAGCGGCACGGCCGAGAAGTCGATGACGTAAGCCTTGGGGTGCTCGCCGATGCTGTCGAGTGCGGCTGCCACCGTGGCAGCGGCGCCGAAAAAGAACGCCCCGGAAATGCGATAGACGATCACATCCGGGTCGGTTGCCAGCGTGGCATCGTAGGGGCGGCGCAGCCCATTGGCCGCGTCAGCCACATCGGCCTCCACGGTGAAACCGGGGCGCTCGACCTCGACCGCTTGGGCCATGCGATGCAGGAACAGCAGCACGCCCAGGCCGAAGCCCACCAGAATCCCTTGCGTCAGATCGCGGAATACCACCAGCAGAAAGGTGGCCATCAGCACCAGCGCATCGCCGAAGGAAGCGCGCAGCAGCGTGACGAACTGATGCTTCTCGGCCATGTTCCAGGCCACGGTGCACAGCACAGCGGCGAGCGCGGCCAGCGGAATGAAACTCGCCAGCGGCGCGGCAACCAGCAGAAACAGCAGCAGAAAGGCTGAGTGCATCATGCCGGAGAGCGGGCCGCGCGCTCCTGCACGTACATTGGTTGCGGTGCGTGCGATCGTGCCGGTGACGCAGAAGCCACCGAACAGCGCCGATGCAATATTGGCCGCCCCCTGCCCCACCAGTTCCGCATTCGAGCGATGGCGGCGTCCGGTCATACTGTCGGCAACCACCGCGCACAGCAGGCTCTCGATACCGCCGAGCAGCGCAAAGGAGAGCGCGGATGGGAGTACCCCGACGAGCAGCGGGAACGACCAGGTTGGCAGGCGCGGTAACGGCAGGGATCGCGGAATGCCGCCGAAGCGAGTGCCGATCGTCTCAATCGGCAAATGCAGCCGCCACGTCAGCAGCGCAGCCAGGATGACGGCGAGCAGGAACGCCGGCCAGTGCGGCCTGAACCGGCGCAGCAGCACCATGCAGGCCACGGTGAGGCCTGCGAGCGCCACGGCTGGCGGACTGATAGTCGCGTGCGCCGACCACAGGGCTTCGACCTTTGGAACGAAGGCACCGGGTTCGGGCGCGGACAGGCGCAGGCCGAGCAGATCCTTGAGCTGGCTTGCGAAAATGATCAGGGCGATGCCGGCCGTGAAGCCCACCGTCACCGGGTACGGGATGTATTTGATGAAAGTGCCAAGGCGCAGAAACCCTGCGGCCAGCAGGATGATTCCCGACAGCAGGGTGGCGAGTATCAGGCCATCAACCCCGTATTGGGCTGCGGTCGCCGCGACGAGCACGATGAAGGCGCCCGCCGGCCCGCCGATCTGAAAGCGGCTGCCGGCCAATGCGGAAACGACGAAGCCGCCAATGATGGCCGTGTACAGGCCGCGGTCGGGCGTCACCCCTGAGGCGATGGCGATGGCCATCGACAGGGGCAGCGCGACCACGGCCACTGTCATGCCCGCGATCAGATCGGCCTTCAGATCCGCCAGCCCGTAGCCCTCGCGCAGAACCGTGACGAGCTTTGGTGTGTAAAGCTCGGCGAAGGTCGGCTGCCCGCGGGCGGTAGACATTGCCGAGTCTACGGATCAGGGCGCAAGTCAGACACCGGCGATGATTCGCAGGTCACGCACCGCTCCGCCGGCCAGCGCCGCCAGCGCGGCCTGGTAGGCGGCACTGTCGTGAACGGCGACGGCCTTGTCGACCGATTCGAACTCGATCACCACCGTGCGCTCGGCCACCCCGGCCTCGTAGGCGTGAGCGGCAACGCCGCGCGCCAGAAAGCGACCACCACCCTGCTCGATGGCAGGACCCGCCAACTTGGCGTATGCGGCCAATTTGGCAGCGTCGGACACCTCGCGATAGCAGGCTATCCAGTAACCCTTGCCCATATAACCAACTCCTGCATCGTGCTGATGGGGCCCGGATTCTATCGCGCGCTAGGGGTCCACGGCTTCGAAATGTGACGCCTCGGCCGGCGCCAACGCCCGCAGCAGCCGCGGGCCAAATCGACGGCCGTGGGCGTATTCGCTGAGCAGATTGTCGTCGGTGATCACCACTGCGTTCGCATGGCGTCGGGCTATGAAGTCGTTGACTGGTTCGAGCTTCGCTTGTCCCAGCAAGCCCGCCACGCTGCCGGCGGCCGCGCCATCGAGTGCGAAGAAATTGCCATCGGGCCTGCGAATGCCACCCAGCTGACTAAGATCCACGTGCAGCGGTTGGTCGGACGCGTAAACGAAGTTCAGATACCGATACGCGTACGGAAAAACGGCCTGTGCGGTGGCCAGCACATCGAACGAGCCAGTAGTATTCGCGAGCACGACGCCACCTGGGTCCAGGTGCTGTCGGACTTCGGTGAAATATTCCCGCGACACCAGATTGCCGGCATTTGCTCGCCAGTAGAAGGTCGTGTTCTGGATGATGGCATCGAAACGGCTCTCGGGATGGCGGCGCAACCAGCGACGGCCGTCGTCGATGTGTACATGGATTCGCGGATCGTTCAGCAACGGCGCCAATTGCGGGTAGTAGTCGCGAATCAACTCTATGTAGGCGGGATTGATTTCAACGACGTCGATGCTTTCCACGCCCGGAACGCCCTGGATCGCGCGCACCCAGGCGCCCGTGGAGAGACCGACGAAAAGCAGCCGTCGCGGCTGCGGGTGCACCAATCCGAGCATGTAGAGTCTCTCCAGCCGATTTTGATTGCCATCGACGTTGATCGATGCAATGCCGTCATAGACGTTACCGCCAAACACATAATCGCCATCCGGTGTCACCGTGGTGTGCACCACCCCGTGTCGATTCGCAATAAAGTGATTCATCGAGCGCCCATTGGCGGCGAACGTAACCAGCGAGCCGGGGCGCGGCAGGACCAACCAGGAAACTGTCAGGCTCGACAGCAGCGCTGCAAGTGCAGTAGCGCCCAGTAGTACCGGCTTTGCCGCTTTCAGACAGCACAGCACCGAGCCCAGCAGGCAGGCCGCAGCCGATAATTCAAAACACTCATCGATGCTCAGGTAGTCGAGCGCCACGAATCCCGTGAGCAGCGGCCCCGCGGTGGCCCCCAGGATGTTGCCGAAGTAAATGCGCGACATGGATCTGCCGACACGAGGTCCCTGGCCCATGGATCCCAGATGATGCGCGATCGGAAACAGCGTGCCCTTCAGGCCGGCGTTGAGAATGATCATTGCGGCCGTCAAGCCCAGGTCCGAATCAGTGCCGCTCATAACCCTGGCGATGAACACCGGCGTGAGCACATCCACCAGCGCCGCGGCGGCCAGGAGCAGGCTGGCGGCCGCGTACAGGTTCAACACTCGCGCGCAGATTCGCTTGCCCAGCGCCGCGCCGAGCGCAATTCCAATGAGGTAGCAGACCAGCACGAACGAGAACGCCGGCGGCAAAGTCTGATAGGCGAAGCCCACCGTGCGAACCCAAACGATCTCCTCGCTGAGGCTCAGGAATCCGATCAATGCCGAGAGCCAGAAGGGAATGCTAAACACGGCGCTCCCGCAGGCTCAAGCCCACGCCCACAGCTACTGCGATGTTCAGACCCACGGCAATGTAAATCGTGGCATTGAGGCCGAGATAATAAAGAGCGACGAACCCCGTGAAACCCGCGCCGAGGGCTGCGCCCAGCGTGTTGGCGAAGTACAGCACGCCCACCGATTCACCAATGTTCTGGTACAGCTGCATCACCCGCCGAACCAGGATTGGCAAGGTCGCACCCATCAGCAGCGTTGGACACAACAGCAGACCGAAATTGGCCGCGACAGTCACGCCCAGCGGCGCAGCGACGGTCGCCCGGCTCATGAGGTGAATCAGGCTCGAGCTGCCGGCGCCAAATGCCGCGGTAGCCAATTCGATGCCCGCAAATAGCTGCAAAGTTCGATCCGGGTAACGATCGGCCAGTTCCCCGCCCACCAGCGCGCCGAGCCCCAGGCCGAACATGAAGGTCGACACGATGATGGTCACGGATTCGATATCGACGCCAACCGACTCGAAGAGTAGCCGCTGCCAGCAGATCTGATAGATGAGAGCCGCGGCGCCCGAGACCAGGAACAGCAGGATAATCCGGTAGTAGATACCGCGATTCAAGCAGGCCAGTATCCGCTTGGGCTCACATTTATTCCGACGCCTGCGCTAGGATTCAGGAAGCCAACATGCGCTGCAGCAAACCTCATACTGCCATGATGCTCATAGTTTCACGATGACCGCAAATTCGGCCTGGCCCGCACTCCCATTCGACGCGTGGAAAGACACCTGCTCGACGCTGCAGCTGTGGACCCAGATCGTCGGCAAGATTCGCTTGGCCCTGACGCCCTGGTTGAATCACAGCTGGCACGTGCCGCTATATCTGACCGCGCGCGGGCTGACCACATCTCCCATCCCTCACGGCGGACGCATCTTCGAGTTGCAATTCGATTTTCTCGACCATGTGCTGCACATCGATACGGCCGAAGGCGCCCGCCGCATCATTGAACTGAAGCCGCAAACGGTCGCCGATTTTCACGCCGCGGTCATGCGTGCACTCGCGGAGCTGCAACTTCCCGTGACGATTGCCGATTACCCCTGCGAGATCGCCGATGCCCTCCCCTTCAGCACTGATCGCGTGCACCACGCATACGATGCCGAGTACGCCCAGCGCTTCTGGCGAGTGCTACTGCAGGCAGATCGGATCATGAAGCGCTTCCGAACAGGATTTATCGGCAAAGCCAGCCCGGTGCATTTCTTCTGGGGCAGCTTCGATCTGGCGGTCACCCGATTTTCCGGCCGGCGTGCGCCACTATTCAAGGGCAAGGCTCCCGGTGTCTCGGAGGCGGTCATGCGCGAGGCGTACTCGCACGAGGTCAGCAGCGCGGGCTTCTGGCCGGGCGGCGCGACGCTCGACTATCCGGCCTTCTATTCCTATGCCTATCCGCCATCAGCGGCGTTCCGGGAAGCGAAGATCCAGCCTGCCCAGGCGCTCTACAGCGACACACTCGGGGAGTTTCTGCTGCCCTACGAGGCGGTGCGGAACGCTTCGGATCCTGACGCGATGTTGCTGGCGTTCTTCCAGACCACCTACGAGGCGGCGGCCAATTCAGCCAATTGGGATCGCAGCGCGCTGGAGTGCCCGCTCGGTGCGCCAGCTGTCCCGCGCGGGCCGATCAACTCCTGACGGGCGCCCCGCCGGCCGCCTGCCAGCCCCCGCCGAGCGCCTTGATCAGCAGCACCGCGGCGTCCATGCGGCGCGCCTCTATCGATACGGCCGAGAGCTGTGCCTGCAGCGCCGTGGTCTCGGCACTCGATACTTCCAGGTAGGTAACCGCGCCGGCGCTGTATCGGTACTGGGCCTGCTGCAGCGAGGTTTGCGCGGCGGTGACGGCCCGGCCGGCCGTTTCAGCTTCCTGCGCCAGTTGTCGTAGCGCGACCAGGCTGTCTTCTACATCCTGGAACGCGGTCAGCACCGTATTGCGATAGTTTGCCACCTGTTCCAGGTACACCGCCTTGGCTCGGTCGGTTTGCGCCAGCAGACGGCCGCCTTCGAACAGCGGCACCGACAGCTGCGGGCCGACCGACCAGAATCGGCTCGGGGCGGACAGCCAGTTATAAGAGTGGACGCTGTTGAAGCCAGCATCGGCACTCAGCGTGAACTGGGGAAAGTAGGCCGCTCGCGCGACGCCGATCTGCGCGTTGGCGGATGCCACGCGACGTTCCGCCTCAGCAACGTCCGGCCGTCGCTCGATCAATGCCGAGGGCACTCCTGCATCCAGAGGCGGCGGCGCAAGTTCGGGCGATAGCGGATTGGCCGTCAGCGAAAAGCCGGAAGGGTTCTCGCCAATCAACAATGCGATGGCGTGCTGCAGGCGCGCGCGCTGCAGGCGCATATCGGCAGCCTGCGTGCGGGCATTTTCGAGTTGTGTTTCCGCCTGGGCGACATCGCCAAGCGGCGCAGCGCCGCCGGCATAGAGATTGCGTGTCAGCCTGAGGGAATGCTCGTAGTCGGCGACCGCCTGGTCGAGCAACAACAGCTGTAGATCATCACCGCGAATATCAAAATAGTCGCTGGCCAATTCCGCGCGTATCGACAATTCGAGGGATGCGAGGTCAGCCGCACTGGCCTGCTGATCCGCCTTCGCGGAAGCGACTTGGTTGCGCACGCGGCCCCATAGGTCCACTTCGTAGGACAGATCGGCTTCGACATTGAAATCGCTTCCCATCGTCGGCTTGCCCGGAAGGTACGTGGGTGAATTGGGCGATACGCGGGCACGCTGCGCCGATGCTGATGCGGTGATGTTCGGGAACAAGTCGGCGCGCGCGATCCGTGTCTCGGCGCGCGCCTGCAGCAGGCGCGCAAAGGCCGCCTTGATGTTCTGGTTGGCATCCCCGGCCTTTGCCTCCAGCGCGTCCAACTGCGGGTCATGGAAAACCTGCCACCAATCGCCGCGCGGCAGTGTGTCCATGGGCTGCGCCCGCTGCCAGGCCGATTGCTCCTGGTATGCCGCAGGCTCCGGCGCCGACTGCGGGACCTGGTAAGGCGGCGCCAGTGAACAGCCGGCGAGCAATCCCCCGATGAGCAGTGTCGAATTGCGGCGAGAACCGGATCTCATGATGAGGGCTTGTCCGGTGGCGGCGGAGCAACCCGCACAGGCAGCCCATCGGTGATCGAATCCGGCGGATTGACCACCACCGCATCGTTCTGATCGATGCCGTTGAGCACTTCGATCGTCTTGCCGAAATCACGTCCCTGCGTGATGTTCTTGAGTTTGATCTTGCCATCGCCATCGACGGTGGCCACCTGCAGGCCGGCGGCGCGAAACAGCAATGTATTGGCTGGCAGGCGCATCGTTTGCGCACTCGAGGGCAACTTGAAGTGAACCTCGGTGTAGGCGCCGGGAAAGACCTCGCCGTCGCGGTTATCCAGCTGCAGCTCCACCTGCAGTGTGCGTGCGGCGGGGTCCAACGCATTCGAGGTGCGAATCGCTTCAACGTCGTAGGTCTTGCCCGGATGCTCGGCAAAGTGCAGCTCGGCCTTCAGCCCGGTCGTGGTCGATCCCGCGTAGGCTTCGGGCACCTGCGCATAGATTCGCAGTTTCCTGGTATCGGCAATGCGGAACAGCTCGGTTCCGGTCGACTGCCCCGCATTGATCAGTGCCCCGATGTCGGTATTGCGGGCCGTGATGACGCCTTCGAACGGCGCCACGACGCGCTTGAAGGATTCGAGATCGTTGAGCCGCGCGACATTTTGCGCAGCGGACTGGGCGGTGGCATCCTTGGCCGCCGCGTCCCCGGCCTTCTCGTCCGCGTCCTGCTGCGAGACCGACTGGGTGGCGAGCAGCTGTTGCCAGCGGGCATTGGTGGTGCGGGACAGGGCGAGATTGGCCAGCGCCGTATTGTGATCGGCTTTCGCCTGGTCCAGCTGCCGGTCCACTTCCGGGGTATCGATTTCCGCGAGCAGCTGCCCCTTGTGGACGCGGCTGCCAATATCGGTGTACCAGCTTTTTAGATAGCCGCTGGTCCTGGCGTACACAGACGCCTCGATGTACGCCTGCACGATGCCCGGCAATACCAATTCATCGCCGGCGCCGCTCAACTGCGGTTTGACTGTGACCACCGACGTGCGCGCATCCTGGACCGTGCGCTTGCGCAGTTCCGACCGCGCCACCAGGCGGCTCGCGATACCCCAGATTGCCAGCACGATGGCGGCAATCAGCAGCACCCAGAGTACAGTGTGCAACCTGCGTCGCAGTTTACGGTCCGAACCTGCGGATGTGGTCGATGTGTCAGTCATTCGGGTGCTCGCCAGGGTTGCGCTCGTGGCGATGGACGAGCGTGAACACCGCCGGGACAAAAAACAGGGTCGCAAAGGTCGCAAAAACGAGGCCGCCGATTACAGCGCGGCCGAGCGGCGCATTCTGTTCACCGCTCTCTCCCAGGCCGAGCGCCATCGGAATCATGCCGATGATCATGGCCAGAGCGGTCATGACGACGGGGCGCAACCGGGTGAAACCGGCCTCGAGCGCCGCGGTGCGCGCGTCTTTGCCCTCCGCCATCTGCTCACGCGCGAAGCTGATGATGAGCACGCTGTTGGCGGTGGCGACGCCCATGCACATGATGGAACCGGTGAGTGCCGGTACGCTTACGGTCGTGTGGGTCAGGAACAGCATCCAGACGATGCCCGCCAGCGCCGCCGGCAGCGCCATAATGATGATCAGTGGATCGCGCATCGACTGGAAGTTGACCACGATCAGCATATAGACCAGCAGGATCGCAGCCAGCAAACCCCACAATAGCCCCGAAAAGGAGCGCTGCATGGTTTCGACCTGGCCCTTCAGTGCGATTTTTGAGCCCTTGGGAAGCTTCTTGCTGGCCTCCTTGATGATCTTGTTCATTTGCCCCGCGACGAAACCGAGATCGCTGCCCTGCACGCCGCCATAGATGTCGAACGCCGTCTGGGCGTTGTAGTGGCTCACGACCGAGGGCGCCGTGTCCCGGTGCATGGAGGCGACGCTCGAGAGAATCTGCGAAGTGCCCCCCGTGCCCGGCGTGCTGCCCGCGCTGAGACTCAGCGGGGTATTACCCAGATCGTTCAGAGACGCCAGCCGATACTGCGGCGTCTGCGATACCACGTTGTACTGGGTCCCGGTCTTCGGATCGATCCAGAACGACGGCGTTGTCTGAAAGCTGCCTGACAGGCTCACGAGCATGTTAGACGCCACGTTCTGCTCCGTGAGACCCAGCAGTTGCGCCTTGCTGCGGTCGACATCGACGTCGATCTGAGGATAGTCGTAGGGCTGCTGAATGTGCAGGTCGACCGCGCCGGGTATCGATGTCATTTTCTGCAGTAGCGTATCGACGAAGTCGCGATTGCCTTTGGTATCCGGTCCAAAGACCTGCACGTCCAGCGGCGCGGGCAGTCCGAAGTTCAGAATCTGGCTGACGATATCGGCGGGCAGGAATTGAAATTGCGTGCCCGGATAAGTGGCCGCCATCTTCGAGCGGATGCGGCGCTGATAGCCATCCAGCGAGGAGTGTTTCTTCGCAAAGTTGATGAAAATGTCCGCATCTCCCGGCCCGACGGGCGCCGAGGTAGTGTAGGCAAGGTTGATCCCGCTATAGGGCAAACCGAGGTTGTCGACGATGGTAGTCAGTTCCTTGCCCGGAATGATTTCGCGGATGGTCTTTTCGACCGCATCGCACAGCACGGCGGTTTCCTCGATACGCGTGCCCGTGTTCGCTCGCAGATGCAACTTCAGTTGCCCCGCATCGACGCTCGGAAAGAAATCCTGCCCCAGGCCCGGCAACGGCCCCAGCGGGAAGGCCAATACGGCGGTCAGGGCCATGATCCCCAGGAATATGATCGCGAATTTCGCGCCGCCATCGACGGCCATCACAAGAACGTCGCGGTACGTGGCCCGCAGCCGCTCGAAGCGTTGTTCGAATCCACGCTGGAACCGGCTCAGGAAATTCCCACGGCGCCTGTGTGACTGCTGCTCGTTCTCGTCCTTCTTCTTGAGCCAGAACTTCGCCAGCGTGGGAATGAGCGTCCGTGACAGCAGATACGACGCCAGCATCGCGAACACCACGGCTTCGGCCAGCGGGATGAACAGATACTTGGCAATCCCCGCCAGCAGGAACATCGGCACGAATACGATGCAGATGGACAAAGTCGATACCAACGCCGGCACGGCGATCTGGCGTGCGCCTTCGAGAATTGCCTGCTCGACGTCCGAACCCTGTTCCAGGTGGAAATTGATATTCTCGATGGTGACCGTCGCATCGTCGACCAGGATGCCGACGGCCAGCGCCAGTCCTCCGAGCGTCATGATGTTGATGCTTTCGCCAAGCGCGGAGAGACACGCGATGGATGCCAGGATCGACAGCGGAATCGAGATCGTGATGATCAGGGTGCTGCGCCAGCTGCCGAGAAACAGCAAAATCATGAGGCCGGTCAGAGCCGCAGCGATCGTCGCCTCACGGATGACACCTGAAATGGCGGCACGGACGAAGATCGACTGATCGCTGATTGCGGCGAGCTTCAACTCCGGAGGCATGGTCGCCTTGGCGAGCGGCAGCCGCTGATTGATGCCGTTGATGATGTCGATGGTCGAGGCGTTGCCGGTCTTCAGCACGTTCATGAGCACGGCGCGCTTGCCGTCCACTCGCGCGACGCTGGTTTGCGTTGCATAGCCATCGCGTACATGGGCCACATCGCGCACATACACCACGCTGCCGTTGCGCACACCCAGGGGCAGGTCGTTGAGCTGTTCGATCTGCGTGGGACTTGCATTCAGCTTGACGAAGTATTCGCGGGTGTCGATCTTCTCCGTGCCGGCCGGAAGGATCAGGTTCTGCGAGCTGATGGCGCTGACGACGTCATCGGCGGCCAGGCCCCGGGCGCGCAGTTGGCGCGGATCCAGATCCACCTGGACCTGCCGTTGCTTGCCCCCCAGCGGATAGGGAATCGAAGCGCCTGCCACCGTCGCGAGCTGCACCCGCAGAATATTGTTGCCCAGGTCGAACAGCTCCTGCTCGGGGATCGTGTCGCTGGAAAGTGCCAGCTGCAGGATGGGAACGCTCGAGGCGTTGTACGAAAGCACGAAGGGCGGCGTGGTACCCGGCGGCGACGTCTGCAACTGGGTTTGCGATACCGCGACAATCTGGGCGAATGACAGCGCCTGGTTGACGTCCGGCTGGAAGAAATATTTGACTACGGCGGTGCCATTCACCGACTGGGATTCGGTGTGCTCGACATCATTAACGGTGGTCTGGGCGGTTCGTTCGGAGAACAGCACGATGCGATTGGCGACCTCTTCCGGCAGCAGCCCCGTGTAGCGCCAGATAACAGCGGCGATCGGGATCTTGATGTTGGGAAAGATATCGGTCGGTGTGCGCAGGATGGCGAACAGCCCGAGAAAAACTATCAACGCGGCCAACATGATGAATGTATAAGGCCGCTGTAGCGCTACTTTGACGATCCACATAGTTGGGTAGCCGCTCGATCAGCGTCGGGTGACCGCAGCGCACCAGGAAGCGGTGCCGTTGGAAAATAGGCTGGAATATCGGGCAGGGGTTATCAGCGCATTCCATGCGCGGCTGTCGTAATCCGCCGACGCAGCCGTAATCCGCCAACGCGGATTAAATGACGGTTAGAAAAGATACCCCGTGCGCGCCTACGAAGTGATCGGCGCGGCCGTTGCCGCCGGCGTCACCGTCAGGGCCGCCGTAGTCGGCCGCGAATACACGACGCACTCTATTGCGATGCCAGGTCGATAGCAGTTCTGTCATGGGCAGCTCGCAGGCACCCGTGTCGCCATAGAGCTCGCGATGGTAGGCCGGCAGCTTGTACCAGGGCACCGACGCGCGCTGGTGGTGCGCGTTGTGGTGCCCGAAGTTCAGTACCAGCAAATTGAGCCAGGGCCACTGCTGCGAAATGAGATTGGAGTAGGTATTGCGCTGCTCATATGCCGCATTGCGATCGCTCATCGGCACGGGCTCATCGGGCTCGACGAAGTACTGATCGAAGGTGTGGTGAAACGCGTCGAAGAAGCTCAGTGTATGCAGAAACAGCACGTAGGCCAGCCCGTAGAGCAACAGCGCCCTGACAGACCACAGTCCCAGCAGCGTCAACAGTCCCAACCTCGCGATAAGCATTGCAGCCGCACGGAGCCGATACGGGCGCTGTGAGCGCTCGAGAAAAGGTCGCCACACGACCTGCAGGTGCATGAGCAGCTCTGTGGCCGGCACATAAGCCCATTCCAGTGCCTGCAGCGTGCGCCCCAGGGCCGGGGCCCTCCGCACCAGACGCTTGAAGTCGAAGCACGCCAGGTCCGCCCGGTCGAGGTGGTGACGGATGTGCATGTGACGGATACGCTCGAACGAGGCATACGAGGCACCCGCGATGAAGCTCATCATCTCCCCAACGCGGTGATTTGCCCTGTGAGCGATGAATAGCGTGTGGTGGGCCGCCTCATGGATGAGGTAGGCAGCGAGCACCATGGCGTGTGCGCACAGCAGCACACCTATGATATTGAGTACGGCCGAAGGTTGTGCCATCAGCGGAAAGGATGCCAGCCAGCCGATGCAGGTCCAGCTGAGCACGCTTGAATTGGCGATCGCGGCCTCGCGATCACGAAACAACCTGGGGCGCGCAGCTTCGATGGCGGCGTTCACCACCCGTATATAGCATGAAAAAATTGCAGCGATCTGTCCCTGTTCAGCGACATGAACTGGGTCCAGGCGGCCACGCGCTACACTGTGCTAGGCTGTTGACCGAGTGATTGATTGAGCCGCGGCACCGGCCTCGCCGGGAGATCGATGATCGTGCCGCGAACGCGTGCACCGCTTTGGGTGCCACGGTCCCGTGTGGGCCCGCGCGTGCGCTGATCCAGTGCAAATCTGCCAGATTGATGAGGTCCCCTGATTCGCCATGATTTCGCGACATCTCTCATTCTTTTTGATCGCGGTGCTGATGGCAACCTTGGCACAGGCGGACCCGGCGCCTTTTGACCTGGCGGGCCCGCTGCTCGAAGTCACGATTACTCGCGCCGGCGCCACCCTGCCCATATCGCAGGTGCCAAACATGGCCGCCGGCGACAGCCTGTGGATCAAGGCCGCGCTACCGTCCACGCAATCCGCGCATTATCTGCTGGTCACGGCCTTCCTCCGGGGCGCCACCAATCCACCGCCACCGGAGTGGTTTTTCAAATGCGAGACCTGGAATCGCCCCTGCTCGGATCAGGGCCTGACAATGACCGTGCCCAAGGATGCACAGCAGGTAGTGGTATTCCTGGCGCCAGAGACTCGCGGTGATTATCGCACCCTGGTCGACGCCGTGCGCGGCCGTCCGGGCGCGTTCGTGCGCAGTTCGCAGGATCTGAACCAGGCCACGCTCGACCGTTCACGCCTCGAGCAGTACCTGACTGCCATCCATGGGCTCGATGAGACCGACCCCACCCGTATCAAGGAGGCGGCGCCGCTGCTGGCGCGCAGCCTGGCGATCAAGGTCGATGAAAAATGCCTGGACCGCCTGCCCGAATTGCAGGCGCCCTGCCTCACCAAGGGCCAGGACTCGCTCATTCTCAATGACGGCCACAGCACCTCCATCGTCGAAGCACTCACCACCGGTCCCGCGAGCGATCTGGCGATGGAAGCGAGTTTTTCGCCGCAGCTGAGCTACGGCTATTACAGTCCCTACATCGCCTCGATACTCGATATCGCGCGCATTCTCGATTCCTTCCATACAGCGCAGTACCAGTACATTCCGGCCTTGGCCCAGCCACAGCAGGACCGGATCGCCCTGACGCTGAACTCACCGCCCTCCTTTCACAACCCAAAATCGGTGCTCGTCACGGCGCTGCCGGCCGTGGAACAGGCGCAGCAGCCGCCGCTGCACGCGGTGGATCCGAAGGAGATTTTCTGCGCGCGCGACACCGCGCTGGTGCTGCCCGTCGAAGGTGCGCCGCTGGTATTTTCGACGCGGTATGCGCATGCCGTGAGCCTGACCCTGACCGCGCAGGACGGTCACAGCATTGACCTGCCCGCCAGGGCCGATGCGGGACAAGGCGGTTTTGTGATTGATACGGCCGCCCTGGGCCAGGTCAATCTCGGCGACAGCATTCGCGGCTCGCTGCATGGCTACTGGGGCTTCGATGCCTACACCGGCCCGAGCTTTCGTCTCGCCAATGCCAAGACCCAAACGCTGGCTTTGAGCACGCGGGACCAGGGCGCATTGATTGTTGGTCGCGAGGAGACCGTGCACTTGCAGGCCGACAGCGTGAGCTGCATCGACGGCATCATGCTCAAGGATCCCGCCGGCAAGCAATTGAAAGCTGAGTGGAAGACCGTGGCGCCGAACGAGGTGGAACTCAAGCTGCCGCTGCAGGAAGCAAGGCCCGGTCCGATGACCTTGCTGGTGAGCCAGTATGGCGCCAGCCAGCCGCAACCCATTGCGCTGCATACCTTCTCCGATGCGGGCCGTCTCGACGGCTTCACGATTCACGCCGGCGATTCGCAGGGCATACTACGCGGCAGCCGGCTGGACGAAGTGGCGAGCCTGACCTTCAAGGACGTCATGTTTGCGCCGGCAAAGCTCTCCAGCGCCAAGAGCGGCGATCAATTGGTGATGATGGCGAAGGACCCCGCAGCTGCCGCCGCATTGACCGCGCAGGATTCGAGCAAGGCGCAGGTCGCGCTCAGCGACGGCCGGATATTCGATCTCGCCGTGCTCATCGATGCGGCGCGCCCGAGTGTCAGGCTGATTGCCAAGAGCGTACAACCTTCGACCTCGAGTGCCCAAAGCAATATCGCACTCACGGACGCCAACGAGCTGCCGCAGGACGCGCGGCTCATCTTCTCATTGCGGGCACAGTCGCCGGCCGCGTTCACTCGCGATGAAACCCTCGAGGTCGCCACCGCCGATGAGGCGTTCTCGACCACTTTGAGCTTGGGGAACGGCATCACGCTGCAAAATGCAGCGGTGGCGGTGGCGACGCTCGAACCCGCACGGGCGTTCGGATTCTCAGCCGCAGGTCCGCTACGGTTCCGCGTGCTCACGGGCGGCGTCGCCAGCGATTGGCAGCCGCTGGCAACGCTGGTGCGGCTGCCGCAGTTGCAGGACCTCAAATGCCCCGCGACCGCCGAAGTGGCTTGCAAGCTCTCGGGTTCGAATCTGTTCCTGATCGACTCAGTGGCCACCGACCGGGAGTTCAGCCATCCGGTGCAGGTGCCCGATGGTTTCCCGGGCTCGGCATTGCCCGTGCCGCATCCCACCGCAGGGCCGCTGTTCGTCAAGCTGCGGGATGATCCTTCGGTGATTCACACCGCGGCTATTGGCGCGCAGCAGCTACCCGTATCGACGGAGGAAGCCGCGCGCGCACCGGCGAGGCATGCCGCCGCGCAGCCGGAACAGGCCACCGGCGGTGCTGCCGCTGCAGGACCGGCACCACCGATGCCAACGGATCCGGCGCCGACCAGCTAGTTCAAGTGCCGCAGAAGGTCTGCAGAACGCGCTCGCTGGGCTGCGGCGGATCGAGTAGTCGGGCCAAGCGCGGCTGATCCTCGAATGGATGCGACAGCGCCGCCAGCAGATCGAGGAAGGGCTGGAAATTCTCCGACTCCACCGCCGCAACGATCGCCTGCTCGATCCGATGATTGCGCGGGATAAAGGCGGGATTCGCGCGGCGCATGCCTTCGGCCCGCGCCCGCGGCGACTGCGGTTCCCGCTCCAGGCGGGATTGCCAGGCCGGGACCCAGGCGTCGAAGGCCCCCGGATTCTCAAACAGGGCGCGCACACGCGCGGCACCCGATTCGCCGGGCAGCACATCGGCCAGATAACGGAACGTCAGCGTGAAATCCGCCTGGTTGCCGTGCATGAGGTCGAGCAGCGTCTGCACGAGATCCCGGTCACCCTCCTCGGGCCTCGACAGTCCGAGCTTCAAGCGCATGACTTCGAGCCAGTGCAGGTCGAATAACTCGCTGAACTGACGGACGGCCTCGGTTCCCAACTCGACGGCACGCGCCGGCTCCGGATCGATCAACGGCAGCAGCGTCTCGGCAAAGCGCGCCAGATTCCACTGCGCCACCCGCGGCTGGTTGCTGTAGGCGTAGCGGCCAAAACTGTCGATCGAGCTGAATACCGCCGCCGGATCGAATGCATCCATGAAGGCGCACGGGCCGAAGTCGATCGTCTCGCCCGACAGCGCCATGTTGTCCGTGTTCATGACGCCATGAATGAAGCCCACCTGCATCCAGCGCGCGATGAGCTGCGCCTGCCGCTGCACGATGGAGCGCAGCAGCGACAGGTACGGCTGCCCGCCCGATTGCGCTTCGGCATAGTGCCGGTCGATCACGTAATCGGCCAGCACGCGGATCGAGTCGGCCTGTCCGCGCGCAGCAAAGTATTCGAACGTACCTACGCGCACGTGACTCGCAGCGACACGGGTCACGATCGCGCCGGGAAGGCGCTGTTCGCGCATCACCCATTCGCCGGTCGACACCGCGGCCAGCGAGCGCGTCGTCGGCACCCCCAGCGCATGCATGGCCTCGCTGACAAGATACTCGCGCAATACGGGGCCCATCGCCGCGCGCCCGTCGCCGCTGCGCGAGAACGGCGTGCGCCCGGAGCCCTTTAGCTGGACATCGCGTCGCGCGCCGCTGCGATCGAGGGCATCAGCGATGAGAATCGCGCGCCCATCACCGAGTTGCGGCACAAAGTGGCCGAATTGATGGCCCGCGTAGGCCATCGCAATGGGCGCAAGCTCCGGCGGCAGCTCGTTGCCCGAGAAGATCGCGGCCAGGGCCTCACCGTCAGTGTCACGCGTGTCGAGACCCAGTTCGCTCGCCAGGGCGCTATTGAACTGAATCAGGCGCGGCTTGGCGACCGGGGTGGGGGCCAGCCGCGCATAGAAATTTTCGGGCAGGCGCGAGTATGCGCTCGGCAGTAATCCTGCGATCACGCGATGTCCACGCGCTTCCGCGCCAGCCACGCGAGCCATAGCGCGCTGAGGCTGCCGGCGATCGCAATCGGCATCAGATCCATCAGCAGGCGCGACGAACTATGCCCCATTCCCTTCAATGCGCCGGCCAGCAGCGGACCAACGATGGAACCGATGCGTCCCATCGCCACCGCCGCGCCCACGCCGATGCCGCGGATGGCCGTGGGATACAGCGACGGGGCGGTCGAATACAGAAACGCCTGTGCTGCCAGCACAGCGCAGCCGAGCGCCACCACGAGCAGCAACACGAGTATCAGTTGCGGCGGCGACTGCCCCAGCGCCAGCAGGAAGAGCGGCAATGCCAAAAAAGTAACCAGGATGCTCAGCGTGCGCCAGCGGCCCTCGAGCAGTGAGCCGATCCAGAGCGCCGTGATTCCACCGCCGACATTGAATCCGATCTGCGCGCCGGCGGCCTGGGCGTGGGTCAGTCCATTGCCCGCGAGCAGGGTCGGCAGCCAGCCCAGCATCAGGTACAGCATCAGGAGGCCCAGAAAAAAGCTCAGCCACAGCAGCAACGTGCGCGATGCGCGGCCCTGGCCCAGGATCTCGGCGATCCGGCCACCTTCGCTGCTCGGCGCAGCCCGCGCGCGCAGGAAGGCCGGTGACTCGGGCAATGCCCAGGCCATGATGGGGGCAAGCAGCAGTGGCACGACACCGCCGACGATGAAAATCCAGCGCCAGTGCGGGGCGCCCATGATCAGGCTCACCCCACTGGCGATCGCGCCGCCAAAGGGCATGCCGCTATACATGAGCGCGACGTTGGCGCTGCGACGATGATCCGGGCTGCTCTCGGAGGTCAGCGCGATCAGGTTCGGCAGTGTCCCGCCCAATCCGAGGCCGGTCAACAGCCGCGCGGCGCTCAGTGAACCAATGCCTGTTACCAACGGCGTTAACAGTGAAAACAGTCCGAAGATCGCGAGCGATGCCACCAGCACCCGCTTGCGTCCGATGCGATCGCCGCCCCGGCCGCCGATCAGCGCGCCCACGAACAGGCCAACGGTGCTGGCACTGAGGAAATTGCCGAGCTGTGCGGGAGTGATGCCAAATTCGGCGGCGATTCCGGGTGCCGCGACGCCGGCCCCCTGCAGATCGATCCCCTCGCAGAAGGCGGCGAGCACGCAGAAAATCACCGTCGTGCGGGCCACCGCGTAGGTCTCGGCGGAAGTCTTCGAGGTCAGCATCGGCGCAGCATCGGCATCGGGCAATTCTAGAGCAATTCCGCCCATCCGACGCGCGACCGCGACCCGTGGGATAATTGCCGCGTCTCAAAGGGGCGATGATGATAAAAAAACTCGGAAACTACCTGATCGAGACGCTTGAGGCGCGTGGCGTCCGCCACGTGTTCGGCATCCCGGGCGTGCACAACCTGGAGCTCTATCGGGGTCTGGCGGCATCGAGCATCCGCCACATCACCGGCCGGCACGAACAGGGCCTGGGCTTCATGGCCGATGGCTATGCTCGCGTCAGCGGTAGTCCTGGCGTCTGCTTTACGATCACAGGTCCCGGGCTGACCAACATCGCCACCGCGATGGCGCAGGCTTACGGGGATTCGATTCCCCTGATCGTCATCGCGAGCGAAAACCGGCGTGGCGAAATCGCCACGGGGTGCGGCTTCCTGCACGAACTGCCGGACCAGCTTGGACTGGCCGCCAAGGTCTCCATCAGTGCCGAACGTGTCGAGTCGCCTGGAGCGCTGCCCGATGCGATTGCGCGGGCGTTTGCCGCCGCCACCGAGGCGCGTCCGCGTCCGGCGTACCTGGAAATTCCTCGCGATGTGCTGGCGGCCGACGCCACGGGGCTCCCAGTTCCGGTAGCCTCACCCACGCGCGCAGCGCGCCCTGCCGCAGCAAAAGAGGTCGCCGACGCGGCGCGACGCCTGTCCGCTGCGCGCGCACCTGTCATCCTCGCGGGCGGCGGCGCACTCCGGGCCGCGAGCGAAGTGCGACAGCTTGCCGATGCGCTGGGCGCACCCGTCATCATGACCATCAATGCGCGCGGCCTGCTGCCGCCGCAGCATCCGCTGGCGATTTCATTGAGCCCGTCGCTGGCGCCGATTCGCGCTTTGCTGGCTTCCAGTGATGCCGTGCTGGCCATCGGCACCGAACTGGGCATGACCGACTACGACATGTACTCGCTTGGCAGCTTCCCGCCACTGGCGCAATTGATTCGAATCGATATCGAGGGCTCACAGCTCGAACGCAACATGCGGCCCGCCCTGGCATTGCAGGGCGATGCGCGCCAGACGCTGCGCGCGATTCTTGCCACCTCGATGGGCACCGCGCCGAAAGATCGCGGCGCCGCCGCCGCGCGCCAGGCCAGCGCGGCCGCCTTGCAGTCATTGAGTGCGCCGATGCGGCGAGAGATTGCGTTCCTGGACGTCATACGCGACACAGTGCCGGGCGCGATCCTGGTCGGAGACTCAACGCAACCGGTTTACGCAGGTAATCTTGGCTTTGCGGCTGCATCACCAGGATCCTGGTTCAACAGTGCCACCGGCTACGGCACACTCGGCTATGCGCTGCCCGCCTCGACTGGCGCCGGACTTGGCGCACCTGATCGTCCGATCGTCTGTCTCGTCGGTGATGGCGGCCTGCAATTTTCCCTGAGCGAACTCGCCGTGCCGCGCGATGTCGATGCGTGGCTGGCGATCATCGTCTGGAACAACTACGGCTATGGCGAAATCAAGACCTCGATGCTGGCGGTGGATATCGAGCCCGAAGGCGTCGATGTGCGGCCGCCGGACTTCGCCCTGCTGGCGCGCGCCTACGGCTACGCGCATATGAAAATAGACAGCCTGGAGTCGCTGCAGGCAGCACTGCGCGACTTTGCCTTGCGGCGACAGGTTGTGATGCTCGAGGTGGAAGCGGCGCGATTCGAATGATCCTCAAGCGGCCGCTACCACGCTCCCGGTGCTCTTCCAGCGCAGTGGCGCCACGCGCGGCAGGATCCAGAGCCAGCCGACCACGCCGAGAATGTTGATGAGTGCCGCCAGCACGAAGGCGCTGGTGAAGCTGCCGGTGACATCACGCAGGATGCCCGTCAACATGGGCGCGAAGATGCCCGCAAGATTGCCGCAGGCATTCTGCACGCCGACCCAGCGCCCGGTGGCTGCCGGGCCCGCCATGATCTGTGGAATTGCATAGATGCCCGGCGAGGACAATCCCAACACGACTTCATACGCGAACAGGCAGGCGATCGAGCCTTGCAATGGCAGCACTGCCATGCCGATCATGGCTGCAATCGAAACGATGTGGTTGAGCGCCATCGTGCCCTTGTAGATCACATTGGCCGACCGGCCGCTGCGAATCCACACATCGCAGAACCAGCCGCCGGCGAGTCCCGCCAGCGCATTGATCAGATACGCGGATCCGAGCAGACCGGCCATCGAGCTCATGGAGAAATCGCGCGACTTCACCAGGTAGTACGGCAGCCACGACAGGCAGAAGTAGAAATTGTAGTTGGCGGCGAAATGGCCGAGCGAGGCGCCCCATAGTCCGCGTTGCCTCAGGATTTCCTGGAATGTCGGGCCATCATCGGCAGTGGCCGCCTCCCCTGCCGCCGCCCGCGGCAAGGGCTCGGCAACCCGCACGCGACTCCAGGGCCAAAGCCACAGCAAGGACAGAGCCCCAAAAATGATGAAGACGGGACGCCAGCCCACAGAGTTCATGAGCAGGCCGCCCAGCGTCGTGCCGAAAGCCGGACCAGCCTGATAGGCGAAGGCGATCACGCCATTGGCCGTGCCGAGGCGATGCGTGGGCACCGCCACCGCGACCAGCTTGGAAACGCAGGGAAAGCCGGCACTCTCGCCCAACCCGAGCATGAGACGGAGCAACAGCAGCGAGGTAAAGGCGCCGACGAACCCGGTCAGCAAAGTGGCCAGGGACCAGATCGCGACGCCGGCGGCCAGCAGTCGATGCGCGCCGTAACGTTCGCCGAGCCATCCAACCAGGGGCTGGGCGGGTACGTACGCGTAGTAGAAGGCCGATCCAAGAATGCCCAGCTGCGTCGCCGATAGGTGCAGCTGATCCTGGATCAGCGGTGCGGCAGTGGCAAGATTGCCGCGATCCACATAGTTTATAAAAAGTGCCGTCGATGCCAGCGCGACCAGCTTGCCCGGCGGCGTCGCCATCCGTGGCACGTTGGGCAGCGGCACCTACGGCGCCTTCTTTCGACACACCAGCAGCACCTCGTCGACACCCTCGGTAGCGATCATCCCAGGAGACCAGCGCAGGGGTTTCTGAAAATGCAGTCCCAGCGGCATGAACGCATGGTTATACCACCACATCGCCCGCTCGCGATGATGCGTCAGCCACCACATACCCAGATTAAGCAACCGCGAGGAACGCGGTGCCATGCCGTAGACGGCGCTCTGTTCGAGCGCCAGATCATGTTCCGTTAGTGTCGCCGACAATTGTTCAGGGTCGTACCGTCGCTTGTGTCCCACGAAGTCATCGAACGCAGTCCACATCGACTGGTGAAGTGGCGTGGAGAGCAATAGCGTTGCGCCGGGCGCCGCCACGCGCGACAACTCGGACAGCGCGCCATCCCCGTCCTCCACGTGCTCGATGATGTCGAGTGCGCAGACGAGGTCGAAGGCGTCCGTGTGGAACGGCAGAGAAGTGACTTCCCCGAGCGTCACCTGTGCCCCACGGGCGCTGAGTTTGCCAAGCGCTTCAACACTGATATCGACGAACTGGGTGCCCTCTATCGGCAGGCGCGGTCGCAGCCCGGGTGCGATCTCGAGCCTGCGCGCGCCATTCGGCAGCAGCGATTGCACCAGCGGCCAGGTATTGAAGCGTTGCGGCTCTACCAGCCGCGCCGCGGACCACAGTCCATCGTAGAAACGACGGTTCTCGTCGACGAGTTCGCGCTCACTACCCGACCGCGATGGCATCATTTGGCATTGTCGTGTGACGGTAGACGTTACCGGACGGTAGACCTGACTGGCAGCCGGGCACAAGCCTGTACGATTCCGAGGCGTTCGGGCTATACTGAAAAAACGACAGATATGCAGCGCTTTGGCCGAAAAACTAGCGCGCAACCAGCGGCATTTCAAGAAGTATATGAGTAACCTCTCGACGGTGCGTGTGCCCCACAGCACGCTCGACGATGACGCATGGGACGATTTGCTGAGCTTCATCGAGGAGCGTCGCGTCATCCCGATCGTGGGACCGGAGCTGCTGCAGATCGCCACTGACAGCGGTCCGCGCCTGCTGTACGACTGGCTGGCGCAAAAACTCGCCAGTCGCCTCAACGTCGACGCCTCGCAATTACCGCCCGCGTACACATTGAATGATGTGATCTGCCTGTTCCTGGCGGCGCGGGGACGGCGCGAAGAAATCTACGTCCGCGTCCGCAGCATACTCAAGGACGCCCAGTTCGAGCCGCCGACGGCATTGCGGCAACTGGCCGCCATCACGGATTTCGATCTGTTCGTGTCGACGACCTTTGACCCGTTGCTCGAGAACGCCATCAACCTGGAACGTTTCGGCGGCACCCCCTCGACCGATGTGATTTCGTACGCACCCAATCGCGTGACCGACCTGCCCTCGGAGCGGGAGCGGCTGCAGCGGCCCGTGGTCTACCAGCTTTTTGGGCGAGTGTCGGCGTCGCCGACTTATGTTATCTCGGACGAGGATCTGCTCGAGTTCATCTGCGCACTGCAGAACGAGCACCTGGTGCCGGAGAAACTCTTCCACGAGCTCGAGCACAGCCACCTGCTGTTCATCGGCAGCAATTTCACCAACTGGCTGGCCCGCCTTTTTCTGCGCATGGCCAAACGGCAGCGACTGTCCGATCCGCGCGATGTGGGCGAGGTCATGGCGGACGATCACACCAGCCAGGACGAACGGCTCATGTCCTTTCTGCAGCAGGTCAGCGTGCGCACGCGCATTTTCACGGGCGCCGAGCGCTTCGTCGCGGAACTGCACGCCCGCTGGCGCGCGCGCAATAAGTCCTCATCCAACAACACGGTGATTCGGGAAGCCGCGCGCTTCCTGCCGCCGGCGCGTGAGATGCCCGACAACGCAGTGTTCATCAGCTACGCGCGCGAGGATCTGCCGGCCGTGCAACAGATCAAGGCCGGTCTAGAGGCCGCCGGCGTCACGACCTGGTTCGATATGGACCGGCTCGAAGTCGGTGATGATTACGACCGCAAGATCCAGCGCAACATCGCGCGCTGCTCGTATTTCATCCCGATCGTCTCGGCGACCACACAGCGGCGGCTCGAAGGTTACTTCCGGCGCGAGTGGAGTTATGCCATGGACCGCGTGCGCAACATGGCCGACGGTGCGCTGTTCATCCTGCCCGTGACCATCGATAGCACCGAGGCCGCGAGCGCGCTGGTGCCGGACAAATTCAAAGCGCTGCACTTCACCCAACTGGAGGGCGGCCGCGTCACATCCGAGTTCGCGCAGCGCCTCACGGACTTCATGCGGGCCCGCGGCGCATGAACGCGCAGCCGCAGGTATCGGCGGTCGATGACCGCAACCCCTGGCTGGGGCTGGCCTCATTCACCGAGGAAACGCGACAGTTTTTCCATGGCCGTGAGGACGAGGTCGCCGAGCTCTCGCGGCGCGTGCAGCGCAAGCTGCTGACGGTGCTGTTCGGGCAATCCGGTCTCGGCAAGACTTCCATTCTCCGTGCAGGACTCGTGCCGCGGCTGCGCGCCCAGGGCTACTGCCCCGTGTACGTGCGAATCGACTATGGACGCGCGGCACCGGAACCGGCTGAGCAGATCAAGCAGGCTATTGCCAACACCGCGCGCGGCTCTGGCCAGTGGACCCAGGTCGGAGTCGCAGCCCCGGGCGAGTCGTTGTGGGAATTCCTGCACCACCGTGACGACGTGCTGCGCGACAGCTCCGGCGCCACGCTGATCCCGCTGCTGATCTTCGATCAGTTCGAGGAGATCTTCACGCTAGCGCAGAGCGATGATTTCGGACGTGAGCGGGCGGCGCGCTTCATCGCGGAGCTTTCCGATCTGGTCGAGAACCGGCCGCCCAAGGCACTCGAGGCGCGGCTCGAGGAAGACGACACCGCCGCCGACCGATTCGACTTCGGCCGCAGCGACTACCGGGTCGTGATCGCACTGCGCGAGGATTATCTTGCGCCGCTCGAGGGACTCAAGACCGCGATGCCGAGCATCACGCAGAATCGGCTGCGGCTGGCGCCCATGACCGGCCAGCAGGCGCTCGCCGCCGTACTTCAGCCGGGCAAGGGACTGGTGACCGAGGAAGTTGCCGCGGCCATCGTGCGCTTCGTCGCGGGCGGCGGCGAGATTGCCAACGCCGAAGTCGAGCCCTCGCTGCTGAGCCTGATCTGCCGCGAGCTCAACGACGCGCGCATCGCGCAGGGCCGCAGCGATATCTCGCTGGATCTGCTGGCCGGCTCGCACGCCACCATCCTGAGCAATTTCTACGAGCGCTCGCTGGCCGATCAGCCCGCCGCCGTGCGGCGGATCATCGAAGAGCAGCTGCTGACTATTTCGGGCTATCGCGAGAACATCGCTGAAGAGCGCGTGCTCACCGCATTTGCCGCCGCGGGTGCCGCGCCGGACACGCTTGCCGTGCTGGTCAACCGACGGTTGCTTCGAATCGAGGAGCGCCTGGATGTGCGCCGCGTGGAACTCACCCACGATGTTCTTTGCGGCGTCGTCAAGGCCAGCCGGGATGCTCGCCATGAACGCGAGGGGCGCGAGGCCACCGAAAAGCTGCTCGCTGATCAGCACGAACGCGAACTCGCAGCGCGGCGTGCATTGGTGCGCGCGCGGCAGGTCGCGAGCGTCTGCGGCGTGCTCGCACTGGGCGCCATCGTCGCAGCCGTGCTGGCGGTTTCGAGCACTCGCCGCGCCCTCAAGGCGGAACGCCAGGCACAGCAGACCAAGCTCGAAGCTGAGCAGGCGCGAACCGGCGCCGAGCAGTTGCTCGGTTACCTGAGTGACGATTTCACCCGCGAACTCGAGAGTTTCGGGCGTTTGAATTCGGTGGCCGAGTTCGCCAAACGCCAGATCGATTACTTCCACTCGCTGCCAGCTGCGCTCAGGGGAACCGAGACCAGCCGCAATGGGGCCATGGCCATGGTCCATTACGCGCGCGCGATGCGAATACTCGGCGATCTGGACGCAGCTGACGCCAGCACCGTGGAAGCAGTATCCCTGGTGCAGGGATTACGCGATAAGGGCGATCGTTCCGAGGTGACTACCATCGCACTGGCACGAAGCATGATCATGCGGGCCATGGTGCTGGACGTCAAAAACGACTCCACCGGCCCGGAACTGACACGGCACGCGCTGGCTGAACTGCAGCCGCTGGCAGAGGCGCCTGGTGCCTCGCTCGCCGTGCGGCGAGCCTATGCCGATGCACTCGAACGACTGGGATACGAGCAGCTCGGCGAAAATAAGAACGAGGAAGCTGTCTCGCTGGAGCAAAAGTCTCTGCAGATCTGGAGTCAACTCGGCGCCCTCGATCTGTCGAATATAGAATCGACGGTGCACTATGCCGAGGCCACTGCCTGGATGATCACCGCGCAGCAAAACCTCAACCGTAACGCCGAGGCGAAACGTGCTGGCGAACAGGCGCTGGTGCTCACCGACAAGGTCCTGGTGCAGCGTCCAGGTTATCGCCTGGCTCTGCACGCCGCGCAGGTGATAGGTACCGTACTCGCCGGCGTGGCCGTCAACGAGCTCGATCCAAGGGAAGCTGTCCGGGTCGGGCTGCGCGACGAACAGGTCGCCAGTACGCTGGTCAGCCTGGATCCCAACAGCACCGTCAGCGCTAATAACCTTGGTGTCATTCAGCAGATCCTGGGAGACAGTTACTGGGCACAGGGCCGATTGCGCGATGCGCTGCCGTACTATGAGCGGATGATCGAGAATTTCCGCCTGGCCGCCGCAGGTGGCGGCGGCCAAATCATCCTGTACGCGTATCAGGCGGAATACGGCATCTGGCAAATGGCGCAGCAGGGGGACTATGCGACCGCTGAAGCGGCGCTCACCGCAGAGAAACCGGTGATCGGACGCCTGAATCAAAGCTCCGGCAGCGTGCTGAAAACTATGGTCGATGCCATGCGGGACATGGCGAGCGCAAGTATCGCGTTGGAGCGCGATCAACTCCCCGCGACGCGCGACGCGGCCGCGCGGACAGTCCAGGCCCTGCAAGCGTTGCATCCGCAGCCGGGCTTCGAAGATGTACAGGATTACGTTTGCCAGTTCATTGCCGCGGATACCGCCGGACGTGCGTCCTACCTGATGAGCGACTTTGCGGCCGCCGAGAAGTACGAACGCGTGGCTGTGGAGGCGCGGCAGAAATTCCTGTCGGATGCCGTCGGCGATCGCCGCGATCTCATGATCAAGACCACCTGGCTGGCAATGGCCGTGGCGCGGCAAGGCCGGTTAGCGGAGGCGGCCCAGATCATCGCCCCTGCCGTGAACTATCAGCGGGAGCTCTTGCAGCACAACCACGGCGATCACTGGCTGCCGATCGAACTTGCCCAGGCACTCTATGCCCAGGCGCTTAGCGAGCCGGCCAAGCGCGACGGGCTGCTGCGCGAAGCCACATCGTTGCTGGACTCCGCGCCGGCGGAAATTCGACCCCTGCACGATACCCGCCTGTTGCGTCAGCTCATTGAGTCCGCCGCCCTCCACGGCAAATCACCGAGTTCCACTTGAATTCCGCCGCGCCGCGGCTGTATCGCTCCAGCGGCAAACCTGGATACTTGAACGAGATCAGCAGCGATCCGCGGCACATCATCGCGCGCAAACTCGAGCGCGAAGTGCAGGTGCAGTTTGCCCACCAGGCCTCCACGGTGCAGACACCGGAAGGCGCGGTACAGGCGCAGCCCGGTGATGCGATCCTGACCGGCATCGCCGGCGAGCGCTGGCGCGTCTCGCGCAAGCATTTCGCCGACAAATACCGTCCGGCCACGGACACCCGGCCCGGTGAAACCGGCGCATATCTAAGCCTGCGCAACCGCATCCTGGCGCTGCGTATGACCGAGACATTCGAAGTACTGCTGGCCGATGGCGTGTCGCGCCTGACCGGCCGTCCCGGGGATTGGCTGGTCGATTATGGCGATGGCAGCCTAGGAGTGATCTCCGATGCCATCTTCCAGGTCACCTACGAAATCCCTGATTGACCCATGACGGCGTTTCACCAGGTGATGCAGAAGGTGTTGCTGCTGGGCACGCACCTGAAGCTGCCGCCCTCACCCCCGGAACCGCGTCCTCCGCCGCGCCTGCTACCGCTGATCGAATCACTGGCCGGTGCGCATCAGCGCTTCGACTCCCGCGCGATCCATTTCGGCCACCGTTACCGCAGCGGCTTCTGGGCCATCTACGTGCTGAGCGCCTTCGCCGTGCTGTTTGCCGTGATGCCACTGGCGCTGGGCTGGGACAGCCCGAGCCATGCGCTGCATCCCTATGTCGGCATCTGGGCCGTGGGTGAAGTGACGATCATCCTCGGCGTCAGCGCTATCTATTGGAGCGGAGTCAGGCGGGACTGGCAGGGCCAGTGGTTACGTGCACGCACGACCGCGGAACTGACCTGGTATCTGCCCTTACTGGCGCCACTGCTCGACTTCGAGCAGCCGCAAGCTGAGCCCAATTGGTACCTGCAGGTTCTCGACCCCGGCCAGCACCTGCGCGGTGCGGACGAGGTGGCCGCGCTCTGCGCCAGCCACACCGGGCTGGCACGCTCGCTGCTCGCAAATGCCTGGACCGATCCGGAATTTGGAACCCAGTATGCGCGCTGGACCATCGATATCCTCGAAGGTCAACGGCACTATCATCTTCGCGTTGCACTCCGCCAGCACGCCCTGCTCCATCGGGTACATGGACTGAACACCTGGCTATTCGGTCTCACGGCACTGGGCGCCCTGATCCACCTTGCGCTGCATACGCTGTGGCTATCGCTGCTGACGACTTTCTTTCCGGCACTGGGCGCCTCAATGCACGGCGCGTTGGCACAATCCGAGGCCTATCGGCTCGGGGCAACGTCCGAGCGGCTCGTCGTGGACCTCCAGGGCGCCATCGATCGAATCCAGTCGGCAGGGCGCGCGGACCGCGCCGCTCTCAAGGCCTCGATCGAGGCCGCAATTGCATTGATCCTCGAGGAACATCAGGACTGGCACATGCTGGTGCGCCCGCACCAGCTGCCGCTGGCCTAGCCGGCCGGGGCGGTCGGCGCGCCTATCGATGATAGGCGAACGTAATGCCGAAGGTCCGGGGCCTGAACGTGTAGTAGTTGTACTGCGGTGATGGCGGCGTCGGATTGCTGGCATCCGCAAACGTGCGTTCGTAGTTGGTGATCGTGTGCGAGTTGAGCAGATTGTCGACAAAGAACGAGCCTTCGAGTCCGCCGAAGTTCGAGCCGGTGCGGAACTGCAGGAAACTGGTGGACGGCAGGCCGAAGGTGAAAGGCGAGTACTGGGCCGAGCGCGGATCCTGCAATGTCGAATCCCAGTTGTTGGCACTGGCGAACTCGAAATCGAACCGGGCAAAGCTCTTGTGCTCGGCCAGCACGAAGTTGTACTGCGCACCGAGGGTGACGTTCCATGGCGGGTTGGTACCGGGTGCGCCATTGATGGATGACTGGCCGGAGATGGCATCGCCATCGACGGCCAGGTCATGCGGCGATGTCTTGATGTAGCGCGCGTCGGTGTAGCCGATGGCCGCTTCGAATGCCATCGGTCCCAGCACTGCATCGGCCTGCAGGTCGAAACCCTTGGCGACGGCGGTACCCAGATTGTCGGTGAATTGCAGACCGCAGCCGCCCGATACATAGACGCTCTGCTGGATGTTGTTCCAGCGGATGTAGTAGATGCTGGAAGCCACGCGGAAGACGTTGTTGAAGTTGTCCTTGGCGCCGATTTCGAAGCTCTGGGTCGAGTCCGACTTATAGGTCTCAGGCGCCTGGCCGCTGGCATATCCTTCCGCGATCAACCCGTCGGCGCAATAACTGGGCAGCGGTGCATTCGCGCCACCGACGCGATATCCCTTGGCGTAGGTAAAATAGAACAGGTTGTCGTTGTCGGGCGCATAGCTGGTGCTGACCTTCGGCGTAAAGGGCGTCTCACTCTCGAACGCGCTAGCGGGACCGACGGGTCCGTAGTTGAGCGGACCATCGGTGAAATGCACGATATCGAACGAGGTGCGTGCCACACGGCCGCCGGCGGTAACCTTCCACTTGTCAGTGATGGCGTAAGTGACTTCGCCGAAGCCTGCGATCTGATGGTCGTGAGTGGTGTTCGGGTTGTAATAATTGTCGCCGTTGGGCAGCAGCGGCACGCCAAAGATGTCGGTAAATCCCTCACCGTACAGGGACTCGAGCAGCGCGTTACCCATAGGATCGTAGATCTGCTCGATGCTCTCCTCCTTTTCAGCCTGGAAGAAGGCGCCGACCGTCCAGGTAAAGGGGCTGGCGGGATCGTTTGATTCCAGGCGAAATTCCTGCGTCGCACTGATCTGCCGGTTCTGGATCGTTGCCGGAGAACGATAGTCGGTGAGACCTGCCGGCAGGTGGATGCCCGCGTTGTCGATCAGCGGGTACGGGGCACCAGGGTTGAGCGTCGTTCCCAGCACGCCTGCCTGCTGGTAGTAGCTCAGGTCGTACAGCGTGCCTTCGTAACCGGTCAGCTCATTGCGGTTGTAATAGGAGCTGTTCGAGAACACGCGCACCTTGCCGAGGTCGGCCTCCCCCTTGAGGGCTATCAGGTAGAAACGATCGGGCACCGGCGTGCGATCGGGATTGCCATCCTTGAACACCCCGGAAGATGGGTCCGAAAAGACCGGCCAGTAGGTCGACACGTCATGCTTCTGATCATTTTGATAGAAGATGCTCGGCGTAATGGTCAACGCTTCGATGGGCCGCCAGGACATGGCCAGCCGTGCGACGAAGTCGCCTTCGTGATTGGCATTCGAATCGACCACCGCGCCGGTGGTCGGATCCACGCGATCGATCCAGCCGCCGTCGCGCCGATACCAGACACTGGCGCGGAACCCGAGCACATCGTCTATGAGCGGCCCACCGTGGGCGACACCGACTTCGTAACTTGGCTCGCCATATTGCGTGTACGAAACTTCGCCGCGCGCATAGGTGCTGTCTTTTGTCAGGCTTGGCGCGGTGAGGATGTAGCGCACCGTGCCGCCCTCGGATCCGGCGCCGAACAACGTGCCCTGCGGACCGCGCAGCACCTCGACGCGGTCGAGATCGAAAGTCTTTGGTAGCGCGTCGTCCGGATTGAACCCCACCGATCGCATCTGGATTGGCGTGTCGTCGATGTAGATGCCGGTGGTACCGGCGCCACCCGAGGAGGAAATACCGCGAATCGAAATCGCGTTGGTGCCCGTCTGGTCGATGGAAACGCCCGGGATGTAGCGCACCAGGTCGGTCATGTCCTTGACGCCCTTTTCGTCGAGCGATTCCTGCGTGTAGGCACTCACGCTGATCGGGACCTTGCTGAGTGATTCCTCGCGACGCGTGGCCGTGACGACGATTTCCTGCAGGCTCGGGGCGCTGTCGTCAGCTGCGGCGGTGGTGGCGGTAGCGTTCTGGCCCGTGGCGACTCCCCAGGTGGCCGCGAGTGCGCCAGCGCCGAGCAGAATGCGGACGACATCGGCGAGGTGCCGACGTCCCGGACTGGCGCCTGTGAGTGTGCTCGCGTTCATGTCGCCCCTCCCCGGATTGACTGGCTGCGCGACGCGGCTGGCAGGCCGCGCTATATACCTATATAGCGCCACAGTGCACGGCCAAACCCTACAGGTCAAGCATCATTCGATATGCGTCGCAGCCACAGCGCGCCGCTTATACGCTCATATAATTATTGGAAGAGCTTCAGCGCGTTCTGCACCGTCTTGGTCAGTCCCCACACCAGCGGCACCCCGACGAGGAGCCAGAGTACGAAGAACCGCACCTTCATGGCGCACTCCTTTGCGCGCCCGCAGCGGCCGCGTCACCCTTGAAGTGGTATCGGGAATCAACCGGCCGCATCAGCAGGTTGCACAGGAAGCCGATAAGCAACAGCGCACACATGATGTACATGGTCACGGAATAGGCCTGGGCCTTCGGCACACCATGGTCGATCTGGGACTGGCGAATGTAGTTGACCAGCAGCGGGCCAAGTACCCCGGCAGCCGCCCAGGCCGTCAGCAGCCGTCCATGAATGGCGCCCACATGCATGGTGCCAAACACGTCGCGCAGATAGGCCGGGATCGTGGCGAATCCGCCGCCGTACATTGACAGAATGATGCCGAAGGCGATCACGAAGGCCGGGATCGATCCCAGCCGTCCGATTGTCGGTACCGAAAAGTACAGGACGATCCCCAGCAGGAAGAACACCATGTAGGTATTGCGACGACCGATGTAATCGGAGGTCGAGGCCCAGAAAATGCGGCCCGCCATGTTGAACAGACTCAGCAACCCAACGAAGCTCGCCCCGGCTTTCGCCGACACGCGGCCGCTGAACATCTCCTGGATCATCGGCGACGCCTGTCCCAGCACGCCAATGCCGGCCGTGACATTCATGCACAGCACGCCCCAGAGCAGCCAGAACTGCCGGGTGCGAAAGGCAGTATTGACCTCGACATTTGCGGTTGTCACCAATTTCACCGGCTTGACAGGGGCCACCCACCCCGCGGGCTTCCAATCGTCAGCGGGTACACGCACCACAATGGCGCCGATCGACATGTAGATGAAGTAGACGATCCCCATCGTGACGAAGGCCTGAAGCACCCCGTTGGAGGATTCGGACTTGAAGTAGTCCATCAGCGCGACCGACATCGGTGCCGCAATCAGCGCTCCGCCGCCGAAGCCCATGATGGCGAGGCCCGTGGCCATGCCAGGCCGGTCAGGAAACCACTTTATCAGGGTCGAAACCGGCGAGATATAGCCGATCCCCAAGCCGCAGCCGCCGAGCGCGCCATAGCCCAGGTAGAGCAACCAAAGCTGGTGCTGGGCGATACCGACGGCCGAGACCATGAAGCCCCCGCCGAAGCACAGCGCCGCGACGAACATGGCCTTGCGGGGCCCGGCTCGTTCGACCCAGCGGCCAAAAACCGCTGCGGATAGGCCCAGGGATAGAATTGCGATTGAAAAAACCCAGCCCAGCTGCAGCAAGGTCCAATCGTCCGGCGCGGATTTGGTCAGGCCGATGAGCCTGCTCAACGGCAGGTTGAAGGTTGAAAAGGCGTAGACCTGGCCAATAGCAAGGTGCACGGCCAGCGCCGCGGGTGGAACCAGGAATCGATTGTAGCCTGGTGGCGCAACGGTGCTCTGTCGATCCAGGAAGCTCATCTATCCCCCCGACGTTTGCTACGTCTTATGTATATATCCGGGCCCTGGGGTGCGCCCGGCACCATTGTAGAGGCATCGCGGCAGCCGTCAAACAGGGTCGTCACCTACGCCGCTTATACTGGTCGCTTATGCACCTCGATTTACAACCGACGCTCGAGAATACCTGGATCAGGCTGCGGCCGTTGCGCGCCGAAGACTTCGAGGCACTCTACGCCGTGGCAGCGGATCCACTGATATGGGAGCAGCATCCAAGCCGCACCCGCTACCAGCGCGATGTGTTCGAGAACTACTTCAAGGGCGCCATGGAGTCGCGCGGGGCACTGCTGATTCTCGACAACGAGACCGGGCAGATAGTGGGCAGTTCGCGCTACTACGACTGGGACCCGTCGGAACGTCACGTGGCGATCGGATACACGTTCATTGCCCGCAACCACTGGGGACGCAATCCGGCCGGCGTCAACTACAACCGACAAGTCAAGACACTGATGCTCGACCACGCATTCAAGTACGCCGATGCGGTGCTGTTCCACGTGGGCGCGGGCAACATGCGCTCCCGCATGGCGATGCAGAAGCTCGGCGCAACGCTGATCGGCGAAGCCGCCGTCGCCTATTACGGCGAAGCCAGCAACCAGAATGTGATCTTCAGAATCAATCGCGCCGACTGGCCTCGCCTGCGGCCAACCGACTGATCTGTGATCGTGCCCTACACCGAACTCGCGGGGGATACGCTGCGCGCGGTCATCGAAGCGTTCGTGTTGCGCGAGGGTACGGATTATGGTGCGCGCGAATTCGATCTCGAGGAAAAAGTCGCGCACGTGCGCTCACAGCTCGAGCGCGGCATTGCGCAGATCATCTACGATCCGGAATCAGAGAGCATCGACATAGTGCCCGCGGATCCATCGCCGCGCAGGAGCTGAGACGCTACCAGATGCTCACGCGTTTTTCGGGCGGCAGGTACATCTTGTCACCTTCCTTGACACCGAACGCGGCGTAGAAGGGATTCTGGTTCATCACGGTAACCGTGCCGCGAAAACGATCCGGCGAATGCGGATCGGACTTGATCCACATGATCTCCTGGCTCTCGCGGGTCTTGCCGCGCCAGACCTGGGCGAAGCCCAGGTAAAAACGCTGGTCTCCGGTCAGGCCGTCGAGCACAGGCGCCGCCTTGCCGCCCAGCGATATCTGGTAGGCCTGGTAGGCAACGGCAAGACCGGAATTGTCGGCGATGTTTTCCCCAAGGGTGAGTTCGCCATTGATGGGATAACCCGGCACCGGTGAATAGGCCGAGTATTGGCTCACGAGCGCATGCGTCTTGGCCTTGAAGTGATCAAGATCCGCCTGCGTGAACCAGCCCGGCGGCGTCAACAGGTTGCCATTGCCATCGTACTGACTGCCATTGTCATCGAAGCCGTGGCTGATCTCGTGACCGATGACCGCGCCAATCCCGCCATAGTTCACCGCATCGTCAGCCTTGGCATTGAAGAACGGCGGCTGCAGGATGGCGGCCGGAAATACGATCTCGTTCAGTTCAGGGTTGTAATAGGCATTGACCGTCGGCGCCGTCATACCCCATTCGGCGCGATCGATCGGGCTGCCGAGCTTGTTCACATTGCGCTGATATTCGAAGATATTGGCGCGCATGACGTTGCCGACCAGATCGTCCTTGCTGAAACTGAGTTTTGAGTAGTCACGCGGCTTGTCCGGATAGCCGATCTTGGTCGTAAAGTGTGCCAGCTTGTCCTGGGCTTTCTGCTTCGTCTCGGGAGTCATCCAGTCGAGCTTGTCGATGTCGGCCTTGTAGGCCGCCAGCATATTCCTGACCAACGCGTCCGCACGCGCCTTGGATTCGGGGGGAAAGTATTTCCTCACGTAGATCTTCCCCAGCCCCTCGCCGATGGCGCTATCGACCAGCTCGATGCCGCGCTTCCAGCGCTCCTCGTTCTCCTTGACGCCGCGCAGCGCTGTGCCGCTGAAGTTGAAATCCTCGTCGACGAAATTCTTGCTCAGATAGTGCGCATATGAACTCAGCACGTGCCAATGGAAATAGGCTTTCCACACGGGCAGCGGGGTCTGGGAGAGCAGACGATTGAAAGCGGTGATATAGGTGGGCTGACTGATCACCAGGTAATCGATTTTCCCCTGTACGCCGGAATCGGCAAGATAGGCCTTCCAGTTATAACCCGGCGCCAACGTCGCGAGCCTGGCGAATTCGACCTTGTTGTAGGTCTTGACCGGGTCGCGATTCTCGACCTTGGTCCACTGGATTTTTGCCAGCGCCGTCTCGAGCGCCAGGATGTCGTGCGCCTGTTGCGCGGCGTTCTTCTCGCCCGCAAGCGTCAGCATCTTCTGTATGTGCTCGCCATAACTGGCGCGCGTCTGCTTGAGCTGCGCGTCATCGAGCAGGTAGTAATCGCGATCGGGCATGCCAAGACCATCCTGGCCGAGGTCGAACACATAGCGGGTCGCATCTTTCGCATCCTGATGCACTTGCGGGGTGTACGGCGCTGTGACGCCGATCGCGTTCAGATGCGCAATCAGCGAGGGGATCTCGCTACGCTCCTTGAGCGCCTCGATGCGCGCGAATTCCGGCGCCAGCGGTTTCAGCCCCAGCGGCTCGAGTGAGGCTTCGTCCATGAAGCTGGCATAAAGATCGGCAATCTTCTGCTGATCCGGATCGGCGGCATCGACCGATTTCTGCACCCCGTCGACCACATCGTGCAGCTGCTTCTGCACGTCATCGTAGATCTTGCTGAACTGATCGTAGTAGCCCTTGTCCGCCGGGATCTCGAAGCTGGCGAGCCATTTGCCGTTCACGTGCTGATAAATGTCGTCCTGCACGCGCACGCTGTCATCGACGTACTGCGTATCGAGGCCGGACACCAATGGCAGCGCGGCGGGCGTCTCCTGCGGCGCACCCGACTGGCTGCAACCGGCGATGAAACCGATCGCGGCGACACTGCATAACCATCGGCTCATGAGCGCTCTCCAGTAATTCCCCAGATCATAGCCGCTGGGTTTGGGCCGGGCCATTCGAGTGGCAGTTTAGGCGACATAGAGGTCTGCATAGCGTTCGCGCAGCAGCTTCTTCTCGACCTTGCCCATGCTGTTGCGAGGCAGATCCTCGACGAAGATCACCCGCTTGGGCAGTTTGTAGCCAGCCAGCCGCATTCGCAGCGCGGCCAGCGCTTCGGCCTCCGAGAGCGGCGGGCCACCGGTCGCGCGCACGGCAACAGCCGTGACACCCTCGCCAAAATCAGGATGCGGCACGCCGAAGACGGCCGACTCGACGATGCCGCGCAATGCATCGAGCTCGCCTTCGATCTCCTTCGGATAAATGTTATAGCCGCCGCTGATCACCAGATCCTTGGAGCGACCGACGATGGTGAGATAACCGCGCGCATCGAAACGCCCCAGATCCCCAGTGATGAAAAATCCGTCGTCACGCAACTCCGCACGCGTCTTCTCAGGCTGCCGCCAGTAGCCGGAGAAGACATTCGGGCCTCTGACCTCGATCATGCCGATTTCACCCGTAGGAACATTGCCACCGCTGTGCGTATCGGTGATGCGCAAGTCTACCCCGGGTAATGGCAGACCCACCGTACCCGGCAGGCGCTCCCCATCATAGGGATTGGAAGTATTCATCCCGGTCTCCGACATGCCGTAGCGCTCGAGAATCATCTGCCCGGTGCGTCGCTGCCAGTCCTGGTGCGTCTCCACCAGCAGCGGCGCAGATCCGGAGATGAAGACCCGGCAGGCGGATGCAAGCTCGCGATTCAGCCGCGCGTCCATGAGCAGGCGTACGTAGAAAGTCGGCACGCCCATCATGACGCTGGCGCAAGGCAGGTGGCGCAGCACCAGGTCAACGTCGAATCGCGGCAGGAACAGCAGCGAGCTGCCGGCGGCCAGGGTCACGTTGATGGCGACGAAGAGCCCGTGGATGTGAAAGATTGGCAGCGCGTGTAGCAGTACATCCGCGGTGGTGAATTGCCATACCGCGGCCAGCGTCTGCGCGTTGGAGATCAGATTCTGCTGTGTGAGCATCGCCCCCTTGGAGCGACCGGTGGTCCCCGAGGTGTAGAGAATCGCCGCCAGATCATCCGGGGCGCGCGCCACCGCGTCGAATTCCGATGCATAAGCGCGCGCGCGGTCGGGCACGGTGCCCTCCCCGCCGGTGCCCATTGTGAGGACCGCAGGCACACCGAGCCGCCTCGCCAGTGGCTCGAGCACGGCCGCGCGCTCGGGCGCACACACAAAGAGCGCCGGCTCGGCATCGGCCAGAAAATATTCGAGTTCGGCGGCCGTGTAAGCAGAGTTGAGCGGCAGATACACCGCCCCCGCGCGCAGCGTGGCCAGATACAGCAGCACTGCTTCCGGGCTCTTCTCGACCTGCACGGCGACACGATCGCCGGCGCGCACGCCGACGGAAATCAGCAGGTGCGCCATGGCCGCCGACCGCGCCAACGCCTCCGCGTAGCGCAATTCGCGGCCGGTGGCGGTGCGAAGAAAACATCTTTGCAGTGCCGCGCCTGTCGGAAACAGGGCGGCGAACACGCCGCTCGGGCTCTGTGCGCTCACAAATTTGCCCCCAATGGGTTTGCCGGTCGATGACGTTCGAAGCATTCCACGGCCGCGCGTGTGGCGGGACCTGCGGGCTCCGGACGCACTACCACCAGGTGCAATGATAATTTGCGCCTGCCACCTGCGCCGAGCGGCAGAGCGCGCAGTTTCCCCTGCCGCAGCGAGTCGACAATCAAATGCTCGGGAATCCAGCCGTATCCCAGTCCGGCCTCGATCATGGCAAGGGACGCCTCCAGGCTGCTTACCGTGCAGCGCCGATCGGCGCCCAGCCAGCCCTCATCGCGCGGCGCCCGCGTGCCAGAATCCCTCACGACCATCTGTACGTGCCGCGCCAGATCATCCACGGTCAGAGGGCGTTCAAGCTGCAAGAGCGGGTGGTCGGGGCGCGCGACGCCCAGAAAGCTCACGTCCATCAGGAACTCCCCGAGGTACTGCGGGGGCACACGGCTCGTCACGACGACATCAGCGCTGCCATCGCTGATGACTTCCTCGGCTCCCGACAGCACGGCATCGGACAGGTTGATTTCAGTATTCGGACACAACTGCCGCAGCTCCGCCACGATCTTCAGCAGCAGCTCGCGTGGAAACGCGGCGTCCACTACCAGCCGCAGCGCACTCTCCCAGCCCTGCTTCATGCTGCGCGCCAGGCGCTCGAGCGTCGCGAGGTCGCGCAGCAGCGGCCTTGCCCGCTTGAGCAGCGTGCCGCCCTCGGGCGTCAGTACCGCACGGCGGCCCTCCAGGCTGAAGAGCGGCACATCCAGCGTGCTCTGGAGCCGGGCGATCGCATAGCTGACGGCTGATTGGCTGCGGTGCAGTGCCGAGGCGGCCGGGCCAAAGCCCCCCCGGTCCACAACCGCAGCCAGAACAGCCCAGTGATCCAGCGAGCTGCGGGGAAGGCTGCGTATTGCATCAGCTTTCTTGATCATATTGAACCGAATATTGCTCTTTTTAATTCAATAAATCGAACATATCTTATGCGGCAACCAGGGAGGCTTCTCATGAACACCAGTCAGATCCGCCGCGGAAACGAGCGGGGCTTTGCCGATCACGGCTGGCTCAAATCGTTTCATTCCTTCTCCTTCGCCGACTATTTCGATCCGCAGCACGTCGAGTTCGGCCCGCTGCGCGTGATCAACGAGGACCGCGTCGCGCCAGGCGCCGGCTTTGGTACCCACGGCCATCGGGACATGGAAATCATCAGCTACGTGTTGTCCGGTGAGCTGGCGCACAAGGACTCGATGGGCAACGGCTCGACGATCCGGCCCGGCGACGTGCAGCGCATGAGCGCTGGCGCCGGCGTACGCCATAGCGAGTTCAACCCATCACGCAACGAGCCGGTGCATTTCCTGCAGATCTGGATTACCCCGAACGCGCAGGGCATCGAACCGAGCTACGAGGAAAAGACCTTCGATGTGGCCGAGAAGCGCGGGCGGCTGCGTCTCATCGCTTCACCCGACCGCGCCGCCGGCTCGGTGCTGATCCACCAGGACGCGCGTGTCTATGCCGGACTGTTTGACGGCGCGGAGCGCGCGACACTCGAAGTCGGCCCCGCCCGCCGGGTCTATGCGCACGTTGCGCGTGGAACAGTGCGTGCCAATGGGGTTGCGCTGAGCAGTGGGGACGCGCTCAAGCTGGCCGAGACCTCGGCGCTGACGCTCGAGGATGGCCGCGAGGCTGAAGTGCTGGTCTTCGATCTTCCCGAAGGCGATTGATCGACGGCTCAGATCGAGCTCTGCTCCGGGGGCTCGATCTGGACCATGGGCAGCGAGGCAACGGCAGCAAATCCCAGGGACTCGTAGAGGCCGCGCGCACCCACGTTGCTCGCGCTCACGTGCAGGAAAGAGTGCAGCCCCAGCTCACGGTGGCGACGCAGCAGCGCGCGCGTCAGTCCGCCCGCATAACCGCGTCCCGTGAAGTCCGGGTGCGTACAGATTCCGCTGATTTCCTGCATCCCGGGCAGCGCCAAACGCTCTCCGGCCATGGACAGCAATCGCCCCCGCTCGGAAATGCCGATGAAGGCGCCAAGTTCCGCGCTGCGGGCACGAAAGAACTCCGGAAAGGCAATCGCGGCCAGCCCGTTCATCGCCTCCCGATCGACAGGCCCGAGCAGCACATGCGCCGAGGGTTCCCACAGCGGCGTGCCACCCGCATAGGTCATCTGCAGCACCTCGGATCGGGAATGCACGCGCCAGCCATGCGGCCAGTCATCCGGCAGCACACCCACGAGGTAGGCATTGCTCCGCAGCCCGAGACGCTGCGGCAAATCCGGCTCGAGCGGGGTATCGGCGGACGGAATGGCAAAGAACGGCGCCACGTCCTGCGGGTACCACTGCAGCGCGCCTTGACCTTGCGCCCAGTTCTGATGCGGACCGTTGAGCGCATGCCAGATCGGGTTGTCGAGTCGAGGATCGCGCATGTGTGGCGCGCCTAGTTGCGCCGACCGCCTGCGACGAATACCGCCGCGCCGGTATCATGCAAAACCTGCCGCCGGTCGCTTCTGGAGAGTCCGGCCGACGCCGAGACGATGCGACTGACCATCTCGGCATACAGACCGGCCGAATTGCCGATATCCGAACCCCAGAGCATCCGGTCGGCTCCAATCACCGAAACGTAGTGGCGCAGCGCGTCCCGGGCGCTCACCTGGACGATCCGCAGCGCCTCGAGATTGACGGTCGTGAACTTGAAGTAAATATTCCTGTGCGCGATGAGCGCGCGATGCGCCTCGTCCAGGCCATAATTCGGCGGTCCGTCGGCAATCGGCCAGCCGCAGTGATCCAGTACCAGGCGCGCCTGCGGGTATTGCTGTGCCAGCCGGCCGTATTCGGCGAGCGCTTCGGCCGGCGATCCGGGCGGCAGCGTCATCAGGTCCATTGCCAGGCCCGTCTCGTTGACCACGGCCCAGGTACGATGCGCCGCCGGGGAATTCAGCCACGGCATTGCGCTGGCGCTGCCACGCATCCCGGTCAGCCGTACGCCGGCCAGGCCGTGTTGCTGGATCAGTTGCCGCACGAGGTCGGGCGTCTTTGGATCTTCCGCATCGAGCACCACCACCGGAACCAGCCGCGTCCGGTATTGATCCGTGCTATCCAGCAGGTAGCGGTTGTCGACACCGTAAGTGGTGCGATGCTGCACTGCCGCGCCGGCCGCGACGCCGCTCTGGTCCATCCAGCGCAGCACGCGCACGACCTCGGGCGTCTCGCTGCTCGGCTGGGGCGGCGGAGGTCCTGGCATCGGCGGAGGCGGGGGGGCGCGCGGATAGCGATGCAGGTCATCGGACTTCAGGTGTGCGTGCCCATCGAAGAGCGCAAACGGCAGGCCGCTGCCGCTGGCGCGCGACCACCCGGCCAGTGGCTGTACTGCCACGGCGGACGCTGCGAGCAGCCACGTGCGGCGCGTGAGCATCCAGGGTTCTTCAGGCGCGTTGCGCGCGCAGCACCCGCTCGAGTTCGGGCACTATCTGGAACAGATCCCCGACGAGTCCGATATCCGCCACTTCAAAGATAGGTGCCTCGCTGTCTTTGTTGATGGCGACGATGGTGCGCGCGTCCTTGATGCCAGTCAGATGCTGGATGGCACCGGAGATGCCCAGCGCCACGTAGAGCTCAGGTGCAATGATCTTGCCGGTCTGACCGACCTGCATTTCGTTGGGCACGTACCCGGCATCCACGGCCGCGCGGGAGGCGCCTACCGCGGCGCCGAGCGCATCGGCGAGGCCGTATAGCAATTTGAAATTCTCGGCGCTCGCCAGTGCGCGCCCGCCGGACACCACGCGCCGCGCCGTCTGAAGATCCGGCCGATCCGACTTCGCTGCGGTGCGCGATATAAATCGTGTATGGGTCGGCAGACTCACGTCCACGGCAGCCGCCTCGATGCTCGCCTGGCCGCCATCTGGTGCCGGCTGGAACGAGGCCGCTCGCACGGTGAGCACGACGATCTGGCCGGCTGGTGCTTCGACCGTCGCCAGCGCATTACCGGCATAGACGGGCCGAACGAAGCGGGTAGCGGATTCCACGGCCATGACATCACTGATCTGGCCAACCCCGAGCGTGGCTGCCACGCGCGGCATAAGGTCCTTGCCGAAGGTGGTGGAGGGACCCAGCAGATGCGTATAGCCCTTTGCCACCGATGCGACCTGCGGGGCAAAAACGGCAGCCAAAGGTTCGGCATTCTCGGGCCGTTCGAGCGTGCGCACGCGACGCACACCTTTAATAGCGGCCGCTTCAGCCGCCACCGCACCGGCACTGGCACTGGCAGCCAGCACCAGGATATCGATGGTCCCGGCGCCAATGGCGAGCGCGCAGCTGACACACTTGGCAGTGCTCTGGTTGAGCCGACCGTTGGCGTGCTCGGCAACAATCAGAATATCGCTCATTCAGATGACTCCGCGCTGTTTGAGCGCGCCGACGAGCTCGTCAACGCTCTTGACCATGATGCCGCGCGAGCGCACTGGCGGCGGCGTGAGTTTCACCACGGCCGGGCTCGTCGCTGCCGGCTCAACACCGAGTTCGGACAAGGTGTGCAGGTCGAGCGGCTTCTTCTTGGCCTTCATGATGTCGGGCAGTTTGATGTAGCGCGGCTCGTTGAGCCGCAGGTCGGTGGTGATCACTGCGGGCAGATCTACCTCGATGGTTTCCAACCCCACATCGACTTCACGCGTCGCGCGCGCACGGCCGCCATCGAGTTCGAGCTTGGAGGTGAAGGTGGCCTGCGGACGATTCCAGAGCGCGGCCAGCATCTGCCCGGTCTGGCCGTTGTCATCATCGATCGCCTGCTTGCCCAGAATGACAAGCATGGGCTGATGCTTCTCCGCCAGCTTCAGGAACACCCGCGCGGCTGTCAGCGGCGCCACGGTGCCCGGAGCCTGTACCAGCAGCGCGCGATCCGCGCCCATCGCGAGCGCGCTGCGCAATTGCGCCTGGATTTCCGCCGGGCCGATGCCCACGGCGATCACTTCGCTGGCAAGCCCGCGCTCCCTGATGCGCAGCGCTTCCTCGAGCGCAATCTCATCGAAGGGGTTGATGCTCATCTTGACCCCATCGGTAATCACGCCGGAGCCGTCGGGTTTGACCCGCACGCGCACGCTGTAATCGATGACGCGCTTGATGCCGACCAGAACGATACTCATCCACCGACCCCCTTGCCGGAATTGCCAGCGCCCAAGCCTGGAGCGCGGCTGCAAAGGATAGCCGATAATGCAGCGTCGCAGCGGCGGGGCTATCGGGAAACCGACAGGAGCATGACGCCTTTATGAAATTCGCTGGTATCCGCGCCTTTATCAGCGGTGGCGCCTCCGGCCTGGGGTCGGCCGTCGCGACCCGGGTGATCGCCGATGGCGGCCAGGTTGTGCTGTTCGATCTCAACCCCGCGCAGGGCGCGGCCACGGCTGCGGCGTTGGGCGCGCGGGCGCATTTCTTCGCCGGCGATGTCACCGATGAGTCCGCCATCGCGGCAGCCATGACGCTGGCGCGTGAACGCTGCGGCGGCCTGGACCTTGCGGTCACCTGCGCCGGGATAGGCAATGCCGGCCGGCTCATCGGCCGCACCGGGCCCATGAGCGCCGATTTCTTCCGCCGAATGATCGAGGTCAATCTCGTCGGTACGCTGTTGTGCTCCAAGGCGGCGGCGCTGCTGATGCAGGGCAACGAGCCTAATGCCCAGGGGGAACGAGGTGTCATCGTCATGACGGCCTCGATTGCCGCCTACGACGGCCAGATCGGCCAGGTAGCCTATTCGGCTTCCAAGGGCGGCATTGTCGCCATGACACTACCGATGGCGCGCGAACTGGCCTCCTCGGGCATTCGCGTGGTGACGATCGCACCCGGCATCTTCCAGACCCCGTTGCTGGCCGCACTTCCCGAGGCCGCACAGGCATCGTTGGGACAGCAGGTGCCGTTTCCACCGCGCCTGGGCAGACCTTCCGAGTATGCGGCGCTGGTGATGCAGATCGCCGAGAACAGCATGCTCAACGGCGAAACCATTCGGCTCGATGGCGCGCTGCGCATGGCGCCGCGCTGATCGGCTTCGAGACCCGCCGCATCGTCACCGGGCACGATGCACAGGGCCCGGCGTAGGACTTCATCCCCGCGCCCGGCCATGGCCGCCGATAGCGGCCTCCATTGGCTCGCTTAAGCTCGACGCATGTCAAAATTGCGGCAACACGTTGCACTGTTTGAACATGCGGGCCAGGCCTGGCTGGCCGACAACGCGCCGAGCATGGGCGCCGCGCTGGCCTTCTATAGTGCGTTCTCGCTGGCACCGCTGCTGATCATCGCCAGTGCCGTGGCAGGAGTGGTCTTCGGCGCCACGCAGGCACGTACGGCAGTGGTCGAGCAGTTCAAGGAACTGATCGGGCCGGTGGGTGCCGAGGCGGTGGAGCGACTGCTCAATGCCACCGCGCACATCGGCACCGGCGTACTGGCAACCCTCGTTGGCATTGTATTGCTGCTGGTCGGAGCCAGCTCGGTGGTCATCGAACTACAGAATGATCTGAATCGGATCTGGCGGGCGCCGAAACGCGACCGCTCCGGGTATACGACGCTGATCCGGACGCGGCTGCTGGCCTTTGGGCTCATCCTCGGATTCGGGTTCCTGTTGCTGGTCTCACTGATCATCAGCGTCAGTCTGTCCGCGCTGGTGCAGCATTCGCGCATGTTCACGCAGCAGGGGCTATTGCTGCACGCGCTCAACACACTGCTCTCGATTGGCGCCTACTCGGTGCTGTTCGCCATGCTGTTCAAGTTCCTGCCGAACGTTTCCATGAACTGGCGCGATGTCTGGCGCGGCGCCCTGGTGACCGCGGTGCTGTTCAGCCTCGGGCAGCTCGCGATTGGCTTCTACCTTGGCCGCAGCGCCACGACCTCCGCCTACGCGGCCGCAGCCTCGCTGCTGGTACTACTGATGTGGCTGTACTATGCGGCGCAGATCTTCCTGTTCGGCGCCGAATTCACCTGGGTGTACGCGCAGCGCCGACGGCGCGAACCGCTCACCAGAACCGCGTAGGATTGGCGCCCTGGACAAAGTGATCTAGGGATGGGGAATAAAGGCGTGCAGGTTCATCAATGGCTACTGCTGTCCGTAACGGTCGTTGCGGCGGTGCTCCAGCACTCCAGCGCAGCCCCGCCCCGCCCTCGGCCCGCGCCGCCGGCCCCGGTGGTGAGCTTCGGATTCGATTCAATTCAGCGCCTGGCCCAGCAGCGTGCCGACCAGCCCTATCGGGAAAACGGCGAGAAACTGCCCGATGCACTTGCCAGGATCAGCTATGACGACTACCGCGATATCCGCTTCCGCCCCGAAAGCTCGCTGTGGCGGAACCAGTCACTGTTCGAGGTCGAGTTTTTCCACCGCGGCTCAACTTATGACAAACGCGTCAACATCAACGAGGTCAGCGATCAGGGTGTGGTGCCGGTCCGCTACAACCCGGCTCAGTTCGACTTCGGCAGGAATGCCGCGCTCGCCAAGAATCTGCCGGCGGACCTGGGGTATGCCGGTCTGCGCGTTCACTACCCGCTGCAGACGGCCGACTACAAGGACGAATTGATCGCCTTCCTCGGCGCCTCATACTTCCGCGTGCTCGGGCGCGGGCAAAGCTACGGCGCCTCGGCGCGCGGTCTCGCCCTGAACGTCGCCACCACCGACGGCGAGGAATTTCCCTACTTCAGCGATTTCTGGCTGGTCCGTCCGCGTGGCGATCAGCGCAGCCTGACCGTGTATGCGCTGCTCGACAGCCCGAGCGTCGCTGGGGCTTACCGATTCGAGATCCGACCCGGCGCGACCACGGACGTGGAGGTTACCGCGACGCTATACGCGCGCAAGAACGTCGAAAAGCTCGGGGTCGCACCCATGACATCGATGTTTCTCTACGGCGAGGAACACCGGCGCCAGTTCGACGACTACCGGCCGGAAGTGCATGACAGCGACGGCCTGCTGATGCAGACCGGCGGCGGGGAATGGCTGTGGCGGCCGCTGGTCAATCCGAAATCGCTGCGCGTCTCGAGCTTCTCCGACGAACATCCGCGCGGCTTCGGGCTGGCCCAGCGCGACCGCGACTTTTCGCACTACCAGGATGAAGAGGCCCACTATCAGCGTCGCCCAGGCTATTGGATCGCACCGCTTGGCGACTGGGGCAAGGGCAACATCGAGCTGGTGGAAATCCCGACCGATGAGGAGATCCACGACAACATCGTCAGCTACTGGGTGCCGGCCACACACCTGGTGCCCCACAAGCCGGCCAGCTTCATGTACCTGCTGTCTGCCTACGCAGATTCCGACCGTCTGCCGCCCGGTGGTCGCTCGATTGCGACACGTACCGGTGCGGTCCGCGGACGATCGGACAATTCACGGCGGGTGCTGATTGACTTTACCGGCGGTGATCTCGATACACTCGGTGCCAATCAACCCATCAGAGCTGAACTGAGTGCACACAATGCGGATGTCGATACCGTGTCCGTGCAGCGATTGTCGGAAAATGGCGTCTGGCGCGTGGCCTTCCGCATTACGCCGAAAGGTACGCAACCTGCCGACCTGCGGTGCTATTTGACCTTGTATGGCGAGGCCCTGACGGAGACCTGGACCTATCTATGGACACCCTGAAGAACAGCGGGCCCACGGAGCGCTGGCTCCTGCGCCAGGCGCACTGGCGCCGCGCGGCGTTCTTTATCCTCACATTCGTCACCGCGTTCGCCGGCGGGCTGATGATGCTCGACATCCTGCGCGTGAATGGTTTCGGACCGCTCGAGCTCACCGGCCTGGCGCTGTTCGTGGTGCTGTTCATCTGGATGTCGGGCGCCTTCTGGACCGCAGTCGCTGGTTTCGGCGTAAGACTGGCAGGAGGGGACCCCGCGGCACTTCATCCTGACGGCGATCCGCTGCGTCCACTCACAGGCCGCACGGCTATCGTCTCGCCCATCTATAACGAGGACACGGTGCGCGTGTTCGCCGGCCTTGATGCCATCTGGAAATCGCTCTCCGAAATGCCACAGGCCATGAGCTTCGATTTCTTCGTGCTGTCGGACACGCGCCGGCCGGAGATCGCGGCGCTCGAGGAGCAGGCGTGGCGGGATATGGTCGCTCGGCACAATGCCAGCGGCCGCCTGTTCTACCGGCGCCGCACCGACAATATCGGACGCAAGGCCGGCAATATCGCCGAGTTCGTGCGCAACTGGGGCGGCGCCTACGACTACATGATCGTCCTGGATGCCGACAGCATCATGTCGGGCCAGTCGCTGGTCACACTCGCCCAGACGATGGATGTTCACCCCAAGGTTGGCATCATTCAGACGCTGCCGCTGCTGGCGGGGCGCGAGACGCTGTTCGCGCGGCTGCTGCAATTTGCAGTGCGCGTGAGTGGACCTATGTTTGGCAGCGGGCTGACCTTCTGGCAGATGGGCGAAAGCAACTATTGGGGTCACAACGCCATCATCCGTATGCAGGCGTTCGCCGATCACTGCTCACTGCCGCGCCTGCCGGGCTCGCCGCCCTTCGGCGGGGAAATCATGAGCCACGACATCGTCGAAGCCGCTTTTCTGCGCCGCGCGCATTACGCTACCTGGCTGGTGCCGGATATCGCCGGCAGCTGGGAAGAAGTGCCGACCAATGTCATCGACTATGCCGCACGCGATCGCCGTTGGGCACAGGGCAATCTGCAGCATCTTGGGGTGATGTCGCTGCCGGGGCTGCACTGGCTGAACCGGCTGCACATGCTGACGGGCGTACTCGGCTATGCAACCTCGCCCATGTGGTTCGTGGTGCTGATCGTCAGCTCGATCATGACCAGCATCCAGGCTGTGATGGGGCATCAGTACTTCGCCCCTGGTTCGCACACGCTGTTTCCCGCGTGGCCTCAATACCGCGATGGTGAAATCGCGGCGGTGCTGACGATGACGGGCATCATGCTGTTCATGCCCAAGCTGCTCGGCGCCACGCTGGCGCTGCGAGACTCGCGCCTGCGCGCCGCATTCGGCGGGGCGCGGCGACTCATGGGTGGCATGTTCATCGAACAATTCATGAGTATGTTGCTGGCCCCAACGATGATGCTGTTTCACACGACCTTTGTGGTCAGCGCGCTGTTTGGCCGCAGCGTCGGCTGGGATGCCCAGCCCCGCGGCGATCGCGGCATCAGCTGGCGCGAAGGGCTGATGCGCCACAAATGGCATCTTATTCTCGGGCTGGTATGGGGCGCCGCCATCCTGGCGCTGGCGCCCAAGTTCATCTGGTGGATGATCCCGGTTCTCGCTGGAATGATCGTCGCGGTGCCCTTCACCGTGCTCACGAGCCGCGCCAGCCTCGGACAGGCGCTGCGCGCCCGCGGCTGGCTGGTGACGCCCGAGGAGAGCGCCCCGCCGCCGGAACTGGCGGCTCTGGCCGCCAACCTCGCGGCAGGCGCCACGGTGGTGCCGGAGCAAATTATTCTGCCGCGGGAAGCCGCTCCGGCGTTACTGGATGTGTCGGCGCCCTCTTCGCCGATGGAACTGTTCGTGCGCGTGCCACAGCCCGCGCCGCTGATCATGGAGTCCGGCGGAACCGCCAAGATCTCGCTCGCCACACGCGCAGCCTGATCAAACACGCTCAGTGTCGGTGTGAACCATGACGTCCGCGCGGCGATGTAGAATTGCGCCGATACGACGGAGGTCACATTGAAAATTCTCGGTCCCGAGGCTCTGGTGTTCGGCGTCGATGATCTCGATGCCTGTTTCAAATATCTGACTGATTACGGCCTGAAAAAGGTCGATTCTGCGCCGAGCGGCGCCACTTTCGAGGCGCTGGATGGTACCTGCGCGGTGGTGCGCAAGTCCGCAGATCCCGGCCTGCCGGCGCCGATTGCCGCCGCGCCGAATATCCGTGATCAGATCTACGGCGTCGCCGAGCAGGCAACGCTAGACGCCATCGGCGCGGAACTGAGCCGGGATCGCGAGGTCAAGGCCGGCAGCGATGGCGTGCTGCGCTCGCACGATGACAGCGGCTACCCGATCGGTTTCCAGTTGAGCCGCCGCCGCAAATTCAGCGCACCGAGGTACTTTAATGTTCCCGGCATGGACTCGCATCGTCCGATCAATGCGATTGCGGCGGTAGACGATGCGCCTATCCCCATCTGTTCACTCTCGCACGTGGTGTTGTTCGCCCCCGATATCGAAAAGGCCGAGAAGTTCTACACCCAGCGGCTCGGATTTCGCACGGTCGATGTGTTCACTAATCTCGGACCCTTCATGCGGCCCGCGGGTACGCTCGAGCATCACACGCTGTTCCTGATCAAGGCGCCCCGACCGGGCCTGCAGCACTTCACGTTCCATGTGCCCGATCTCAACGACATGCTCAAGGCCGGCTGGAACTTCGTGCAGAAGGGCTACAAGTCATTCTGGGGCCCGGGGCGTCACATCCTCGGCTCGAACAACTTCTGGTACTTCAACAGTCCCTTCGGCGGGCTCATGGAATTCGACTCGGACATGGATCTGCACGATGACAGCTGGAAGCCGCGCTACATCCCGGCGAACCAGCAGACCTCGCAGATCTATCTGTTCAATTTCACCGAGAAATGGTCGCCGGGGGGCGACAAACACTGATTCACGCCGGCGAACGCGCGCTGTGCCGTCTGGAGGAAATCCCCGACGGCCACGCGCGCGGCTTCCTGCCGCATAACCGCGAGGACCGGCTGTTCGCGGTGCGACGCGGCCAGCAGGTGCGCGTCTATGTCAACTCCTGTCCGCACAACTGGCGTCCGCTGGATTTTGCCCAGGATCGATTTCTGTCCTCCGATCGCCAGGACATCGTCTGTTACGCGCATGGCGCCCATTTCTCGATTGACTCCGGGGAATGTACGGCCGGGGTGTGCCTGGGCGACTCCCTGATCGCTGTGCCCGCACGCGTCGAGGATGGCATCATCCTGATCCCGCTCGAGTTGCCGCAGGCGCCGGAGTAGTCATGGGCCGCATCTTCGAAGTCCGCAAGCACGCGATGTTCGCGCGCTGGAACCGCATGGCGAAGCAGTTTGCGCGCGTCGCCAAGGACATCAACATGGCGGTGAAGGCCGGTGGCGCGGACCCGGCCTCCAACCCGACGCTACGCCGCGTGATGCAGAATGCGCGCGCGGTCAATATGCCCAAGGACAAGGTCGAGGCGGCCATCAAGCGCGCCAGCGGACGCGATGCGACCAACTATCATGAGGTCATCTACGAGGGCTATGCGCCGCATGGCATCGCGTTGCTCATCGAGACCGCCACCGACAACCCGACGCGTACCGTGGCGCTGGTGCGCAACATCATGAGCAAGAACGGCGGCAACCTCGGTACCACCGGCAGCGTCAGCTTTCAGTTTCAGAAGATGGGTGTATTTCGGCTCGATCCTGCCGGTATCGATCAGGACGAACTCGAACTGGACCTGATCGATCACGGCCTCGAGGAGATGGGCGAGAGCACAGGCGAGAAGGGCGAACCGCAGCTGCTGCTGCGGTGTGCGTTCGAGAACTTTGGCCGGCTGCAGGAGGCACTCGAGGCGCGACGCATCGTGCCGCTGTCAGCCGAGCACGAGTTCGTCAGCAGTGCCCCCACCGAATTGCCGGAGGTCCAGGCCACCGAAACGCTGCAACTGATCGATGCGCTCGAGCAGGAAGACGACGTACAGCGGGTGTTTCACACGCTGGCCTGAAGTCCTCCCGTCGCCGGCGTCATTGCCGATGCACGCCGTGAGCCTCGCCGCCCTTGCGTCCCGCCTCGCGCGCCTTCTCGCGATCGTTGGCAAAGTTACCCGGATTATTCGCCCGGCCCTGGGCATGACCGCCCTTGCTGGCAATTTCGCGCTGCGTGGCCTGGTCCATGGACGCGAATCCGCGACGTGAGATGCCGCTGGGCGCCGGCGTGGCAGGAGGTGCTGCCGCGGCAGCGGTTTCGTCGGGCGAATTGTTGCCGGAATGCGAAGGATCCGACGGATGTGTGCCCGCGTGTCCTCCGCCCTTGTGTTCACCACCGGTGTGTTCCGAGCCATTCTCTGGCAGGGTCGGTTTCGAAGTCTGATTTCGCTTGGTGTACTGATTGTGTCCGTGCGGATTGTTGTTCGGCATGGGAACTCCTCTGAGGTGATGTGGGGCAATGCAATTACTGAGTTGCAATCGCTGTGCCACTACCCGAGTGAGCTCAATCAGTGTGTTGGCGCGCTGCGCTCCTGGTACTTTGACAATATTTGCAGCGCATGCGGCATATATTTCAGCCGCATCGCGCAGGCATCGCCGCGGAGATCTTCCGAAAGGACTACATGCAGCGTCGGAGAAAATTACTGCTGGCGCAGTATCGGCAGCTTCTGTGTATCGCCCAGGCTTTCATAGAGCGACTGCAGTTGCGTGAACTCGCTCTCTTTCGGCGCGCCCTCCAGCATGTGATCTCGAATGAGCTTCAGCTGGTAGCGCAGATATGGCAGCAGCGATTCGAGCGGCGAGGTGTCACCGGCCTGGTGCGCGAGCAGTGAATCGCAGTAGGCGCGATAGTACTCGTTGTACGCCTCCTGGTAGTGAGTCAGCGCTTCGCTGAAAGCCTCGTCGCGCATCAGATCGCCGCAGAGCGAATCGGTGCAGAAAAAAGTCGCCGCCGAACTGAGGTACGCGGTGTGTTCCCGCAGAATGCACTGGGTATATTCCTGCGTTCCAAACAGCGTTCGCACCAGCGTGCGGCGCGCCTGGCCATGCACACGGCGATCGCGCAGGTATTCGAATGGCGCCTTGCGGTGCAGGGTCAGGAAGCCGATTTTCTTGAGTTCCACGATCTGCTGGGAGCGGCGGCGACGTGCGGCCACCCCACGCATCAGGCGCCCATGCGACTGTTCCCAGCTGCGGTACAGCGGAACATCCTGCATCAGGCGAGTCGCAACCGTGGCTTCTTCGCACGCTCCGGCCTGCGCCGCGAGCTGCAAGTACTGCTCTGAATACTCCATCAATCGCGCCGAGCTGTATCCGATCACGGCGCGTTGAGGGGAAGTGGTTTCGTTGTTGTTGGCCATACCCGGCAACATCTATACCACCGATGGTACAGGCCCAACAACTGAGGGTTTTTTGCGACAGCTATCGCGCTATCGGCCCGTGCATCGATGACATAATCTGCAGCTTCCGAAGCCCTCAGGCGGCGACGGAAATCGGCCGTCCGAGCAGTCGCTCGATCGCCCCCAGGCGGTCGCGCTCATCGCGGCTCACCAGCGAGATGGCCTCCCCGCTCGAGCCGGCGCGACCGGTGCGGCCGATGCGATGGATGTAATCCTCCGGCACATGCGGCAGCTCGAAATTGACCACATGGGGCAACTCGCTGATATCCAGCCCGCGCGCGGCGATGTCGGTCGCCACCAGGACCTGAATTTTTCCGCGCTTGAAGTCATCGAGCGCCTTGGTACGAGCACCCTGGGACTTGTTGCCGTGGATTGCCGCTACCGAGAGACCATCCTTGCCCAGCCGCTCGGCAAGTTTGTTGGCGCCGTGCTTGGTACGCGTGAAGACCAGGCTCTGACGCACGCCACCATCGACCAGCAGCCGCCGCAGCAGTGGATGCTTGGCGGAGGGTTCGACGTGATAGACGCGATGATCGATGCGTTCCGCCGGCGTGTTGCGCGGCGCGATGTCGATAACGGCCGGATTGCGTTGCCAGCTGCGGGCCAGCTGGCGGATTTCCTCCGGCAGCGTCGCCGAGAACATCAGCGTCTGCCGCTGCCTGGGTAAAGCGGCGACGATGCGGCGTATGGTTTGAATAAAGCCCATGTCCAGCATCCGGTCGGCTTCGTCGAGCACCAGCGCCTGGATGCCCGAGAGATCCAGTGCCCGGGTCTGCAGGTGATCAAGCACCCGTCCGGGGGTTGCGATGATCACATCCACGCCGGCTGCCAGCGCCTGCAGCTGCGGCTTGGGGCTGACACCGCCAATGATGAGCGCACCGCGCAAAGGCAGATGCCGGGCCAATACCCGGAAGGTGTCGCTGACCTGAGCGGCCAGCTCGCGTGTCGGAACGAGAATCAGGGCGCGCGGGCGGGGCGAACCATCGCCGCTGGTACGCAGCCGCTCGAGCAGCGGCAGCGCAAAGGCGGCCGTCTTTCCGGTGCCGGTCTGGGCCGCGGCCAGCAGATCGCGTCCTTCGAGCGCCATCGGGATGGCACGGCTTTGAATCGGGGTCGGCTCGGTAAAGCCAAGTTCCCGGATAGCGGTCTGCAGCTCCGGGCATAGTGAGAAATCAGTGAACAAATCAATACTCCAAACGGCCTGACCGCATGACGCGGCTTCGGTTGGGCACAAATATAGGGCTGTGTGAGATCGGCGGTGCCTGTGGCACCGGCTACGATGGGCTTGAGGGAGGGAGCGCGAACCGAACCGCGCAATCAACAAACACCGGTACTAAGTATAGCTCATTGCGCATCAAAACGCACGTCGCGCCGTTCCGGGCCAACCAGTGCGAGCACCAGCAGCGTCGCCGCAACGATGCCGCAAACGAGCATGAGGGCAAAAGCAAAATCCGGCCCAGAGGCAGTAGCGTGCTCCTCGGCAATCATGGTCTGCAGCGGCGCGTTGTACGAGGCGATCAGGTTGCCGAGCTGGTAGACGAAACCCGGAAAGGTGGCGCGCAGCGTCGGTGGCGAGAGTTCATTGAGGTGCACCGGCACGACGCCCCAGGCCCCCTGCACCATGAACTGCATTGCGAACGCGGCGATGGCGATGTTCACGGCCGTGGTCGCCAGGCCCCAGAAGGGCAACACGATCAGGGCGCAACCCGCTGCCAGCGCGATCGCGCGGCGCCGGCCGATACGGCTGGACAAGGCGCCCACCGCAAGGCCGCCGCAGATGGCGCCGACGTTGTAGACGACTGCGATGTTCCGCACGATGCCACTGGAGAATCCGCGCTGCACTTCGAGGAAGTGCGGGAACAGATCCTGCGTCCCATGGCTGAAGAAGTTGAAGGCCGTCATCAGCAGGATGGCGTAGGCCGCCAGCGGCCAGTGACCCTTCAGTCCGCTCCAGAGATTCGGCTTGGGGTTGGCCGTCTTGGCGGCGCGCCAGACCTCCGACTCCGGCACCTTGCTGCGTATATAGAGCAGCAGCAGCGCCGGGGCCGCACCCACCATGAACATACCGCGCCAGCCGATCTGATCGATGAAAGTTCCGTAGACAACCGCCGCCAACAGATAGCCGCTCGGGTAACCGGCCTGCAGCAACCCTGAGACGATGCCGCGCGAGCGCACCGGGATTGACTCGAACGCCAGCGAGGCGCCCACACCCCACTCCCCGCCCATGGCGATGCCGTACAGCGCGCGCAGTACCAGGAACACCTTCAACGAGGGCGCGAAGGCGGAAGCCAGCTCCATGATCGAGTAAGACAGCACGCTCGCCATCAGCGCCGGTCGCCGGCCATAACGATCAGCCACCCGGCCAAAAATAAAAGCCCCCACCGGGCGCATCGCCAGCGTCAGGAACAGGGCATAGGTGACGTTCTTGACGTCGGTACCGAAATCCCCGGCGATGCGCCGGAAAACGAACACCACCAGGAAGAAATCAAAAGCGTCGAGCATCCAGCCCAGATAACTGGCCAGGACCACGTGCCGCTGCGCCGGGCTCCAGGTTTCCGTCGATGACATTGGCCAGCCCCACCTTATTGTTCGACAGTCGGCTCGCACCGGATCATAGCGCCACGCGCCCCTGCAACGTCAGCCGCTACAATGCCCGCATGCTGCTGCGTCTGGATAAGGTGAGTCTGGCGTACGGATCGCGGCCGCTGCTCGATCAGGTATCGCTACAGCTCGATGAAAGCGAGCGTGTCGCACTGATCGGGCGCAACGGCGAGGGTAAATCCTCGATGCTGCGGCTGCTGCTGCGCGAATCCGAGCCCGATGAAGGGGTCGTGTGGATCAAAAGCGGCGCGCGCCTCGGGCACCTGGCGCAGGACATCAGCGTGCTCACGCCAGTGCCGCTGGCCGAGTGGCTCGGCGCCGCGCTCAAGGATGCCGGGCCGGAAGGCGTCGCCGATGAAGGCTGGTCGACCGGCCAACGTGTGGCCACGGTGCTCTCGCGCCTGCGACTGGATGGCGACGCACGGCTCGATCAGCTCTCGGGCGGCACGCGACGGCGCGCGCTGCTGGCCCGGGCGCTGGTCAGCGACCCGCAGATCCTGCTGCTCGATGAGCCGACCAACCATCTTGATATCGATACGATCGAGTGGCTGGAGCGCTTCCTGCTCGAATTTCGCGGACTGGTGCTGTTCGTCAGCCACGATCGCACCTTCATCGATCACCTCGCGACACGCATCGTCGAGCTCGACCGTGGCCAGCTGACCGCCTTCCGCGGCAGCTACGAGGCCTACCAGCGCGCCAAGTCGGAGCAACTAGCGGTTGAATCACAGCACGCTGCCCTGTTCGACAAAAAGCTCGCGCAGGAGGAGGCCTGGATCCGACAGGGCGTGGAAGCGCGCCGCACCCGCAACGAAGGCCGGGTGCGCGCGCTTTACGCGCTGCGTTCGGAGCGGCGCGCGCGCCGCGAGCGCGGCGGTCGCCTGCAGCTCGAAGCCGCCTCTATCAACGAGTCCGGATCGCTGGTGTTCGAAACGGAAAATCTATCCGTCGGATTCGCCGGGCGCACCGTCATTCGCGACCTGTCGATGCGCATCATGCGCGGTGATCGCATCGGACTCGTCGGACCCAATGGCGCCGGCAAGACCACGCTGATCCGCACCCTGCTGGGCGAACTCGAACCCACCGCCGGCAAAGTACGTCAGGGCAGCCGTCTCGAGATCGCCTACTACGATCAGGAGCGGCTGCAGCTCAATCTCGAGGCTTCGGTGAGTGCCAATGTCGGCGGCTACAACGATCACGTCGTGGTCAATGGCCAATCGCGACACGTGGCCGGCTACCTGCGCGACTTTCTGTTTCGCCCCGAGCAGCTCAATACCCCGGCGCGCGCGCTCTCGGGCGGCGAGCGCAACCGGCTGTTGCTCGCGCGATTGTTCGCGCAGCCGGCCAACCTGCTCGTCATGGACGAGCCCACCAACGATCTGGATATCGAGACGCTCGAACTGCTCGAGGAATTCATCGCCAACTTCCCGGGCACGCTGCTGCTCGTGAGCCACGACCGCGCGTTCCTGGACAACGTAGTGACGAGCCTGCTGGTGTTCGAGGGCGACGGCGTGGTGCGCGACTTTGTCGGCGGCTACAGCGACTGGAAGAATTACCGGGACCAAAGGGACGCGGCAGCGCAGCCCGCAAAACCCGTGCCGACGGCGATGCCCGCGTCACGGGCGGGCAGTCGCGGCGGTCGCCTGTCTTACCAGGCGCAGCGCGAACTGAACGAGTTGCCGGAGCGGCTGCAGGCACTCGAAGCCGAGAAGGCCGCGATTGAATCGCGCCTCGCCGACGGCTCGCTCTATCGCGAAGAATCGGAAGCATTGCCACTGCACTTGCAGCGGCTGGCGGACATCACTTCGGAACTCGAGGCCGGCTACGCGCGCTGGGCTGCGCTCGAGGCGCTCTCACCCAGCGGCCGCTGAGCCGGCTCCAGGCGGGTGCGCTATGCTAGTCTCGATGAGTTCACGAGTTTATCTGCTGAACGGGCCTAACCTGGATCTGCTCGGAGAGCGTGAGCCGCACCTGTATGGCCACCACTCACTGGCGGATGTGGAGACCCTGTGCCGCTCCACGGCCGAGCGCCTGGGGCTGGAGCTGGTCTGTCATCAGACCAACGCCGAGCACGAGATGATCGGCTGGCTGCACGAGGCGCGGCGCACCGCCGGCATCGTGATCAACCCTGCGGCATTCTGCTATCACTCCGTACCGATCCTGGACGCGCTGCGCCTGTGCGAATGCCCCATCGTCGAGGTGCACATCAGCAATATCTATCGCCGGGATGAGACCTGGCGATCGCATTCCATCCTCGCGGCCGCCTGCCGCGGCGTGATCACGGGTCTCGGGATCGAGGGCTATCGGCTCGCAATCGAATTTCTCGCGCGGCAGATTGCCGCTGCCGCGCCGAGCGCGACGCGCTGACCCGCTTGGCGCTGACCCGCTTGGCGCTGCTGCGCTTGGCGCCGCCAGTCTTCCCGGCCGCCAGGCCGCCGGCGAAAGCCGCCGCCATGACATCCTCCACGCTTTCCGCCCAGACAAAGCGCAAGGCTTCGCGCACGCTGGCCGGAATGTCCTCGAAGTCGCGCCGATTGCGCGCCGGCAGTATCACGGTCTTGATGCCGGAGCGGGCCGCCGCCACGACCTTCTCCTTGATGCCGCCCACCGGCAAGACCAGGCCGCGCAGGCTGATCTCACCCGTCATCGCCACATCGTTCTGCACGGTGCGCTGCGTCAGCATCGAAACCAGCGAAGCGAAGATGGATACGCCAGCGCTCGGACCATCCTTGGGCACGGCGCCTGCCGGCACGTGGATGTGGATGTCCGATTTCTCGAACACCAGCGGGTCCACGCCCAGTTCCCGCGCGTGGCCCTTCGCAAGCGTCATGGCCGCCTGCGCGCTCTCCTTCATCACGTCGCCGAGCTGGCCGGTCAGGATCAGCCGGCCACTGCCCGGCACGCGGCTACTTTCGACGAAAAGAATGTCGCCACCGACGGGAGTCCAGGCCAGCCCTGTGGCCACGCCCGGAACGCTGGTACGCATGGCGACCTCGTTCTCGAAGCGCGGCGCACCGAGAATGCGCACCAGATCTTCCCGGGTCACCGTGATAGGCCCGGACTGGCCCGCCGCGATCGTCACCGCGCAGTTACGCATCACAGCGCCGATCTGGCGCTCGAGCCCGCGCACTCCCGCCTCGCGCGTGTAGTCCGCGATCAGGCGGCGCAGGATATCGTCGCTGAGCACTACCTGTTCTGCTTTCAGCCCATTCGCCACGACCTGCCGGCGCACCAGGTAGCGCTGCGCGATCTGCAACTTCTCCTCTTCGGTATAGCCCGAGAGCTGGATGATCTCCATGCGGTCGCGCAGTGGCGGCGGCATGGTGTCCAGCATGTTCGCCGTGCCGATGAAGAGCACTTTGCTCAAATCAAATGGCACGCCCAGATAGTTGTCGCGGAAGGTGTGATTCTGCTCAGGATCCAGCACCTCCAGCAATGCCGAGAACGGATCGCCCTGGCTGCTGGCCGATACCTTGTCGACCTCATCGAGCATCATGACCGGATTGCGGGTACCGGCCTTGCGCAGCGCCTGGATAATGTTGCCGGGCAATGCCCCCACATAGGTGCGCCGGTGTCCCCGGATCTCGGCCTCATCGTGGACGCCGCCCAAGCTGACGCGAACGAACTTCAGTCCCAGCGCCCGCGCGATCGACTGACCGAGCGAGGTCTTGCCCACGCCGGGCGGCCCGACGAAGCATAGAATCGGGCTGTGGCCTTCCGGGTTGAGCTTGCGCACGGCCAGGAATTCGACTATGCGGCGCTTGATCGGATCGAGGCCAAAATGATCCTCGTCCAGGACCTGGCGCGCCTTCACGATATCGATTTCTTCCTTGTCCAGTTTCGACCACGGCACGGCCAGCAACCACTCGAGATAAGAGCGCGTCATCGAGTATTCGGCGCTGGCCTCACCGGTGCGCTCGAGGCGTGCGATCTGGGTTTTGACATGCTCCTCGATGTCGGGGGGCATTCCGGCCTTGGCGAGCTCGGCCTTGAGCTGGGCGATGTCGGAGGACTCTTCGTCATCCTCACCCAACTGCTTGCGGATCTGGTTCATGCGCTCGCGCAGCACCGCCTGCTTCTGGCGCTCGTCGAAGGCGCCCTTGGTGCGCTCGTCGATCTCGTGCGAGATGCGGATGACTTCGAGTCTCTGGCGCACGAACTCGAGCACCAGGTCGAGCCGCTCGCGGATGTCCAGCGTCGCCAGTACCTGCTGCTTCTCGATAGGCTTGATATCCAGGAAGCTTGCGATCAGGTCGGCCAGCGTGGAAAAGGATTCGATGTTCTGCAGCGCGGTTACCAGTTCGCCGGGCGCCTGCGGCAGCAATTTGAGCGCCTCGATGGCGAGTTCGCGCAGGCGGATGCCCCGCGCCTCGATTTCCGGATTGACCAGGGTAGGCTCGGGCAGCAATTCAACCCGTGCCGTGATGAACGGGTCGCGCCCAGTGTAATCGCGCACATTGAATCGCTGCTCTCCCTGGCAGATGAGGTGATGGCTGCCATCGGGGGCTGTCACGTAGCGCACGATGCTCGCCATGGTGCCCACGCGATGCAGCCCCTCGAGTGCCGGATCGTCGGCCTCAGGGTCACGCTGCAGGACGAACCCGACCTTGCGCTGCGACTTGATGGCTTCCTGGGCGGCCGCGATGGTGCGTTCATTGCGGATCGCGATCGGCAGCACGGTTAGCGGAAACAGCACCGTGTTTCGCAGCGTGAGAATGATCAGGCTGTCCGTATCGATGGCGAGGGTCGCCTCTACGGCGCTGGGATCGGCTACGACCGGCTCTGCGGCCACCGCGGTTTCATCGATTGCGTCTTTTACGTCGCTCATGTCCATTCTCCGGCCAGGCGGATGCGCAGGCAGCCGTCGAGCAGTTCCTGGCCCAGCAATTGGTAGCGTCCCGGCGGCAGCGCGATGCGGCGCTCCATGCGGCCGTAGGGGATTTCGAGCCGCAGGATGCGCGCCTGATGCGCCAGGCGCGGCGGATGGCTAGCCGCCTTGACGCGTAAACCTTCAGATGTCAGTTCGATTGCAATGTCCTCCGCGCGCACGCCCGGCAGCGCCACCAGCACCTGCAGCTCGCGATCGAGCATGAATATGTCCACCGGCGGCTCCCAGGCAGGTTGCTGCGAGGGTGCGGCCACCAGTTCAAAGAATCGGCGATGGCGCCGTTCCGCTTCGTCGATCAGCGCGCAGGCGCGCGACCACATCGTTAAGCCGCTTGGCAGGTAGTCCATGGCGTTTACTCCAGTCTTTGGTACATGGGGCTCAACGGCCGAACTGCAAGTTCATGCCCCCGGTGACCTCAAGCCGCGACAGATTGACCCAATGCGGCGCGCGGGCATAGCGTCGGGTCTATTGTTGAAAGTGTCGATTTCACCGTTGCTCTTCAGCGTCGGCGGGGTGAAGATCGGAAGCTTCTATTGATCTGTCTATCCATCCAACAGGAGTGTGAATATGCCAGTGCAGTCGACATCGACATCCCGTGCAACGCGCACGACGAGCCGAACCGCGCAACCCAAGAGCCGTCCCGTCCCGGCGGTACTCATTGACCAGGATCTGCGCCGGAGCATGATCGCCCAGGCCGCCTATTACCGGGCCGAAAGGCGCGGCTTTGAAGCCGGACACGAGGCCGAGGATTGGCTGGCCGCGGAGAGTGAAGTGGACGCCGCGCTGATGCTTGGCGCGCTGCCGATGAAATCCTGACCGACCCTTAACAGGTCGTTACCGGATCGGCTGCGGCTGCCGCGCCCGCAGCTCTCTTAGTTGCGCCTCGAGATCCGCCACCCGCTCGAGCAGGCCGAGTGCCAACACGAGCGCCTGCACATCGAGCTCAAAATCTGATCGCAGCCTGCCCGCGGCGCGAGCCGTCCGCAGCGCCACCGAACCAAAGCGCAGATCGGCCCGGGCAGTGCGCAGATCGAGCGGTGCGATGGCGCCGCTGTCGAGCAGATCCTCCACCAGAGTCAGCGGCAGTCCCGACAGCTCGGCCAGTTCCGGAAGCGACAGCTCGTGCTGCTCGAACCACAGTACCTCGGTGATCTCAAGTTGCATGGCCGGCCTCCGTGGCAAAGTGCGCCCGCGGATCGAATCCCGAGTCGCTGGACAGCTTCCGATACAGCTCGCGTTCGGAATCTCCAATGACGCTTGGCACGACGATCTGGACGATGGCGTACAGGTCCCCCTGGCCTTCCCGCGGCTTGGGCAACCCGCGGTTCGGCAGCCGCAGGTGACGTCCGGCCTGCGTGCCGGGCGGCACCTTGAGTCGCACCACGCCGCCCGGCGTCGGGACTTCCACCGCCGTGCCGAGTACCGCTTCCCACGGGGCGAGCGGCAGATCCAGGTACAGATCGTGGCCGGTGGCGCGGTACAACGGGTGCGGCTGCAGGCTGATGTTCAGATACAGATCTCCGTTACGGCCGCCATTGAGCCCCTTGCCGCCTTTGCCGGGCAGCCGCAGCCGCTGACCATCCGTGGCGCCCTTGGGGATACGCGCTTTGAAGACATGCGGCGTGCGATGCAACCGGCCTTCCGCGTCGTACTCGGGCATGTTGAGATCCAGATCGATCTGCGTGCCGTGGAAGGCCTGTTCGATCGTGATCGCGACGGCAATCTCATAGTCTTGGCCCGGCATGGACCTCGGCGCCCCACGCCTGCCAGCGCCGGCGTGCAGGTGCGCGAACAGATCCGATAGGTCCAGGTCCTCCGCCGAGAACGGCGCCTCGCTGTATTGCTGACGCCAGTCCGGGGGCGGCTGAAAGTCCTGACCGGCGGCATGCGAGCCAAGCCGATCGTAGGCGGCACGCTTCTCCGGGTCCTTCAGCGTCTGATAGGCCTCAGCGACCTCCTTGAATTTCTCCTCGGCGTCCGGCTCCTTCGAGACATCGGGGTGATATTTGCGCGCCAGTCGACGGTAGGCCTTCTTGATGTCCTCTTCGCTGGCCGCGCGTTCAAGGCCGAGACTGGCGTAATAGTCCTTGTACTTCATACCGCTTGAGCTCCGGGAGGCGGCGAGAATAACGCAGGCGGTAGCGGCGCGCACGATCCGAGCCAGTTGCGCCGGTCACCGGCATTAAGGGAAACTCCCTGCTGCGGGAATAATCGGGACTGAAGGCCTATTTTCAAGCAGAAAATCCTCTGGCGCGGCGCCGAAGAATACGAAGCCGCGCGGCGCGCCTCGGTCTGGCGCGCCAACACCCCGGCCCGATTTCCCGCGGCCATCATGCTGGCCGAAAACGCACAGGATGTGATCGCCGCCGTGCAGCTCGCGCGCGCGCAAGATCTCAAGATCACCGTGCGCTCGGGCGGCCACGGCTGGTCGGCCTCGCATTTGCGGGATGATGTGCTGCTCATCGATGTCTCCCGACTCGGGCAGATCTCAATCGACAGCGCCGGTGCGCGCGCCTGGGTTGGGCCCGGCGCCAAGGGCTGGCATCTGAATCGCGAACTGCGCGCAGCCGGGCGCATGTTCCCCGCCGGCCATCACCGCTCGGTCGGACTGGGCGGTTACCTGCTCAATGGCGGCTGGGGCTGGAATGCGCGGCAGTTCGGGGTGGCCTGTTCGAACGTCACCGCCATCGACGTGGTCAATGCGCAGGGCGAATTGCTCCACGCCGATGAGTCTGTGAATGCCGATTATCTCTGGGCGGCGCGCGGCGCCGGCGCGGGTTATTTTGGCGTGGTCACCGGCTTCGAACTCAAGACCTTCGCCCTGCCCGCAATCATCCGGTTCAGCTCCTACGCCTACGATCTCGACCATCTGGAGACCGTGCTTCGCTGGGCCATGGAGCTCACGCCGCTGATACCGGAAAATCTCGAGTTCATCATTGGCTCCTACGGCCATGATGGCAGCGGTAAGCGCGCCACACCGCGAGTGTTCGTGAATGCGACAGCTTTTGCCGACTCCGAAGCGCAGGCCCGACAGATGCTCGAACTGCTCGAGAGCTGTCCCTGCGCGCCGGCCGCGGAGCGCCGCCGGGAAATGGCCGCTGTGAGCATGGAAGAGCGCCTGGAAATGACCAGCCGCGCTGACCCTGACGGCAAGCGCTACGCGGCCGACAACATCTATACAGATGCCAGAGCCGATGAGCTGGTGCCGCTGATGCGCGAACTGTTCGCCAGCTTGCCTTCGGCTCACTCGCATATCTTCTGGTGGAACTGGGGCCCGCTGCGACCCCTGCCCGACATGGCGCTGTCGATCCAGGGCAATATTTACCTGGCCTGCTATTCGGTGTGGGACCATGAAGCAGACGATGCGAGCATGGAGCGCTGGGTGGTCGACCAGATGAAGCGCCTCGAGCACCTGGCCGTCGGCAGCAAACTGAACGATGAAAATATGGCGCGCCGGCCGGCGCGATATTTTTCCGATTCTGCTGCCGCCCGGCTCGAGCGGTTGCGTATGCTGCACGATCCGGAGCGCCGCTTCGCCTCGTTTCCCGAATGACTGCCGCCGCCCCTGAACGCGGCCTCTTCTATGGATGGATCATTGCCGGTGCCGCGGCCTTAGGGATCGCCAGCAGCTTCTCGGTGCTCGTCACCACCATCACGAGCCTGTTCGCGGCGCCGCTATCGCACGAGATGGGCTGGACGACGTCGCAGATCATGCTCGGCCCGCTTGTGGCGGGATTGTGTGGACTGACCACGGCACCCGTCATTGGTGCTCTGTGCGATCGTTTCGGCGCGCGACGCATCGTGCTGCTCTCATTTGTGATCGAAGTGGGCATCGTCGCTTCATTTCACAATCTCGATTCCTGGTTGCCGGGTTACTGGCTGCGCTACGGCGCATTGGCTCTGCTGTGCATGGGTACCACGCAGGTCGCTTTCAGCCGCGTCATTTCTTCCTGGTTCAATCGCCGACTCGGGCTCGCGCTCGGCATCGCCCTGGCGGGGGTCGGAGTCGGCGGTTATGGATGGTCGCTGCTGGTGCAGCATCTCATCGACCTGTACGGCTGGCGGGATGCGTATCTGTTTGTCGCCGGTATCATTGCCTGCGTGACGCTGCCGGCGCTGTTCCTGCTCCTGCGCGACACACCCGCCACCACGTCGGGTACGGCCGCTCTCCCGGGTGCCACCGTTGCAGGCATGACGCTGCGCCAGGCGATCGGCTCGCCGCAGTACCGGCTCATGGCCCTGACTTTTTTCCTCTTCGGCCTGAGCCTGCAGGGCGCGCAGCTCAACCTGGTTCCCATGCTGACCAGCCGCGGCGTGTCGGCGCAGCTCGCGGCCCACACCCAGGCCATCATGCTGCTGACGCTCATCGTCGGGCGGGTGTCGTCGGGCTTTCTGCTGGACCGTTTTTTCGCGCCACGCGTATCACAGGGCTTCCTGTTGGCCCCCATCGCCGGCATCGCCGCGCTGGCGCTCGGCGCTACCGGCTGGGCTGCACTGCTCGCAGCCATGGGCATCGGCCTAGCGGTGGGGGGCGAATCGGATGTCATTGCCTACCTGGTGCGGCGCTACTTCGGAATGCGCGAATACAGCCGCATCTACGGCACGTTTTTCTCGTTCTTTGGCGCCGGTGCCTCACTGGGCCCGTTCGCCACTTCCTGGGGAGTCGCGCACTCCAGTGGCGGCTACGGCACTGTGCTGTGGTACCACGTCGCAGCATTGATCGTGACCGTACTCTTATTATTCGCCTTCAGGCCCTATCAGCGCGACTGAGCGAAGATGCGACTGTCGGTTTCGGCCTACAGCTTCGCAGCCGCGCCCTAGCGGTGCTGTGGCAAGTGCAACAGGGTAGAATGCGCGCCCAGCGGCCAGGTGCCCGCCGCTACAATCATGATGGGTCACCGGGGTGGTCAAATGTTTACGATGCACAGATATTGGGCAGCGGCCTTTGCCGCAGCGTTACTGACGGCGTGTGGGTCCGATTCCACGACCTCGGCCGTATCGAGTTCGACGACCCACGGCACGCTGTCGGAAGACCCGCCGTTGCGGATCGCCTCCCTGAACGCCGCGAGCTTTGGCGCCCAGCTGTCGGCCAACGCGACCGCCGCGCAGCTGGTTCAGATAACAGGCGCGCCGATCTGCGGCGTCGATTTCTACTACATCAAGTTCTGGACCGTCGGCGCGTCCGGCGAGACCACGCTCTCCTCCGGCGCGCTGATGGTGCCCACCGGGGCAGCGCCCGCCTGCTCCGGGCCGCGTCCGATCGTGCTCTATGGGCATGGCACATGGACCGACAAGACCGGCAATATTGCGGACATCACCAACACAGCCACGCCGTCTCCGACCAACGACGAGAACGTCATAGTGGCGGCGACATATGCCGCTCAGGGCTATATCGTCGTAGCTCCCAACTACGCTGGTTACGATATCTCAACGCTCGGTTATCACCCCTATCTCGATGCGGCACAGCAGTCGGGTGAGATGATCGACGCGCTGACCGCGGCCCGCACCGCCTTGCCGAATACCATGTCCGCGGCAACCAGTGACAGCGGCAAGCTGTTCGTCACGGGTTATTCTGAAGGTGGCCACGTAGCCATGGCCACGCAGCGCGCCCTGGAAGCCGCCGGTCAGACCGTGACGGCCGCGGCGCACGGTTCCGGGCCTTTTGCCCTCGAGGCTTTCGGGGACGCGGAATTCTTCGGCAGTGTCAGCTTGGGCTCTACCGTATTCACGCCCCTGGTGACGACCAGCTATCAGCATGCTTATGGCAACATCTACACCGCGACGACCGATGTCTACTCGGCTACCTACGCCACCGGCATCGATACTCTGCTGCCGAGCACTACCCCTATCGACACGCTCATTTCGACTGGCAAACTGCCCGAGACGGCGCTCTTCGACAGCACGACCCCCGTGGTGACGGTGCCCAATAACCCAACGCTGTCGGCAATCCTGACTGGCGCGTTGGCCGTGCCCGCTGATCCGACCAATCCCGACACACCGCTGTTCGATGCGGGGTTCGGCTCACCGTATCTGATCAACAACGACTACCGTGTCAGCTATGCCCTGGATGCGGCATCCAATCCGGACGGCGCAGTGCCTACACCTGCCGCCGGAGTGCCGCTCGCTGCCGCGCCACCGACGCAAACCCTGCGACTCGCGTTCTACAAAAACGACCTGCGCAACGGCAACTGGGCGCCCAACTCACCGACACTGCTGTGCGGGGGAGATCAGGATCCGGAGGTGTTCTTCAGCGTCAATACCGGGACGATGGCGGCATTCTGGAGCGCACTGCCGGCCGGCCTCATCACGGTGCTGGATGTCAACGCAACGCCCGCGGGACCCTTCGCGCCCCTCCAAACCGCCTTTCAAGAGGCCGTGGCCGCTCAGCTGGCGTTCTACACGTCTCCTGCGGGCGGCAGCCTGACTCTGGCTCAGGCAGAGGAGTTGCTGCTACCGAGCTACCACGGCTCCGTGGAACCGTTCTGCGATGTCGCTGCGCGCACCTTTTTCAGCCAATTCTAAGGGAATAGGCCATGACAAAATTCGCTCCGCGCGTGCTCACTGCCGCGTGCCTGATCCTGACCACCTCGCTGGCCTTCGCCGATGAGGACCCGGATAACACCTTTCGCGTTGGCGCCTATGCGGTCTTCTTTCACACCAGCGCAGGCTATCTGGCAGGCCCTTACATCCCGCCGGGCGAGGACCTGAGTGCGACCGTAAAAAATGTACAGACCCCGTACCTTGCATATCTGCGAAAGCTGTCGACGCACTTCACGTTCGAATTCGCCTTCGGCGTTCCACCGCTGACCAAGGCTTATGGCAAGGGGCCGGCGACGATTGCCGGCACGGTGCCGTTCAATGGCCAGCAGCTATTGACCTCGCGCTGGCTCGCGCCCACTGCGCTGCTCGAGTATGTGTTCCTGGATGACAGCTACGCGTTGCGGCCCTATATCGGCGCCGGAGTCAATTACTCCGTATTTTACGATCGCAACATCACCGCCGCCGGTGAAGCGGTCATCGGTGGCCCGACCCGGGTAGAGTTGAGCAACTCCGTTGGACCAGCTGTGACAGGAGGCTTGACCTATCGCCTGCCGAAGCATTGGAGTCTCATGGCCTCGTATTCGTGGGCGAGGGTGACGTCGCACTTGCACGCCATTACATCGGACGTTGTCCGCACTGACTCCATCAGCTTCGGCCCGACGACATTCGTGGCCGCAGTCGGCTATTCGTTCTAGAGAGTTCGCACTCGCCGCCACCGCTATCCGCGGCGCTGGCGATACGGCCTTGCAGGGATGCTGCTGGTGACTCCCGCGCGTGTCATGGCCCCTTGCCTACACGCCAATAAGAATCACGCTGACAGTGACCTCGACGCGCTTGCGGCACCTTCTGTGCGTCGGTTCAACGACGCTGCATGGAGTACGTCATGGCACGTAAGTACAGCAAATCCAGCGAGCGCAAGGTCGAGCGCGTAATGAAGGAAATGAAGCACGGCACGCTGCGCAGCGGGCGCTCGGGGACAAAGGTCACCAGCCGCAAGCAGGCGATCGCCATCGGGTTATCTGAAGCGCGCCGCGCAGGCGCCCGGGTTCCCAGAAAGGCAGCATCCCGTAAGACCACGCGCCGCAAGTCCGCCTGAGCCGAAATCAACGGCCGCACCGATTTATTCATCGCGTAGTGGGCGCCGATCCGCGCTCACTGAAGCCTCGGTGCACGTTGGCTCAAACCACCCCATGATTGACCGTCAATTCAATCATTCGACGCCACGATGCCTTCTCATCGCGGATGACAATGACGATGCCGCGGAAAGCCTCGCCATGCTGCTTCGAATGGAAGGCCATGCCGTCGTGGTGGTCGGGAATGGACGCGACGCCCTGACCGCGGTGAACGAGCTGCGACCCAGCGTTGTAGTGCTAGATATCGGCATGCCGGACATCAGCGGCTATGAAGTGGCCCGGCAACTGCGCCAAACGCCGGTGGGTAAGTCCCTGACGCTGATTGCCGTGACCGGGTGGGGCCAGGAGCGTGACAAGCTGCGTGCGCGCGAAGCCGGATTCGACCATCACTTTACAAAACCCATCGACCCGAACATCTTGCTGGAGTTGTTGAGTCGGGTGGATCCGGATCAATAAGCGCGCCGCATCGCGAATGCGGCGTTCTCCTACGGCATCGGCATTCACTCACGCTATAACCTCTCCGTCGTGCGCAAACCGCGCTCCTGAACGACGGACGGATAGGTCATGGTGACGGTTCTGGTCGAAAAGCGAGAATTCGGAGAAAAGCTGGAATCGGCGGGTCGCCTTGGGCGCAATGGGAAATCGGCCGCCAAGGCCGTCGCATCGCAACCGCCCGCGGCTACCCCGCCAGCGGCGGATTCGTCATCCGACGGCACCCTGAGCCCAAGCGACCGCTATCGCATGATCAGCGTGTTTGCCTACTATAAGGCCGAGAAGCGAGGCTTTGCCCCGGGGCACATGTGGGACGACTGGCTGGCTGCTGAACGCGAAGTCGACTCTCGAAGCGGCAAGGGCTCGGTCTAAGGGCCTGGTCGGAGCCGTTCGGGCGGCGCATCATCGCCGCCAGAATCGCGCGTTGCTGGACGAAGGCGGAGTTCACCTTTACAATTGTTGGTTCCGCCGAGAGCGTCTGCGTGCCGAAAATGGCGCGCCAGTCCTGCACCGCGCGCCCGTAGCTCAGCTGGATAGAGTACCTGGCTACGAACCAGGGGGTCGGGAGTTCGAATCTCTCCGGGCGCGCCAATTACGACAACAACTTAGCATCGCTGCTTTCACTGACAATTGCGGGCTGTGACGAATTTGTGCCATTAGGCAGATTCTCCACCACTCGCAAAAACACGCACAGTCGATCCGCGTACGGAGCCAGATGCTCCGCCGAGAAGTGCGCATAACGCCGCACCATCTCTGAACTCTCCCAACCGCCGAGTTCCTGTAAAGCATGAAGCGGCGTGCCATTCTGCACGTGCCAGCTCGCCCAGGTATGCCGTAAGTCGTGCCAGCGGAAGTCTTCGATACCTGCGCGTTCGAGCGCTGAATACCAAGCCTTCGTACTGACCTGCTTGATCGGCTTGCCCTTGGTAGCTGAACACGTGCGTAGGATGCTTCCCGGCCTGACCACGCATGAGCACGACCGCCTCCGCATTCAGCGGTACTGGCAATCGCTATCCGTGCTTTGGCCTGATCGGGATGAATCCACGCCTGCCGCCTCACTAAGTCCACCTGCGTCCACTGCAATCCGGTGACGTTAGACCTTCGAAGCCCCGTTGCCAAGGAGAAAGCCGCCATCACCGACAAATGCTCCGGTAGCGCCGCCAGAAGCCGCCGTGCTTCCTCGCGCGTCAGAAACCGAACCCTGCGGGTCGGCTCCTTCAACATGCGAACCTGAGGCGCCCTGTCGAGCCATTCCCACTGGTAGACGCACCGTCTGAGAATGGCCCGGAGAACCTCAAGCGTCCGGTTCACCGTCGCGTTACTAACACCCTCTGCAAGCCTCGCATCGAGTATGCGATCGACCCATGAGCGGTTGATCTCATCCAGATGCTTGCCCCGTGCGAATCGATCGAGCCAGCGCAAGTGCATCTTGTCTGTCTCAATCGTCGCCTTGTGGCTCGCTTCCTTCAGCCAGCGAACGACCGCATCGTTCCACGTGCGGCGTGGCCGTTCACCGAGCTTCGCGATACGCCACGCTTCGGCCTTCAGCCGGTCGTGGAGTTCTTGCGCGAGGGCTCGATCGGCAGTCCCAGCAGATCGGCGTACTCGCAGTCCGTTGGGACTGACGAAGTCGATCCACCAGACGCTGCCGCGCCTGCGAAGTGACATGTATCCTCCTTTGGAAATGTCACTTGCAGCGCTTGCCGTTGAAGAGGATACAACGACCGCACGTACTCAGCGAGGTCCGGTTCCAGGAAGACCCAGCGGCGACCCACCTTGGCGGCTGGCACCAGGCCGCGCTTGGCTCGCGCGCGTAGTTCCTCGGGATGCAACTTGAGAAATGACGCCGCTTCCAGGAGGGTGAGCGTGTTCATGGCATCGTTCGCGACGCTTCGTCTTCGTCCTCGACACGCGTCGTGCAACGCTTCTCTTCCGCGGTCAAGTTGGACCTGGCCGGGAGCCGTGCCGGAGTCCGCGTCGTTGCCCCTCGTCGCCCGGCCTGCGTGCTTGCCGTTTGGGTGGCGCACCGTCCGCGTTAGCCTGTGAACTCGGCTCGCTCATCAATCCTCCAAACTTCGCACCTGCCGTCTAATCCTCCTCTTGGCAACCGGCGACAAGCGCCAACGCGGAGCAGGGTGGGCAGCCTCACCGGAGGCGCAGGCCGTGGGGTGTCGGGGCGCAGCCCTGACCCAAGGTGGGTTGGGTAAACGATTCCGGACTTGCTCCGGAATTGTTTAACAAACCCCTACCTTGCATTTCTCCGCCGCTAACTCCCGCCTCGGAAGCCCCTCCGAACCGCAGCGGTTGCGGGCCTGAGGATTGAGAGCGTGTCCCGGAGAGAATCCAGCAAGTCGGAGATCGTCGCGGTGCGCATGTCGGCGAGCGATACCGAGACGCTGCGGGCGCAGGCCGAGCATTGCGGGCCCAGCATCTCAGAACTCATCCGCCGTCGTGTGTTCGGCCAGGCTGTCACGAGCCGAACTGATATCCCCGTGTAATGCATGCCACTGATCGCGAGGCCCATCATCAGGGCTGCGGCAATGCGTGTGAGCCACAGAGATAGCGAGTTGCCCTCCCGCAAGCGGAAGAACAACCACAGGGCCACAAACGAGGCCGCGACGGCAACCAGTACCGAGGCCGCTACCAGAAGCGGGTCATAGGCGATGGGCGGGATGACAGTAATGGCTGCCATTCCCATGTAGTGCATCGCCGCGATGCCGAAGCCCATGACCAGGGCACCGCCGCCTAGGCGTGGAATGGTAAGCCGCTGACCACTTGTGATGGAGAGCGCAAAACCGGAGGTCAGGATCGCTACGGCGAGTGATGCAAGAGTCGTCTGAACATTGTAGGCGAGCGGAATCGGCAACGAAAAGGCCAGCATGCCGATGAAGTGCATGGACCAGATGCCGACGCCCATCGCGATCGAACCGATCCCAAGCCATATACGCGCAGCGTTACGTTCGCTTGTAGCAACACGGGCGGCCAATCGCAACGCCGTATACGAAACCAGCATTGCAACCAGGATCGAAAGACCTACGAGCCAATAGTTGTAGACCGGGAGCATCCGATGATTCTAGCCCCTCGTTGCATGCTTAATGGATTCAAGTCCAGATATTGCGTGCGCAGTTCACAGTCTTCTTCTAATTAGGCAGAGCTGACCCCATCAGGTAGGAGAGTGACGGAAAGGCTGCCGCATTTGGACGAGCGACCTGGACGGAAAGGAAGGTGTCGGCGATCCGTTGCGTGTTGATTTGGATTAAAGCTGGGGCTTGGGGGCAACGGCCTTAGTCGCGATGACTGCTTACGGCCGCTTGGGCCTCCGCAATCCTCTTTTGAATGATCGTCCTCTCCATTAAAATATCTCTGGCACCGGCGGCGTTTGTCGCTTTGCCAATATAGTAGCCCTGGCCGAATTCGCATCCTTTTGCCGCCAGATGCAGGAGAGTCACGGAATCTTCGATGCCTTCGGCCACTGCTTGCAGATTGAGGTTCTTCGTGAGGCCCAAGATCGCATCCACGATCTTTTCGCTCTCCGGATTGGATTGCATCGAATGCACGAACGAGCGGTCGATCTTGACTTTGTCTATTTTAAGTTCTCTGAGATGCGAGAGACTTGCGTAGCCTGTGCCGAAATCATCGAGCGCTACGGTGATTCCAGAGCTCTGGAGGGTCGTTAAAATCGACTTGGCGGTCTCGATGTTGCAGACGAGGGCTGTTTCAGTGATCTCCAGCTCAAGTCGCGCGGGAGGAAAAGCCTCGAGCGCGAGAATCGCAAAGATCCGGCTTGGCAGAAGCGGATCTTTGAGTTCAGATGGGGAAATATTGACCGAGAGGCGAACGGTGTCCGGCCAATCCTTGGCATCCCGGCAGGCTTGGCGAAGGATCGATGAGGTGAACTCAGACATCAGACCCAGCTGCTCGATCAGCGGGATGAAGATGTCCGGCGAAACTACTCCCCGCGTTAGATGGGTCCAACGGGCAAGGGCTTCGAATCCACAGATGCGGTTGTTTCGAAGCGCGATCAAGGGTTGATAGTGCGGCTGTATTTTACCTTCAGCGACAGCCCGTTTGATATCGCTCTCTAACGTTCCCTGGGCACGTAGGTCATCCTCCATGCTCTGCTCGAAGAAGCGGAACGTGCCTCTCGTATCGCGCTTGACCCTGTACATGGCAATGTCAGCGGCATGCAGCAGGTGTCCAGCGTCCGCGCTCTCGGATCGACAGGGTGCAATTCCAATACTCGCCCCGATCTCGATCCTCTTGTCGCCCACGAGAATCGGCACCCGAATGGCGCCCAGTACCCGGACCGCGAGATCCTTGGTTGCGCCCAATGGCGTCTTATGCCCCGCATCACCATTGGCAAAGATCGCAAATTCATCACCGCCCAAGCGAGCGACCCCGCCGGTGCTTCCAACAATCGCCTTAAGGCGTCGTGCAATCTCGCATAACACCAAGTCGCCGACCGCATGCCCGTGCAGGTCATTGACTTGCTTGAATTGATCCAGCCCGACGAGCAGGACCGAACAGGCTACTGCGCCGCCGCGGGCCTGGCTCAGGACGGACTGTAGTTCGGCAGAGAATACCCGGCGATTAGGCAAACCGGTGAGCGCATCGTGCCTCGCCAGCGTCTGCGCCTGCTCTTGCGCAACTCGGGTCGCTTTATGCGCTTCTTCGAGTGCCAACGCACTGGCCCGGAAGATTTCAAAGGCCTTGGCCATCGCGCCAATCTCATCGCTTCGGTATAGCTCGGGGAGGCGAATTTCGCGGCTCCCCGCGGCCAGCTTCGAGAGCGCCTGCGTGATCGCCTCCAGGGGCCGCGTGATCTGAGTTCGGATGCGCATCACCAGCCACATTGCCAGCAAGGCTGCAGCTGCAGAGACAGCGATTCCGATGTCGATGGAGGCCCTCGTGAGCTTCTCTACTGCCGCAGCCTGCGCATGAGCGGCCGACAGATGGATCGCAATCAAGCGATCAACGGCGACGTCGGTGTCCTTGTACAGCTGTTGCAATTTACCGTTATAAAGAGCCACATCATCAGGCGAATCGCCTCTGCCATCTCTCACCCAAGCGTCGTGTTGCCGATAGTAGGCAGTCCATGCGGTCCGAAATGAAACCAGGTCCGCGATCCGAGCATCGTCAACAAGCAATGGGGCATACGCAATCTGGAGCTTCTGGATTTCACGTCGATGTTCGCCCGCAATCGACTCGGCCTCGGCGCGGGCCTTTGGCTCTGAGGCCAACATTCGATCCCCCTCGGCAATTCGGTACTCGGCGACGCGGTCGCCCATCTCGGCGAGAACGGCCATCCCCGCAAGCCATTTCCGATCGGTCTCCTCAGTCTTCACACCGACAGACTTCAAGACGAACTCGCCGCTCGTAGCGAGCCCAACAACGATTGCGAGGAAAGCAGCGATGAACAGCGTCATGCGGGCGCGAATCGAGGAGGTGAAGATCTTCATGAGTCCTTTAGGGGAGGTAGATCGTTGGATCTTGCGAGGTGCCCCTCTTGGCGCTGAAGTGTGCGGGCCGCCCATGGACGGAGCCTGCCCCCTAATCGGACCCGCGCACCACATCGAGCATCGCCTCGCGGATGAGAGTCCTCGCATGGGCTTCGAACACCTCAGCGCTATCGTGCTCATGCCCACTTATTGCCGCACCCGGTCCGGCCGTGCCGACCTGGATCAAGGCGACGAAATCGAAGTGGTTTTCCCGTCGGAAGAACTGATAGGCGATAGCTTTCACGAGGTCCGCATGCTCTGAGCGTAGAGCGTCGCGCCGAACTCCCGAATCGCCGAATTCAGCTGTCATAGACGCGAGGACCTCTATTGGAATCTGCCGTGCTCAACTGCCGTTACTGTGCATTGAGCAGTCCAACAGCTAGTTGCTAAGTCGGTATGTACGGTGGCGCACGCGGATAGCGCATTCCGGTCGCAACAGTGTTGAAGCTGGGCGGCATGTCACACTCTGTGCTGTCTAGGTAGAAGGGCGACGCTAGGCGCCGCCGAGCCCGCTACCTACAGGTCGCTGCCTGCGATACAGAACCGAGGAAAGTTGCGTGGCCCCGCTGGCGGTCCGTATATCAGTCGGGCGCGTCTTCCTTCTTGATCCGCTCTGCGCGTCGTTTCGCCTCGAGCCATTCCTGAACTTTGCGTAAGTCCCTTTTTCGGCTCGGTCGTTTTGCCGCCATCACCCCCTGATAGGGATCGAATCGGCTGACGGGCGCCCCCATGCCCATGCGCTGCTTCACCATGCCGGTGTCCTCAATAGACAACTGAGGGCTCTTTGGGTGCTTTTCCTTTTGCATTGCAAAAAACTCCTCGGCTCTGCAAAGTATTGTGCTCCCACGCCCACCGGGCGGGTCGGGACCCCGATCACGATTGCGTCGAATACTCGCGCGCACCCGCGGGTTCTGAATAAGACCATGCGCTAAGTCCGCCCAGCGTGCCGGCCCAAAATGCCTGAGAAGGCTTTAAATGTAGGACAAGGCTGCATAAGCTTATGAGGCTGGAGCCGCCGGCCTTTCCTCTCGGCCTGTATGCCGCGGTCTTTCCGAGGGGAATGATTCAGTTCTGGAGATGAGTGCCATGCAAGCTGCCATACAAGCAAAGAAAATCTGGATCTTGAGACGCTCGCAAAACGACCCTCAATCGGAGCATAGGTTTCAAAGCGAAGGGGGCTCCGCTCCGTATTGGAACGCATTGCCAAACAGGGCCGGTGGAGCGGCACCGAGATTACGCTTGCCGATGGCCGAATCCTAAAAGGAGAGGCCGTTGAACAGTGGTATAAATTGTGTCGGCGGTAGCTCGCGGTCATTATCGAGTGCGACCAGGAGTGTCGTGGCAAAGAGCCGGACATTCATGAGCTATTGAAGCTCCACATCGACGCATCGGCCCGGCTCAGTGAGCTTATTAATGTGTGCGCCCAGCTGCGAGACGCGGGCAGTGTGCAGGTCGGGCGCAAGATTTTCGTACGGGCACAGCGGGTGCTCGACGAGGTTAAGGAACTGGAAGAGTTGATGAAACCTAAACGGCGCGGATGAATGAGGGTGCTCTGTGACGTAAGTCACGGCCTTGAACCTATCGGACCGGAATTACCGGGATCGCTATTGTCTTCTGGCTCCGATGGCGCCATGAACTGCGTACCTTATTCACTCTAGCTTTTGGAGTTGGAATCGTGACCGAGAGTGACCCGACAATTATTCGATCCGCGCTCTATCGCAAGAAAGCAGCAGAACTGCGTGTCATGGCAGCCTTAACGAGCGCCCCCTCGGACCGCGCCGAATTACTCCGCACCGCCGGTTTATACGGAGACATGGCCTCGCTACTCATCTCCACGCGCATTGATAAAGCCGGAGTGACGACACAAGAGTAGCTGCCGATTAACGCACATTAAAGTGGGCTGGAGGGAGGCAAGCCAAAAGGGGCGATGCACTACAAGGTGCGGGGGCGATCCTATGGAGGTTCTCCGAACTTCCCCGATACTCCTTCACTGCGGCGCGGCGCATTGTGCCCATCTTTGTTCAAAGGCTCAAATGCAAAAGCCCGGCAACGCTGGCGACCAACTCGAGCGCCTCGATCGGCTTGGAGAGGTGCATATGAAAGCCCGCCAGCAGGGAGCGGTGCCGGTCTTCGGGTCGTGCGTATGCGGTGAGGGCAATCGCGGGCAAGGGGCGCGAGCGCGACGCATCCAGCCGCCTGACGGTGCGTATGAGCTGAAAACCGTCCGTCTCGGGCATGCCGATATCGCTGATTAGCACGTCGAAGTGGTTGTGTGATAAAGCTTCCAGGGCTTCCGGGGCAGTTGCAGCGCACACAATCGTCGCACCTTGATCTTCCAGAATCCGTGCAACCAGAGTTCTGCCGTCCGGCTCATCATCGACGATCAGCACGCGCACGTTGTCCAGCTGAGGAAGTTCAACCGCCTTGTCGGGCAGGCCTGAGGGTGCACCGACATTCAGAGGCGCGCGGCGTGCTTCTGTCCGCACATGCGAGATGGGGAGACTCACAATAAACGTGCTGCCCTGATTCTCTCCAGGACTCTTGACGCGCACCGTACCGCCATGCAGCTCAACTAGGCTCTTTACAATCGATAGCCCCAGACCCAGGCCGCCAAAGCGGCGGGTCGTCGCGGAGTCGGCTTGCCTGAAGCGGTCGAATACGTGCGGCAGGAATTCGGGTCGGATGCCGATCCCAGTGTCCTCAACGCAAATCTCGGCGTGCGAATTCACACGCTCCAATACCACCTGAATTCGGCCTTCCTTGGGAGTGAACTTGATGGCATTGGACAACAGATTCCAAAGTACCTGCTGAAGGCGGCCGGGGTCACCTCGAATGAGTCCGATCCTTGAGTCGAGCATGGCTTGGATACGGATTCCTTTAGCGAGCGCCGACTGCCCTACCGCATCTATGGCGTTGTTCACTACTTCGTGCAAATGCAGTGGCTCTACATCGAGGTGTGCCTTCCCAGAGATGATTCGACTCATGTCTAGCAAGTCGTTCACGATCTGCGTTTGGATGCGCACGTTTCGGTCAATGGTTTCGAGCCCCCGCTCATAGTCGGCGGCTTGAACCTTGTGTCCTCGAAGGATGTGCGTCCAGCCCTGAATCGCACTCAGCGGTGTACGCAATTCATGCGACAGCGTTGCCAGAAACTCATCCTTGATATGGCTGAGGCGTTCCGCTTCGGCGCGCGCTGCTCGTTCGGACTCAAGTACAACCGCTCGTTCCTGTGCCAGCTCGGCCAGCTGCCTTTCTCTCTCCATTAGCTCCCGCTCTGTGCGCTTTCGGGCTGTAATATCGTGTGCGATCTTTGCAGCCCCCACGATGTTGCCTGCGGAGTCCCGTACGGGCGAGATGGTGAGGGAAATGTCGATCCGCTCACCGCTTTTGCAGACGCGCACGGTCTCGTAGCGCTCGATCCGCTCACCGCGCCGCAATTTCGCAATGATTTCACCTTCTTCGTACTGCAGTTCTGCTGGGATGATGCGCGTGATCGACTGACCGATCATCTCAGCGGCGGTAAATCCGAACAGCCGCTCTGCCGCGCCATTCCAGGACGTTATGATGCTATCGAGCGTTTTGCTGATGATCGCATCCTCGGAGGAAGCAACCACAGCCGCCAGGAGCCCGGCAGCGCGCTCGGGGTTGTCCAAGCTAAATAAGTCTTTCCCCGGCCCAGATGGACCCGACTGGTTCGGCATAGCGGCCCTCAAGCTACCCAAGGCATTTCCGTGCGGCAACCGGCTGTACGAACGGAGCGCGGCACGGGAATGGCTGCCCACAGCAGCCGGCTGCTATCACCGGCTAAGGGTATCCTGCATGGACGGAGCGGCTCATTGCATCCCAGGCCGTCCGCTTCTCGTGTAGGTCTGCGCGGGGTGGCAGTCGTCAGCTCTGGGCAGCGCCCGCCTCCCTGGGCTTAGGCAAGCGCCAACATCGGAAGACAGGGGGCAGACCGTCACGCCTGAGGCTCTCAGCCTGAAGCACGTTGAGCCGCGGCTGCGTGGTCCCCGACGCTTGAATTTAACAGTGGCTGGCCGCAAGTCTGGATCGCGTCGCAAAAAGGAGGTCTGTATGCAGCAAACTGCGCAGCAGCCAGATCTGAGCGGGGACCGGCAACGCGGCAGCAATATCGACGAGTTGCTACGCAGCGCCGGGTTTACAGAGGATCAGGTGGCCGATGGACTTGGGGTCGATAAGGCCATAGTACGGCGTTGGTGCGAGGGTACCGAGGCCCCGCCGCCCTATATCGGGGCCGCCCCTCAGACGACTGGCGGCAGTGCAGGAGCGGCTTCGAGGCGGATAACCCGCACGCTTCTGGAGGGGGGCTCCCGCGTCGCACCCCTAGGGCGCAGGAGATTGCCAAAGAACCGACTGCGCTGCATCGACTGCGTGCATGCTGCGCTGCGAGTCGGAAGGAGTCTTGGGGGTTTGGGTGAGTTTAGAATGCCGCGCACGTCCGTCGCCGGTAAAGCCTATATTCGCCGAGAGTTAGGGGAGAGAGCGCAGACCCTCCCGGCCATTGCCTTGCCGGGTCAGTCAGTTGATCCTGCATGGCACGTGCGGACTTGGTCAATCAATTCGATGCGGGGATACGCGGCCGCAAGGCGCCGTAAAGTACCGGGACACCTTAATCAATGACGGCACGTCTTGAACGCTGTCCAGTATTTCGAATCTGATGCCGATCTCCGTGCTCAATGAGGCGTAGCGTTGCTGCTCGCAGAGGCAGTCTCTTAGTACCTGATTTGGCGACCCCTTGGCCTGACACAACGTAGAGCCATTGATCGGCGCCTCGATGCCGGTTGTACGGACTGCCTTCCCGCCCTGCCAGGCTCGATCACCATTTGAGCCACTCCAGAGCGGGTATTGCCGCGAATGACTGTGAATCCTTTTCCGGGCTTCACCCGCTTTACGCGTCATGGCTGATCACTGTGACCGGTTGCCCGCCGATCACGGCGACGGTCGCTCCGGATAATAGATCGCCTCATCGGCTGCCAACTTCACATAGACAGGCGCGAGCTCCTTGGGTTGTCCGGGTCGCTTCATAGGGACCTGATACCGAAGTTCTTAACCTTCTCCCTGGGGCCTGGTCGACGGGATGAGCAGCGCTCAGGCGGCTGGCGCCAACATCGCCAGCGCTTCGGACGCGCCGTCAGCTGGCGACTCCGCGCTGCTTCCAATTTGCCCCGCTCGCAAAAACTCGCCAGCGCGCTCGGCCCCCACGGCTTTGCTGAAATGGAAACCTTGCGCTTGAGTCTTAGTATCGGTTGATGACAGCAGGTTATGCTGCTGCTCGGTCTCCACGCCTTGAGCAATGACAACAATCCCGACATCGTGGGCAAAGTTGACGATGGCGCGAATGGTTGCCGCGCACTCCGGATCTGTGGTGGAGCGGCTGATAAAGGATTGGGCAATCTTGAGGTGATTCACGCGGTAAGCCCGCACGTAGTCGAACGATGAATACTCGCTGCCAAAGTCGTCGATCGCGATCTTGACACCGAGTTGGCGCAGCTGCGGAATGACTTCGTTCTGCGCCCAGGTCAGTTGAGCCAAGGTTGCCTCGGTGACATCGAATTCCAGATCGGAGGGTACCAGTCCCCACTTGGCGAGCGTTGCGGTGACATCACGCACCAGTTCCTGGCCATGTTTGAGCTGAAGCAGCGATAGATTGACCGCAATCAAGGGCAGTGTCAGGCCCTCGGCACGCCACAAACTCATTTGCCGACACGCGTGGTCGAGCACCCAGTGTCCCAACGCCACAATCGTCCCGGTTTTTTCGGCAATCGGAATGAAGAGTCCCGGCGAGAGCCGTCCGCGCGTGGGATGGTTCCATCGGACCAGGGCCTCCATGCCGACAATGTTCTGCGACGACAATTCGACTTGCGGCTGGTACTGAAGTTCGAATTCGCCCTGGTCAATGGCCCGCATGACCTCGCCGGCCAGCGTGACTCGATCGAGCACCTCTTGGTCAAGCTCGTTCGAGTGGAAATGATATTGATTGCGGCCCTCGTCTTTGGATCGATATAGCGCAAGGTCCGCCTGCACCAGCATGGTGTCCGCGCTCGTGTTGCCGGGAAGGTAGGGGCTGATTCCAATGCTGACGGAGATCTGCACCTCGTTGCCGTCGAGCACAAAGGGCAGCGCCAGCGCGGTTTGAATCTTCGCGGCCAGTGCGCCCGCGCTGGCGGGATCCGTGATCTCACCCTGAAGGACGGCAAACTCATCGCCGCCTAAACGCGCGACAATGTCCGTGACTCGAGTGCAGCTCTTGAGACGCTGAGCCACCTGTTGCAACAGCAGGTCGCCGACCGGGTGCCCAAAGGAATCGTTGACCGGTTTGAACTTGTCCAGATCGAGATACAGAATCGCGAAGGACAGGGCACCGCGTTGGGCGGCGGCGAAGGACTGGCCGAGGCGCTCGGTAAAAGTCGCCCGATTGGCAAGTCCCGTGAGTCCATCGGTACGCGCCAGCAGCGTGATCTTGTCCTCCGCCGCCTTGCGTTCCGTGATGTCGATGATGATGCCCTCGACTTCGATCAGGCGCCCCGCCTTGTCGCGCACCGGAACATAGCGATTCTCCACCCAGCGCAGCGCGCCATCGCCTGCGCACAGACGAAACTCAATGGAGGCGCCTTGCGCATCTTTATCGAGTATGCGTGCCATGGCGTCGCCGACCTTGGTCTGGTCGGCTGGATCGATGAGGGTTTGTGCCCAGCTTGGCGAGGCCAGGAGCGCAACTGGGTCGTGACCCAATTTGGTGATGTTGTGCGAAATATAGATCAGCGGAAATGAGGGCTCGCCGCGCAGGCGATAGAGGATCACGGGGCTATTCTGGACAATGATGTTGGCATTGGACAGTTCCCGGGTTCGCTCCTCGACCGCTTCCTCCAGGCGGCTCATCTTGAAAGCCGCCTGCTCGGCCATCTGCCATTTGGTGGTCAGTGCATTGGCCAGCTGGTAGACCTCGATGGGGTCGAACGGTTTCTTGAGGATGAGCAGCCGATCGCGCACATCCAGGCGCGCCAGTACGTCCTTCCAGGCATGATCGGAATAGGCGGTGCACAGGACAATTTGAAGTCCTGGGTCTTCCTGCCACAGATGCTCGACCGTCTCGACACCATCCCACCCTGGGGGCATGCGCATGTCGATGAGGGCCAGGGCATAAGGGCGACCGGCGAGCCTTGCGGCACGGACTCTCTCGAGAGCTTCAGCGCCCTGAAAGGCCGACGCCAATTCAAAGTGGACGGTTGTCGCAGGGGCTTGCTTTCCGAAGAGAATCGCCTCGTCGGCATCCAGATCGGTTGGGACCGCGGCAGGGGCGAGGATCTTTCGAAAGTCCTCGTGAATGGATGGCAGATCATCCACCAAGAGAATCCGCCGATTCTCTGAGGTGTTCATTGCAGCGAGGCTGCCGGATGGGCCGGAAGATCGAGCGTGAAGCTGGCGCCCTTGCCGGCACCCTCGCTGTGAGCCGTAACAGTGCCGGCCATCTCCTTGGCCGCCAGCGCGCAGCTGTGCAACCCGAACCCGTGACCATTCTTACGGGTAGTATAGCCGTGGGCAAAGAGCCGGCCCAGATTCTCCGGTGCAATGCCCTCGCCATCATCCTGGACCAGGATTCGCAGGCGCGATCCCTCCTCCAGTGCGGCGATCTCCGTTCGCAGTGTGATGTGGTGTGATCGATCGGGCACGTTGTCCATCGCATGTTTGGCGTTGCCGATGAGATTGACCAGGATTTGCAGCACCAGATGCTTATCCAGCTGCAATAAGGGCATGTCGGCAAATTCCCTGATCACGGTGATTTGATGCCGTGCCATGGAAGCGACGTTCATGCGCAGCGCATCCTCCATTAGCTCCTTGACCTGCACGGCCTCGACAACGCTGGTGGCACCGGAATAGGCCTGCTGCGTGGCCACGATTTCCTTGATGTGGTCAATGTTCTTGGTCAATGAATGAAGCTCTTCGGCGATACCTTTTTGCTCGCCCGCCAGTGCGACAACGAGCTTCTTCAAGTATCCCGGTATCACTTTTCCCCGCTCGTCTCGAGTCAGGAAATCGCCGATCTCCGAGACGTGCTCGTTCATCAGATCAACCGCTTTGGCGACACTCTGCACCTTGGAGTCTCGCACCTTGTCGCCGATCAGAGCGGCTGAGACGTTGACGCTGTTGAGGACATTGCCCACGTTATGCAGCACGTTGTTGGCGATCTCGGCCATGCCAGCCTGGCGCGAAGCGGCGGCGAGTTGCTGATGCATCTGCTCGAGCTTCGCTTCCGCGCTCTTGCGCTTGGTGATATTGCGCGCGATGGCAACCACCTGGTCACGCAGCAGCGGCACGAGCCGGACCTCGTAGAGCGTCTCCGCCCCCTGGGCACCCTCTGAGTGCTCGATACTGACCATCGACTTGTCGTCGATGACCCGCCGCAAGACCTCGGAAAATCCATCACCGGCGTTATGTAGCCAACACTCCTGGATGCGACGTCCCGACAACTCCTGGCGCGGCGGTTCGGCGCCAACCCCCGATTTGACGGACAGAATGGTGCCTGCATGGTCGAGGCGGAACACCAGGTCCGGGATCGCTTGGAAGATGGCGCGGATCTCCGCATTCGCCTCGAGAAGCTCCTGGGAACTTAATTCCAGCGAGCGCTCCATCAGATTTCGATCGACCTCGAATTCCGCATAAGCGCTATCGACCGCCGCGATGAAGCCGTCCCAGTCGGTGGGAACCTTAAAGTCCTTGCCGAAAAAGCGCTTCAACTGACGCTTCAAGAGGCTCTGAGTTGGGACCATGATCAGCGCTCGGCAAAGGTTGTAATAGTCATGGTCTGGTTGTGCAGTTCACTGCGCTCGCCGCGTAGAAACGGGGCAATCTCACCATAGGAGTAGAAACCAGTCAGAGCAGCCTGCTCGCCCAGGATGTCGCGCACGCCTTCCACTTCCTCCTCGATGCGCTGCTTGAGAACCAGCTTCCGTCCGACGCAACTGATGAGAATGGCCAGTTCCGGCGCGAGCGCGTCTGGCGGGCGGCTGGCCCGCGCCGCCCCTATAGCCCCTTCGACCAGCCGGTCGACACTGGCCTTCGTGAGACGCGCATAGGCGCCCTCAGGAACGTCCCCCGCAAAGGTCATGCTCTGCTGCCCCTCATCGACCGCGAGAATCGTGCGCACCAGCGGTGTATCGCCCGGCTTCACCCGAACACTCAGGGGAAAGAGCAGCCCGGTGGCGGGCAGAGCACTGGCGTGTTCGCCCAGGTATTGTTTGTAGAGCCCCAGAGCGGGCCGACCATCCAGCTCGTACAAAATATTTCCCTTGGAACGCGTCACCAACCGCTCCGGACCGAAGGGATCCCAACCGCCGAGAGACCCGAACCCGACCTGTAGTCGGCTCCCGTACAGCCCTACGGCAGCGATAGCCCCTTTCTGCGGAACGTCGTCTTTGAACACCAAAGTCTCGACAAAGCGCGCGCCGTCCCCTGCGAGGCCGCCGGTCACCGCGACACCCGCGGGGAGGTTCTTCGCCAGACCGCGAACCAGATCGCTGCCATTGACACTCAAGCCATCGGAAAGCACCAGCACGTGCGCCAGCTTCTCTTCCGGACCCTCTCCCTTGGCAGCGATCGAGTGCGGGAACTCTCGCGCCAGTAGTTCGCCGGCCTGTTGGCTATCGATGTTCGCGCCCAGGCTCACCTGGGCGGTGCGCAGTTGCGTGTGCTCGAAATGGATTCCGGTTACGACCAGCGAGTCGTCGGACACCTGGACGCCGCAGATCTCCCCCGACGTGGAACAGCCGAGGATGTGCGCCGCGGGGTAGAACTTGCCGATTGCTTCCACCAGTCCGGGATCCTGCAATAGGGCCGTGGCGCCGAACACGAGGACCAGCTGTGCCGACTGCACCAACGGTCGGGGAAAAGCCCGTGTCCATCCCCCGGCCTGCGTCCATGTTCTCTGTTCGATTTTCATGGGCGCTGCGCCCGAGGGATCGGCGCGCTCGCCCCGACTGTCGTGCAATGCATCGTTATTCCTCCAAGTGGCGGCGCAGTAGTTGCGGTCCGGCGGTGCGTCGACCCGGAGGATTGCTGTGACTATGCTCTAATAATCGAAGTCAAGGCGCGCCGACCGTCACGGTATTCAGCTTCTGCGACAAAATGAACACCAGATAGCGGTCTGTGCTGCAACTCGCTGACCTGCTTTTGTAGTCGGTCTCTCACACCGGATCTCAGCACGAACCTGCCCTTCGAGCAGGCAGCCCAAGCAGGTGTCGCGGTTTCCCGTTACCGACCCGTTCGACCGCACCGGAGTCCGCCGAAGGCAGGCGATGTGAGGGACGCGTTCTTCATTGGAACGCTTCCCTATACTCGCCGGCTGGCCGATACCGTTGAGTGCCTGAGCGTAGCGGTGGCCAAGCCAAAGACCACATCACCCTTGGCGGCGCGAAGTGGCCGATCAAGCCCATCAATGCAGACAGCCTCACGCTAAAAGCATGACCACCGGCAGTACCAGGTCTCTGCGTCAGCGTACTTAGCCCGGATCGATGCTCTGCAACGTGATGACGGTCAAATTGCATGGTTGGATCCTCATCAAAGATGCCAGGCGTTGACATCCGCCCCGTGAGGCCTCGTTTCGACAAGGCACTTTACCCACTCGCCCGGCGCCGATTGGGCTGCGATGGCGCCGTTCGGATCGTGCCCGATCGACGAGCTGCCGCAGTCCAGTTCAAAACGGTCGCGACATGCATAGGACGTGCACGCCGGATATAGGGGGGTCCAACCCCGTTGCACCTGCCGAAAACTGACGCGAGGTATGCAAGCTAGTTCGCTTGAGGAGGAGCCTCAACGGCATATCGCTGCTGCCCACCAGCGTGTGTCACAACCGGCCGCTGGGTAATACTCGCGAAGGCGGCCGCAGCCGCGGAAGCGGTGTTCTCACACAGCCTCGGCCGATTGCGGTCGCTGGCGATCCAGAAATCGGCAACGACCATAGCCACAATCGCGACTCGCTCAGACTGACTGTGCCGTAGCCGTGCCTTGAGTAAACCGGGATCTAAGTCGGCAAGCGCTGCAAGTGGTTGATTTTGAAGAATCGACAAGTACCCTAATCAACCTACGAACCAGGGGGTCGGGAGTTCGAATCTCTCCGGGCGCGCCACACTTCAAGAATTGTGAGACGACCGCTCGATGCGTGCAGCAGGCGAGCGCTAAAATGATTCGAACTCCCGACCGACAAACTAGCCGAGTTCGACGACTCGGCGAGTCCTCGAGCCGAGTCGGACGCCGGAGCGCGTCAGCGCGGAGGCGGTCCTGAGCGCAGCGAAGGACGAGCGGGCGAAGCCCGCGAGCAATCTCTCAGGGCGCGCCATATTCAGCGGCGAATCTCAAAACCCGAAGCGTGCGAGGGCGTGCGACACCCGAGCCTTAGTTGCCTCCGACTGCATGGGAAATGCACGGAAGAAGTCCGAACAGGCAAGCGCGGAGTTGCGCGAGCGTACATTGGCCGCCCACGACGCGGCCCGAACCTCGTTGCCCCCAAGAGCGTGAGCGGCCACTGCTATCAGCGCGATCAGCACGTGGGCGCCGGGTGAGCACGCAGCTCGCTCGGCCCACACGGCAGCCTCCGCGTCTTCGCCCATGACCATGTGCGTAAAGGCCCGTGTTCCTAGCATCGCGTAGTACAGTGGATCAAGTGGGCTGAGGCGCATTGCGAGATCGACATGCCTGCGGCCGTCCAGACCCCGGCCCGCGAGGGATTCGGTCCAACCGCGAGCGTAGATCCCTTGTGCGTAGTTCGGGCTGATGGAGGTTGCGCGTTCGAGCCAGGCCAGGCTGCTCTCCAGATCGCCTTCCAGCCAGAAGCTGCGGCCCATCGTGAAATTAACGAACGGATCGATCGGGTCGAGTTCAAGTCCCCGCTCCGCGAAGCGCCGCGCCAGCACGATCTCGCCGGCGAGATCGTCTGAATAGCGCATGAAGGCCGTCTGAAAATGGATGAAGGAGAGACCCGCATGGGCACGCGCAAAGCCGGGATCTCGGCTAACCGCTTGTTGGAACAGCGCAGTGGCTGCAGCATTATCTTTGCGGTTGAAGCGGTACATGTGCTGAAGGCCGAGGTGATAGGCCGACCAGGCATCGAGATTTTCGGTCACCGTGAAGCGCGCCAGTGCGGCCTCGTGGAGCGGTATCTGAATCTCTAAAGCAGTGAGTATCCGAGAGCGGATGTCCTCGCGGATCTGGTGCACGTCATCGATCGAGCCGCCAAAGTGTTCGGCCCAGACGACACCGCCGTCCCGCGTGTCTATGAGTTGGACCGTCACAGCAAGACTCGCGCCAGCAACTTCAACCGTGCCAGACAGGCAATACCGTACGTCGAGCAGGCGCCCGACCTCGCCTATGTCGGCGTCCAACCCGCGCAGGCGGAACGAGGAGCCGCGCGCAGTAACGAACAGCCATCGCAAACGTGACAGCTCGGTGATCAGTTCGTGAGGCAGGGCGTCTGCAATGGCCGCAATTGAGCCCGCAGCTCCGATGGAGCGGAACGGCAGCACCGCGATCGATGGCCGGGAGGCTTCCTCGGCCGACTCGGTGGCCGGCTTCCCGCATCCTTGGCCTGCGACTTCAGCACGCGCGACCTTAGCGTCTGCTACAAAGCGGAAGCCCTGACCATGGATCGTCTTGATAAAACGCTGGATCTTGCCGTCATCGCCAAGGACCTTGCGTGCCGATTTGATCCGGCTGGCGACCGCCGCTTCAGAAACGACGCGCCCATCCCATACCTTTTCGATGATTTCGTCCTTTGATACCAGGCGCTCGCGGTTGTCGACTAGCAATACCAGTAGGGCGAACACCTGCGGTTCGATGGCACGGACCTCCCCGTCCGAGCGCAGCTCGACCTTGGCCGTATCCAGCTCGAAGGGGCCGAATCGGTAAATCATGGGCATCAGGATAAGGCACTCCCGCGCCTTCTCCCAGAAATCTCCAAATAATCTCCATGCCCCCTCCAAGCATGGGCCGGGAAGGCCGTGTTCAAATCCAATCAGCGGCGGAGCGGTTCCGACCGCATTATTCGAGGAGAAATGACGTGCCACTCGTTACCATTGATGTGATTAAGGACGTTTTCACCCCCAAGCAGAAGCAGGAGCTCATCTCAAAGGTTACTGCAGCGATGGTCGAGGTCGAAGGCGAGAATATGCGCGGCGTCACCTGGGTTCGCATAAATGAGTTCGAAAGCGGAGATTGGGCGATCGGCGGCAAGGCACTGAAGACGTCCGACGTTCAGGCTCTCGCGGCAGGGAAAGCGGCCTAGTCCAGCGACGCGCTTGAAAAGTCAGAAAGGGTGGGCGGCGCCTGCATGAGGCCGCCCGCGTCCAGCAATGGAGTCGCCCGAAAGGTGGCTGTTGGTCGATTACACGTGTTGGCCGTTAGCGCGGAATCTGTCATCGCCAAGCCTCGAGATCTCAACCGCCGTCTATCGGTTCTGTATATAGATTGCGCGCTCATGAGAGAACGCTTTAAATCCAAAGATCCCGTGATAGCTACCCATGCCGCTTTGATTGACGCCACCAAAGGGCAACCCGTTTTCCAGGTAATGTGAGAAAAATCCGTTGATGGTCACGCCGCCCGATGACGTTCGGCTCAGTACTTTGTCGATGTTGTTTCGATTGTCGCTGAAAATGTAGAGCGCCAGCGGCTTGGCACGGGCCGAGATGTAATCGATAACATCGTCGATTGTCTTGTAAGTAAGAACCGGCACGATTGGACCGAAGATCTCCTCCTGCATGATCAGCATGTCAGGAGTGACATCGGTGAGCATCGTCGGATGGATCGTGCGGTCGGCTCCGTCCAGGATGCCGCCGACCGCAACCTTGGCGCCCTTGGCAACGGCATCATCGAAGAGTTTCTTGATTCGGGCAAAATTCTGCTCATTGACGATTTGGGCGATATTGTCTTTCTTTATGCTTCCGTCCTCCCTATAGAGATTCTGTTTTACCTTGGCTCCGAATTCCTCGACCAAGCTGTTTTTTTGCCGCTCCTTGACGAATACATAGTCGGGGCAGATGCAGGCTTGCCCGCCATTGAATTGCTTGGCTGCCGCCAGATCCCCGGCAATCTTCTTCACATCCGCGTCTTCATCGATGATGACGGGAGACTTCCCGCCGAGTTCCAGGGTAACGCTGGCCAAATGCTTCGCTGCCGCCGCCATAACCAGCTTTCCCACTCGCGTGCTCCCCGTGAAGAAAATGTGGTTGAACGGCAAATCGAGCAAAGCGGTTGCCACATCCACACCGCCTTCGAATAAGGCAACCTGCTCTTCCTCGAATGCCTCTTTGATGATCCTTGCGGCCACTCTGGCAGTGGCCGGACATAGGTCCGTTAGCTTAACGATGCAGCAGTTTCCTGCGGCGATGGCTGCTGCGAGAGGTCCCAGGACCAACCCGAGCGGAAAGTTCCAAGGTCCCAATATCAGGCATACCCCTCTCGCCTCGTATACGATTCTCGCCTTGTCGTTCTTGTTCTGCGATGGAACCACCTCGACCGGCTTCATCCATTCGTCGAGATTGTTGATATTTCTTTCAATATTCGCGGTCACGTTCAGAAGTTCCGTAACCCTTATCTCGTTTTCAGGCTTACGAGTGTCTTGTTTCACTGCCGCCACGATCTCATCTCCGTGAGCTTCAACGGCGGACTTCAACTTTCTCAATTTTTCCTTCCGTTGCTCGACGCCGGTGGCCTTTATCTCCCATTGATGAGCTCGCTGAAGAGCGAAAACCCGCTCTATTTCCGCAATTACGTCTTGAGCTATCTGTCTGGCAGGGGTGGACACAGTATTTCCTCCTTTCAAGCGAGCGTCTGCCCATCGACGCGAAATCCACCGCCGAAAAATAAACGTTGGGCGCGCTCGGTTCTAGCGGCGTCTTCTTCCAGCGGATTGTAGTGTATTACAGTAAATCCGCCCGAGGAGGCGGGCATCAGGCGGTCGATTACGTAGGGGCATGGGAATTCAAGTGGGAGCCCCGACGACGACTCGTGGCGGCGCAGTTCCAGAGTACGGCGCTAATCACTCCCGACGCGCCGCCTGCACATCGATATGATCCGGCGGCAAGTCGGACTGATATCGCTCCCAGATCCTTGAGTAGGCGGTTTCCAGGTGCCTGGTGAAGGCAGGAGTATCGAACAGGCGCGCCTTGTGCCCATCATCGATCAGCTTGCGCCTAATTCGAGCCAGACGTTCCGGCTTTGTGGCGAGTTCCACGGCCAAGTCCTCATACTGCTGCGGGCTCGAGGTAATCATTTCCGGCAGATCGACCGCATTGAGCAAACTCGCGGCGCCGCGACTGGCAAACGATTGTCCCGCGTAGGTGAGAACCGGGAGACCTGCCCATAGCGCGTCGCTCGCGGTGGTCCCGGCGTTGTAGGGCCAGGTGTCCAGAAACAAATCCATCGCGCGAAAACGAGCCAGATAATCTTCTGGCGGAAGCCGCTTGGCGAATACAAGTCGGCCAGACTGGATGCCCCGACCCTCCGCTGCCATTAGCAGATTCCGCTCTGCATTGGCGTTGTCGGAATATATCAATAACGCGCTGCCCTGCACCCGGTTCAAGATGCGCATCCACGTCTCGAACGTGGCCGGCTGCAATTTGTACAGAGTGTTGAAACAGGAGAATACGAAACCCTTTGGCGGCAGACCAAGCTCTTCCCGGCTAAAGGTTCGCTCGCTGATCTTTCTCTGCGAATCATTCACCTGGTAGCAAGGCAGGTAGATTATCTTCTCGGAATAATCAGCCTGGCTCTGAGACGGAATGATCGTGGTATCCGCGATCAGGTAATCCATGTATGGCGCCCCCATCGTCCCGAGGTAGCCGATGTAGCTCAACTGTATCGGGGCGGCGCGCAATGCAAAGATCTTAGGGCGGGAATATTCGGTGAAGCCGCCCAGATCGACGGCAATATCGATTCCAAGCTCGCGGGCGAGGCTTGCCACCTGCGCGTCGGATCGATTGCGAACGTCGACGAAACGGTCGAAGGCCTGCTCCAATCGCTTGCGCATGTCATCGCTCGATTCTGGGCCGAACGCAAACGCCGTTATTTCGAACCTCGAGCGATCGTGAGTTTCGAACAGCTCCGCGGTGAGTCGCGCCACGGGGTGATTTCTAAAGTCAGCGGAAAAATATCCGATCCGCAGCTTATCGCCGCGCAGTCGTTTTGGTATTAGGCCAAGGCTCGCGTCCGGCTGACACTCCTCCCGCACCCAGAGCTTTGCGGCCCGATGATGTAAGGCGGGCTGATCCACCAGCGCTGTCGGTGGTAGCGGTGCGGTTACCGGTTTATCTGCCAGGATGCCCGCGGTGATGCTCTCGATGTCAGCCTGCAAATCCCGCCAATCGCACAGGAACATCTTTACGTACCTGCGCTTACCCAGCGCCGATCGGAAATTCGGCTGGAGGGCTAGCACACGATTGTAGCTCTCGATCGCATCCTCTCGCCGATTCATCTGCATGAGTGCTTCACCACGGGCGTAATGCGCTTCGGCGTTGTCCGGCATCAGACTGATGGCCCGATCGAGGCTGTCAATGGCGTCGGTGCGCCCCAGTTCCCGAAGCAAAATTCCGCGGTTCAAAAGCGCGTCGGCATAGTTCGGATCGAGCTCGATGGCTTTGTTATAACTGGCGAGTGCCGCATCGTATTGCCGCCTGCTGTAAAGCAGTGCACCGCGGTTCGAATGAGCTTCAGCGAAATGCGGAACGAGTTCGATGGCTTTCTCGTAGTCCGCCAAAGCCGCGTCAGTCCGCCTTGCTTCCTGGTGTAACACCCCCCGGTTGTAGTATGCCTCGGCGAAGTGCGGAGCGAGCTCGATCGCCTTGTTGTAGCTGGCCAGCGCCGCATCGGACTGCTTCATTTCTTGCAGCAGCGCACCGCGATAGCTGTAAGCTTCGGCCAGACCCGGCGCAAGTTCGATAGCCTTGTCGTAGCTGGTCAGTGCCGCAGCCGACTGCTTCATTTCCTGCAGCAGCGCGCCGCGGCGAAAATGAGCAAGAGCGAAACCGGGAGCGATCTCGATGGCTTTGCCGTAACTCGCCAATGACTCGTCGAATCGCCGGAGTTCCTTCAGCAACGTCCCTCGGTTGAAGTAGGCCTCCAGAAAATTGGGGTTGGCGGCGATCGCTTGCGCGTAGCTCCCCAGCGCCTCGTCTGATCTCCCGAGTTGTCGCAACAAGGTCCCGCGGTTGCAATAGGCAAAGGCGTCCGCGGGATTCAGCGCCAGCGCTTTTTCATAACTGACCAACGCCTCGTCAGGGCGATTCAGACCCTCCAGGACTGCGCCACGATTGCAAAAAGTGTTGGCGTGCCCGGGATCCAGCGAAATGGCCAGATCGTAGCTCGCGAGGGACGCTTCCAGTTGACCAGTGTCCTTGAGGAGGTTAGCGCGCTTGTAGTAGGCCAAGACGTACTCGGGCTGTAAGCGCGTGATATTCGAGTAAAGCTGAATCGCCTGTTCCAGGTTGCCTTTCCGGGCTGTGATCTCCGCGGACAGCATCAGCGAATCGATGTGCTCCGGCTGTAACTCGAGGATCGCACTACAGATAGTCGCCGCGTCCGACAGGTTTCCCTGTTGACTGAGCGACCGTGCCTTTTCGAATTGCGCCAGCAACTCGTTCGATATGGGCTCCTTGGACGCCTGCCGCCTAAATAATTTGAACATGCGAGCAACACCCCGGAAATCCTGCTACGCGTCGAAGCGAGAAGATTAAACCGCCATTTGGACAATAGGGAAGGACTGACAGCTTGTCCTGCTCGATTCAGTCCTGAGGTACTCGCCCCATTACGGCATTTGCCCGGGCACTGCAGCAGATGCGTCCGGAGGCATCTTCCGATAGGCGCGCCCGCACTCTGACCTTGAGAAGCGAGAGGTCCGCGGGCCCCATCGCTTCGAGCTTTGAACCGATGCTCGGCCCTCCGAGTATAGATCTCCAGTACTCATTGAAATCGACGAACGTACGTTGCACGATGATCTCTTTCGTCTGGACAGCACCCAGGCGCGCGCGCTCCCATAGATCTCGCATCGCCTCCATCCGGGATGAGTCGGGACTCGGCGGAACTGGAACGACGATGCCCAGAGCACGCATTTCAGACCGCAGCATCTCGTAAGGGAAGCCGCCGCCCGCCATGTCCCACGCGTAGGCTCCCACTATCCCACCCGCGCGGACTACGCGAGCCATTTCAGCCACGCCCTTGGCTGGATCAGGCACAAAGAAAATCACCAGTGGCATGACAGCTACATCGAACGCATGGTCCGGGAAGGGAAGCGCCATTGCATCGCCGGGCTGGAGCTGTGCGGCACGCAACGCGGGGCGTGTCCGGGCGTGGGCAAGCTGCTGCAGAGAAGGGTCTATCCCATGTACAGATGATGGAGCGCAGCGTGCAACAAGCAATTCTGTGAAGGCCCCGTTGCCGCAGCCAACATCAAGCCAACGCAAGTCCGTTCCCGGCGCGAGCCAGTCGAGGAAAGTGGCTCCAACCAGCTGGCTCCACTTTCCCATGTATCGCTCGTAGGCCGCCCCATCGTCGAAGCGGATTGGTTCATTCACCTTTCGGGGCTCCGACGTTGGCCTGATGCATCAGCAATACGCACACGAAGTTGTATCGGATTTTGGGCCAGCGCTTTTTGCTTCCTGCAGCACACGGATGATCTTCGGGGATCTTCTCTGCCTTGGCAATTAGCAGCCGGCTATTCGCTGGCATTACGGCCGACTTGTGGCAGTCTATTCGGCACAGAGGTCCCTGTGGCACAGTGGTTGGTCCCGGTCCCTGCCTTCGCGGCTCCAATAGAGTGACCAGGGCATGGCATTCATTCAGCAATCAAGACTCGGAGGCTCCCGATGAGCAGCTTTGTGATTCAGCCGCATTTCCGGCTGCAGGAATGGGTCGCAGAGGAAAAGAAATACTTCGCAGCCGAGGGGCTCGACTACATCTTCAGAGAAGAGATTCAGGCCACTGATGGCAAGGTCCACGATAGCGGGCCCAAGATCGGCGCGTACCAGTCCTTTGAGGCGGGTCGTGCCTCGGATGTCAGCTGCGCATGCCATTGGACGGTGAACGTCGCGGCCTCGAGCGGGCACGGCAAGCTATATGCGGATGCCTACTCGGTTGCGCCTGCCGGCATCTTCGTGCCAGCGAATTCAAGCGTCAGGGAGCCCGCCGACCTCGCGGGCGTGCCGATCTCCGTCGGCTACCAATCCGGCAGCCACTATTCGAGCCTACAGGCGCTCGAGCAGTACCTGCCGCGCGAGCAGATCCAGTTGTCGTTCAACGACGGCATGCTCTTCAAACGCCTGGAACTTTTGATCGATGGCCGGATTCCTGCGGCGGCGCTCTTCAGCGGGCCCTATTACCTCGCGGAGCAGCTGGGCTTCCGCAAGATCATCGATACGACGTTCATGATCGCGACGATGATTACCGGCGAGCCGGATCCGGCGGACATCGGGAAATATTTCCGCGCGCTCCGCCGTGCCCAGCGTGACGTCGACCTTCGACCCGAGCTCTACACCCACTACTATAAACGCGAGTTTCCCGCCCGCTACCACGCAATGATGGACACCCGGCGCTGGGGGCCGGGTGAACGCCTCGTGTTCGAGACCTACACGCAGGAAGCATTCGAGCAGTCGCGCGAATGGATCGCCGCCCATGACATCTTCCCACGCGAGAAACTGGGAACCGGACTCTACGAACAGGTCATCCAAAGCTGAGGCACGCATGGGTCGATGCTTGCCAGCGCCTCTCCGGGGTGCGCTAAGCTAGCGGGGCAGATCCAGGAGTCGTGAGTACAAGCGATGCGCGAATTCGATGACAAAACGATCACCCAGGCTGTAATCGGCCGGCTTGCCGACAGCGATGACCCGCGATTCAAGCGCATCATGACCTCCCTGGTCACTCATCTGCACGATTTCGTGCGAGAGGTGAAGCTGACCGAGCCCGAGTGGCTCGCCGCGATCCAGTTCCTCACCGACGTTGGCCAGAAATGCACCGAGAAGCGCCAGGAGTTCATCCTGCTGTCAGATACGCTGGGCGTATCGGTGCTTGTGATCACTCTCAACCATCCCGCACACGAGGGCAGCGCCGAGTCGACGGTGCTGGGTCCCTTCTACTGGGAGGGCGCTCCCGATCTGCCGCGTGGTAGCAATCTCGCCGAGGGAGTCAAGGGTGAGCCGGCATTCTATTCCGGACGCGTGCTCAGCATGGACGGTCGGCCACTGGAGAATGCCCTGCTCGATATCTGGTCGGGCGACGGCGAAGGCAATTACGACATGCAGATACCCGGTGAGATCGGGATGAAGGCGCGCGGGCGGATCCGCACCGATGCGGAAGGTCGTTACTGGTTCCGTTCTATCCGGCCGAGCTTTTATCCGGTGCCGACCGATGGGCCGGTGGGCGGCATGCTGCGTCACATGGGGCGCCATCCCTATCGCCCTGGACACATCCACATGATCGTCTCCGCAGCCGGGCATCGCCCGGTGACGACGCATCTATTCGTCGCCGGCAGTGAATACCTCGATTCCGATGCGGTCTTCGGGATGAAGGAGTCGCTCGTGGCACAATTCGATCGGCACCCGCCGGGAGTCGGCCCCCACGGCGAACGAATGGAGACCGAGTTTTACACGGTCAATTACGACTTCCGATTGAGAGCAGCGGCTGCTTCATAGCGTCTTAGGCCGCGGCCGTCAAAGCTGCGCGCTCAATGACAGCCAGGGCGAGGTGGCAAGATCGCTGGAGATTTGCCGGCTCACCTGTTGCAGCATCTTGAGGCGCTCGCTCACCAGTTTCGTCTTGTTGATGCGGCGTGAGTGGCTGGAAGTATTCAGCGCGGCCACCACCCTGCCCTGTTGATCGAATACGGGAACAGCGAGTGCGATCACTCCGTAGGCGAGTTCGTCGACGACCACTGCATAGCCGTTGCGCCTGACGCTGTCGATGAGCTGACCCAGGCGCGCGGGATTGGTCACCGTCCGCTCGGTCAGCGCCTGGAAGCTGGCGGTCTCGAAATACAGCCGCAGCCTGTCGCGGCTCACACCAGCCAACAATACCCGGCCCATAGACGTCGCGTATGCCGGGAATCGACTGCCGACATGCGCTTCGAGACGCACCAGCGTGCGCACCGACGCGCGCGCCACATACACGATCTCGGTGCCATCCAGCACGCAGAGCGCTGCCGAATCGGAGGTCTTACGCGCCAGCTCTTCAAGGTGAGTCCGGGTGACAAGTTCGATATTCATCGATTCGAGATAGGCGGCGCCGAGTTCGAGGACTTTCGGGCGCAGCAGAAAACTGCGCCCGTTGCGGGTGATGTAGCCGAGTTCCTCGAGCGTCAACAGGCATCGGCGCGCGGTGGCGGCGGGAATGCCGGCGCTGCGCGCGATATCGCTCAGCGTCAATGCCGCATGATCGCTGGAAAACGCGCGGATCACCGAAAGTCCCTTGGCCAGGCCGCCCATCGCTTCGCGATGAGGCAACACGTCTGTCTTCGCTCGCGCCATCCGCCGAGTCTATTTCGATAACCGAAAATGCGGAAGCGCTCCATACCGGCAGTTGACGTCGCTGCATGCGGGGCCCAATATGTTTCGGATATCGACGGTCATTTCGCTATGCGAAAGACCGCGGACGGGGGCAGAGTGAAAATCGGTCGACAGGACCAGCGCAGTTCGGCGATTTCGACTTCGAACCAGGACACCATCCTGGTGCGTGGCCATGATCTGGCGGGCGAGCTGATCGGCACGATCGGCTTCACCGACCACATCTGGCTGCTGATTACCGGCTCGTTGCCGTCGGCCGCACAGCGCCGTGTTCTCGATGCCACCCTGGTCGCAATCGCGGAACATGGTCTGGTGCCGAGCGTGCAGGCCAGCCGCATGACCCTGGCGGCGGCGCCCGAAGCGCTGCAAGGCGCGGTCGCGGCCGGCATCCTCGGCTGCGGGTCGGTCGTGCTCGGCTCCGCCGAGTCAGCCGGACGCTTTCTTGCGGAGATTGCTGCAGCCAGCGCCGGCGGCATCGACATCGAGGCGGCAATAACCCAGGTAGTGGGCGGGTACCGTTCAGCCAAACGCGCCATTCCTGGCTATGGTCATCCGCTGCACAAAGGCGCCGATCCCCGCGCGAGCCGCCTGCTGCAGATCGGCGTCGAGGCGGGTACGGCGGGCCGCCACGCCGAGATTGCGCAGGCAGTGGAAAAGCTCCTTCCCAGTCTGATCGGCCGGCCACTCGGGCTGAATGTTTCGGGGGCGATTCCTGCCGTTCTGCTCGACGCCGGCTATCCGCTGCTGGCGCTCAAAGGCGTCCCGATCCTGGCGCGGACCGCGAGTCTGGTGGCGCATCTGCTCGAGGAACAGCAGCGGCCGATCGGATTCGTGATGTCGCACGCGGCATCTCAGGCCATCAGCTACGACGGCGACGCGCCCGCAGATTTCGTGCCGAGCACCGACGCCTAGAACCAGTGGGGACGCAACCGATGATGGGAACACTGGCCGGTATACGCGTACTCGAGCAAGGTACTTTCATCACTGGCCCCTGCGCCGGGATGATGCTCGCGGACCTCGGAGCCGATGTCATCAAGGTTGAAAGCCCGGAGGGGGATCCGTACCGCGCTTATCAGAACGGTCAGTATTCGCCGCATTTCCAGGCATACAACCGCAATAAACGCAGCCTCGCACTCAATCTGAAGAACGCGCCCGATCACAAGCTGTTCGAGGGCCTGGTGCGCGAGGCCGATGTCTTCATACAGAATTTCCGGCCTGGTACCGCCGAGCGACTGGGGATCGGCGTCGCGCGCCTGCAGGAACTCAATCCTCGGCTGGTGTATTGCTCGATCAGCGGCTTCGGCTCTTCCGGCCCCTACACCGAAAGGCCCAGCTACGACTCGGTCGCACAGGCGTTGAGCGGATTCTTAAGCGTGGTCGTCGACTACCGGCGCCCGCAGTTCCTCGGACCGGCGCTTGCGGACGCGATCACCGGCATGTACGCCGCGCAGGCCATTCTCGGAGCGCTCATCGAGCGGGGCCGGACCGGCCGTGGCCGCCTGGTAGAGATCTCGATGCTCGAAGCCATGACCCACTTTGCGGTCGAGCCCTTCGCCGCTTACTTCGCGCTCGGCGAGATACCCACGTCGGCAGACCGCCCTCGCCTGGCGCAGGCCTATATCCTGCGCACCGCCGATCAGCGGTTGATCGCGATCCACTTATCCTCGCTGGAGAAGTTCTGGGTCGGCCTGGTCGCGGCGCTGGAGGCGCCCGAACTCGCCAGCGACCCGCGCTTCGATACCCGATTAGGTCGCATCGCCGAGTACGAGGCGCTGCGCGTTGAACTGGACGCGCGCTTTTCGCGCCATCCCCTCTCCCACTGGGTCGAGCGGCTGCAAAAGAGCGACGTACCGCATGCGCCGATCAACCGCATCGATGAGGTCGTTGATGATCCACAGGTCGAACACCTTGGCATCGTGGTGCCGATTGAATCACCGCACGGAGCCACTCACGCCGTGCGGCCCGCGGCGCAGTTCGATGGTCAGCGCGCGCAGTCGGTCCGGGCGGCGCCGCTGCTTGATGAGCACGGCGCGGCCATTCGAGCCGAGCTGGCCCAGGGAATGGCCTGGCCCGACCGCGAGCGCAGCCTCGCCGATGTGGAGAGTTAAACCGATGGCCATGCTGTTTCCCACCACGCTCGTAGGAAGTTACCCGCAGCCTGAATGGCTGATCGATCGCGCGAAGCTGGCGGGGCGTTTTCCGCCACGCGTGCGCGCGCGCGAGCTCTGGCGGGTATCCGAGGCGCACCTCGCGGAAGCCCAGGAAGACGCCACCATCATGGCGATCGAGGCGCAAGAGCGCGCGGGCCTCGACATCATTACCGACGGCGAAATCCGACGCGAGAGCTACTCCAACCGGTTTGCCACGGCGCTGGATGGCGTTGATCTGGATAATCCCGGATCGGCGCTGGATCGTAGCGGTCATCCCAACCCGGTGCCGCGCGTGGTGGGCCCTATTCGGCGCCGCCATGCGGTTGAGGTTGGCGATCTGGAATTCCTTCGCCGGCACACCCAGCGTCGCGTCAAGGTAACCGTTCCCGGGCCTTTCACGATGGCGCAACAGGCACAGATCGATTTCTACGGCGGCAGCCGGGAATTGGCAGCGATGGATTACGCCGCCGCGGTCAATGCGGAGATTCGTGACCTGTTCGATGCCGGTGCCGACGTGGTTCAGATTGACGAGCCCTACATGCAGGCACGGCCGCAGGAGGCACGTGAGTTTGGCCTGAAGGCGCTGAACCGGGCGCTCGAGGGAATCACCGGCACCACCGCCGTGCATATCTGCTTCGGCTACGCAGCGATCATTCATTCGCGCCCTTCGGGCTATTCGTTTCTATCCGAGCTGGCCGAATGCAGCTGTCGGCAGATCTCGATCGAGACTGCCCAGTCCAATCTGGATTGCTCGGTGCTCAAGACGCTGCCCGGCAAAAAGATCATCCTCGGCGTCATCGATCTGTCGAGCTACGAGGTCGAGTCGCCCGAGCAGGTCGCTGCGCGCATCCGCCGCGCGCTTCCCTATGTGAATGCCGGCAGACGTCATCGTTGCGCCCGATTGCGGCATGAAGTACCTGCCACGCGAAATTGCCTTCGGCAAATTGCAGGCCATGGTGGCCGGCGCCCAGATCGTTCGTTCACAGTTCGAACGCGAGTCAGGCGCAAAGCAATCAGGCCGCGGGAGCTTGAAAGTTCGAAGACCTATAACTTGAGACTGGGGGGATCTATGACTACTTCCGAATGCTTCGACTGTCGCCGCTGGTGATGGCCGCCGTGGGCGCCGTCCTGGCAGCCGAGCCGATCCTGGCGGCGGACTCCGACACGCTCGAAGAGGTCGTGGTCACGGCGCGCAAGCGCGATGAAACGCTGATCAATGTGCCAGTGACCGAGTGATGCCTTCACCGAGCAGACGATCAAGTCGGCGGGTATCGAGTCGCCGCGCGATTTCGTCGCCATGGTACCCAACATGACGATGGTCGAGGTGCAAAACGTCGGCAATTCGTTCATCACCATCCGCGGCATCTCACAAGCACGCAATAGCGAGCCATCCGTCGCGGTGCTGGTCGACGGCGTGCTCGAGACCAATCCCTACGAGTTCAATCAGGAACTGACTGATATCAAGCAGATCGAGGTGCTCAAGGGTCCGCAGGGCGCCCTGTATGGTCGCGATGCCATTGGCGGGGCGATCATCATTCGCACCGCGGATCCCGTCCGACCACTTCGAGGGCTACCGCCCGTGTCGGGCATCGGCAATGGACTGTCCGAGAAAGGCCCAGATTGCGGTCAGCGGCCCGATCGACGACGCCGGAACGCTGAAATATCGCGCATCGCTGAATTTCTACAATACCGACGGCTATCTCGAGAATACCTTCCTCGACCGCAAGGCCGACCCGTATCGGGATTACTCCGGCCGGCTGCGGTTGCTGTGGACACCGAATGACCAATGGTCCGCGGACCTGCGATTCTTCCGCGATCGGGTGGACACGACCGCCTACTACTATGTCATTCCGCGCGCCGATGAGGCCAATCCGTTCAGCAGCTTCACGACGCCGCCGAACGCGAACGATGTCACGAGCCCCATCCAGACCCAGAACGCTGGGACTGACTACCGCGACGTGACGGATGTGGCAGTGAAGCTTGATTTCAAGGCCGGCATTCGGGACCTTCACGTCGACCTCGGACTACAACTTCACCAAGGAAATCGACACCGGCGACGCCTACGATTTCCGGCCGATCAAGGACTCCATCGCCTACAACTACTTCTTCGCCACGATCCCGGCCGCCGATGGCGGCCCAGCCGGTGAGAGCCAGAGCGCAGTTCATCTACGAGAAGACAGAACAGCCAGGAACTGCGCTTCACCTCCAACAAGATCGGCGGCTTCTCATGGATCGCGGGCGCCTACTACGTCCACACCCAGCGCTTCATTTCCACCGACAATATATTCGATCGCGGAGATGGCATTCCCGCCGTCTACGAGACCCCGCTGGTCGATCCAGCCAATCCATACGCGACCAACACCAATGCCACCTTCCTGGCGGACTCGCAGAACAACAACGCCTGGGCGGAATTCGCTGATGCGACCTACGAGTTCAATCCCCAGCTGGAGCTCGATGCGGCGATCCGCTATGACCGCGATCAACGCCAGAACACCACCGATACGCCGACTCGCTTCCTGATCGATCCGGCCAATTCTCATACAGGTGAGCTGCGCGAGGTCACCTTCGACGCAGCCCAGCCCAAAGGCACGCTGCGTTACAAGCCGACCGACGAGCTAACCCTCTATGGCGGCTGGAGCCGCGGCTTTCGCAGCGGCGGTTTCAACCAGACCGGCGTGGGCGCAGCGGCCGCTGCCGCAGGCCAACTCGGCGTTCACGATCTGTTTCAGGCCGAGATCGCCGATACCTGGGAAGTGGGGGCCAAGAGCCTGTGGCTCGACAAGCGCCTGAGCGCGAATCTGGCGCTCTACTACACCAACTCGCACGACGGTTACTTCTTCTTCTACAGTTCGACCACCGGGACCCAGAATCTCGGCAATCTCGACGCCTTGTACAAGGGCGGCGAACTCGAATTGACGGCCAAGGCGACCAACTGGCTCGATGTATATGCTCAACTACGGCTACAACTACGGCAGCATCACCGCCATGCAGGACCCCAGTGTCATCGGCAACAAGCCGCCGCTGCTGACTCAGGACACGGTAAATGCGGGCTTTCAGGCTCATGAGGCAGTCGCTGACGGACTAAATGGCGTGCTGCGCTTCGACTACAACATGATCGGCCGAACCTGGTGGGACCCGTACGACGTCACCTCGCGCAATCCGGTCAACCTGATCGATCTGCGCGCCGGCGTTGAGGGCGACCGGTGGACCGTGACGGCCTGGTCGAAGAATCTGACCAACAAGATTTACAATGCCGAATTCTCGCCGGGCGGCTTCCTCTGGAGAGCCCTGCCGCGTCGCTACGGAGTCGATTTCACTTACAAGTTCTGATTCCTCGAGGAACTGCCATGACCCAGTCAAAGAACCTCCCGATGCGGCTGCATCACAATGCGTATGTGACGCGCGATCAGGAAAAGACCCGCCAATTCTACGAGGACGTCGTCGGCATGCCGCTGGTCGCGACCTGGTCCGAGTCGGACGAGTTATTCGGCAAGGTGCGCACCTACTGCCATACCTTCTTTGCCATGGGTGACGGCGGCGCGCTTGCCTTCTTTCCAGTTCGCGGACCCCAAAGACCAGGAAGAATTCGGACCGAAGATGCCGGCGTCCCCGTTTCATCACATCGCCCTGTCGGTGGACGCGCAGACGCAGGCGGCCATCGAGAAGCGCATCGCCGCGGCGGGTATCAAGCCGCCGGACACGTACATCCTGGAACACGGCTATTGCCGCTCCGTATACGTGGCCGATCCCAACGGCCTGATCCTGGAATTCACCCTGGATAGCCCCAAGGCCGATCATATCAACCTAGAGCGCCGCGCCGACGCCCACCAGACACTGAAGCGCTGGCTGGCCGGGGACCACAAGTCGAATAACGTCTACCGCTGATTATGCGGAAAGCAGTAATACCGTGCGCGCTGCCGGCTGCGGCAGAAGCGCCACGGTCATGCTGTCACGCCAATTTTGGCTTCCAGCCGCCGGCTCGCTTGCTGAGAACAAAGTAATACCACAGGCAGCCCACGCCGATAAGCGCGCCGAGAATCAGCAGGCTCGGTCGTCCCGCATCGGCATCGAGCAGATCGGCAGTGGCAAATGCCGCGGCCAGTCCCAGTCCAAGAATTGGCGCCAACGGAAAAAGCCACGATCGCCAGTATCCGGCCTGACCTGTCAATCCCCGCCGCCGGCCGACGAGTACGGCCAGACTTACCATTGCCAGGCTGTAAACAGTCAGACCCGACGCAAACACGAGCAGGATGTGCGTATCAAGCAGACAGCACATGGCGGAGACGGCGCCCACTGCCAGAGTCGCCTGCCGGGGTGCGCCTGAAGTCTGATGGACCGTCGCCAGCATGGTGTTGACGTGGCGATGAAATATCTGGTCGCGGCCGCAGCTGAAAAACAGGCGTGCAACGAACATGATCTGCGCAATCAGTGCATTGAAGACAGCCAGCGCAACCCCGGCACTCAAGGCGCGGCCCGCGACCGGTCCGGCGATCGATGCGATGAACGCACTCAGGGGAGCTGGGCTCGCCAGGATGGAGGCGAGATCTCTCGCACCCACGACAACGGCGATGATGGGCAGCGCCGTGGCGAATGCTCCAATCAAGCCCGCGCCAAGCACGACATTGCCCATGTGGCGGTGCGGCTGAGCCAGTTCCTCTCCAAACGCGACGGCCTGGTTACCGCCGGTGGTGGCGTAGGCGGCGCTGACACTGGCAAGGGCCATCGCGCTGAGCGCAACCGGCCCAAGTGCTCCTGCGGCGTTGAAGACCACCGGGTGCACCAAAGTGCTCCCCAGCGTGCGAACCGGGTGCCAGAATCCTGCTCCTACCAGGGCGAACACGGCCAGCATCTCGATCCCCAGAAAAATCCCGGTCACGATTGCACTGACGCGCACGGCCAGCAATGCAACCCCCAAGGCAGCCGCCAGCGATCCGAAGGTGACGAGGCTGACCGATACGGCCGGCACCAGATCGTTGACGTAGACCGCCAGGATCTTGGCCAGAAACGCGCAGGCGGGTCCCGCTGTGGCTACCCAGATCGTCAGGCTCGCGAAGCCCGCCCATGGGCCAAGGATGGTGCCTACCCCGACATAGTCGCCGCCGGAATACGGGTATGCGGATCCCAATTCGGCATAGATGACTGCCCAGATCACAGCCGCGGCGATGCCGATCAGAAACAATCCCGCGGCGCCCGTGCCGGCATGCTGCAGAACGTCAGAGCCTATGCCGTAGATCGAGAAAACCGGCGAAAGACATGACAGCGTGAGCAGCAGCACCCCAAATGAGGATAGCTTCCGGTGCAATTGACCTTCAGCGCTGACGGTATCCGGCATTGCGTTGCGCGCTAATCCATGAAGGCGGGCGATTTGGGCAATCGTTTGTAGTCGCCGGGATCGTGCTGAACGATCAGGCGCGCATGCTTGTTGCGAATGATGTCCTCCACGCGATCCATGGATGCGAGCGTATCGGCGCGACTGACGTTGACACGCATCACCTGTGGGGCGCCGACTCGGGACGGTCTATCTGCTTGCAGATGATAGAGGTCCCCCGACAGAACCACGGTCCCGGACTTGGGCAACTTCACCATCAACACCTGATGTCCTGGCGTGTGGCCAGGGGTCTTGAGGATACGCACCAGTCCGTCACCAAACACGTCATAGTCGGAACTGATCATGATCGTATGCGCGGATCGGAAGGCACTGAAGCTGGACGGGTCCACGATCGGCGGGGTTGGATCACCCAGCGCCCAATTGAGCTCCGCCTGATTCAGGATCCAGGTGGCGGATCCGAATGCATTGGCATTGCCGGTGTGGTCGAGATGAAAGTGCGAAAACGCAAGGTAGGTGATATCCGAGGGGGCAATTCCGATCTCACGAAGCTGGTCCAGCAATCCATGCCCCACATGGATCGCGACTCCGTCCGCGTTCGCCGGCACATCGTGACCCACCAGCGTGTCGCTCAAACCGGTGTCCCAGAGAAAGTTGCCTTTTGGATGTCGAATCAGAAAGCAGGTATCGACGATCGATCCTGATTGCCCATCGTATTTGCCGGTGTCGGAGAACAGCGCCATATCCTTGATGGACATCGCGCCACAATCCAGCACATACATGCGGATACCGGGAACGGCTTCCATGGCGCTTAGTAACAGGGGCGTGCATGTGAAAATGACCGCGGCGAGGAAGCTGATCGCTCTTATTGGTATTCTCATGGCCAGGGCGGGAGATTAACTCAAATCATAGCGGGAGAATATCGATGATCAAAGTGAGCGTGATGTATCCGAACAAGCCGGGTGCACGATTTGACCATGCCTATTACCGTGACAAACACATGCCGCTGGTAAAGGCCAGGATGGGTGACAGCTGCAAGTTCTACAGCGTCGACAAGGGCATCGCCGGCGGCGCGCCCGGAACCCCGGCAACGTACGTTGCGATGTGCCACATATTCTGCGACTCGGTCGAGTCATTCCAGGCGGGGTTCGGCCCGCATTCGCAGGAAATTCTGGGCGACATCGCGAATTACACCGATCTTGAACCTGTGCTGCAGCTCAGCGAAGTAATCGTGGGCTAGGTTAAACAAACCATCACGTCACGGTCGCGAATCTGTCATTTGCAGCGGGCAGGCTGGCTTGAAAGCTTTCTACCGGAGATCGCGTTCATGTCATTCGAGATGGAGTTTGATGATGATCTGGCGCAGCGTCGCCTGCAGCGCCTCGAACATCGCTATCGCCACGCCCAGAATGCGCTGGCTGCAACGCGGGCGGAATACGGTTCGCTGCGCCAGTCCTCGGTCGCCGACGAGATCCGACTCTATCAGGCGCTGCAGAGGGTCGAACGGGCCGAGCGCCTGGTTGCCGACATTCGATTCGACATCGAGTTTCTCGAGGCACAGGCCGCAATGCCGCGACCGCCCGACAATGACCATTGGCGGGACGTCGGACGCTAGTGTTGCGGGGCATCGACTTGCTGTACCAGCGTACCGCCGGCGATATGGGGACTCTGGAGGTCGGGCACGAACCGATCCGAGGCGAAGGATTCCGCCGGCGAAGCCCCCGGCCATTGGATCCCCATTAGGTCGGCCATCGAATAAAAGATATTGTGACTGCGGATTTCCTTATCGGCGTTCTGGAGGATGGCTCGCACCTTGTCCGGATGAGCGTCACGGAATGGGCCGTTCATCCAGATAAACGCCGGGATGTCGAACTGATGCTGCGTGTAGGTCGCCGTGCCGTGGCCGGTATTGCCATCCAGCGCATATAAGTCCTCGCCGTGATCGGCGATATAGGTAACCGTCGCCGGAACGGTGAGTCGTCGCGCCTGCTCGATGACCTGCCCGAGAAACCAGTCCGTGTAGGCGACGCTGTTGTCGTAGGAATCCAGCACGCGCGGATCGGATTTCTCGTTCAGCGCAGACAGATAGGTGAGTCCTTTGCCGGAACCGAAGCGTTCGAAAGACGGCGGGTACCGGGTGTCGTATTCCCAGTGCGAACCGATGGTATGCAGGCCGATGAATCGGGCGCCTCCACGCCGGGCCAATTCGGCGCGCAGGTGTGGCAGCAGGGTCTCATCGAGCGGCAAGTGGCCCGAGGCGAGCGTGGAAAGCGATGGCGGATAGATCATGCGATCGGCATGGACACCGGTCAGCAGCGAGATGTGCGGATCCTGGTTCATGAGCCATGCCGTGGAATACCCCGCCTCCTCGGCCAGATCGACGAGATTGCCGCGGATGTTGTGCATGTCGAACTGACCCGGGTTCATGCCGGTCAGGAGGATCGGGACCACGCAAACGGTAAAGTTGGCATCCGCGACCGCGTGCTGGAAAAACACCGCCTCACCACGAAGCGATTCGAGGGTCGGGGTCGTCTTGCGCTGGTAGCCGTATACCGACCAGGAATCGCGCCGGGAGCTCTCTCCTATCACGAGGATGTGCACTTCCTCGAGCTTGGTATGGGCGGCGCCAAACGGCTGTTTGGCGACGGCATTACCCCTGACTGCTGCCCGGGCATGAGTCAGGGGACCGGCGACGAAAAATGCCGTCCCTATAGCCGGATTGGCCGCTAATCCGTCGATAAACGCTGTTGGGCTCTGCGCCGCGACGGCAGTCAGCGCCAGGATCGTGCCCAGAAACATCCAGCGGACACGAGGATATCGACCGGTAAATAGCGGGCCGGACGGCGCCCAGACTGCCAGCGCCAGATAGACGCCCGTCAGCAATGCCACCGCCAGCAGATATCTCAAGCCCTGCCAGATGGTGAAGAAGCCGCGCAGCTCCTCCCAGCTGGATGTAGCCAGCACATAGGAGAGCAAATCCCCGGGCGGGCTGTTGTAAGTGAGCGTGCACATCGCAAAGGCGGCGCTCAGAACCAGGATGGGCAGCTGGACCAGGAAGAACAGCCGCCACGACCTGGTCGACGATGGCCACCAGCGCGAAGGCAAGCGCGATGGACACCAGGTAGGCGCAGAGACTTTGCAGCCCCTTCGCCCCTGCCAACCAGAGCGCGAGCGCCGCCAGGGGCAGGCAGAACACCAGGAAAGGAGCCAAAACGCGAAGAGCAGCCGCTCGCATCAGTATCTCAATCGCAAGCTATGACACTGGAGGATGAATACTTCTCCTGACCGAAGCAAACGAGAAGTTGCAGCCGGGCAACAATCCCTCAAGATAAGGGGCACATGAAACCTCACGGCCTGCTCGTCCTACTGCGCCTGCTGGCGCTGCGGAAAATCGACTCGCTTGAGCCGGCTTCGAGCGATCGCATGCTCGCCGGGCTTGGCATCGCCTCGCTGGCCGTCTGGGTGCTTATCGACCGGCTCGGCGCCCCCGTGGATGCGCGCTTCGCGCTCTATGGGATCGCGGGCATTGGATTTCCAATTCTCCTGGTGCTGTTGCTGGCGTTCGCAATTGCAAGGATCGCCCGGCCAGCCCTGCCGTACCGCCATGGACTCGCAATCGTGCTCGCGCTCGTGCCCGTGCTCGAGCTGACAGCAGCGCTCATCGATCAATATGTGGCCGGCATCGCGGCGGCCGCAGCCCAGGTGGGGCTGGTGCTGTATGCCGTGCTTTACGTGTCCCGCGCGCTGCGGGGCACGACCGGCGTCGCCCAGCCGCGCGCACTGCTAATCGGGCTGGTGCTGCTGCTGGGTTATGGCTGGTTTGCCGACGCGGCCTATCTCAGTCCGTCGCTGTGGGTAGCACCCGAAGCAGGCGATGACGGCGACGAGACCGCATCGGCCTCCGTGGCCGAACCGCTGCTGTTCGATCAGCAATCCCGATTGGAGGATGCACTGGAGGATGTCACGCCGAGCGATGGCGCCGCGCCGGAGGTCTTTTTCGTCGGCTTCGCGGGAGTCGCAGAGCAGAAGGTATTCGCCGCGGAGATTCAATTGGCCGCCCGGGTGGTGGCAAATCGCTACGGCAGCGCCTCGCGGCAACTGCTGCTGATCAACGACCGGCGCGATCTCGACACTCATCCGCTCGCGACGGTCTCGGGCTTGAGCTACGCGCTGCAGGGCCTCGCTCAGAAGATGGATGTCGATCGGGACATTCTCTTTCTGGCACTCTCCTCGCATGGTTCGTCCGATCCCGAACTGGCGGTGTCCAACGGATCACTACCGCTCGAGCAGGTGACGGCCGACAATCTCTCCGCGGCCTTGCGCGACTCGGGAATCAAGTGGCGCGTGATCGTCATCTCGGCCTGCTACGCCGGCGCCTTCATCGAGGCGTTGAAAGACGACCACACCGCCATCATCGCCGCGGCTGACGCCGACCGGACCTCCTTCGGCTGTTCGGACGACCGGGACCTGACCTACTTCGGCGAGGCTTTCTATCGGGATGCCTTGCCAGGGGCCGATTCCCTGCGGCAGGCCTTCGGGCTGGCATCGCTCGCAATCTCGAAGCGCGAGCAGCAGGAGGACGTGACTGCCTCCAGGCCGCAGGCGTTTTTCGGGACCGAGATTGATCACGTGCTGCTCGCCCTGGATACCACCCACCACCGCTGACATCAAATTCGGTGTACGGCCGTGTTAGATAGGGCGGGATGGTTCTCAGCAAGACTGCGTACTACGCCGACTTCGTCGTCTATACGGCGACCGTCGCCGGACTCACCCTGCTGGCCAGCCTGCGCCTCGATTGGGCGCTGCGGACGCAATGGCTGGTTACGTTTCTGGCCGGCGTTGCGGCATGGACGCTGCTGGAGTACCTGTTACATCGCTTCGTGCTGCATCGGATAGAAACGTTCGCCGACATGCACGCAGAGCATCATGCGGCGCCCCGGGCATTCGTTGGCACCCCGACCTGGGTCAGCCTTTTCATTCTGTGGATTGCGATCTTCTTGCCGGCGTGGCGCGCGTTCTCACTCAACGTCGCCAGCGGCCTGATCGCGGGCGTGATGTCGGGATTCCTGTGGTACGGCATCCTCCACCACGTCATTCATCATCGCCGGCCCCGCTTTCTCGCCATGCGGCTGACAGGCTGCATTCACCGACACCAGCGTCATCACTATGCCGAGACACCCGGCAATTTCGGCGTCACCACCCGGCTCTGGGACAGGCTCTTTGGCACGTCACTGGCCGTCCATCGCTCGCTCGCGCGCCACAGCGACTCCTGCTGGTCAGAATCCTCGGCACCGGCGGCCGGTGCCTGCCGGCGCTGGTACTCGTCAAAGTAGCAGCCGCTGACATCGGTCACATCCGGCGACGGAATGGACCTCCGCGCCAGTTCACGACCTGTCACCCGACCAATGCCGTGCGTGGTGCCGCTAATGACCGCCAGTGGGCCCAGAGCTCAATTCGCCAGGCTGTCGACCAGGGCCCGGCGACGGCTGCGGTATGCCAGTGCATGTGGTCGGCATTCGGCCAGGTTGCTCTCGAATTCGTGCGCGCAGGCGTCCCAACCGGATCGCAGGGCGCGTTCGCGGCATGCCGCCGGATCGACCCGCAGCGCCCGTGCGGCGGCGCGCGCCAGATCCTTGTCCAGCGCACCGGTAACGCCATCGTCGATCACATCAATTGGTCCGGTGACCGGATAGGCGGCGACGGGCACGCCACAGGCCATCGCTTCCAGATTCACCAGTCCAAATGTGTCGGTGAGACTCGGGAACACCATGATGTCGGAGGCCGCCAGATGCGCCGCCAGGTCTTCGCCGAAGCGAAAACCCGCGAAGTGCGCAGCCGGATACTGCGCCTGGAGACGTATCCTTTCCGGACCGTCGCCGATGACGAGCTTGGATCCAGCCCAGGGCATCTGCAGGAACGCATCGATATTCTTCTCGATCGCCAATCGGCCCACGTAGGCTGCAATCGGTCGCGGGAGCTTGAGGAACTCCTTCGGACCCGGCTGGAACAATTGCGTATCCACACCACGATGCCAACGCGCGAGATTCTTGAAGCCGCGGCTGGCCAATTGCGCGGCCACGGTCGGGGTGCTGACCATGCAGCGCTCGGCCGCACCGTGAAACCAGCGCAATGCCGCGTATGAGAGCACATAGGGAATCGGGAATCGCGACCGCAGGTATTGCGGAAACTGCGTGTGATACGAGGTGGTGAAGCGCATTCCCTGGTCCACGCAATATCGGCGGGCAGCCAGTCCCAGTGGCCCTTCGGTGGCAATGTGCAGCGCGTGCGGCTGGAACGATCGGATGCGACGCGCCATGTTGCGGTACGGAAACGCCGCGATACGGATTTCCGGGTAGGTCGGACACGGGAACGTGGCGAAGTCGCGCGGCGTTACCATCCGCACTTCGTAGCCGAAGCGTCCGAGCCAGCTTGCCGTCTGCGCGAGCGTAGTGACCACGCCGTTGGTAAGCGGGAACCACGCATCGCTGACAATCATGATTCTCGTCACGCGAGCTAAATACCTCGGCAACCAGTGTGCCATCTCACCATGGGCCCTATCGATGACGATCTGATGAAGCGCAGACAACAGTTCTGTGAAGCGCGTATGGCCGGCCTTAATATCTCTGTAACCTATTCGTTATATTTGCTTAGCTGCGCTTTTCGCCGATACAGCCCAAGAGGACACCATGCAAAGCTTTTTGCGCGCTCTCGAAATCCAGCGTTGGGATGACCATCGCTATTATCACCACAGCCGTATCAACCAATCGCTCCACTTGCTCAGCGCCGTGAGCTTCCTGGCCGCCTATGTGGCGATCTTCAAGAACCCGGCAGCCTCCGCCCTGATTGCGTGGCTGGTGGCCATGGTCAGCCGTCAGGCGGGACATTTTTTCTTCGAGCCCAAGGGTTACGACGCGGTCAACCAGGCCACACATGAACATAAGGAAGACATCAAGGTCGGATACAACCTCCGACGCAAGGTGGTACTGCTATCCATCTGGGCATTGTCGCCGGCGGTGCTGTGGTTCGATCCCTCGCTGCTCGGGATCTTCCCGGATCACGCCACCAAGGCCGATTTCGTGCGCAACATGGGCATGATCTGGCTGGTGATCGGATTCGGCGCGTTACTGTTCCGTACCGTGCAACTCTTCATCATCAAGGATGTCCAGACCGGCCTAGTATGGATCACGAAAATCATTACCGATCCATTTCACGACGTCATGCTTTATTACCGAGCGCCACTTCACCTGTTGCGGGGTGAGCTGATCGATCCGATGGGACTGCGCCACCAGAGCGAAGCATCTCCCTGAACACGCGACGCCTGATGGCCTTATTGGTCAGCGCGTCGCTGGACCACCACCAGCCGTCCTGCTGCATTTGCCGGGCTGCCGATACGAACCTATCGGCAACTCCGGCAAAGTCGGCATCGCTGTAATCGAGACTGAAAATGAGGCGCCCCGTGCCCACCCAGCTAAGCGCCAGCCCTTCCGCGCGCAGATAGTATTGGAACATCCAGTTGTATCGCGACGGTCGCGGGTAGCAGACCGTCCAGATAGTCGACAGATTCGCTACCTCGACATTCAGACCTTCCGCGCGCAGGCGCTGATTGAGTTGCGCCGCCCGCCCGTCCCACAGATCGTCCAGTCCCTGGTAGCGCGCCTGCAATTCCCCGGTATCGAGGCGTGTCAGGAATTCGTGCATGGCACCCATGACGTATGGGTGGGCATTGAAGGTGCCGCGTGCAAAACAGATGTCGGCGGGCCGATCCTCGCGGAAACGGCGCATGAGTTCCTTGCGGCCGCAGACGACGCCGATCGGAAGTCCGCCCGCCACCGTCTTGCCATAGGTGACCATGTCGGCCTTCACGCCAAAGTATTCCTGCGCGCCGCCAGGGGCGAGCCGAAAGCCGACGAACACTTCATCGAAAATCAGGGCTATACCCCGCTCGCTGCACACCGCGCGCAGCCTGGCAAGCCACTGGGTGTAGGCCGGGCGGTCGAAATGCGCCTGCCTGCCGCTATCGAGAAGCATCGAGTCGGACGGCGCGCCGATATTCGGGTGCAGCGCCTGCAGCGGATTGACCAGCACGCAGGCGATGTCGCGACGGGTGCGCAGCACGCGCAGGGTGGTCTCGTCCATCTCCTTGAGCGTGAAGGTGTCGCGAGCCACGCTCGGGTTACCGATCCCGGGCTGCACATCGCCCCACCAGCCATGGTAGGCACCGCAGAAGCGCACCAGGTAGCGGCGCCGCGTGTGGTAGCGCGCAAGGCGTACCGCCTGCATGACTGCCTCGGTGCCCGACATGTGAAAGGACACCTGGTCGAGTCCCGATATCGCGCGCAGTCGGTGTACGTTGTAGGCGGTTACCGGGTGGTAGGCACCCAGCACCGGCCCGAGATCGCGCACCAGTTCGACACCGCGTTCAATGCAGCGCTTGTAGAAGTCGTAGCCGAAGACATTGACGCCGTACGAGCCGGTCAGATCGTAGCGACAGTTACCGTCGAGGTCGGTGGTGGTTGGGCCTGCAGAGGACTCCACAAACGATCCCGCATTGAAATGACGGCGGACGAATCCGCTGAACTGGAACGGCACGCGATAGCGCGAAGTGAACTGCAGATCGGCAATTTCCGGCAGCACTTCGTTAGTCAGGCGCGCCGTCTTGGCGAAACGCTGCGCATAGAGTGCTGTGAGCCGGGCAAAACCCGCGCGCCGCTGCGCCTCGATGTCGCTGGGCGCATCATCGGCACGGAAGAACTGCGCCTCGTCGTACTCGTAGAAGCGAATTTTCGACGAGAGCCAACGTCCCATGCGTGCATGGCCGGCCAGCGAACGGTGTTTGGCGCGCGAGAGCAGCAGCCGCCGGCGCAAGCGCGGCAACAGGGCGATGAGCAGGGCGGCAGCCGCCAGCATCTCGATAGTGCTTGTATTCACGGATATCCTCTGTGGCAAGCGTATTTCATGGGTATGACACTACAATGAACTTGCGGCTCGCCCTCGATAAAGCGCTGCAGCAGGAACGCATCAATTTCCTGCTCACCAATCGGATCCCGCGCCGGTCGCTGACGCGATTCATGGGCTGGTTCAGTCAAATCGAGAATCCCTGGATATGCCGCGCCAGCATCGCGCTGTGGCGGCTGTTTGCCGAGGTCGACCTCAGCGATGCCAAGAAGACGCGCTTCCGCAGCCTGCACGATTGCTTCATCCGCGAGCTCAAGGCCGGTGCACGCCCGGTGGACAGTGATCCCGGCGCGCTCGTCAGTCCTTGCGATGCCATCGTCGGCGCCACCGGCCAGGTCATCGATGGCGTGGTGCTGCAGGCCAAGGGCCGGCCCTATCGACTCATCGAACTTCTCGGCGATGAGGAGCTCGTGCGCTACTACGCGCGCGGCTGGTACGCGACGCTGCGACTCACCGCAGGCATGTACCACCGCTTCCACGCCCCTTATGGCTGCCGCGTCGAGCAGGTCAACTACGTGCCGGGCGACACCTGGAACGTCAATCCCACGGCACTCAAGCGCGTCGAGTCCCTGTACTGCCGTAACGAACGCGCGACTTTGCGTTGTCGCCTGGCGTCCGATCACCTGATCACGCTGGTACCGATTGCGGCGGTCCTCGTGGCCAGTATCCGCCTGCATTTTCTCGACCTGTTGTTACATCTTAAGTATCGCGGCCCGAATCCGATTGCCTGCAATGCGGGCCTGGCCAAGGGCGAGGAGATGGGCTGGTTTCAGCACGGCTCCACGATCATCGTGTTTGCACCACAGAGCTTCGCTTTTTGTCACGGCATTCGTGATGGCGCGCGGGTCCGCATGGGACAGGCGCTGCTGAAGCTTCCTCAGGCTGCAGGCGCCGCCGGCATGGTGCCGTGAATTTCCCGCCAGGCGCGCAGGATCTCCGCCACGCTCCATGCCTGCGCAAAACAACCGCGCGGACGATGCGGTGGATCGGCATCGAAGATTTCGCTGATCTGTCCGATGCAGGCATCCATCAAATGCTGCTCCAGCGGCGCCAGGTACGACACCGCGCGTTCGCGATCGCGATGCAGTGTGTAGTGCGCCCGCGCAAAGGATCCGAGCAGCCAGGGCCACACGGTCCCCTGGTGATAGGCGCCGTCGCGCTGCCACTGATCCCCGCCGTAGCTGCCGACATAAGCGGGATCTGAAGGCGCAAGCGTTCGCAGGCCGTGAGAGGTCAGTAGTTCGCGCTCACACGCCGCGAGCACGCTCAGTGCCTGTTCCCGCTCGAGCAGGGGATGAGGCAGCGCCAGCGCCAACACCTGGTTGGGCCGCAGCGAGTGATCCGGCGGCCGCGCAGGCGCATCGATCACATCGTAAAGATAGCCGCCCGCGTGGTACCAAAACCGCTCCCGAAACGCCGCGATTGCGATGTCGGCGCGTGCCCGGCAGTCCACGGCCATCGCGGGCTCACCGATGCTTGCGGCAACCTCGGCTGCAATTCGAAGCGCGTTGTACCAGAGCGCGTTGATTTCAACGGCTTTGCCGCTGCGCGGGGTGACAACCCAACCCCCGACCTTGGCATCCATCCAGGTGAGCTGCGTGCCGGTCTCGCCCGCGCGCAGCAGGCCATCGAGCGGATCCATCGCGATCCCGTGCCGAGTGCCGCGTCGGTGCCAGTCGAGGATTTCGTGCAGCGCGGGCCACAGCTCGCGCGCCAATGCGATATCACCCGTGAATTGCAGATACTCGTGCAGCGCTACGAAGTACCAGAGCGTGGCATCGGCCGTGTTGTATTCGGGAGCTTCGCCCGCATCGGGAAACCGGTTCGGAAGCATGCCCTCGCTGATGAATCGCGCGAAGGTACGCAGAACCTGCGCGGCGATAGCCGGTCGGCCCGTCGCCAGCGCCAGCCCCGGCAGGGCAATCATGGTGTCGCGGCCCCAATCACCGAACCATGGATAACCGGCGATGACGGTCTTGCCGTCGGAGGATGCTCGAGGCCGTGCAACGATGAACTGATCAGCCGCCAGAACGAGCCGTCGAATCCACATCGGCTCGGACATGGCAGCCGAATTCAGCAGCAGGGTCTCGTGCGCACGCAGTCCGGCCAGCGCATCCGCTGCCGGCATCGCCTGCGATTCGATCGTGGCGCAGAGCACTACGCTGCCGCCAGGCTCCAGGCGGATCTCAAATATCCCCGGAGAATAGAGGTCCTCGGTGGTGTCGAGGCCGCGTTCGGCTTCCTCGCGATGGAAGAGATTCCAGTGCACATCGGGCGATTCACGAAACGTCCCATGATCCGTCGTGATGGCGAGCGAAGGGTGACCGTCCGTGGTTTCGACGCGGCAGCCCTGCGGGCTCGCGATGACGCCGAAACCCGCCCCACCGCGGCGCTGCCAGTGATAATCACGAGCCGTGCACAGCGGTCGCAATTGCAGCGTTACAACCGCATCACCGCGCGCGAGGCTGTACTGCACATAGGTGGTGTTGTGTCCGCGCCCCATGAACACGCGCCGGAGCAGTAGCGCTGGACCCAAGGCGAATGTCCATGTTGGCACCGTGCCGTCGAGCCGGAAAGTCTGCAGCAGACGATGGCCCTGCGGATGAATGACGCCGCCGTCGTACTCATGACACGCCAGCTCATAGCGCTGCCCGCAGACTTCCGCGATGACATCCAGGTCCACCAGAAACAGTGTGCGTCCCACCGGTGGGGCTGTCGCAGCCACGAGCAGGCCGTGGTAGCGGCGGGTCTGGCAGCCGGCAAGCGTGCCCGCGGCGTACCCGCCGATACCATTGGTTATCAGCCACTCGCGCCGCAGCGCCTGCTCGAGTTCCCCACAAATCTCCCGGCCCAGGCTGCCCTCGCAGAGGCTGTACTCATTGGGACACAGGTTCCGCATTACCATGCTAGGCTCTGCCACATGACGCATGAGGGGCAAGACCGTAATTCGAAGGCCGCATCGCCGGACGACCGGTCGCGCCGTGATTTTGTCACATTGTCCGCTGCGGTTGGGCTTGCCGCCAGCACCGGTGCCATGTCGGCTGCCGCCGCCAACGTGATCGAAACCGACGTCACCATTCCGACACCCGATGGCAGTTGCGATGGTGCGTTTTTTCATCTCGCCAATGGCAGCCATCCAGGGGTGCTGGTATGGACCGATGTGTTTGGACTGCGACCGGTCTATCGTGACATCGGACGACGCCTGGCCTCGGTCGGATACACCGTGCTGGTGCCCAATCCGTTCTATCGCACCGCCAAGGCACCGGTGTTCACGGATGTGACATCGTTCAACTTCCAGAGCGAGACGGATCGCGCCAAGCTGCCGCCGCTGACGGGGCCGCTCAGTGCGCCTGGTGCAGTGGAATCGGACGCCAAGGCTTATATCGCCTTTCTAGATGCACAGCCCCAGGTGAACAAATCTAAAAAGATCGGATCGCAGGGTTATTGCTTCGGTGGTCCGCAAATGCTCAGGACGGCTGCGGCAGTGCCCGAGCGTGTGGGCGCAGGAGCCTCCTTCCACGGCGGTGGTCTGGTCACGGAGAAGCCGGACAGCCCTCATCTGCTCGCCCCGAGCATCAAGGCGCGCCTCTACATCGCAGTGGCAGGCAGTGACGATCAGAAACAGCCCGATGCCAAGGACAAGCTGCGGGAAGCCTTCGCCGCCGCCAAGGTGTCGGCCGAAATCGAGGTCTATCCGCGCGACCAGCATGGCTGGTGCATAGCGGACATGCCGATGCAGGCCGATGGCACGCCGATCTACAACAAGCCCGATGCCGAGCGCGCCTGGATCAAATTGCTCGGCCTGTATCATTCCGCCCTGGGCTGATCGCCGCACCCGCGCAAGTTCTGTCCTACAGGCATTGCCGCGCGACGGCTACAGGCCGCGCCGGTCTCCAAAGCTACAGTAAATCATGCGAATTCAACCCCGGTATGCGGCGCTTTTGATGGCGTCGGCGCTGCTGAGCGCCTGCAATGGAGGTTCTGAAGGAGGCGGAGGCAGCACCGCCACCGATCCGGCGCCGACGGCTGGCCAGCTGCTGCAGACACCACCGCAGCTGCTGACGACGATCACTGCGGCGCAAATGCTGCTGCAGCTCACGGGCGCGTCCAATCAGCAGATCCAACAGGTGCTGAGCCTGGTCGGCTCGCCGGTGTGCGACATTGCGGTCTATCACATCGAATACGCCACGGTCGGCGGCGCCAATGAAGCGACTACGGCCTCCGGCGCGCTGATGGTGCCCACCGGCAGCCACTCCGGCTGCACCGGCCCGCGCCCCGTGGTGCTCTACGCGCATGGAACGTCGACCGATCGCGGTTTTAACATCGCCGATCTCACCAACCAGCAGAATGCCGAAGGAATATTCCTCGCGGCCGCATTCGCATCCCAGGGCTATATCGTCGTGGCGCCCAACTATGTGGGTTATGACACCTCGGCACTGCCGTACGACGCTTTCCTGGTTGCTGACCAGCAATCGGGCGAGATGATTGACTCGCTGACGGCAGCGCGCAGTGCGCTGCCGACGGCGGACGCCTCTTCGACATCGGACTCGGGGAAGCTATTCATCACCGGCTACTCCCAGGGCGGCTATGTCGCATTGGCAACCCATCGCGCCATGCAAACGCGCGGCATGGCCGTGACGGCATCCGCGCCCATGTCCGGGCCTTACGCGCTGGCAGCTTTCGTCGATGCCATCTTCGCTGGCCAGGTGAATGGCGAGGCGCCGGTGCTCGGTACGCTGCTGTTCACGGCCTACCAGCATTCCTATGCTGATATCTACTCTGATCCGACCGAAGTATTCGAAGCGCCATACGCCACCGGCATCGATTCTTTGTTTCCGTCCACATCGACACGGGGCGAGCTTTATGCGCAAGGCAAGCTGCCGCAGTTCGCGCTCTTCAGCTCGACCCCACCGGCGCCGGCCTATGCGGCGCTCACGCCCGCAACAATTCCGACGGATCTGGCGCCGGTATTTGCACTCGGCTTCGGTGCCGGCAATCTCATAACGAATTCCTATCGCCTGGCCTGGCTTACCGATGAGCAGGCCAACCCGGACGGCGCGTTTCCGACCGTCACCACGGGCGTTCCCGCGGCATCGCCGGGGCTGGCGATGCGTGCGGCGCTCAAGCAAAACGACCTGCGCAACTGGCTGCCCTCGGCACCCGTCCTGCTCTGCGGCGGCGACCAGGACCCGGAGGTTTTCTGGTTCAACGCGCAGCTCGAGCAGAACTATTGGTTGGGACAGTCCGCGGCCGTGCCGTTGACCGTGCTCGATCTGGACGCTTCGGTGGCCAGCGGCGACCCGTATTCCACGGTGAAGACCCAATTTGAAATCGCCAAGGATGCCGTGGCGGCTCTCGCCATCGCCCAGGGCGCCACTGACGGCGGCTACGAGGCTGTGGAAACGGCTTATCACACCACCCTGGTGCCCCCATTTTGCCTGGGCGCGGTTAAATCCTTTTTTGACGCCCGGTAGCCGCGCTGGCGTTAGAATAGGGACATGAATACCCGACGCTGGCCGAGGTTCGCAACGCTGCCGCTTGCATCGACTGTGCTACTGGCGGCCTCGGCCGTGGCGCCTGCGGAGAGTCAAAATCCCACCGATGACGCCTGGCCCAACTTGCGAACCCAATATTACGGCGAGCGCGAACTCACCATCGCCGACACGGCCGCCTTTACGCTCGAGGCACCGTCCAACACGCCGGATCCAACCGCAACGGCACTGACGCTGCGCTTTGGTGCCGCGGATATCGGGCATATCAGGCAGCTGCGCGTGTTCATCGACAATAACCCCTCCCCCGTTGCCTCGACATTCGACTTTGCCGAAGGGGCGCGCGTCGCCGAAATCGGCATGCGCGTACGCGTGGATCGCTGGACCTCCATTCGCGCGATCGCCGAGACCACGGATGGCCAGTTGCAGATGCACAGCACCTGGGTCAATGCCGCCGGAGGCTGTTCGGCTGCACCCAGTCCCGCCGCGGGCGGCACGCTGGGCGAAATCCGCTTCCACAACACAGCGGATGGGCGCTCGTTGCAGATCGCCATCCGTCATCCCAACAATTCCGGATTCCAGATCGACCCGCTGAGCGGTAATCCGATTCCGCCGCACTATGTGTCGCACATCCGTTTCAGCAGCAATGGGCACCCGATCATGGATGTCGATGCCGGCATCTCCCTGAGCGAGAACCCCACGTTGCGCATCGCGTCCGATTCGGCGCTGCCGGCACCGCTGAGTGTCGAAGTCACCGACTCCCATGATGCGCACTTCAACGCTAACTGGCACGGTTCCGCGGGCGCGGGTGAAACCATCAGCGACGCGGCTGTAACGCCGCGCTAGCCGATGCGCGGGCCGCGTTGGGCCTTGGCGCTGTGGCTGCTCGGCGCCGCCACCAATTCAACGGCGTTTGCCGCTCCCTTCCAGATCCAGCAGGTCGCCCCCGGCGTCTTCGTTCATTTCGGACAGCCGCTGGATCTTGAGGCGCCGGGCCACGACGACATTGCCAACATTGGCTTCGTTGTCGGAAGCCGTTGCGTGGCCGTCATCGATACCGGCGGTTCGGTGCGGGTCGGGCGCGCGCTGCTGGCGGCGATCAGGCAGCGCACGCAAACGCCCATCTGCTACGTCATCAACACCCACGTCCACGTGGATCACGTGCTCGGCAATGCCGCCTTTACGGGCTCTCATGCCAGCTTCGTTGGACACGCGGCACTGCCCGAGGCCATCGCGCGCAACCGGCTCTACTTCCTGCAGCATTACCCTGAAGATCTTGACGCACCGGCCACCGCAAAGCAGATCATTGCCCCGGATCAGCGGGTGCAGGAGAGCCTCGAGCTGGATCTGGGGGGCCGCCACCTACAACTGCGCGCCTGGCCGGTGGCACACACCGATTGCGACCTGACCGTGCTCGATGAATCGACCCGCACGCTATTCACCGGAGACCTGCTTTTCAGGGAGCGCCTACCGGCCGTGGACGGTGACGTCAGCGGCTGGCTTGCCGTCATCGATGCGTTGGCTCGCCTCCCGGTCAAGCGTGCCGTTCCGGGACATGGGCCGCTCAGCACCGACCTCGAATCCGCGCTCGTGCCCGAGCGACGCTACCTGCGCGCGCTGCTCGAGGGCGTGAGATCGGCGATCGATCTGGGCCAGTCGCTGCCGGAGGCAATCGATGGCGTGGCGGCATCCGAGAAACCCCAGTGGCTGCTCTGGGACAGCACTCACCCGCGCAACGTCACGCGCGTCTATCAGCAGCTCGAATGGAAATAGGTCGCCCATGAATCGCCGCCGCTGGCTGCGGATGGCTTCCTGGGCGGCCGCGGGTGCGGCAACGGGCCTCGCGCGCGTCGCATCGGCGGCACGCGCGCGGGCTGCCCCGCGCGTGCTGGTCGCGGGCGGTGGCTTTGCCGGCGCCGCCTGCGCGCTCGAGCTGCGGCGCCTCGATCCCGGTATCGACGTCCATCTGATCGATCCGATCGAGCGCTACACCACCTGTCCGATGAGCAACGAGGTCATCGTCGGCTGGCGCGCCATGCCATCGATCGAAGTGTCGCGCAGCGGGCTCGCGCGTGCTGGCGTGGGCTGCACCACCGGCCGCGTCGATCGCATCGATGCCGCGCATCGCCGCTTGCGGTTGACGTCGGGCGACACGCTGTCATACGACCGACTCGTGGTCGCGCCCGGCATCCGTTTTCTATGGGAGCGCATCGAAGGGCTCGGGCCCGAGGCTGCCAGGGCCATGCCGCATGCATGGCAGGCCGGGGAACAGACCTCGCTGCTCGCAAGCCAACTGCGCGCCATGCCGGATGGCGGTGTCGTCGCGATCAGCGTGCCATCGGGATTCATGCGCTGTCCGCCGGGGCCATATGAACGCGCGAGCCTCATCGCGCACTACCTGAAGGAAAATAAACCGCGCTCCAAGATCCTGATCCTCGACGGCAACAATTATTTCCCCAAGCAGCCGCTGTTCACCGATGCCTGGAGCCGGCTCTACTCCAATATGATCGAATGGATTCCCATGACCCGGGGTGGCACGGTCGTCCGGGTCGACACGGGGACGATGACGCTGTTCACCGAAGACGGCTCGCATCGGGCGGCCGTTGCCAACATCATTCCACCGCAGGCTCCCGGAGAACTGGCGCCCTTGACGGGCCTCGCCTCGGACCACGGCTGGTGCCCCATTGATCCGCGCAGCTTCGAGTCGACCTTGCTTCCCCATGTACATGTGATCGGCGATGCCTGTATTGCCGATGCCATGCCAAAGTCCGCGTCGGCGGCACTGAGCCAGGCCCGGCACTGCGCTCGCGCCATCGCCGGCCTGCTCAACGGACGCGAGGTGGCGCCAGAGGCCTTCGACAGTGTCTGCTACGCGCGTGTCAGCCCCGAGTGGGCGCTGGCTTTTCCGGGACATTTCACCATCGTCGATGGACACATCGTCGCGCCGGTGCCGGCGTCCTCGCCGGGGGTCGAGCTCGACACTGGCGCGGCGGCGGCGACCTCGCGCGATGCCGAACGCTGGTATGCCGACATCCGCGCGCGTGCGTTCAACGGCTAGGTGGCTGTCCGATAGGTTGGCCGCCAGCTGGGGGCGCTGTCGCGCAGCACCGTGGCATCGATATCGCCGCCGCAATGCTCACGCACCAGTTGCCCGATGTCGGCTGCGGCCGCATTCATTTCCTCATCCGGCACACCTTGCAGCGCATCGATGTTGAAGAAGACGGCCGTGGTTTCAGGCAGCGTCAGTGTCAGGGCGCTCTGTCGCCAGGTCCAGCGCCGCGTGAGCACTGAGTTCTCCTGCACGAAGACGACCTCTCCCTTCTCGGGTGCCTCGGCAGCAGCACCATCCGGCGGCAGAAAGCTGTCGGCCGGTTCACTGAGGCGCAGACACAGCAAGCCCTCGCCCGCCGGCACCGGATGCACGCCGACAGGAACGAGGCAGCGCAGCGAGATCAGATTGCCGATATCCACCAGCGCGTTGATGCTGGGCAAGGCATCACCTCGCAGCACACGTCGCGCCAGCGCCTCGATCGAGGAGCGGAAGTCCGAAGGCCGCGCGCCGAAACGGCGGTAGGCCTCCCGCCAGGAGGCAATGCGAGGATGTTCGGCCGGGTTACCCTGGACGCGATCACGCAACGCAGCTTCCTGCGTCCGCAGTTCTTGGATGAGGCCTGCGCTGGAGGGACCATTGCGCAATCGCTGCCCAAGCACGAGCCCGCGCCGGTAACCGGGATAGAGGCGAAAGATCTCAGCGTCGATGCGATAGTCGGGGGCCATGGCTACTCTCAGGTCTCCAGTTTTTTCTCGAGCACGACAAATTCGAGATCCGGCCGCTGGGGCGCGCCGAACATTGGGTCATCGTAGGGAAAGGGCTGCGTCTCGCCGGTGCGCCGATAGCCGCGTCGCTCGTACCAGGCGATCAGGCTTTCGCGCACCGACACCACCGTCATACGTGCCAGTTGTGCGCCGCGGGTACGGCCCTGCACCTCGGCGTAGTCGAGCATGAGGCGACCCAGGCCCTGATCCTGCAGCCCGGGCCGAACGGCCAGCATGCTGATGTGGCAGGCGGGTTCGCCCGACCGGCCGCGAGAGTTCTCCACATGTACGCAAGCTCGCAGCACATCGGCCTCGCGCAGCAGATAGATGATCGGTTCACCCTCTCCCACGAGAATCCCACGCAGTCGGTCCGAGGTGATTCGCAGGCCATCGACCAGCCCGATCTCATGCGTCCAGCCGTTCTGGCCGCCCTGGCCGCGATAGGCCGCATTCACCAGATCGATGACGGCGGCGTAATCCGCCGGCGTACAGACACCGATAGATCGCTCGGCCGACATCAGGGCGCAGCGGCCGATCCGGCTGGCGCGCGTGGGTCGCTCGCTCCATAGAATCGGCCCGCGATGGCGATGGCCTCCACCGCATTGCCGGCGCCCCAGGGCGCGAGCGGTACTACGCGATATCCCATGCGCGTGAGCGCCGCCACCGTGTCTTCCGATAGCGCGAACGGTTCGGCCGCCAGCGTATCGGGCAGCCACTGATGATGGATTCTGGGTGCATCGACCGCCTCCTGCAGGCTCATGCCGTAGTCGATGACATTGACGATGACCTGCAGCACGGTGGTGGTGATACGCGATCCCCCCGGCGTGCCGACGACTAGAACGGGGTGGCCATCCTTCAGCAGCATGGTCGGTGTCATCGAGCTCAAGGGTCGCTTGCCCGGCGCAATCGCATTCGCTTTGCCCTGGATGAGTCCGTAGAGGTTTGGTGCGCCGGGTTTGGCCGTGAAATCATCCATTTCATCGTTCAGAAAGAATCCGGTATCGCCCGCGATCACCTTGGCGCCAAAACTATCGTTGATCGTGTAAGTGACCGACACCGCGTTGCCGGCGCGATCGGCGATCGAGTAATGAGTCGTCTCGGCATGTTCGCTGGCGGTCCCCAATGCATCCGACACACGCGAGACACCGGCGCGATGCGGCCGGATCTGCGCGCGGATTTCCCTGAGGTGCGCGTCGGATAGCAGCCGGTCGATGGGATTGTCGACAAAGTCGGGATCGCCCAGATAAGTGTTGCGATCACGGTAGCCGTAGCGCATGGCCTCAGTCAGCGCGTGCAGCGATTCGCTGGAGTGATATCCGAGCGCGTGCAGCGGATAGCCCTCCAGGATACGCAGCATCTCGCACAGCGTGACGCCGCCTGAACTCGGCGGCGGCGCGGATAGCACCGTATAGCCGCGATAGCTGCAGCTCAACGGCTTCGATTCGGTGACCGTGTAGGAAGCAAAATCATCGAGCTCGAGCAACCCGCCGTTGGCGCGGCTCGCGGCCACCACGGCCTCGGCAATGGCACCGTGATAGAACGCCTGTGTGCCCGACTCGCTGATCGCGCGCAAGGTTCGCGCCAGATCCTTCTGCACCAGGTGCTCACCGGGCTGCAGCGGCGCCCCATTCCGCAGGAATACGCGTGCGACATTCGGCTGCGCGCGAAAAGCCTCGTTGCCCTCCGCAAATACATCCACATCGCCGCGGGTTAGGGTAAAGCCCTCTTCAGCCAGATGAATCGCGGGAGCGATCAGCGCTTCACGTTTCCAGGTGCCGTACTTCTCGCGCGCGGTTTCCAGACCCATCACGGTACCGGGCGTGCCCACCCCCAGATAGCCATTGATGCTCTTATCCGCGATGGCGTTGCCATGCGAGTCGAGGTACATCCCCGCGCTGGCGGCCAGCGGCGCGCGCTCGCGGAAATTGATGAATGTGTCCCGGCCATCGGCCAGATGAATGACCATGAACCCGCCGCCGCCGAGATTGCCGCAGCATTGATGCGTGACCGCCAGCGCATAGCCGACCGCGACAGCGGCATCGATGGCGTTGCCACCCTGACGCAGCACGGTGGCGCCGGCTTCCGAGGCGTAGTGCTGCGAAGTGACGACCATGCCGGCTTCGGATTCGACCGCCGGCAGCGACGCTGCACCAGCCGCGGCTGTAGCCACCGTTGCCGCGGAACCGAACAGCCGCGCGGCCCAGTTCGCGACACGGCGCACACGATTTCCATCGATCATTAATTCCTCCATGGATGCAGTGTCGGGCCCAGGATGAGGGCATAGGCGATCGTGATCACGCAGGCCGCCAGCATCCATCCCAGGCTGCGGGTAATGCTCAATGCGGGACCGGTGGGGGGGTTGCGGCGATCGAGCCATTGCATCATCCAGACCAGACCGGAGGTGCCGCCAAGACTCGATGGCAGCACTGACTCGAGCAGGATGACGAGCCCTGAGGGATTGAGCAGGCCGATGAGCAGGTAGACCGTGGCGCCGCTGAAATAAGCGATCAGGTTTACCCGGCTGCCCAGGCGCACACGCGCCTCGGCATCGCCATCCAGGCGCGGCGCGATCAGCCGTACCGACAGTGCGACAACTCCGAGGTAACTGAGCACACCCAGCGCGGTCAAGGCGATGCGCCAGAGCCACTCGGGATGCACACCGCGCAAAGCTCCATCGGCGCCGGTTCCCAGATCACCGATCCCTGCGATTCCCGAGAACAGCGGATAGCCGGCGGCACCCATCAATGCGATGGTGCCGAGCAGCCACAAAAAGTAGAACCCCCGCGATGCCTCACGCGGCAGATGCGGCAGCAGCAGCAGGCTCACGATACCGGTCAACAGGCTCACGCAGGGGCCCGCCAGCGCCACGACTCGAATCGCGGCGCTGCTCAGGCGCGAGTCATCGCAGTTCACATAGAAGGCACCGAGCTCGAGCGGATGGCTACCGAGCAGCGCGCATGCCGTGGCGTGGCCGAGATGCTCGTGCAGCCCCACGGCGAGCACGTAGGCGATGGCGGCGATCGCAATCAGGGTCGGCGTGTGCAGTCTGGCCATTATCGGCCCGCGCGGCCCAACCCCATTCGTGCCAGCTCGGCGTGTCGGTCGACGAGCTGATGCTTGAGCGCGCCGGCGATATGCAGCGCCAGCAGTCCAAGAAAGATCCAGGCGCCGATGGAATGCAGTTCCACGAAGCGTTCATGCGCCGCCTTCTGCGCGGTGGCTTCCAGCTGCGATAGTGGTCCGATAGGCGGCAGATGAAACAGCCCGAAGTACTTGGGTCCGCCGTGCGGGTTGGGCGGATGCGCCGAGATGATGGACCAGCCGGTAAGCGTCATCGCCAGCATCAGCACGTAGAGCAGCGCATGCGCCCCATGTGCCGCAGCGCGCTCCCACGGCGCCAGTTCCGCATGCAGCGGCGGTGGGCGATGCGACAGGCGCCACAGGATTCGCAGCGGCGTCAGCGCCAGGATCGTGATGCCCGAGGAGATGTGCAGCGGCACCACGAGATCCTTGAGCGGGCGCGCAAACCCCTCCATGAAGAATCCCACCGACAGGTTGAAAAGGATCAAGGCGGCGATAGTCCAGTGCAGGAAGATCGCCACAGGGGTATAGCGGAGCGCGGGGCTGTTCATGCTGCGGCTATGCTCGACGCCCGGCTCGCGCCCGTCAACGGCCTTCTGCATCAACGTCTTTCCACATCATTGTGATCCAGTATCTATCGTTTGGGCGCGCACGCAGCTACACTGCGCGTCGAGGTCAGGGAGAGTCTCGAAACCACTATGAATCGCCGACCCCTCGGTTTGATCCTTGCCTGTGCGCTGTTTCTCACTTGCGGTAGCGCCTGGGCGGTACCGCGTGACAAAGGCCTGGACCCCTATCCCCAGGCTGCCGTCGCCTACGCTGTCGTCGTCGACGGTGAGCTGCTCTGGGGTCGAAATATGGACAAGCGCCGCGCCCCGGCCTCCCTGACCAAACTGTTGACCGCGCTGGTGCTGCTGGATTCGGACTGGCACCCGGACGCGCAGTTCGATGTCAGCCACACCGCCGCCCACATCACGCACCCCCGCGTTGGCCTGCACACGGGCGATACGGTCTCCGCGGGCGACGCCCTCACGGCCATGCTCATGCATTCGGCCAACGATGCCTGCATGGTGCTGGTGGAAAACACGGCTGGCAGCCCGCAAGCCTTTGCCGGACGCATGAATGCCAAGGCCAGACAGATCGGCATGAGCGACTCCCACTTCGTTCATCCCTGCGGATTCGATGCCGACGAGCAGTATTCGACAGTCAATGACCTGCTGCGCCTGGCACGCGCGGCGCACTCCGATCCGCGGATTGCGCGCATCGTGTCGCGCGAGGAAGCCAGCATCGAGACGGGCCGCGGACATGAGCTTAAGTTCCGCAACACCAATCAGCTGCTCGGCCGTCTCGACGGGGTCATGGGCCTGAAGACCGGCTACACGGCCCAAGCGGGTCACTGCCTGATTGCCGTGGCCGAGCAGTCCGGTCACCGCGTCTGGTTGGTTTTGCTTGACTCCCAGCGGCGCTGGCAATCGGCACATCGCATGTTCGTCGATGCTTTCGCGGCCGCGCAGCGCGGCACGCATCCACGCCTGGCCGGAACGACCGCCTCGCTTTAGTCAGCCTGCCTGCTCAGTCGGCCGCGGCGTGGGTTGCGCCACTGCCCGCCGGCCGTACCACCAGCCAGCACAGCGGAATCAGTGCCAGGGCAATCCAGCCCGAGATATAGAACAGATCCAGCGAGGACAGCAGGTACCCCTGGCCGATGACACCACGCGTGATCAGGCCGGCCGCGGCCTGATCGCTGAGCCCTAGCCCATGCAGCTGCGAGAATGTCTGCGCGAAGGACGGATCGTAGGGCGTTGCCAGCTCCACCAGCCGGGACTGGTGCAGCGTTTCGCGCCGATCCCAGAAGGTCGTAAACAGCGAAGTGGCAAATCCGCCTGCCACGATGCGCAGGAAGTTCGACAGGCCCGAGGCGGCTGGCACCCGCTGAGGCGGCAGCCGATCGAACGCGATCGACAGCATGGAAATGAAGAACACGCCCATGGCCACGCCCAGCACCAGCTGCGGCAGCATGAAGGCCAGGAAGCTCGCATCGGCCGTAAGGTGCGAGCGCATGAAATAGGAAATGCCGAAGAACAGGAAAGCGGCACTGGCGAGCCAGCGCGAATCCATGCGCGAGCTGAGCCGGCCGGCGAACGGCGACACGAGCACCGCCACCACGCCGCTCGGTGCGGCCACCAGTCCTGCCCAGGTCGCCGTATAGCCGATCTGTTCCTGCAGCCACAGCGGCATCAGCACCACGTTGCCGAAGAAGACCGCATACCCCAGGCACAGCGCCAGCGTGCCGATCGCGAAGCTGCGCGATTTGAACAGCGACAGGTCCACGATCGGAGACTCCTCGGTGAGCTCCCAGATAAGCCAGGCCACGAAGCCGACTGCGGTCACCAGTCCCAGCACCACGATCGGGGTTGAATGAAACCAGTCCAGGTCCTTGCCCTTGTCGAGCATGATCTGCAACGCACCCACCCAGAGCGCCAGCAGGCCGATACCGACCACATCGACGGGCAGCTTGCGCGTGGGTGTCTCCTGTGAGCGCAGGTTGCGCCAGCAGATCAGCGCACAGACGATGCCCACCGGCACATTGATCAGGAAGATCCAGGGCCAGTTGTAGTTATCAGAAATATAGCCGCCGAGCACCGGACCGGCGATGGGTCCGACCAGCGCCGTCACCGACCAGATCGCCAGCGCGACACCGCGGCGCGCCGGGCCAAAGATCATCAGCAGCAACGCCTGGCTGCCCGGAATCATCGGACCCGACACCGCGCCCTGCAGCACGCGGAACACGATCAGCGAGGGCAGGCTCCAGGAGAGACCACAGAGTAGCGAGGCGGCGGTAAAGGCGATTACGGACAGCACGAAGGTGCGCACCACGCCGAAACGCTGCATCAGCCAGCCGGTCAGAGGCACTGAGATGCCGTTCGAGACCGCGAAGGAAGTGATGACCCAGGTGCCCTGGTCGGAACTCACGCCCAGGTCGCCGGCGATGGTGGGAATTGAAACGTTGGCAATGCTGGTGTCGAGCACCTGCATGAAGGTGCCGAGCGCCAGCGCGAGCGCCGTAATTCCCAGCAGGCCGCTGCGAAGTTCAGGCATGGCTCAGGCGCCTGCGTTGGGGCCCGAGTTCTCGGCGATGATGCGCGCGATCTGCGACTCGACCTCAGGGTCATCGCCGGCGCTGTCCTGCACGGGTTGCGGCGTATTGCGCACGACACCCGAGGCCTGCTCGCTCGAACTGTCGCGCAGGTCCACGTTCACGCGCGCCGACAGGCCGATTCGCAACGGGTGGGACTTGAGCTCCTGCGGATCGAGCAGCACGCGCACCGGCACCCGCTGTACGATCTTGATCCAGTTGCCCGAGGCGTTCTGCGCCGGCAGCAAGGCGAAGGCGCTACCGCTGCCCGCGCCAAAGCCGACCAGGTGGCCGTGGAACTCGACTTTGCCGCCATAGACATCGGTGTCGACGGTGACAGCCTGCCCGGCGCGCATCCGCGCCAGCTGCCCTTCTTTGAAGTTGGCATCGATCCACACATCATCGAGTGGCACCACCGCCAGCAAAGGCGTGCCTGCGGCGATACGCTGGCCTACCTGCACATTGCGCTTGGCAATCACACCGCTGACGGGCGCCACCAGGTGAGTGCGATGCAGTGCCAGTGCGGCGTTGCGCACGGCCGCCGCCGCGGCCAACACCTGGGGGTGGTTGTCGATGCGGGTACCCTGCGTCTGCGCCACGGTTTGTGCCAGCTGTTCGCGCGCGGCAGCGACCGCGGCGCGCGTCGATATGACGTTGTCGCGCGCGTGCGAGAGTTCCTCGCCGGAGATCGCGCCGTCATCCAGCAGGCCCTGTCGGCGCTTCAGATCCGACTCGGCGGTCGCCAGGGCCGATTCGCGCTGCTCGATCTGTGCGCGCAACTGCGAATCCTGCGCAAACAGCCCGCGCACCTGGCGGACCGTCCGCGCCAGTTCCGCTTCGGCGTTGCTCATGGCGACCCGCGCATCGGCAGGATCCAGATCCACGAGCGCAGCGCCGGCCGTCACCGGCTGCGTGTCATCGACGTGTACGGCGAGGACCGTGCCCGGCTGCTCGCTGCTGACCTGCACGACATCGCCGTTGACGTAGGCGTCGTCGGTGGACTCGAAATAGCGCGCATGGCCGAACCAGTAGAAGCCATAGGCGATCAGGCCGAGCACGACCACCAGCGCGAGCAAACCCAGGCCGAGGCGCCGTGCACCGTTGTTCCTGCGCGGCGCAGGCGCAGGCGCCGGCGCGGGCGCGGGCGCGGGCGCGGGCGGATTGGAAGTGGGATTCGGATTGGCGGTGGGGTTGGGCGTACTCATGGGGAGATCCGCGAAGCGTGTTTCTGGGGGTCGAAGCTGCCGCCAAGCTGCAGCAATAGATTCACTCGCGCCAACGCCAGGTCGGACACGATCTGCACGCTTTGGCGGCGCGCACTGAGCACCTGCGTCTCGGCGCTGAGCACCGAGAGATAGCCGGCAAGACCAGCGCGGTAACGCTCCTCGGCGATGCGATAACCGTCCTCGGCCGCATCGAGCGTCGCCTGCTGGTCGACGCGCTCGCGCGTGAGCGCCTCGATGCGCGAGAGTTCATCCGCACTCTGCTGCACGGCTCGCAGCACGGTGTCGTTGTACAGGGCGATCGCGCTATCGATGGACGCTTCGCTGCCCTGGTACTGCGCGCTCAATTTGCCGGCATCGAACAGCGGCAGCGACACCACCGGTCCGACGCCGAACCCGCGGGCATTTGCCTGAAACAGGTTGCTGAGTCCAAACGAGGCGACCCCGGCCAGTGCGGTTATGCTCACATCGGGATAGAACGCCGCGCGTGCGGCGCGTCGCTGCGCATCGGCACTCTCCACGCGCAGACGCGCGGCAAGCACGTCGGGCCGCCGGGCCAGCAGGTTGATCGGCAATTGCTCCGGCAGCGGCAATACCGCGTCGGGATTGAGCTGCGGCCGCGAAATTCCCGCATAGCCGTCGACGCCGCGTCCGGCGAGCATCGCCAGCGCGTGTACCGCCAGATCGGCCTGGTTCTGCGCCTGCGCGCGTTCGACCCGGGCCTGCGGCAGCTCGCTCTCGGCCTCGCGCAGCTCGAGGCGCGTATCGAGCCCGGCTGCGACTCGCTGGCGTGTCAGGTCCAGGATGTGCTGCCGCTGCCCTTCCGATTGCACGGCAATGTCTACCAGCGCATCGGCGCGATAAAGGCCGACATAGGCCTGCACCAGCGATGCGGCCACCAGCAGGCGCGCATTCTCGCGCTCGAAATCGGCCGCGCCGGCCAGGGCCCGGGCCTGTGCCACCGCGTCGGCCTGCCGCCCCCAGAAATCGATATCCCAGGACAGCGTTGCGCCAACCTGCGCCATCCAGAAGTCGCTGTCAGCCAGCGGCGGCGGAATGATGTAGTTCTCGGGAGCATGCTGGCGCAGCGCGCTGCCGCTGAATTTTGCCCTGGGGTAAAGGCCCGCATGGGCGGCGTCGACCGCGGCCTGCGCGGCGCGCAGCTGCGCCGCGGCCTCCTTCAGCGATGGATTGGCCAAGAGCGCCTGCTCGATCAGGGCGTCGAGTTGGGCGTCATCGAATGTCTTCCACCACTGCTCGCCGGCGGGTGTCACCTCGGCGGCAGTCAGGCCCAGCTCGTGTGTCTCGATGGCCGGCTCGCGCCGCGAATCCTTCGGCGGCAGCACGCAGCCGCCCAGCAAGGTGGCGATCACCACACCGGTGGCGATCAGCACGCTGGAGGCCACCCACGCGCGGCGACGCAGGCGCCGGCTCATGTCACGCCCTGCATGCCGGCGATGAACTTGCCGATCAGGCGAGTCATCTCGTCCAGTTCCGCACGCGAGAAATCCGCCACCGCCACATTGAGCTTCTCGACCACCAGCGGGATCAGCTCCTGGCAGGTGGCATGCCCGGCGGGCGTCAGGTGCAGATTGACCTTGCGCCGATCCTCGGCGCTGCGCTCACGCTCAACCAGGCCCCGTTCGGCGAGCTGATCGATGACGCGCGTAAAAGCACCGCTGTCGTGGCGATAGGTGCGGCAGAAATCGCGCTGGTTGACCGCTTCCCCGGATCGCAGCTGCATCAGCACCACGTACTGCATGTAAGTGAAGCCGTGCTCAACGAAGGCGGGCTCAAGGCTGTCCAGCATCAGCGCATAGGCACGCTTGATGAGGTAGCCGACGCTATTGCGGACCGTATACGTCTGCGGGTGATAATGCTGCTCGGACATTTAATGCCTGGACAGTTACTGCCTATACATTTACTGCCTAGGCAGATATTAATGACGGCGGTACCCGAAATCAAGCGTCAGCCGCGCCCGTCCCATGCATAATTGCCAGAGGGTCATGCTAAACAAGCACTTGCTTCGACTGCCGCTGGCTGCGGCCGCTCTTCTGTGCGCCGCCGAGGCCTCCGCACAACAGCCGCCGCGCGCCGTCCACAGCTTCCTGCAGGTGAGCCTGTCACCCGATGGCCGCTACGTAGCGTCCATCGAAGGTGACAACGCGCCCCACGGCGGTGAGCCGGTGGCGCGAGATCTGGTGATCCGTACGGCTGACGCGCGCAGTAGCGTCACGGTCAAACTGCCATGCAGCCAGCCGCGCGGCTGCTGGCCCTCCTTCCCCACCTGGACTCCCGATTCGCACCGTCTGACCTTTGCACTGCGCGATCCGCAGACGCACGCGCGCTCTCTGTTCCAGGTCAATCCGGACGGCAGTGCATTGGCGCAGCTGCTCGCGTTCAACGGCACCATCCAGGCGCTGCGTTACAGCTCCGACGGCCAGCTCGCCATGCTCGCGGTCGAGAATGCGCGCAAGGAGCCCGGCGCGGTGGAAGCCGGCGCGGCTTTGGTCGGGGACCTGGATGCCGCGCCGCTCGAACAGCGCATCGCAGTACTCGAACAGAACCAGCTGCGCTGGATATCTCCGGCGGACCTGTTCGTCTACGAGTACGACTGGACACCGGATGGTCGCGGCTTCGTGGCCACTGCGGCCCCCGGTGATGGCGATCGCAACTGGTGGGTCGCGCGGCTCTATGCCTTCGGGCGCGACGATGCGACCGCTCGCGTGCTGTTCGCGCCCCTCAACGCACAACAACAACTCGCCGTGCCGCGCGTGTCCCGTGATGGACAACGGGTCGCCTTCATCGTCGGACTCATGAGCGACTTTGGTTCCACGGGTGGCGATATCTACACCGTGCCTGTCTCAGGCGGGCTCGTCACGGCGGTGACGCCGCAGCTCGATGCGTCGGTAATCTCGTTGCGCTGGAATTGTCGAGGCCACATCGAGGCGGCCACGCAGGCTGGCGGGCTGTCGCAACTGGTCGACTTCGGCGGCGGTGTCACCGCATCGGCCGGCACCCTCCTCTGGCAGGGACAGGAAGTGATCGGCGGCACACCGACTCATGCCGACGGTGCCTCCTCGGCTGCCTGCCCCGGAACGCAGATGGCGCTGGTGCACCAATCCTTCAATCAGCCGCCCGAAATCGAACTGGGCGGGATGGGAAAATGGCGCGACCTGACGCGCCTCAATGCCGGGCTCGAAACGCACTTCCCGGTGCGTTCGGTGAGCTGGAGGAGTGATCAGTTCAGCGTGCAGGGCTGGCTTGCGCTACCCGAATCCGGCCTTAAGCGGCCGCCGCTGATCACGATCGTGCACGGCGGCCCGGCTGCCGCGTTCCGGCCACGATTCATCGAAGCCAGTCAGGCGCAGACGCTGATCCGGCACGGCTATGCGCTCTTCATGCCCAACCCGCGCGGCAGTTTCGGTGCGGGCGAGGCTTTCGTCGCCGCCAATGTGCGCGACTTCGGACACGGGGATCTGCGCGATATTCTCGCCGGTCTCGACGCCGTAGCCACCCTGGAACTCACCGATCCGGATCGCCTCGGCATCACCGGCGGCAGCTATGGCGGCTTCATGACCATGTGGGCGGTTACACAGACCGATCGCTTCAAGGTCGCGGTGGCCGGAGCCGGCATCAGCAACTGGCAGTCCTACTACGGCGAGAATGGCATCGATGAATGGATGATTCCATTCTTCGGTGCCTCTGTGTACGACGACCCTGCGATCTACGCTGCCTCATCGGCCATCAATTTCATCCGCCAGGTGCACACGCCGACATTCAGCTATGTGGGTGGCTCGGACATCGAATGTCCGCCGGCCCAAACCCTGGAGTTTGGTCACGCGCTGAAAGTGCTTGGACGACCCTCGATGACGGTCATCTATCCGGACGAGGGCCATCACATTCACGATCCGCAGCGTCTCGCGGATCTGGATGCGCGCACTCTGGCATGGTTCGATCGCTACTTACGATGAAGCGGCTCTGAGGCCGCCATCGGCTGCGCCGTAAAGCGCCATGCACCGAACAGCGCCGCTGCCAGTACTGGAATAAAGGCGGCAAAAACCCAGAATGCCGCCGATCGTGCCGCCGCGGCCGAGACCCCTTCGGCAAGTCCACAAAGGTTGGCGGCGATACCCGCCATCGCCGTGCCGAGCGCATAGCCGATACGCTGGATCGTCGACGGCGATGCAGCCGCCAGATCCTTCTCGTCCGGGCTCGCATGGCGCACCAGGCGGTGCACCACGGCCGGCCAGAACAGGCCAAATCCGACGCCCTGCAACAGTGAGCAGGCCACGATGCCCACCAGCGATCCGGCGGGTACCACCCAGGCGAAACCCGCTGCGCCAATCGACACGGCCACGGCGCCTGCGCGGATGAGTAGCTTATCGGCCGATATGGGAGCGGCCGATACGGCCATCGTCGCCAGGCTCCACGCCAAAGCCTCGGCGGCCAGCGCGTAGCCTGAGAAAAGTGGATTGGTGGCAAACAGGACCTTGAGTATCAATGGTCCGTACGCCCAGAAGCCCGTGGTCGCAACCGAAAGGGCGAACACCATCAGCAATCCCGCGCCGATGGGCGCACGCACATCGAGCAGCTGACCAGGTAACAGCCGCGCGTTCGCGCGACGATCCAGCCGCGCTGCGAGGTAGAGCAGCAGCGCGCCGGACACGCAGCCGAACAGGGCCAGCATCGAGCTGCCCGTGACTCCGCTTTGCGCAATGATCAACGTGGCAAGCAACAGGATCAGCAGCGGTCGCAACGGCCAATCGATGCTTGGCGCGCGCTGCTCCGTGCGCCGCTCGGCGGGCAGATAGCGCGCGGCCAGCAGCCAGAGAATTGCCGCCTGCAGCGCGAATAGCCAGAAGGCCATGCGCCAGGCGTGCAGGCTTGCAAACACGCCGCCGATCAGCGGGCCGAGCAACGAGCCCGCGCCCCAGATGAAGGCGTTGATGCCATACAGCCGGCCCCACAGTGCAGGCGCGAACCACTGCTGGATGGCCAGGTAACACAGCGACAACAGCAGGCCGCCGCCGATCCCCTGGATGAATCGGCCCGCCAGCAACATCGCCATTTGGCCGGCGATCGCCGCGATGATGCAGCCGATGCCATACATCAGGGCCGCGGCCAGCAGCACGCGCTTGAGGGTCAGGCGCTGGCACAGCACGGCGGAGGCGGCGCCGGCGATGATGGCGCCCACCTGGTACAGCGAGATCATCCAGCTGACATAGGCCACGCCGCCGATCTCATCCACGATCGACGGCGTGATGGTTGCAGTCACCAGTGTGTCGGCCGCATGCAGCCACACGCCCAGGCACAGCAACAGAAAGCGCCCGAGCATGTGCGAGGACCAGAGAGCGCGCCAGGTGCCCGCCGACGCCGCTACTGCGCTATCCTCGATATTCATAGCTCATTGTGCACCACCACTCTGACGACGGAGCGCACGAATGGAACGCCGCCGAAGCACCTTCCTGGCTTTGCTCGCTTTGCTCTCCGGGATCCTGCTGACCGCCCGGTCGTTGTCAGCCGACGACCCGCCAAACGATGCGCATGCGGCTTCGCGGCCCATAGCGCTGAAGGCCGCACACCTGTTCGATTCGGTGTCGGGCAAGCTGATCGATGGCGGAGTGATCATCGTTTCAGGCGAGACGATCCAGGCCGTCGGCACTGGCTTGGCGATTCCCGCCGGGGCGCGCGTCATCGATCTGGGCGATGCGACGCTGCTGCCCGGCTTCATCGATGCGCACGTGCACCTGAGCGCCGAAGCGAGCGGGGATTGGTACAAAGACAGCTACGATGGGCTCATGCGCACACCGGCCGAGCAGGCCCTATATGGTGCGCATTACGCCAAGGTCACGCTGGAGGCCGGTGTCACCACGGTGCGCGACCTGGGGTCGGAAGATTATGTCTCGCTGGGCCTGCGCAACGCCATCGCGGCCGGCATGATCCCGGGACCGCGAATGTTGATCGCCAACTACGCCATCGGCTCGACCGGCGGACACGCCGATCAGGATCCTTATCCCCTGGCGCGTATTGCCGCCGCGGGTCCGGATAAAGGTGTCTGCAACGGGCCCGATGAGTGTCGCGCCGCCGTGCGCTACCAGCTCAAATATGGCGCGGATGTCATCAAGTTCATGCCGTCCGGCGGGGTGCTGTCACTGTCCGATCCGGTCGATGTTCCGGAACTCACGCAGGATGAGATGAATGCCATCGTCGCCGAAGCGCACGCATGGAGGCGCAAGGTTGCGGCCCATTGCCATGGCGATGCGGCCGCAAAAATGGCCATCGCCGCCGGTGTGGACTCGATCGAGCATGGTTCCTTCCTGCAGGATGACACGCTGCTGGAAATGAAGAAGAAGCATGTCTACCTGGTCGCAACGCTGTTTGCGGGCTACTGGGTAGGCAAACGGGCCGATACATTTCCGCCGGTCATCGCCGAGAAGGCGCGAGCAGCCGCGGCTCACGCGCAGCTCATGTTCCAGCACGCCGTCAAAATCGGCGTCCCCATCGCCATGGGCACCGACGCCGCGGTCGAGCCCCATGGTCAGAACGCACGCGAGTTCTCGCTGATGGTCACCAACGGCCTGACACCGGCCCAGGCACTGATCGCGGGCACCGCCAGCGGCGCGGATCTGCTCGGCCTGGCGGACAGGACCGGGACGTTGCAGCCGGGGAAATATGCCGATATTGTGGCCGTGGCCGGAAACCCGTTGGCCAGCATCGACGCCACCGAGCACCCCGTGTTTGTAATGAAGCAGGGGGTAATCTACGTCGCGGGTCCGGCAAGTCTCTGATAACCGCTCTCGAAGATTCCGATTGAGCATCGCGAACGCGCGCGCATCACTAACAATAAACAGGGGTCACCATGTTTCATCAGCTACTGACACCGGTTGGTAACAGCCTGTCGCTGTCGTGCCTGGTCGCCATTTTGCCGGCGTTGACCGTGCTGCTGCTGCTGGGCGTATTGCGCCGGCCGGCATGGCAGGCGGCTTTGGCGGGTCTGATCGTCGGCCTCGTGGTGGCCGTGATTCCGTGGCAGATGCCGCTCAGTCTGGCGCTGAATTCGGTCTTCAACGGTTCGGTGTTCGCGCTCTGGCCGGTGATGTGGATCGTGCTCAACGGCCTGTTGCTCTACAACATCGCCGTGCATTCGGGCCGCTTCGAGGCCTTCCGCTCCTGGGTGGTGACGCATCTGCCGCATGACCGGCGCGTGATACTGATCGTGATCGGCTTCTGCTTCGGCGCACTGATGGAGGGCATTGCCGGTTTCGGCACACCCGTGGCGATCACCAGCGCGCTGCTGATCCTGCTGGGCTTCCCGGCGCTTGAAGCATTGGTTTTTGTGCTGATCTTCAACACCGCGCCGGTGGCTTTTGGCGCGCTGGGCGCGCCGATCACGGTGCTGGCTGCGGTCACCAATCTGCCGGCCAGCGTGCTCGGTCAGATGGTCGGCCGGCAGCTGCCCTTCATGGCATTCATTCTGCCCTTCTACGTCATGGCGCTCTATGGCGGCTGGCGGTCGGTACGCGCGCTGTGGCCCATCCTGCTGGTATCGGGCGGCAGTTTTGCCGGTATGCAGTTCCTGGCATCCAACTACATCAATTACACGCTGACGGACGTGCTCTCATCCCTCGGTTCGTTGATCATCACGCTACTGTTTCTGAGGGTCTGGCGCCCGGCTGCGGATCCGGAGTTTGCCGTCTCCGACTCGGGTCTTCGCGGCGCCGCCACGGCCGCCGGTGCTGCGCCGGCCAAACCCGTGCCAGCCTGGCAGGGCTGGCTGCCATGGCTGATCGTCTCCGCAATAGTGATTCTGTGGACCACCTACAAGGTCGCCACATTCGGCCAGCAGGCAATCAACTGGCCCGGTCTGCACAAGCTGATCTCGATCACGCTCTATAACGACAAACCATATGCTGCGGTCTGGACCTTCCAGCCGCTCGGAACTGGCACCGCCATTCTGCTGTCGGCCATCATCACCGCCATCATCGTGCGCCTCTCGCCGGCGGGATTCCTGCGCTGCGTGGGTTACACGATTCGCCAGGCATGGCTCGCGGTTGTGACTGTGATGCTCATCGTTGGCCTCGCCTATCTGATGAATTACTCCGGACTCGCCTATACCCTCGGCAAGGGCGCGGCCTCGGTCGGGCATCTTTTCATACTGTTCTCGCCCTTCCTGGGCTGGCTGGCCGTATTTCTGTCGGGAAGCGATACCTCGGGCAATGCGCTGTTCGGCAATCTGCAGGTGGTTGCGGCGCGGCAGCTGCAGCTCGATCCGGTGCTGTTCGCAGCCACCAACTCCTCCGGCGGTGTCATGGGCAAGATGATCTCGCCGCAGAACATCGCCACCGGAGTGGCGGTCACGTCGCTGAAGGGGCGTGAAGGTGAAGTGGTCGCGCGCACATTTATTCACAGCGTCGTGCTGACCATCCTGCTGGCCCTGCTCGTGGTCATTCAGCAGTACGTGGTGCCGCAGATGATCCCGGCCGTGCCGGCCGCCACCGCCACGCAGTAGGCCGCGACGGCCGCCCCGTGAACCTCACAGGCCCAGCGTGAGGCTTACGGGGCAATGATCGCTGCCCAGCACATCGGGGTGTATTTCGGCTGATTGAACCGCGCCTCGCAGCACCTGCGAGGTCAGGCAATAGTCGATTCTCCATCCAATGTTGCGGGCACGGGAATTCGCGAAATGGCTCCACCATGTGTAGAAGCCATTGCCCTGCTTGAACAGGCGGAATGTGTCGATGAAGCCCGCATCGATGAAGTTCTGAAAGCCCTTGCGCTCCTCGTCGGTGAAGCCCTTCTTGCCCCGATTGCTCTTGGGATTGGCCAGATCCAGCTCGGTGTGCGCCACATTGAGATCACCGCAGAACATCACCGGCTTGGTCTTCTCGAGCAGCTGGCAATACGCCAGGAAGGCCGGATCCCAATGTTTGAAGCGCAATGCCACACGGCTCAGATCATCCTTGGCATTGGGGGTATACACGGTCACCACGTAGAGCGATTTGAACTCGGCCGTGATGACCCTGCCCTCGCTGGCACTGTCACGCAGCAGCTCATCGGCAAAGCTGTAGCGATGGGCGAAGGACTCGGGATAGCCATTGATGACGCTGAGGGGCTCCTGCTTCGAGAAGATCGCTGTGCCCGAGTAGCCTTTCTTGACGGCGGAGTTCCAGTACTCGTGATAGCCGGGCACCTCGATCTCAACCTGCCCGCGCTCGGCCTTGGTTTCCTGCAGGCACAGGACGTCGGGCCGGTGCGCGTCCATGAAGGGCTGGAATAGTCCCTTCTTCAGCACCGCCCGTATACCATTGACGTTCCAGGAATAGATTTTCATGTAGGAGAGCATAACCCGTTATTAAGTGTTGTTAACCCTCGTGGCGGAACGGCCACGCTACGGGCATGCTAGAGAAATCGAGGATTGCCCTCCACCTGGCATCTGCCAAACATGCCGCCCGCCACTGAGTCCGATCAAGCTGCCGAGTACGCCGAGCGCCACCAGCGCTTTTGGCGCCTTGCAGTCATCGTAGCCGTCGTGATCATCCTGATTGTGGGGGCGCTGATCTGGCGTCATCACGAGGCTTCCGAAGCCAAAGCGGCTGCGGCGCATCGCGCGGCAGCTGCCGGCATCTCCATTACCACCGTCACTGCCAATGCCGGCGACATCAATGTGTATCTGAATGCCATCGGCACGGTGACACCGGTCTATACCAATTCCATCACCAGCCAGGTGAACGGCCAGGTGGTCGCCGTCAACTACCGGGAAGGACAGATCGTTCACAAAGGCGATTCGCTTATCGAGATCGATTCGCGCCCCTATCGTGCCACGCTGCTGCAGGCCCAGGGCATTCTCGAGCGCGACCAGAACGTACTCGGACAGGCGCAGATGGACCTGGCGCGCTACCGCGCCGCCGTAGCGCGCAACGCCATTTCACAGCAGATGGTTGATGACCAGGAAAAGCTGGTGCTGCAGGACCAGGGCACCGTCAAGAACGATGAAGGCACCGTGCAGTTCGACCAGCTGCAGGTGCAGTATTGCCACATCACCGCGCCGTTCAATGGCCAGATAGGCCTGCGCCTGGTCGATCCGGGCAACATCGTGCAGGCCAACGGTACGACCGCACTGGCGGTGCTGACGCAACTGCAGCCCATCACGGTGATATTCACGTTGGCTGAGGACAGTCTTTCGCCCGTGATCGCGCGGCTACGCGATCACGCCCAGCTGGCCGTTGACGCATTCGATCGCAGCGCGCAGAAGAAAATTGCGAGCGGTGAACTGCTGGCCCTGGACAACCAGATCGATACGACCACGGGCACGGTCAAAGTGCGGGCGCAGTTCGACAACAAGAACAGTGAGCTGTTTCCTAACCAGTTCGTCACTGCGCGCTTGCTGGTCGACACGCTCAAAGGGGTGATACTGGTGCCTGCGTCGACCGTGCAGCAGAACGGCCAGTCGTCCTTCATCTATGTCATCCAGAACAACGTCGCGCACGTGCGTGCCGTAAAACCTGGCATCACCGATGCCGGCATGACACAGGTGGATGGCGTCAAGGCTGGAGAAGTCATTGCCGACAGCAGCTTCGACAAGCTGCAGGACAATGCCCGCGTCAGCGTCGTCAGCAAACCGACGCCGGCGGCACAACCGGCCTCCAACGGCAGTAGCAGCGGCGGCAGTAGCAGCGGCGGCAGGAACAGCGCGCCTTAACTCCGAGGAGGGCCACCACGCCGTGAATCCTTCTCGACAATTCATCCTGCGGCCGGTGGCCACCTCGCTGCTGATGGCGGCAATCTTTCTGATCGGCACGGTGGGCTACACCCAGTTGCCGGTGTCCGCACTGCCCCAGGTCGACTACCCGACCATCCAGGTAGTCACCTTCTATCCGGGTGCAAGTCCCGATGTGACGGCAACGACCGTCACCGCGCCGCTCGAGCGCAACTTTGGCCAGATCCAGGGCCTCAGCCAGATGACCTCGACCAGTTCGGGCGGCGCCTCGGTGATAGTGCTGCAGTTCAGCCTGAGCCTGAACATCGATGTCGCCGAACAGGAAGTGCAGGCGGCCATCAATGCCTCGCAGAGCCTGCTGCCCTCGATTCTTCCGGCGCCGCCGGTTTACAGCAAAACCAATCCGGCGGATGCGCCGGTGCTGACTCTCGCGATCACCTCAACCTCAACGCCCTTATCCAAGGTCGAGGACATCGTCGACACGCGGCTGGCGCCGAAGATTTCGCAGCTGACCGGCGTCGGGCTCGTGACCATCAGTGGCGGACAGAAGCCAGCCGTGCGCATCCAGGCCAACCCCGCGGCACTCTCCTCCTACGGCATCAATCTTGAGGATCTGCGTACCGCGCTGACACAGGCCAGCGTCAATGCCGCCAAGGGTAACTTCGACGGCCCGAGGCAGGATTATCAGATCGATGCGAACGATCAGCTGGTGACCAGCCAGGACTATCGCAACGTCGTGGTGGCCTTCCGCAACGGCGCGCCGGTCATGCTGACCGACGTCGCCAGGGTGGTCGACGGCGTCGAGAACAGTTCGCTGGCAGCATGGATGAACGAGACGCCGGCGGTGATATTGAACGTGCAGCGCCAGTCCGGCGCCAACACCATCAGCGTGGTCAAAAGTATCAAGCAGCTGCTGCCACAGCTGGAAGCGAATCTGCCGAGCGGCATCCAGGTCACCACGCTGACCGATCTGACCACGGGCATCAAGGCATCGATCTCCGATGTGGAATTTGAGCTGCTACTCGCCATCGCACTCGTGGTGCTGGTGATCTTCCTGTTCCTGCGCAGCGTCAGCGCGACCATCATCCCGAGCGTGGCCGTACCGCTGTCGTTGATCGGCACCCTGGCGGTGATGTACGGCTTCGGCTACAGCCTCGACAATCTCTCGCTGATGGCGCTGACCATTGCCACCGGCTTCGTGGTCGATGACGCCATCGTCATGATCGAGAATATTTCGCGCTACATCGAGCAGGGCGAGAAGCCGCTGGAGGCAGCGCTGAAGGGTGCCGCGCAAATCGGCTTCACGATCCTGTCACTGACCGTGGCGCTGATTGCCGTGCTGATACCACTGCTGTTCATGGGCGATGTGGTCGGGCGCCTGTTCCGGGAATTTGCGGTCACGCTCGCCGTCACGATCGGATTCTCTGCCATCGTATCGCTGACCCTGACGCCGATGATGTGTGCCCGCATCCTGCGGCACAAAGGCAAGGAACAACAGGGCCGCGTATTCCAGGCGTCCGAGCGAGCATTTGAGAACGTGATCGGCTTTTACGGCCGCACGCTCAAATTCGTGCTCGAGTACCAGACCCTGACGCTGCTGGTCGCCTTGGCGACGCTGATACTCACCGTGTTTCTCTACGTCGTGATCCCGAAAGGGTTTTTCCCGGTCCAGGACACGGGTGTCATCCAGGGCATCTCGCAGGCACCACCGACGATCAGCGCGCAGGCGATGGCACAGCGCCAGCAGCAGCTATCGAAAGTGATCCTGGAGGATCCCGCCGTCGAGAGCCTGTCCTCGTTCATCGGCGCCGACGGCACCAACACGACCATCAACAGCGGCCGCATGTCGATCAATCTCAAGCCCCTGTCGGATCGCCATGGCAGTGCGACGGATATCATCGCCAGGCTCGCGCCCAGGCTGGCGCAGGTGGACGGCATCCAGCTGTTCATGGAGCCGGTGCAGAACATCACAGTGGATGATCGTGTGAGTCGTTCCCAGTACCAGTACACGCTCGAGGATCCGGATCCCAATGAGCTCAATCTCTGGACCAATCGTTTCGTGGATCGCTTGCGTCAGCTGTCTGAGATTACCAATGTGGCCACGGACCAACAGCCGGGAGGCCTGGCGGTGTACCTGGTGATCGATCGCATCACCGCCTCCCGCCTGGGGATAGCGCCGGCAACGATCGACAATACGCTGTACGACGCTTTCGGGCAGCGGCAGATCAATACGATGTACACGCAGGTGAATCAGTACCACGTGATCCTGGAGAGCGATCCCTCGTTTCAGCAGGACCCCGACAAGCTCAGCCACATCTACATTCAGTCCAGCGCGTCCGCGAATGCCACCGGCGCAAGCGCCGCCGCCTCGTTTGCCTCGATTGGCTCCGCATCGGCCGGCTCTAACGCGACCACGGGCTCCGCCCTCTACACGCCCACGACCAGCAGCATGTCACCGCCCTCCAACGCGTTGGCTGCCAGCCCGTCCAGCAATGGCATCGCGCGCGGCGCTGGTTCGGCTGGGACCACGAGTTCGGCCTTGAGCAGCGCCGTGCCGCTGAGCGCCTTTTCCCATTTCGAGAAGACCAACGAGCCGCTGGCAATCATGCACCAGGGCCAGTTTCCGGCTATCACGGTGTCGTTCGACCTGACTGCGAGTGATGCGCTCGGCGCCGCCATCAAGGCAGTCGACAAGGCGGCAGCGGATCTGCACATGCCCGCCAGCGTGCAGGCAGGTTTCCAGGGCACCGCCGCTTCGTTCACCAACTCGCTGTCGAACGAACCGTTGCTGATACTCGCAGCGCTGGTTGCTGTCTACATCGTGCTTGGGGTTCTTTATGAGAGCTTTATCCACCCTGTCACCATTCTCTCCACACTACCTTCGGCCGGCGTGGGCGCGCTGCTGGCCCTGATCATTTGCGGACAGGGGCTGAGTGTGGTGGCCCTGATCGGCATCATTCTTCTGATCGGCATCGTCACCAAGAACGGCATCATGATGGTGGACTTTGCGCTCGATGCCGAGCGCACTCAGGGCAAGAGTTCCACCGATGCTATCTATGAGGCCTGCCTGCTGCGTTTCCGCCCGATTCTCATGACTACCATGGCCGCGCTGCTCGCCGGCCTGCCGCTGGCGCTGGGCACGGGCATAGGCTCGGAGCTGCGGCGCCCGCTCGGCATCGCGATGGTCGGCGGATTGCTGTTGAGCCAGGCCCTGACGCTCTATACGACACCGGTCATCTACATCTTCTTCGACCGCCTGAGCCAGCGCTTCGGCAAATCGCACGCTGCCCATACGGAACCCTCGATGCCCGATAGGCCCGCAGCGCCTGGAGCGGAACCGCCCGAGGCGCCGGCATGAACATCTCCGCGCCCTTCATCCACCGTCCTGTCGCTACGACGCTGATCACGGTGGCGATCGTCATCGCCGGCGCTATCGGATTCAGCGTGCTCCCGGTTTCGCCTCTGCCCAGGGTGGATTTCCCGACGATTTCGGTTTCGGCGAGCCTGCCCGGCGGCAGCGCGGAGATCATGGCCTCATCGGTGGCCACGCCGTTGGAGCGACAGTTCGGCCACATCGCGGGGGTCTCGGAGATGACCTCAGCCAGCTCGCTGGGAACGACCGTGGTCACGATCCAGTTCGATCTGAGCCGCGATATCGACGGCGCCGCACGCGATGTCGAAGCGGCCATCAACGCTGCGCGCTCCTACCTGCCCGCGAACCTGCCGACCAACCCGACTTACCGCAAGGTCAATCCGGCCGATGCGCCGATCATGATCCTCGGCCTGACCTCGGACAAATTCGGACCCGACAAGCTCTACGACGAAGCCTCCACTGTCGTGCAGCAGAAGCTGTCGCAGATCCCCGGTGTGGGACAGGTCACCGTCGGCGGCGGCGCGCTGCCGTCGGTGCGTGTTGACGTCAATCCCGACCAGCTGGCGAGCTATGGCCTCACGCTGGCCAATATCAAATCCGCGCTGAGCCTTCAGAACAGCGACCTGGCCAAGGGACAGCTGACGGACGGCGTCGTGACGGCAGACATCCTCGCCAACGATCAGATTTCCCACGCCAGCGACTACAAGCCCCTGGTGATCGGCTACACCAACGGGGCGGCCGTGCGCCTTTCGGATATTGCGCAGGTGACCGACTCTGTGCAGAACGTGCGCGCTGCCGGTTATCTGAACGGCAAGCGCGGCGTCATGATAATCATCTCGCGTCAGCCGGGCGCCAACATTATCCAGACCAACGACAACATTCGCGCGCAGCTGCCATCGATCCGCGCGTCGATTCCCTCCGGTATCGACACCACCGTGGTGCTCGACCGCACCACGACCATCCGCGCCTCGGTGAACGATGTCGAGCGGACCCTGATCATTTCGATCTGCCTCGTCATTGCGGTGGTATTCATCTTCCTGCGCAATGGACGCGTCACGCTGATTCCCAGCGTAGCGATGCCGGCGGCGCTGGTGGGCACCTTTGCGGTGATGTACCTGTTTGGTTACAGCATCGACAACCTCTCGCTGATGGCGCTGACGATCGCCACCGGATTCGTGGTCGATGACGCCATCGTCGTCATGGAGAACATCTCGCGGCACCTGGAGGCCGGCATGAGCCCGATGGATGCGGCACTCAAGGGGGCTCAGGAGATCGGCTTCACGGTACTGACCATCAGCGTCTCGCTGGTGGCGGTGTTCATACCCCTGCTTTTCATGGGCGGCATCGTTGGACGGCTGTTTCGCGAGTTCGCCGTCACGCTCTCCAGCGCGATCGTGGTCTCGATGATCATCTCGCTGACCGCCACGCCGATGATGTGCGCCTACCTTCTCCGCAATGAACGCGAGCACCAGCACGGACGCCTTTATCTTTTCGCGGAACGCGCATTCGATCGCCTGCTCGATTCCTACCGGCGCAGCCTTCATTGGGTGCTGGCACACCCCCGGCTTACGATGCTGGTGCTGTTCCTGACCGTGGCGCTCAATGTCGCGTTGATAATCATCATTCCCAAAGGCTTTTTCCCGTCGCAGGATACCGGTGCGATCACGGGCGGCATGCAGGGTCCGCAGGATTCCTCCTTCCCGGCCATGAATGACTCGCTGCAGCAGATCGTCGGCGTGATCAAGGCCGATCCTGCGGTAGCCAACGTGATCGCCTTTACCGGCGGTGGGGGCGCCACCAATACCGGCTTCATCTACATAGCGCTCAAGCCGCTGGCCGAACGCAAAGTCAGCGCGCCGGAAGTCATCGGCCGCATCCGGCCCAAACTCAACCGCCTGCCGGTGGCTTCCGCATTTCTCCAGGCGGCGCAGGACCTGCGGATCGGAGGCCGCGGCAGTAATGCCATGTACCAGTACACGCTGCAATCCGACAGCGTGAAGGACTTGGCTAAGTGGGGTCCGACACTTCTTAAGGAGATGAAGCGACTGCCAGGATTCCAGGATGTGAACTCGGATCAGCAGAACGGTGGCCTGGATCTGCTGCTGAACTACGATCGCGTGACAGCGGCGAAGCTCGGAGCCACCGTGCAGTCTCTGGATTCGGATCTTTACAGCGCCTTCGGCCAATCCGAGGTGTCGGTAATTTACACACAGTTGAACCAATACTATGTCGTGCTCGAAGTAGCACCACAGTACTGGGCAACTCCCGCGGGGCTTGATTCCATCTACCTGCAGTCGGCCGCCGGCAACAAAGTGCCGCTGATGACGATGACTACCGCGCAGGCAACCACGACACCGCTGGCGGTCAATCACACCGGTCTGTTTCCTTCAGTCACGGCTTCTTTCAATCTGGCGGCCGGAGTTTCGCTAAGTGATGCCACCAAGAGCATTCGCGAGATGCAGCAGCGGCTGGGCATGCCCTCCACCATCCAGGGTTTCTTCGCGGGCACGCTGCTCGCCTACCAGCAGTCGCTGTCGAGCGAGCCGGTCCTGATCCTCACCGCACTGCTCTCTGTATACATTGTGCTCGGCATTCTTTATGAAAGCCTGGTGCACCCATTGACCATTATCTCGAGCCTGCCGCCGGCCAGCGTTGGTGCATTGCTCGCATTGATGCTCTTTGGCCAGGATCTCAATGTCATATCCATTATTGGCATGGTGCTGCTGATAGGCATCGTCAAGAAAAACGCCATCATGATGATCGACTTTGCATTGCAGGCCGAGCGCGAGCTCGGCAAGAGCACAGACGAGGCGATCTTTGAAGCTTGCATGCTGCGGTTTCGACCCATCCTGATGACCACCATGGCGGCGCTGTTCGGCGCCGTGCCGCTCGCGTTCGGCACCGGCACGGGCTCGGAGCTGCGCCGTCCGCTAGGCATTGCGATCATCGGCGGACTCATCATCAGCCAGCTGCTGACGCTCTACACGACACCCGTGGTCTACCTTTACATGGATCGCTTCAGCCTCTGGTGGGCGCGGCGCCCGCATCGCGCACCCTCCCTCGCCACGCCCGGAGTTCAACCCACATGAGCGCCCGAGTCCGCATCGCATCGGCTCTGCTCCTGCTGCTAGCTCCCTGGTACCTCACAGACTGTACCGTAGGGCCTAGGTATCAGCGGCCCGCCGTGGAGTCGGGGCCGGCCTATAAGGAAGCCGAGGGCTGGAAGGTGGCACAACCCAGCGATGCGGCGCTGCATGGCAACTGGTGGGAGCTCTTCGGCGATCCGCAGCTCAACGCACTCGAAGAACAGGTGAATGTCTCCAACCAGAATATCGCCGCCGCCTTTGCCAGCTTCATGCAGGCGCGCGCCGTGGTGAAAGAGGCGCGATCGCAGTATTTCCCAACTCTGACCGCCAGCCCCAGCGTCACTCGCACGCGCTCCTCGGCGAACCTGGCCTCCGGCACCACGGCCGCCACGGGCACGGGCGGCGCTGCAGGCGGGACCACCGCAGTTGCAGGAAGCGGCGCTCGCATATTCAACGACTTCGATCTTCCTTTCGATGCCACGTGGACCCCCGATCTCTGGGGGCGCGTGCGCAATACCGTCAGGGGCAACGTTGCCGCGGCGCAAGCCAGCGCCGCCGACCTGGAAAATACCCGTCTGACCGCACAAGCCGAACTTGCGGTGGACTACTACGAACTGCGCACGCAGGACACGTTGAAGCAGTTGCTCGATCAGACCGTGGTGGCCTATCAGGAATCGCTGGATCTGACCAAAGCCCAGTACGAAACCGGTATCGGTACCGACGAGGCAGTCGCGCAGGCGGAGGTACAGCTGAAGTCCACGCAGGCCCAGGACACCAATCTCGGAATCGCGCGGGCCCAATATGAGCACGCGATTGCATTGCTCGTGGGGCAGCCGGCCTCGACATTTTCGATTCCCGCCGAGCCTCTCAAGGCCGCCCCACCGGCAATACCGATCGGTGTGCCCTCGCAACTGCTCGAGCGCCGCCCCGATGTCGCCGCCAGTGAACGCCTCATGGTGCAGGCCAACGCTCAGATCGGGGTCGCCAAAGCTGCCTACTTTCCCACCCTGACCTTGAGCGCCGCGGGCGGATTCGAGAGTTCGAGCGCGTCCGACTGGCTCACCTGGCCCAGCCGCTTCTGGTCAGTGGGACCGACGCTGGCCGAAACGCTGTTCGATGCCGGCCTGCGCCGGGCCACGGTTCAACAATACCAGGCGGCCTACGATCAGACCGTGGCCACTTACCGGCAGACGGTGCTCACGGCGTTTCAACAGGTGGAGGACAATCTGGCGGCGCTGCGGATCCTCGAGATACAGCTCCAGCAGCAGGATGACGCCGTCGCTTCATCACAGCGTTACCTCAACATCGCCACCGACCGATACAAGCTGGGGCTGGATCCCTACCTGGACGTCATCACAGCGCAGACCGCGTATCTCAGCAATGAACAGACGGCCGTAACGCTGCGCATGCAGCAGCTTACCGACAGCGTGCAACTCATCGAGGCCCTAGGCGGCGGCTGGGACGCCGGTCAACTGCCCTCGCCGCACGACATCGCGCACGCCACCACGACGACCCCCTGAACCGCAGACCGTGCCGGATTGCGTGACGGATTCGTCCGAGCCCGGTTCATCGGTGCGCACAGGACGGGTTCCCACGATGAGCGCGAAGGCGAGGAAAAACAGCAGCCCGAAATTGATGGCCGGCTTCCGGGCGACTGACAGATTTCTGGAATTCATGTTCGGGTGCTCCTCTTGCTGGGTGCATGCGGTGCCTCACGCTTTCGTGGGCTTCTGCGCATTCACCGTCGGGAGCAATCTTGCGATTCGCGAGTAAGCGCTTCTGTCAAACACTTGACACAGCAGCACTGCGATCGGGCGCCGTGCCGTGGCTGCTTTTACCGGGTTTCCAGGCGACAGCTACTTGACATATCACCGGCCCGTGGCGAGGAATCCGTCGCTAGGCAGATCGCGCCTCTGTTCGATGGCGTACATACAGCCCGAACGGCTTGCGCCATATTTGCTGGTAGCTCGGCACCAGGCGGCTGCTTCACGCAGTCGGCCTCTCGTGATGCCTGTCACGGATCCCCTTAACCGTCGCGCTAATCGCCTTCCAATGTGGCTCTCCGTACAGAGCTCCATCCCAAACAAAGCTAGAAATACAGCCAAATGGAATAAACGATCCACACTCAACGGTGCTTAGTTATGAACTTAGCGGGCCTAATGAAAGAATTCAAAGGGGCAGGCGAGCTGATGGAAATTCTCCTGGTTGAAGACAGTCCCGGCGATGTCCGCCTCACAAAGGAAGCCTTCCGTGAGGCGAACGGAACCGTACGGTTGCACGTAGCTTGCGATGGTGTTGAAGCCATGGCATTCCTGAAGCGCACGGGTACTCATACCGAGGAGCCTCGCCCCGATCTGATCCTGCTGGATCTGAATCTGCCAAGGATGGATGGTCGGGAAGTCCTGACGCTCATTAAAGAAGACGAAGCTCTGAGGACGATCCCGATCATCATCTTGACCACGTCCGAAGCGGAAATTGACATCGTCAAGAGCTATCAACTCAAGGCCAACTGCTACCTGACCAAGCCGGTGGAATTAGAGGCCTTCTACGCGCTGGTGAAGAAGATCAATGAATTCTGGCTGACAACGGCAAAACTGCCAGGATCCCACGCGTGAGGAAAGACGGGGTCCAAAGACTCCTTCTGGTTGAAGATAACCCTGGAGATGCACGTCTGTTGCGGGAGATGTTCAATGAGCAACCGGAAGCCGCTCACAACACCACGCTGACAATCGTAAAGTCCTGCCGCGAAGCGGAGAGATGTCTTTCGGAAGGCGAGGTCGACATCGTTCTGCTGGACCTGGGATTGCCAGACGCGACCGGGCTAGCCGCGGTTAGGCGGGCCCAGGCAGCCGCTCCGCGCGTGCCCCTGGTGGTACTGACAGGATTGGATGACGAGTCCCTCGCCGCTCAGGCGCTGCAAGCCGGCGCGCAGGATTACCTCGTCAAGGGCCACATCGAGGCCCGCGGATTGTTCCGCGCCCTGCGATACGCCATTGAGCGAAAAACTCTGGAGGAGACGCTGTACGAGGAAAAGGAACGCGCCCAGGTCACGCTTCGGTGCATCGGCGACGGTGTGGTCTGCGTAGACACTCTCGAGAACATTACTTTCCTGAACCTGGTCGCGGAAAAAACTACCGGCTGGTCATCACAGGAGGCGGTGGGCAGACCCGTTATCGAGGTCTTCAATACCACGGACAACAGAAGCGGCAACTCCGGCAGGTCGACGGATACGGCCGTGATGAGAATTCAAGCGATGCACTCCATGTCGAACTGCGTCCTCGTACGGCGCGACGAATCCGTGATCCCTATCGAAAGCTCCATCGCCCCGATCCACAATCGTGAAGGGCAGACGATTGGGACGGTCATCGTCTTCCGTGATGTGAGCGCCGCACGCGCAACCGCGTCGATGATCGCTCATTCGGCGCAGCATGATGTTCTCACCGGGCTACCCAATCGCCTGCTCCTCATAGACCGCATTGACCAGGCCATCATTTTGGCGAAAGCAAGCTCAATGCAGGTGGCCGTACTGTTCCTCGATCTGGACGGCTTTAAGTATATCAACGACTCGCTGGGACATTCGATCGGCGACAAGCTGCTGCAATCGATCGCCGCTCGCCTGGTGAATTGCGTGCGCAATACCGATACGGTGAGCCGGCAGGGAGGGGATGAGTTCGTGGTCCTACTATCGGAAGTGAAGCAGCCCCACGCTGCTGCTGCCATAGCGGCAAAGATACTCAAGGAAATCGCGAAGCCTCATTCCATCGATCGGCACGAGTTGCACGTCACCGCGAGCATCGGCGTAAGCGCCTATCCCGAGGACGGCATGAATGCCGAGACGTTGATTAAAAATGCAGACACGGCGATGTATCAGGCGAAGGAGAATGGGCGCCAGGGATTTCGGTTCTTTACGCCCGCCATGAACACCCGTGCGGTGGAACGGCAATCGATCGAAGCAAGTCTGCGGCGCGCTTTGGAGCGGGACGAATTCCTGCTGCACTACCAGCCCAAGATCTGCCTCAGGACTGGCGCTATAGTCGGTGCGGAAGCACTGGTACGTTGGATGCATCCCGTCCGCGGGATGGTGCCTCCTGCGCAATTCATCCCCATTGCCGAGGATTGCGGACTCATTCTACCGATCGGAAAGTGGGTTCTGGGCCGGGCCTGCGAGCAGGCGCGAGCCTGGGTTGACGCGGGTTATCCCGCTATCGGCATAGCCGTGAATGTCTCGGGCGCGGAGCTAAAGGAAGAAAGCTTTCTGCAGGATCTGTTTGCGATCCTTGAGCGGACGCATCTGGATCCCGGGCTATTGGAGCTGGAACTGACTGAGAGCGTTCTGATGAGGCGTGTTGATTCCACGGTAGCGATCCTCAGGACCCTTAGGGAAAGAGGGGTACAGATCGCAGTCGATGACTTTGGCACGGGTTATTCGAGCCTTAGCTATCTGCGAATTTTCCCCCTCGACGTGCTCAAGATAGATCAGTCGTTCGTTCGTCAGATTGCCATCAACGGCAGTGACGCCGCTATTGTCACCGCTGTTATCAGCATGGCTCGAAATCTCAATTTAAGGGTCATTGCGGAAGGGGTCGAGACGCAGGAGGAGCTGGATTTTCTGCGAGCTCATCAATGCGACCAGGCGCAGGGCTACTTTTTCAGCCATCCGATACCGGCGGACAAGTTCATGGGATTGCTAAGGCACGGCCTGGCAAAGACGGCTGCGCTCGTGCTTTCGGGATCAACTACTCCGATGCGAATCGATACGGCGCTTGCCGAGGCGACGAAAAAAAAGGGGGCTCTGGCATGAGGTCTGTTCGAACTTCTGCTCACACCGATGTATCGGCTCGTCTTGGGTTGATGGAGGGCCTGCTGGAGGCGGCGCCCGACGCCATGGTGGTGGTTAACCAGGGCGGAGAAATCGTGCTGTTGAATGTACAGGCGGAGAAACAGTTCGGCTACCGCCGCGATGAACTGCTGGGCCAGAAGGTCACCAATATCATCCCCGAGGGGTTCGCCGAGCGGCTGGTGTCGGATGGGCTGCGGTCCACCGAGGACGCCCTGGCACAGCAGATCGGCACGGGCATTGAGCTCACCGCGCAGCGCAAGGACGGGAGCGAATTCCCGATCGAATTGATGCTCAGTCCGCTGCAAAGCGCCGAAGGCACCCTGGTGACCGCGGCGATCCGCAACATCAGCGTCCGCAAGACGGCCGAACGGCATCTGGCGCAGATGGAGGGCCGTTATCGCGGTCTGCTGGAGGCCGCGCCTGACGCCATGGTAGTGGTCAATCAGCGCGGGGAAATCGTGCTGCTGAACGTACAGGCCGAGAAACAGTTCGGCTACCGCCGCGATGAGCTGCTGGGCCAGAAGGTGACCAATATCATCCCCGAGGGGTTCGCCGAACGGCTGGTATCGGACGGCCTGCGCTCCACCGAGGACGCTTTGGCGCAGCAGATCGGCATGGGCATCGAGCTCACCGCGCGACGCAAGGATGGCGGCGAGTTTCCGATTGAACTGATGCTCAGTCCGCTCGAAAGTGCCGAGGGTATCCTGGTAACCGCGGCCATCCGCAACATCAGCGGCCGCAAGACCGCCGAAAAGCATCTGGCGCAGATGGAGGGCCGTTATCGCGGGCTACTCGAGGCCGCACCTGACGCCATGGTGGTGGTCAACCAGCGCGGGGAAATCGTGCTGCTGAACGTGCAGGCGGAGAAACAATTCGGCTATCGCCGCGATGAGCTGCTGGGCCAGAAAGTCACCAACATCATCCCCGAGGGGTTCGCCGAGCGGCTGGTATCGGATGGCCTGCGATCCACCGAAGATGCCCTGGCGCAGCAGATCGGCACGGGCATCGAGCTCACCGCGCGACGCAAGGACGGTAGTGAGTTTCCGATTGAAATGATGCTGAGCCCGTTGCAGAGCACCGGAGGCACCCTCGTGACCGCGGCGATCCGCAACATCAGCAGGCGCAAGACGGCCGAAAAGCATCTGGCGCAGATGGAGGGTCGCTATCGCGGGCTGCTGGAGGCCGCACCCGACGCCATGGTGGTGGTGGACCAAGGCGGGGAAATCGTGCTGTTGAACGTACAGGCCGAGAAACAATTTGGCTATCGCCGCGATGAGCTGCTGGGCCAGAAGGTCACTAACATCATCCCTGAAGGGTTCGCCGAGCGGCTGGTCTCGGATGGCTTGCGATCCACCGAGGACGCCCTGGCGCAGCAGATCGGCACGGGCATCGAGCTCACCGCACAGCGCAAGGACGGAAGCGAATTCCCGATCGAGTTGATGCTCAGCCCGCTGCAAAGCGCCGAAGGTACGCTGATAACAGCGGCCATCCGTAACATCAGCGTGCGAAAGACGGCCGAAAGATACCTGGCGCAGATGGAGGGCCGGTACCGCGGGCTACTGGAGGCCGCACCCGATGCCATGGTGGTGGTCAATCAGAGCGGGGAGATCGTGCTCCTGAACGTGCAGACGGAGAAGCAGTTCGGTTATCGGCGCAATGAGTTACTGGGCCAGAAGGTCACCAATATCATCCCCAAGGGATTCGCCGAGCGGCTGGTGTCGGATGGCTTGCGATCCACCGAAGATGCCCTGGCGCAACAGATCGGCACGGGAATTGAGCTCACGGCGCGACGCAAGGACCGCAGCGAGTTTCCGATCGAATTGATGCTGAGTCCGCTGGAGGGCGCCGAAGGAACCTTGATTACAGCGGCCATCCGCAACATCAGCGTGCGTAAGACCGCCGAAGCGCTTCTACTGCAGAAGATGGACGAGCTGAACAGCTCGAACGAGGACTTGGCTCAGTTCGCCTATATCGCCTCCCACGATTTGCAGGAGCCGCTGAGGATGGTGGCCAGCTACACAACGCTTCTGGGCAGACGGTACAAAGGCAAGCTTGACGCCGATGCTGACGAATTCATCGCCTTCGCGGTCGATGGGGCCAGCCGCATGCAGCGGCTGATTCAAGACCTGCTGGCCTATTCCCGCGTTGGGTCAGCCAAGGAGAACCTCTCGGAGATCTCGAGTGAGGATGCACTCGAGCACACCCTCTTCAACCTGCGTGAGGCCATCAAGGAAAGCGGTGCCGTCGTGACGCACGGCCCACTACCCGCTGTGATCGCCGATCAGACACAGCTGATTCAGCTGTTTCAGAATCTCGTGGGTAATGCCATAAAGTACCGACGCCCCGAAGCACCGGCAGTACACATCTCCGCCCTCCCTGAAGGTGAGCAGCGTTGGATGTTCTCGGTACAGGACAACGGCCTCGGAATCGATCCGCAGTACTTTGAAAAGATCTTCGGCATGTTTCAGCGGTTGCACAAACGCGAGGAATTCGCCGGCACCGGTATTGGGCTTGCCATATGCAAGAAGATCGTCGAGCGGCACGGCGGCAGCATCTCGGTTGATTCACAACCCGGACAGGGTTCCACATTCAGCTTTGGGCTGGCGCGAAGCAAGAACGGTGACCTGAGAGACAGCCAGCGGCAGCACGTATGAGCAGCGAATGACCAATCTGCCGGTCCAGGTACTTCTGATTGAAGACAATCCAGGCGATGCGCGCCTGCTGCAGGAGATGCTCAAGGAATCCGGCTCTCTCAAGTTCGAAGTGACGCAATTCTCGACCTTGGCCGACGCCACGAACCATTTACCGACGTCCAAAGTCAACATCGTCTTGCTCGATCTCGGTTTGCCCGATGCGAATGGATTGGACGCCGTGAGGAAGTTGCACGCGCTCGCAGAGCGCGTCGCACTGATCGTTCTCACGGGACTCGATGACGAGAACATGGCGACGCAGGCATTGACCGAAGGAGCGCAGGACTATCTGATCAAAGGCAAGATCGGCACTCACGGCCTGCTTCGCTCCATTCGATATGCCATCGAGCGCCAGCGCATGCTGGTCGAAACTGAGCAGATGAGAAAACTGCAGTTACGGCTACGGGACGAATTCATTTCCATGGTGAGTCACGAGCTGCGCACTCCGCTTACATCCATCCGCGGCGCTCTGGGCCTCATCAACGCCGAAGCACTGGGTAAGCTGCCCGCAAAAGCCAAGGCCATGGTACAGATCGCATATCAGAACAGCGAGCGCCTGGTGCAGATCATCAATGACATTCTTGATATGGAGAAAATCAACTCCGGCGGCCTCGAGATTCGGATCGGAGCCGTAACCGTGGCGGACTTTCTCCAGGAAGCTTTGGCCATCAATCATGCCTACGGCGTCAAGCACCAGGTACGTTTTGTGCTGGAAACGGCGCCGGCCGGACTGCAAATGGCGGCAGATCCGGACCGGATGATGCAGGTAATGGCCAACCTGCTATCAAATGCCGCCAAGTTCTCGCCGCCGGGATCTGCGGTGCGCGTACGGGCACGCGAGCACAACAAGCTGGTACGCATTGAAGTCGAGGATTATGGCACGGGAATCCCGGAGGCCTTTCGCGAGCGTGTGTTCGAGAAGTTCGCCCAGGCCGATTCTTCGTCATCGCGCCGCTTCGATGGCACCGGTCTGGGGCTGAGCATAACGCGCAAGCTGGTCGAGGCAATGGAGGGCACGATCGGCTTCAGCACCATTGCGGATCAGGGCACGATCTTTTATTTTGAGGTTCCCCTCGCCAAAGGGACGATGCAAATGCGGAAATTAGCGGCATCGTCCGATACGGCTCGCTGCCGTGTGCTGGTTGCAGACAAGGACGCCGAAGTGCTGATCGCACAGAATGGCGTCGCCCGGATACTGCATGTGGAGGATGACGCCGATCTGAGCCAGGTCATCGAGGCAGCACTCGCAGGTAGCGCCGCAGTGGTGACTGCCCGGACTCTGAAGGAAGCCGAAAAGCTGCTGCGCAATGGATCCTTTTCTTTGCTGCTGTTGGATCAGACATTATCAGACGGCACCGGACTCGACTTACTTGATCGATTGCCGTTGCTGAATGCCCGCTCGTTGCCAGTCGTGATTCTCTCTGGTAGCGAAGTTCCGCGCGAGGTGCAGCAGCGAGTTGCCGCCACGCTGGTCAAGTCGCGCGTGTCCGAAGCACACATCGTGAAAACCATTCTTTCCTGGCTGCCCTGAGGCACCGCGGCGCCGCGGCGCCGCGCTACTCTCGTAGCCGATCCTATTCGACTGCCGCCGCCTCCACTTCGCGGCTGAGCCGCTGCGTGCATTCGGCCAACCGCCGCCTGATTTTGGATTCCATGGGCTTGCCAGAGTTCGAGACACTTTCCTTGAGGCCGTCGACCATGCGCTCGATCTCTCCGGCGCATTCGCTAACCGCAGCAAAGCCAAACGTTGACCCACTGCCGCGAATGCGGTGGGCCATATTCTTCAATTCCGCGATCTGCGCCGTATCCCCCGCATGCATGACTTCGATCAGGTCACGCAAGCGTACCGCCTCCTCTCGCGTGCGTTGCAGGAACCGCTCGCCAAATTTCGTAACCTGCCGGCGTAAGCCGGATTGATCAACAATGCTACGCAGGCTCGGTAGTGCATCCGGGCGTCCCTGCCAGAGGCAGATCACCTGGGCTCCCAGACGCATCGGATCAAATGGCTTGGCGATGACTCCAAGGGCGCCCATTTCCATCAGCACCGCCACTTCCTTTGGCATCGCTTTGGCTGTCATAAAGATCACGGGTATCGCTACTGTGTCGGGATCTTCGCGCATGCGGCTCAAAGTGCCCGGGCCGTCGAGACCGGGCATCATTACATCCAGCAGTACCAGATCGGGGCGCAGTGCGCGGGTGAGCATGAGGGCCTCTTCGCCGGATTGTGCAGTGTGTACCGCCAAATCCCGCGTCAGGCCAAGAGCTATCTGCACGATCTCGCGAATGTCAGGCTCGTCGTCCACGTACAATACCGTTCGCAGTGGCGTTGCACTCATCTCGATCTCCCGCGGACGGTGAGTTCCGGCGCCTGGATTACCGGTTTCGGACGGGGCAAAGTGACTCGATTTCGACCGCGCTCCTTGCTGGCATAGAGCCGGCGATCGGCCAGCTGCAACAGCGACTCCATGGTGTACTCGGCACGGTCAGCACCGGTAGACAATCCACTGACTCCAATACTGACAGTGACGCTAAGTAACGCGGTGGTCGTTTTTATGGGGTTATCCGCTATCGCCCGGCGCACCTTTTCGGCAACTATTGCGGCTCCTGGTATGTCGGTTCCGTCGAGCACCACAACGAATTCCTCGCCGCCGATACGCGCGTACCAATCGGTATCGCGTGGCAGGGCTCGGCCGACGCGCCGTACGAATTCCTGCAGCACCGCATCGCCAGCATTGTGCCCGTAACGGTCGTTGATCAGTTTGAAGTTGTCGATGTCGAGCGACATCAGGCACAGGTCGCCGCCAAAGCGGCGCAGGCGCCGAAGTTCACGGCCGAGGCGCTGCTGGAAGTAGAGCCGATTCGGCGCACCGGTCAGCGGGTCGGTCACCGCAAGACGTCGCGTTTGCGTCAGGGCATCCTTAAGGGACTGCTCCAGCGTCAGCAGTCGCTGAGCGGTGCGCAAGCGGGCCAGCAGATGTGCGGACGAGGAGCGCTTGCTGAGGTAGTCGTCAGCGCCGGCATCCAATCCAGCCAGAATGTCCTGCTCCGCGTCCTGGGCAGTCAGCAGCAGCAGGTAGACATACCCGGGCCAGGAGTGTTGGCGAATGCGGCGGCACAGCTCCAACCCGTCCATGCCCGGCATATTCAGATCCGCTATCACAACCGGGGTGAATGTCTCCTCCAGCAAAGCGAGTGCCTCTGCGCCGCTGGTGGCGGTACGTACCTGGAAGCCCGCCGTCCTGACCAGTGCCTCCAGGTGCGCCAGTATCAACTCATCGTCGTCCACGAGCAGCACGTGCGGCGCAATCCCGAGATCGAGTTTCCGTACCTGTGTGGTCTCGCCGAATTCTGGATTCATCTGCTAGCACACTCCGCGGGCTGCGCTCTGTACCAGCGCGTGCAGCTCCAAGACGCTCTGCGGTGCGTACCTTTGACGATCAACTTTCACGCGACCAGAATCGCAGCGTGCCCGGAACGCGCCGCAGGGTCGGTGCGGTTCCCCACATAAATCAATCGCAGCAGCGGGAAGTGTCGATTGGCTCACAAGGAACGGCTACGCCCCCTGAGCCTCACTCAGCTGGGGTGTTTTCCGCCAGGGCGGCACGCGCTTCCTGCAGCGAGCGGCGTAGGTTCAACGTTCGATAGGCGGCATGAATGCGCGAAAATAGCTCGATGTCCGGGAGCTTTTTGGTCAGGTAATCGTCCACACCGCCCTCATAGGCGTTCTCATAATCGGTTTCCGTCTCGAGGGCGGTCAGCATAATAACGTAGGTATCCAGGGTCCCCTGCGCTCGCAATCGTCGCGTGAGCTCCAGGCCGCTCATGACCGGCATCTGCCAGTCTGTGATGATGACGGGGAACCATTCCTGATCGAGAATCTTCAATGCCTGTGCCCCGTCGGAGGCTTGGCGCACTTCGAAACCGCTGGACCGCAGCAGATCACTGATCAGTGCGAGCGTGAGCTCGTCGTCTTCCACCACCAGGATTCTCGCTTCCGCGCCTTGGGTAATCGACAAAATACGCTTGGTAACGATGCTGTCGTTGATATCCTGGCTCGCGCTGCTGTGCTCCATAGGACCTCTGTAACGCCGTGCTGCATTACTGCAAACATCAGAAATTCGCCTGGGAGCTTAGGATCATATGACACGGGCAACAAGCCATATAAACGGACCTGGTTTGCAACCTGATGCATTGAATCAGGGCGTCGAGCGACGCAATGGGTTCGACGGCGTAGCACGCCCGGCTATGTGGCCCAGCGTACATACGAACCAATCAGGAGTTCCGATCGTAGGGCTTGGAGACGATCAGCGCCGACTTATTTCCGTCTCTCACGTGTGCAGCGAAACTTAGCGTGGTCTCAGCTGCGATCAACCGCGAGCGAGATTCTGTACAGACGCTCCGTTCCACGCGTCAATTGCAGTATGACCATGCGATTGCGGACCTCGTGCAACGCCTGAGGATCAATCAGATCATCAAGCTGCATGCTTATGGTCCGCTCTGCGGTGACGCCGGGGAAAACTTCCAGGTTCTCCGACGCCCTCGGGATCGTCCAATCTTTGGCGACCGGCATCAGGAAGCCGAAAGACAGGATTCGTTCCAGCCGCGTGATCGGCTCACGATCGCAGATCGTAAGATCGGGTTTTACTGCCGACAGATCGGTCACTGCGGCTGTGGACCTTCGCCGAATTGCCGCAGTGAAGCAGCGGCCTGGAATGTTTCCGGGTATTGATTTTGTTGAGGAATATGGCGGAGAGAGAGGAATTGCTCGCGGCGTCTCGTCGAACCCTGTTTCTATGTTCTCGGGTTCGAATCCCATTGCGACAATCTCAGGCGGATAGCGATTTCTGGGTGGAAGCCGCTCAAAGAAGTGGCGGAGAGAGAGGGATTCGAACCCTCGAAGGGCTTTTGACCCTTACACCCTTAGCAGGGGTGCGCCTTCGACCACTCGGCCATCTCTCCGCTGCGGCGCAATCATACGCAAGCGGGTCTGGCGGGGCAAAAAAGTACGGGGTTTTGGGAATCCTGGGAACCACCCACGACAGTGGGCCCGGCGGCTCCACGTCAGCTCGGCTGGGGCGTCAGCTCGGCTGGGGCTCGGTATTCTCACGCTTGATGCGATGAAAGATTTCTTCTCGCTGCACCGAGACGCTCTTGGGAGCGTTCACCCCCAGACGGACCTGGTTTCCCTTGACGCGCAGTACCGTGACAGTGACCTCGTCCCCGATCATTACGGTTTCACCAACTCGACGCGTCAGAATCAACACTGCTCAATCCTCCGATAGTGCATCGCCGCGTCATGCGGCCCGTGGCGCGGCACTGTTTGTCAGCGAGCGCCGGAAACTGGGGTAAGCAGGTTACTGCGACGGCCGGCAAATTCAATTCATTTCTACAGCGAACTGTCTCGATCGTTACAGTTCACATTAAAGTCAAGAGAAGGGAAAGTTAATTTTCGTCAATGTGCTGCATTATCAAGTCGCGAACGTACCCACGGCGCAACACTGGCGAGTGCCTGATCAAGTGTCTGTGGATTGTTGCCGCCGGCTTGCGCGAAATCCGGCCGTCCACCGCCTTTTCCGCCTATTTGGGCCGCGACACTGGCAATTAGTTCCCCGGCACGAACACGCGCAGTCTGATCGGAAGTGACGCCGGCAACGAGCAGTACCTTGGAATCGGATTCCACCGAACCCAGTACGATGACTGCAGAACCCAGTCGGCTCTTCAACTGATCCAGGGCCGATCGCAGCGCGCCCGCGTCAGCGCCGTCAACGCGAGTAGCCAGCACCTTGACGCCATCGATGTCGATCGCGGAGCTGGCGAGGTCGCGTCCCGAACTCATCGCAAGCTTGTCCCTGAGCGCGCGATTCTCCTTTTCGAGCAACCGAATGCGGTCCAGCGTCTCGCGAACTTTGGTGGCGGTTTCATCGCGTGAACCGTGCATGAGATGCGCGACATCACCGAGAACCTCATCGAGGTGCTCGAGATAGGCGAGCGCGCCCTGGCCTGTCACCGCTTCGATGCGCCGTACGCCAGCGGCCACGCCCGATTCACTGATGATATGGAACAAGCCGATGTCGCCGGTTCGCGCCACGTGCGTGCCGCCGCACAGTTCGGTGGAAAATCCACCGAAAGACAGCACTCGCACACGCTTGTCGTATTTCTCACCGAACAGCGCCATGGCACCCGCTTCGATGGCATCCTCGTAGTCCATCTGTCGCGTCGCCGCTTCGTTGTTGGCGCGGATCTCGGCATTCACCATGCGCTCGACACGCTGCAATTCCTCGGGCGTCACCGGCTGGAAGTGCGAGAAGTCGAACCGCAGGCGGTCATCCGCCACCAGCGAGCCTTTCTGCACCACGTGCGTGCCGAGCACGCTGCGCAACGCCGCATGCAACAGGTGCGTGGCCGAGTGGTTGAGGCGAATCGCCTGACGCCGTTCGGCATCGACATGCGCCTCGAGCACATCGCCGAGCTTGATCGAGCCGCCCACGAGCTTGCCGCGATGCGCATGCACCGCACCGCGCTTCTGCGTGTCCTCGACCAGGAATCGCGTGCCGGGCGGCGCGGTGAGTTCTCCGCTATCACCGATCTGCCCGCCCGCCTCGGCGTAGAAGGGCGTGCGATCCAGCACAACTTCGCCCGACTCGCCGGACTCAAGCGATTCGATGCTGGCGCCATTGCGAAGCAGCGCCAGTACACGACCTTGCGACTTCAGTTCCTCGTAGCCGCGGAATTCGCTGCGGCCGGCAACTTGCGCTCCGCCGCGCTGATCGACACCGAAGCGGCTCGCCGCGCGCGCGCGATCGCGCTGCGCCTCCATCTCGCGCTCGTAGCCTTCCATGTCCACCGTGAGCTGTCTTTCGCGCGCGATATCGGCAGTCAGATCCGGCGGAAACCCATAGGTGTCGTGCAACAGAAAGACCAGGGGCCCGGGTACGGTCGTGCCGCCGGCTTCGCGCATTCGTGCATCAAATTGCGCCATGCCCGCGGCGAGCGTCTCGGCAAAGCGCTCCTCCTCGAGCTTGAGAATGCGCGTGACCTGCGTCGCCTCACGCTTGAGTTCCGGATAGGAATCGCCCATAGCCACTACCAGCGCCGGCACCAGCTTGTGGAAGAAGGCCTCGGATTGTCCGAGCTTGTAGCCGTGACGCACGGCGCGACGGATGATTCGGCGCAGCACGTAGCCGCGGCCTTCGTTCGACGGCATGACACCATCGACGATGAGGAAGCTGCAGGCGCGGATGTGATCAGCGATGACGCGCAGCGAAGGCGAATCGATCTCCGTGGTGCCAGTCACGCTGGCTGCCGCGCTGATCAGGTCGCGGAACAGATCGATGTCGTAGTTCGACTGCACGCCCTGCATGATGGCGGCCACGCGCTCGAGGCCGGCGCCTGTGTCAACAGAGGGCTTCGGCAGCGGCGTCAGCTGGCCGTCGACGGTGCGGTCGTACTGCATGAAGACCAGGTTCCAGATCTCGACGAAGCGGTCCCCGTCCTCTTCGGGTGAGCCCGGCGGTCCGCCGGGCACTTCGGGCCCATGATCAAAAAAGATCTCGCTGCACGGCCCGCAGGGTCCGGTGTCCCCCATGGCCCAGAAGTTTGACTTCTCTCCCATGCGCGTGACGCGCGCCGGGTCGAAGCCGATGTCGCGCGTCCAGACCTCCGCGGCCTCGTCGTCGTCGCGGTAAACCGTGACCCACAGCCGCGCCGGATCCAGCATGAGCCGCTTGGTCACGAAGTCCCATGCCAGCCGAATGGCTTCGCGCTTGAAATAGTCGCCGAAGGAGAAATTGCCGAGCATCTCGAAGAAGGTGTGATGACGGCTCGTGTAGCCTACGTTTTCGAGGTCGTTGTGCTTGCCACCGGCGCGCACACAGCGCTGGCTGGTGGCGGCGCGCACGTAATCGCGTGTTTCCTTCCCCAGGAACACATCCTTGAACTGCACCATGCCAGCATTGGTGAACAGCAGCGTTGGATCATTGCCTGGCACCAGCGAAGAGGAAGGCACAATGGTGTGCCCATGCTCGCGGAAGTAATCGAGAAAAGCGCGCCGCACTTCGGCCGTGCTCATGAATGGGGGCTTATTTGTCATGACAAATCGTCGCTAACCTCGGAATCCAGTGCCGCGCGGATATGATCGTTGGAAAAGCCCCGGTATTGCAAAAAACGGGCTTGCTTGGCCTTTGCAGGCCAGCCTGCGGGTTGTTCCAACCCAAAACGCCGGATGCGCAGCTCCCGGGCGCGCTGGGCCCAGTCCTCGCCGCCCGCAATCGCCGACTCGATCAGCGCCGCATCGAGCCCGAGCTGCGAGAGCTCGCGATGGATGCGCAGTGGACCGTGGCCGCGTGCGGCATGCATCGCGACAAACTGGAGTGCGTAGCGTTCATCATTGACGTATCCGCGCTCCAGGAGTTCATCGACGACGCCCTGCACAGTTCCGGGCTCATAGCCTTGGGCCGTGAGTCTGCTGCCAAGTTCCTGCGAACAGAAATCGCGTCGCGACAGCAGAACGACGGCGGCGTTTCCGGCAGCCTGTGTGTCGGTCGATTGCCCCGGTCCGAGGGCGCGCTTACGCGGTCTTTTCCTCAACACGCTTGGGCGGCATCATCTTGAGCCGGATCTTGTCCTCGATGTCCTTGGCGATCTCCGGGTGCTGCTGCAGGTACAGGCGGGTGTTGTCCTTGCCCTGGCCGATGCGCTCGCCGTTGTAGCTGTACCAGGATCCGGACTTGTCGATGATGCCCTGGGCTGCGCCAATCTCGATGATTTCACCCTCTCGCGAGATACCCAGACCGTACATGATCTCGAACTCGGCCTCCCGGAACGGCGGCGCCACCTTGTTCTTGACCACCTTGACGCGTGTCTGGTTGCCGACCACCTCTTCGCCATTCTTGATGGCGCCGATGCGGCGGATATCGAGCCGCACCGAGGCATAGAATTTGAGCGCGTTGCCACCCGTCGTGGTCTCGGGGCTGCCGAACATTACACCGATCTTCATGCGGATCTGGTTGATGAAGATCACGATGGTGTTCGAACGTTTGATGTTGCCCGTGAGCTTGCGCAATGCCTGGGACATGAGCCGCGCATGCAGGCCGACCTGCAGCTCGCCCATCTCACCCTCGATTTCTGCGCGCGGCGTCAGCGCCGCCACCGAGTCGATGACGACCACGTCCACCGCGCCCGACCGCACCAGCATGTCGGTGATTTCCAGTGCCTGCTCGCCGGTGTCGGGTTGCGAGACCAGCAAATCCTGCACGTTAACGCCGAGGTTGCCGGCATATGCCGGGTCGAGCGCATGCTCCGCATCGACGAACGCCGCCGTGCCGCCGCGCCGCTGAATCTCCGCCACCACCATCAAAGTGAGCGTGGTCTTGCCCGAGGATTCCGGCCCGTAGATTTCCACTACGCGCCCGCGCGGCAGGCCGCCCACGCCGAGTGCGATGTCGAGCCCGAGTGAGCCGGTCGGCACCGTTTCTACATCGTAGGTCGCCGAGGCGTCGCCCAACCGCATGACCGAACCCTTGCCAAACTGCTTTTCGATCTGGCCGAGCGCAGCAGTCAGCGCCTTTTTTCGGTTCTCATCCATTGCGGCGGTTCTTTCCATCGGTGTAATCCTTCCATCAGCGGCAGCGGTTTCGGGGATGCTCAATTATCCCACAATGGGGGCACCGGCGCGGGTCCAAAAGGGGCGCAGGTCACCGCAAATGCATATCGTCTCTGCGCCCTTACTTGTCGGGCGTCCGCAGCGGCCACGTTGCAAGTCGCGCGTAGCGGTCGGGCACCAGGCTGGCTGCAGATATCGGCTCAAGCTGCTGACTTTGCGCCAGATAAAAGTTGCTCGCCGCCAGCCGCAGCGGCGGTAACAGCGGCAGCAGCCCCGCTGCGGGCACCGCCCTCGGGCCCAAACCGCGCAAAAGCGTCACGTGAGCCCGCAGCGGACGCTCATCGGTGCGGATGCCAAGAGCGCGCGCCTGGGCGTGCAACGCCCGCACGAGCGCCGCGCCGGCTGCAGGCACGGTTGCACTGGTAGCCGCCAGAACGCGCGATCGCGGCCAGTACTCGATTGCCTGGAACTCGAGTTCGAAGCGCGGCAGCTCCAGCGAGGCCGCGCGTTCGCACAGCGCCGGCAGGCTGGATTCCTGCACGGCGCGCAGGAAACAAAGCGTCACATGCAGATCGAGGTCTGCCAGGGCTCTGCCTCCCGCCAGGCGCCAGGGATTTGCCGCTGCGCGCAGGCTCGAGACGAATTGCTCCTCCGGCCAGAGCGCAAAAAACAGCCGCCGCGTGTCCACCAGCGCCTCTCGCGCGTCCCTACGGCGCCGCGATGATCAGCCGCAGCGCGGTGGCAACCGCGGCACGACGAATGGCCTCCCGATCGCCTCCAAAGCGCTCCTCCACGGCGAGCGGCGCGCCGTCGCGCTGGACCCGCGCGAACCAGACGAGGCCCACCGGTTTCTCAGGCGTGCCGCCATCAGGCCCCGCGATCCCGGTGACGGCGACCGCCAGCGCCGCGTTGCTGTGGTGCAGGGCTCCGGCCGCCATCTGTTCGGCCGCGGGCCGACTCACGGCCCCGAAGGTCTCGAGCACGCCGGCCGCGACGCCGAGGGACTGCTCCTTGGCCGCGTTCGAATAGGTTACAAAGCCGCGCTCGAACCACTGTGAACTGCCGGGAATGTCGGTCAGGCACTTGGCCACCCAGCCGCCCGTGCAGGATTCCGCCACCACCACCCGCCGCCGACGCTCCAGCAGCACGCTGCCCGCGCGTCCGGCGAGCTCCTGCAGAGCCTTGTCGTCGGGCGCGCTCACGCGATGGGTTGGACGGTAAGGTGCGCTGGCGGCAAATTCGCCTGCTGCCGTTCGTAGATCGCGGCGAAGGCCGATTCGAGAGTGCGGGTGTATCGGACCGTATCGAACAGCGGCGCCGTCGCCCGATTACTGGCCAGCTTGTCGCGAAGCTGCCGCAATTGCGCCGGATTCTGCGCCAGGCGCACGGCCAGATCCCGATAATGCTCCCGCGTGGTTGTGATCAGCTCGGGCAGCCCAATAGCGCTGAGCAGGCTGGCGGCAACCCGGCCTGGCAGCGCCTGGCCCGCGCAGGTCAGTACCGGAAGCCCCGCCCAGAGCGCATCACTGGCGGTGGTGTGCGCATTGAAGGGCAACGTATCGAGGAAAAGATCGGCGGCGCGATGCCGGGCCAGATGGTCGGCCATCGACGGCACGGAGGTGGCAAAGATCAGTCGCTCAGGGCTGACAGCGCGTCGGACGGCTTCCTGGCGCAGATTGGCCACCGCGGTCTTGTCTCCCTCGGACAGCCAGAGCACGCTGCCCTCAACCCTCTTGAGGATCTGCATCCAGTCATCGAACGTCTCGGGCATGAGCTTGAAGCCGCGGTTGAAACAGCAGAACACGAAGCCCTGCGGCGGCAGCCCAAGCTCCTCGCGCGAGAAAACCCGGTCCGAGATGGCTCGCGTTGAATCGGTTGGTTGGTAACTGTCGGGCAGGCGGATGATCTGCTCGCTGTAGTACCGCTCCTCGCCCGCTGGAATCAGCACGTGATCGGCGATCAGGTAGTCCATGTAAGGCGCGCCCAAGGTCCCGGGATAACCCAGATATCCGACCTGGAGCGGAGCGGTACGCTTGGCAAAAACGCGCGCCCGCGAGCCATCGGTGAAGCCGCCCAGATCCAGCGCGATATCGATTCCGTGGCCGCGAGCGAGCGAGGCAATCTCGGCATCCGAATATCGGCCCACCTCGATGAAATGCTCGAAGGCATGTTTCAGGCGCGCGCGCATGGGATCGTCCGCATCGGATCCAAATGCGAAGGCGGTGATCTCGAACTTCGACCGGTCATGCGTCTCGAAAAGCCCGGCCGTCAGCAAGGACACCGGGTGGGTACGAAAGTCGGGGGAGAAATAGCCGATGCGAATCCGATCTTTGCGCGATCGATTCGCAATGACACCCAGGGAGTCGTCCGGCGGGCACAGCTCCCGAGCCCAGAGCCGGGCAGCGAGCTCATGCAGACGCGCAGAATCAAACAGCGCGAGCACTGGCAAGGGCGGCGACATCGCTTGCTGCGCTTCAAGTCCGGTGCTGAATTCCACCCTATCCGATGCAAGCCCGTCCCAGTCGCAGATCTGCATTTTGGCGTAGCGTCGCATGCCGGGCAGAAATCTGAGATCGGGCCGCAACGCGAGTGCGCGATCGTAGCTTCGGACCGCCTCCTGGTGCCGTTTCAGCTTGCCGAGTGCTGAGCCGAGTCCAAAATATGCCTCCGCAAGGTTGGGATCGAGCTCGATGGCCCTGGCGTATTCGTCCACGGCAGCCTCCATCAGCTGCACTTCCTGAAGTACATTGGCTCGATCGACGTGCGCTGCGGCGAAATCTGCGTCGAGCGCAATGGCCCGCTCGTAGCTGGCCAGCGCCGCATCGAGTCGGCGCAGGCGCGCCAGCGAAATGCCGCGCCGGTGAAATGCCTTGGCAAAGGTCGGGTTCAGTTCGAGCACCCGATCGTAGCTGGCCAGCGCGGCCTGGTGCTGCCCCAGGCTCTGCAGCACGCTGCCGCGATTGAAATGCGCCTCGACATAGTCGCTTCTCAGGCCGATCGCCTGGTCGTAACTGGCCAGCGCCTCCTCCAGCCGTTTCAGCTCCTTGAGCACCGAGCCGCGGTTGTAGTACGCCAGTGCATCGCCGGGGTTCAGCTCCAGCGTGCGCTCATAGCTTGCCAGCGCCTCCTCCCATCGGCCCAGGCGCTCCAGCACGGTGCCTCGATTGCAAAAGGCGTTGGCGTAGTCAGGCTTGAGCGCAACCGCGCGCTCGTAACCCGCGAGTGCCGCCTCGGATCGGCCGAGCATGTTCTGGGCATTGGCGCGTTTGTAGTGCGCCTCGGCATCATCCGGTTGGCGCGCGATCAGCCCATCGTAAAGCTCAATGGCCTTCTCCAACTCTCCACCCTGCAAGGTCTTCGCCGCGATCGCGTGCAGTGATGCCAGCTCCCCGGATGCGTTCATGCCTGGCTGCTGACAAAGATATGCGCCGGCGGCAGACGCGCCTGGTGCCGCTCGTAGATCGAGGCGAACGCCGATTCGAGATTGCGGGTATACCGCAGCGTATCGAACAGCGGCGCCGTCAGGCGGTTGTGGGCCAGCTTGTCCCGAACCTGCTTCAGTTGCGTCGGATTCAGTGCCAGGCGCACGGCCTGCTCGCGAAATTGCTCCGGCGTCGTCGTGATCAGCTCCGGCAGGCCGACCGCGTTCAGCAGACTCGCGGCCACCCTCGCCGGCAGCGTATGGCCCGCGCAGGTCAGCACCGGCAGCCCTGCCCAGAGCGCATCGTTGGCCGTCGTGTGTGCATTGAATGGCCGCGTATCGAGGAACAGATCCGCGGCGCGCTGCCGGGCCAGATGCTCGGCCATTGACGGCATGGCGTTGGCGAAGATCAGTCGCTCAGGGCTGACATCGCGTCGCTCGGCCTCACGGCGCAGATTGGCCATCGCGGTCTTGTCGCCTTCGGACAGCCAGAGCACGCTGCCCTCGACGCCCTTCAGGATTTGCATCCAGTCATCGAACGTCTCGGGCATCAGCTTGAAGCTGCGATTGAAACAGCAGAATACGAAGCTCCCGTTCGGCAACCCGAGTTCCTCGCGCGTGAACACCCGATTCGAGATGGCCCTGGTGGCATCGGTCGGCTGGTAGCTATCGGGCAGGCGGATGATCTGCTCGCTGTAGTGCCGCTCTGCGCCTTCCGGCACCAGTACACGATCGGCGATCAGGTAGTCCACGTAGGGGGCGCCGGAGGTGCCCGGATAGCCCAGATAACTGATCTGCAGCGGTGCCGCGCGCTGGGCAAAGACCTTGGTACGCGCAAGTTCCGTGAACCCGCCCAGATCGACCGCGATATCGATGCCGCGTTCGCGCGCGAGCAGCGCCACCTCGCCATCGGAGCGGGTATTGACATCGATGAAGTGATCGAACGTACGCCTGAGTCGCGCGCGTACCGTATCGTCAGCATCGGATCCAAATGCGAAGGCGGTGATCTCGAACTTCGACCGGTCATGCGTCTCGAAAAGTCCGGCCGTCAGCAAGGACACCGGATGAATGCGAAAGTCGGTGGAAAAATAGCCGATCCGAATTCGATCGCTGCGCGGTCGATTCGCAATGACACCCAGCGAATCGTCCGGTGGGCATTCCTCGCGCACCCAGATGCGGGCGACCCGTTCGTGGAGCGGCGGTGAATCGACCAGCGCCAATACCGTCAGCGGCACCGAGACCGCCTGCTCCGCCTCCAGTCCGGCCTCGAGCCGCCGAAGTGCCGGCGCGAGATCGCTCCAGTCGCAGATCTGCATTTTGGCGTGCTGGCGCAGCCCGATCAGATACTTCTGGTCCGGCTTGACCGCCAGTGCCCGATCGAAGCTGCGGATTGCCTCCTCGTGCCTTTTCAACCGCGACAACGAGGATCCCAGTCCGAGCCAGATTTCGGCTTGATCTGCATCGAGTTCTAGCGCCCGCGTGTAGTCGCGCACCGCGGCTTCATAGCGCTGCAGATCATGCAGCACATGGCCCCGATGGACATAGGCCGCGCTGAAATTCGCATTGAGCGCAATGGCCTGGTCGTAACTGGCCAGCGCTTCAGCGGACTTTCGCAGACTCATCAGGGTCAGGCCGCGCGCCTGGAACGCCTCGGCGAATGCGGGCCTCAGTTCGAGCACCCGATCGTAGCTGGCCAGCGCGGCCTGGTGCTGCCCCAGGCTCTGCAGCACGCTGCCGCGATTGAAATGCGCCTCGACATAGTCGCTTCTCAGGCCGATCGCCTGGTCGTAACTGGCCAGCGCCTCCTCCAGCCGTTTCAGCTCCTTGAGCACCGAGCCGCGGTTGTAGTACGCCAGTGCATCGCCGGGGTTCAGCTCCAGCGTGCGCTCATAGCTTGCCAGCGCCTCCTCCCATCGGCCCAGGCGCTCCAGCACGGTGCCTCGATTGCAAAAGGCGTTGGCGTAGTCAGGCTTGAGCGCAACCGCGCGCTCGTAACCCGCGAGTGCCGCCTCGGATCGGCCGAGCATGTTCTGGGCATTGGCGCGTTTGTAGTGCGCCTCGGCATCATCCGGTTGGCGCGCGATCAGCCCATCGTAAAGCTCAATGGCCTTCTCCAACTCTCCACCCTGCAAGGTCTTCGCCGCGATCGCGTGCAGTGATGCCAGCTCCTGCGATTGCTCTGCCACCGCTGCCTGAGGCGCTTTGCGCCGGAACATGTCGGAGAATTTCAATGCCATCGGCTAATAATAACTCGTTGTAATCGTTATAGTGTTCGCATCCATGGCCAGCTCCGATCAGTCGCCGCACACGCCCATGATGCAGCAGTACCTGCGCATCAAGGCCGATCATCCGGGCGAGCTGCTGTTCTATCGCATGGGCGATTTCTACGAGATGTTCTACGACGATGCGCGTCGCGCCGCTGCCATCCTCGACATTGCGCTTACCTCGCGTGGACAGTCTGGCGGCGAGAACATACCAATGGCCGGAGTGCCCGTGCACAGCGTGGAGAACTACCTTGCACGCCTCGTGCGACGGGGTGAATCGGTGGCGATCTGCGAGCAGCTCGGTGAGCCGGGACAGGTCCGCGGCCCCATGGAACGGCAGGTCGTGCGCGTCGTCACGCCCGGTACCGTCACCGATGATGCGCTGCTGGAACAGCGTCGTGAAACGCTGCTCGCCGCCCTATGGCAGGATGGCAGTAGAGCGGACGCATCCAGGCGTGCGCGCGCGCACTTTGGTCTGGCCTGGCTGGAACTGGCTTCCGGCCGCTTCAGCGTCGCGGAGCTCGACGGCTCCGAGTCGCTGCAGGCCGAGCTGGAACGGCTGCGGCCGGCAGAGATTCTGCTGGCTGACTCGCAGGAGCACGCGCTTGCGGCGCTGTGCAGAAAGGGCAGTGTCCTGCGCGCGCGCCCCCCCTGGCATTTCGAACTGGCCACCGCCTCCCGGTTACTGACCGACCAGCTCGGCGCGCTCGATCTTCGCGGCTTCGGCGTGGATGAGCTACCGCTGGCGCTGCGGGCCGCGGGCGCGCTGCTGCAGTATGTCCGGGATACGCAGCGATCCGCATTGCCGCATATCCGCGCCTTGCAGGTAGAGGAACGCTCGGATGCGCTGGCGCTGGATGCCGCGACGCGCCGGAACCTCGAGCTCGACGCCAGCCTCACGGGCAATGAGGACGCCACGTTATTCGCGGTAATCGATGCCACTGTAACGGCCATGGGTTCGCGGGCCCTGCGACGCGCGCTGGCACGGCCCCTTCGCTCGCACACGCAGCTGCGCGAGCGCCATCACGCCGTGGCGACGTTAGCCGACTCCGGCAGCTTCGAATCGGTGCGGCAGGAGTTGCGCTCCGTCGGCGATCTCGAGCGGATCCAGGCGCGCATAGCGCTGCGCTCGGCGAGGCCGCGGGACCTGGTGCAGCTGCGTGCCTCTCTGGCTGCCCTGCCTGCCGTGCGCCGCGCGCTCGAGCCCTTCGATTCGCCGCTGCTCCAGCGGCTATTGGGCGATATTGGCGATCACACCGAGCAGTACGCTCTGCTGCAAGCCGCAATCGACCCGGAACCCGCGCATTTCCTGCGCGACGGCGGCGTCATCGCGCCAGGCCACGATAAGGAGCTCGATCGCCTGCGTGCCATCGCCGGCAACACCGACGGCTTCCTGGCGGAACTGGAACAACGCGAGCGCGAACGCAGCGGCATTCCCAGCCTCAAGCTCGGCTACAACCGCGTGCAGGGTTTCTTCATCGAGGTCGGCCGCGCGCAGGCCGATCGCGTTCCCACTGACTACCTGCGCCGTCAAACCGTCAAATCCGCCGAGCGCTTCATTACACCAGAGCTCAAGCAGTTCGAAGATCAGGTGTTAGGCGCACGCGAGCGGGCCCTCGCGCGGGAAAAAGAACTGTACGACAGCCTGCTGACCGCTCTCATCGAGGCGCTGGCGCCGCTCCAACGCACGGCGGCTGCCGTGGCGCTGGTCGACGCGTTCGCGGCCCTGGCTGAACGCGCCAGCTCACTCGGCTGGAACCAGCCAACGATGGTCGATGAAACGCGGCTCCTTATCGAGGGCGGACGGCACCCGGTCGTCGAGCGCTTTCTGGAAACGCCTTTCGTGCCCAATGACCTGTCGCTGCACGCCGGACGGCGCATGCTGATCATCACGGGCCCGAACATGGGCGGCAAATCCACCTACATGCGGCAGGTCGCACTCATCGTCGTGCTGGCGCATCTGGGCAGTTTCGTCCCGGCCGCGAGCGCCGAGATAGGACCCATCGATCGGATCTTCACGCGCATTGGCGCGGCCGACGATCTGGCTGGCGGGCGCTCCACCTTCATGGTGGAAATGACCGAGACCGCGAACATCCTGCACAACGCCAGCGCGCAGAGCCTGGTGCTGATGGATGAAATGGGGCGCGGAACCAGTACCTTCGACGGTCTCTCGCTGGCGCGCACTATCGCCGAGTTCATTGCCACCCGGCTGCGCGCATTCACTCTCTTCGCGACACATTACTTCGAGCTGACGGCGCTCGCGGATGAAATAGAAGGCTGCGCCAACGTGCACCTGGATGCTACCGAGCATGGGGATTCGCTGGTTTTCCTGCATGCCGTCAGAGAAGGACCCGCCAGTCGCAGCTACGGACTCCAGGTGGCGCAACTGGCGGGTGTGCCGCGCGAAATCATAGCGGCAGCGCGCCGTACGCTGGCGCTGCTTGAAGCGCGCAGTGCGCACGCGGGACAGTCGAACTCACCGCAAGCGGAGCTGCCCTTCGCCGCCCCCGCCCCCGCCCCCGCCCCCGCCCCCGCCCCCGCCATAGAGGCTGCGCCCGATGCGCGCGCAGGCGAATTGTTCGAACGGCTGGCGGCGCTCGATCCGGACGCGCTGACGCCGCGCGCAGCACTCGAGCTGATCTACGATCTGCATCGTCTGGCGCGCGACTGAGCGTCTACTCGAGCTTCAGTTCCATGCGGACCTTGCCGTCGGGACCGCCACCCGAGACCTGATTGACCAGGAATACGCGGTCGGGTTTGAGAGCGGCGTTGGCCAGTACGGCCGCCTGGACCGCCTGCGCCCGCGCCAGGCTCAGCGCATCCCGATCTGGCTGGGAAGGAGCGAACTGTGGCAACAGCTGTTGCTGGAGCCATGCCTGCTTGTCGGCATCAGGGGGATAGTCCGGATCGCTCTTGAACTGGGTGCGATAAATCGCCACCAGAGCCGGCAGTTGTGCCGCGGCCGAGACGCCGGGATCACCGCCAGCCGCGCCCGCGGCAATCTTCGATTTAGCCGATCGTGGTCGCGCCGCCGCGGCGCCTGGGGCCTGCGCGGCCTGCAGCGCCTGGTCGAGCCCGGCGCGTTCGAGCGCGGCGTCGTCATCGTCTGCCTGCGTGTGCAGCGGCACATCGAGCTTCAGCTGCGGCCGCTCGACCAGTGCGCTCGCCAATTGCGAGAGTTTCTGTGCCTGATCGGGGCCTATCGTGGCGGCGCCGGCGGGAAAATCGACATATGAGAGCTCGGGTCCACCGCCAAACAGCTTGCCCAGTGCCGCGAATGGCGCCGTGACGACCTTCTCGATCAGGTTGACGAACACCTTCCAGATGATCGGGCCGATACGAAATGTCGGATCATCGAGACTGCCACCGACCGGCAACTCAAGATCGATGACGCCATTTCTATCCTTGAGCAGCGACACGGCCAGTTTGATCGGCAGCGGCACTGCCTGCTTGCTCTCGGTGGCGGCACCGAATTCGAGCTGATCGACCACGATGTGATGTTTGGCATCGAGCTTCCGGTTCTCGACGAGATATTCCATCGTCGTCGTGAGTTTCCCCTGCGCGATGTTGTAGCCGGCGAACTTTCCGGAATACGGATTGAACGTCGGCAGCTCGATATTGCTGAAGCTGATCGCTATATCCGTGAACGTGGCCGCGGAGAGCACATTCAACTTCCCCTTGATCGACACCGGCGCATAGCGGTCGACACTGCCATCGAGTGAAACCGTCGCACGCGACGAGGGGTCCGAGGACAGACCGACCACCGATCCCTTGAGTCCGTAGATGGCAGTCGAAAAAGTCGGCTCCACCGAGTGGTCGGTAAAATCGGCCACGCCGTCCTGCATGTCGATCCGCGCAATACTGATCGGCATAGCGGGCTGGCGGGGCGCCGCGGCCACGGCCACAGCGGCTGGCTGCGACCTGGATTTGCGGGCCTTGCTCCTGGCGGGCGGCGATGCGGCGGCCGCAGTGCTTGCTGCGGGTGATTCAGCTGCCGCCGGCGCGCCGGAGGCGCCCTGCGTGCGGGCGGGACGCAGGATCTGCGCCACGTTCAAGCCCCCCTTGGGACCGATGACCACGCGGCCGTACGGTGCGCCCACGGTGATGCGCTCGATGCGCAGCGCATCGGGCGTCATCTGATAGCGCATGCCATCGATCTGCAGCGAGCGCCAGCTGATCAGGTCCTCGTTCAGAAAATTGTCGCGGGTTGCCAGATCGGCGACGCTGATCCCCAACGCCAGCTGCAGCCGGGGCTGGCCCTTCGCCGGCGCGCCAGCGTAGGTGATGTGACCCTTCACGCCCAGCTTGCCGCGATAAATCGTCAGATCGGTCGACTTCGCCAAGTAGGGCTGAAGCGCCGGCAGATCCAGTCCCGTCAACGCCAGGTCGAGTGCCGAATTCATCGACGACAAAGCCACGGTGCCCTGTGTCTGCAGCTGCCCACCCTGTCCGATCTGCATGTGCAGGTCTATGTTCAGCGGAGCCGTGCCGGCGCTCGAGTAGTTCGCCACCGTCAAACCGATCGCACCCAGCTGCGTCTTGAAGGCAGGATTGACGCTGCGATCCTCGACCGCGATGTTCGCGTCCTGCAGCTCAAGCTTCTCCAGCGCGATGTTCCATGCCGGGGATGAGGGCGCGGCAGCCGATGGCGTGGGGGCGGCTCTTGCAGCGCCGGCCAATTGCTGCAGATTCAGGCTGCCATCGGCATTGAGCCACACCTGGATCGCCGCGCGTTGCAGCAGGATCCCGCCAATCGTCACGCGCCGCTCCGACAGCGACACACTGGTGTTATTCACGTCGAGCTCGGGCAACGAAATCCATGGCGCCGCACCGGCGTTCGCTGCGGGCCCGGCTGGATTGATCCCGAGCGAGTGAACCTTGACGCTGGGCAGGCTCAGTAACAACGCGGTTGCTGGCGTGGCGGCAAATTGATAACTGCCCTGGATATCGAGACTGCCGCCAGTGAGCTCGAACGGCAGCGCATTCTGCAGATAGTCGGCGATGGTCAGCGCTTTCAGCTGCGCGATCGTGAACTCGCCGGTCGAACCAAGCGGCTGCAGTGTGAACTGCCCAGCCCAGTCGAGCCGCTCGCCCGCCGCGCTCTGTGCGCTGAAACGGTACTTGTTTTCGAAATCGCGCGCCGTCCGGAAGTCCGTCAGGTCGAATTCGATCGGCCGCAGAGTGGTCGAGAACGGTTCAGCGCGGCTACGGTCCTCGAAGCGCACGCTGCCGCCGTGTACGCCCAACGCCTGGATGCGCAGCGCAGGAAGCGAATGGTCGGCTTCCGGCTTTTCGGGTTTCGGCGGGGTGGCAGGCGACAGTTTGGCGAGATTGAGCGTGCCATCGCGCTCGATGATCGCCTGTACCTGCGGCTGCTCCAGCCGCACTTCACTCAGTGTCCAGGCGCGATGGACCATCGAAGCGGTCAGCGACGCCCCTACTCGCAGCAGGTCGAAACTTGCGATCGGGCTGTCATTGGCTTCGGTGAGCGCAAACTGGTGCACTTCGACCGTCAAGGTGAAGGGATTGAATTTGAGTTCGCCGATCGATGCGTGCCGGCCGCCCATATTCTTCTGCACGTAGCCGATGATGGCGTTGCGCGCCACGTGCGGTACCAGCAGAAACCCGCCGAGTGTGTAGAGCAGCAACAGCGCTGCGATGACGATGAGCAGGCGCGCGTGCGAGCGCAGCCGCATCAAACCCGGGTGCGCCGCCGATTTAGGCTCCGAATCTTCCATGCTGGAGGAAACTCCCTGCTTCCTGTGCCACACGCGCCGACAACAGCAATCCCGAGTGGGTGACCGGCAGGCAAAGCCGATCTTTGGCGCCTGGCAATTCTGTTTCTGACACTGCAACGGTGCCGTCGTTGGCGTCCGGGAATGTTAGCAGCAAATGGCCGAGACCGACCGGCCGCGTGCCGGCAATGATGCCCAGGTCCCGGGGCTGGTCCCAGCGCGGGGCACGCGCTTGCAGCAACTCCTCGCAGGCCGCGGCGCCGAGCATTTTCCGGCCGATCTTCCAGCTGGCGAAGCGCCGGGCAACACGCGATCCGGCACAGGGCGTGCCGAGAAATACCACGCGGCCCGGCTGCCTCATGCTGTGGCGTTGCAGAAAGCGCAGCACGATGAGACCGCCGAGGCTGTGGCCGAGCAGGTGCACTTGCGGCGCATCGATCCGCGCGACCAGCTGGCGCAGCCCGGCGATGAGCGAGGCCATCGGCTCGCGCACGGAGTGGTACCCGTATCCGTAAGTCCTGAAACCGCGCTCGACCCGCAGGCGCCGTCGCAGCACGGCGCCTTCGAAGCCGGGCATCCACAGCCCGTGCACGTAGACGACGGCAGCGGATTCGGCGGCCACGCGGCTCGCCGAATCAGCTGCTCTGCGGGGGCGTGCGCACTCGGATGTGCAGCTCGCGCAACTGTGCCTCGCTGACTTCGGTCGGCGCATCGGTCAGCGGATCGGCCGCGGTCTGCGTCTTGGGAAATGCGATGACCTCGCGGATGCTGTCGGCGCCTGCCATGAGCATCGCGAGCCGATCGAGCCCGAAGGCGATGCCGCCGTGCGGCGGGCAGCCGAAGCGAAGCGCATCGAGCAGGAAGCCGAACTTGAGCCGCGCCTCCTCGGGACTGATGCCGAGCAGGCCGAACACGGCCGACTGCATCTCTTCGCGGAAGATTCGGACCGAGCCGCCGCCTATTTCCGAGCCATTGAGCACCATGTCGTAGGCGCGGGCCAGCGCCTGCCCCGGATCCGCGCGCAGGGCTTCCGGATCATCGTTGCGCGGCGAAGTAAACGGATGATGCATGGCGGCCCAGCGCTTGCCGTCCGCATCCCACTCGAACATGGGGAAATCCACTACCCACAGCGGCTGCCAGCCGGGACGGGAAAGCCCGCGATCCTGCGCCACTTTCAGTCGCAACGCCCCGAGGGCATCGCTGACGACTTTCGACTTATCGGCGCCAAAGAAGATCAGATCGTTATCGGCCGCGCCGCAACGCGCGAGAATGCCCTCGACGGCCGCGTCGTCGAGAAATTTGACGATCGGGGACTGCAGGCCGTCGCGTCCGCGCGCGCGTTGATTCACCTTGATGTACGCGAGGCCCCTGGCGCCATAGCGCGCCACGAACGCTGTGTACTCGTCGATCTCCTTGCGCGTGAGCGCACCGCCATCGGGGACGCGCAATGCCGCCACGCGACCTGCGGGATCCTGCGCGGGCGCCGCGAACACCTTGAAATCGCAGCCGCTGACCAGATCCGCGACATCGACCAGCTCCAGGTCCACGCGCAGGTCTGGCTTGTCCGAGCCGTAACGACGCATCGCCTCGTGATAGCTCATGCGAGGAAATGGCGACGGCAATTGCACTCCGAGCACTTCGGCGAACAAGGTCCGCACCAGCTGCTCCATGAGCTGCATGATCTGGTCTTGCGTCAGAAACGAAGTTTCGACATCGAGTTGCGTGAACTCCGGCTGGCGATCGGCCCGCAGATCCTCGTCGCGAAAGCAGCGCACGATCTGGTAGTAACGATCCATGCCCGCCATCATCAGCAATTGCTTGAAGATCTGCGGCGACTGCGGCAATGCAAAGAATTTGCCGGGATGCGTCCGGCTCGGCACGAGGTAGTCGCGGGCCCCCTCAGGGGTTGCCTTGGTCAGCATCGGCGTCTCGATGTCGACGAAGCCCTGCGCATCCAGAAAACCACGCATCGAGCGCGTGATCCGATGGCGCTGCCGCAAGCGCTGGCTCATCACCTCGCGCCGCAGATCGATGTAGCGGTAGCGCAGCCGCACCTCTTCGTTGACAGTTTCATCGAGCTGAAACGGCAGCGGATCGGATCGATTCAGCAGTTCGAGCTCCGAGGCCACGATCTCGACGCGGCCCGAGGCCAGGTTGGCATTGACCGTTCCCTCGGGGCGTTCGCGCACCAGCCCTTGCACGCGCACCACGAATTCATGCCGCAGCTTCTCGGCGATTTCGAATACCGCGCTGGCGCTCGGGTTGAACACGATCTGCACCAGGCCTTCGCGATCGCGCAGGTCGACGAATATTACCCCGCCGTGATCGCGCCGCCGGTGTACCCAGCCGGCAACGCTGACACTCTGGCCTACCAGCTTCTCGTTTACTTGTCCGCAATAATGGCTTCGCATGGCTTCTTCGTGGAATGGAGTCGTCGTCGGAATCGCTGGTTCAGGGTGCGGGCGCTGGAGTCTGCTCCGCGGCACCGTCGACTTTGAGCGCACGCATACTGCCGGTGGTGGTGGGAACGACCACGCCCAGCGTCACGATCATTTTCATGGCCGCATCAACGCTGATGTCGAGTTCGATGGCCTGTGAGCGCGGCACCAGCACGATGAATCCGGACGTTGGATTGGGTGTGGTAGGAATGAAAACGCATACGTTCGGTTCATCCCCCTGGGCGCTGGAGAGGCGCAAATCGGAGGCGGTCTGAAAGCCGACGCTCCAGGCGCCTGCGCGCGGATATTCGATCAGCAGCACTTTCTTGAACGAGTTGCCTGAGTTCGACAGGATCGTGGTGGAGAAGCTTTTCACCCCGCCGTATACCGCGCGCACGAACGGGATACGGTTCATGAAGTCTTCCCAGGCGCGCACCAGGCTGCGTCCAATGATGTTGGTGACCAGCAGTCCCGTCGCCAGCAGCAACAGCACCGCGAGCAGCGCGCCGAGCCCGGGAATGTGCACCCCGAGCAGCACTTCCGGGCGCAGCGGAGCCGGCAGCAGCTGATCCATCATGTCCAGGATGAAGCGCACCACCAGCACCGTGGCGATGATGGGTAACCACACCAGCAGTCCCGCTATCAGGTAGCGGCGCAGGATCAGTTTGATGACATCGCCGGTCAACGTCGTCCCCGCTTGCGGCTGCTCTTTGATTTAGCGGGCGCGCGCTTGGGCGCCTTCTTGGCGCCGCGGGCGCTTCGAGACGGCGAACGCTCCGGTGTCTTGTCAGCCTTTTTGCCCCCCTTGTCGGCCGAAGCGGTTTCCATTTTTGCGTCTTTGCCAGCAGACTTGGCATCGCCAGCGGAATCGCTTGCGCCGCCTTTGGCATCTTTGCCGTCAGTGGCGGCCTTGCCGTCCGCTGAGTCCTTGCTGTCCTTCCCGTCCTTCCCGTCCTTGGTGCCCTTCGAGTCCACAGGCGCCTCATCCTTCTCCGCGCCCGCCAGATTGCGCTTACGTTCCTGGTCGGACTTGAAGTCAGTCTCGTACCAGCCGGATCCCTTGAGTCGAAACACGGGCGCGGAGATCAGCTTTTGCAGCGCATTCTTTCCGCACGAGGGGCATTTCTTCAGTTTCGCGTCGCTGATCTTCTGCATGACTTCGAGGTAATAGCGGCATTGGCTGCACTCGTATTCGTAAATGGGCATGGTTCTGGCTGCTGCGACTGTGGGTTGAAGTGTTGATTATAGACGGCAGTGGCGCTGGTAGAGCTGCCAGAAGGCTGCGGCCGCATGGGGCAGATTGCGTTGCCAGTCCTCCGCGGCCGAACCGTCGGCTCCGTCGGTGACGTATTTGGCGCAGCCGAATCCGGCGCCCTCGAGATGACAGACCTTTGCCAGCGCGTAGGCCTCCATATCGATCACCTCGCAATGCAATTTGGCCACGCCCGTCTGAAAAGAGTCGCCACTGCCGCACAACGCCGCTGGCAGCTCCCCGAACACGGCTGGAAATTCAATTCGGGAAGGGATCTCCTCAAAGGGAGTCACTCCCAGCGGGTAACCGATGCCACTGACATCCATATCCCGCTGCACGAACTGCCGGCAAGCCACCAGGCTCCCGGTCTTGAGGACGTGGCTGCCCGCGGTGCCGAAATTAAGCACCAGGGGCATCGCCAGGCCCTCGTGGTGGCGGTCCCGGAGGGCACGCATCAAGGCCAGGGCCGCGTTCACCTTGCCAAGTCCGCTGTACAGCACCGGCACGCCGGCCTGCTCGAACAGACCCTGCCCCTCGACCTCAAGCGCCATGACGACGAGCGTCGCGGGGCGCTCAGTCATAGCGAATGACGGCCCGCAGCGTCATCTCGCCCCGTTTGAATTCCCCGGCGAGTCGCAGATCGATCAGCGCCGCAAATCCGCCCACCTCGTAACCCGCGGCACGCGCCAGGCGCGCGGCGGCATCCATCGTGCCCCCGGTTGCAACCACGTCATCGATCAGCAATACGCGGCCGCTGCCTCGCTGCAGCTCCAGCATGCCGCTGCCGTATTCGAGCGCATAGTCCACCGCCTCGACCGGCGGCGGCAGCTTGCCGGCCTTGCGGATGGGCACGAATCCCTTGCCGCGCCGCGCGGCCAACCCCGCCGCCAGAATGAAGCCGCGCGACTCGATGCCCGCCACCGCATCGGTCGCACTCCACTCGTTTTCCTCGAACAGGGCATCGAGCGCGTCCAGGGTGGCCGCAAACTGCGTGCGCAGCAGCGGCGTGAAATCACGAAACAGAATGCCCGCGCGCGGAAAGTCCGGCACATCGACTATGTGGCGTTTGAGATCGTGCATGTCGCCTCCCGCCACCAGCTTAACAGCCGCAGCTTCCCCTCAGGAACCGACCGCGCGCATCTTCCGTTTCTTGTCGAAGATCAGCTCCGAACCACGCACGCTGACTCTCACCCGATCGCCCGGAACCAGCTCGTTGCGAAGGATCCGTTGTGCCAGCGGATTCTCGATCTGCTGCTGGATGGCGCGCTTGAGCGGCCGTGCACCGTATACCGGATCGAAGCCCGCCTCGCCGATCAGATCGCGCGCCTTGTCGTCCAGTTCGAGCTCCATGTCGCGCTCGAGCAGCCGGCGGCGCAGGTAATTGATCTGAATCTCGACGATCGCCCGGATCTGCTCGGTTCCCAGCGGATGGAACACAACGATGTCATCGACCCGGTTGATGAATTCGGGCCGGAAATGCTGCTGCACCGACTCCATGACCGCATTCTTCATACGCTGGTAGTTGCCTTCCCCGGCAAGCTCCTGGATGGCCTGCGACCCGAGATTCGAGGTCATGATGATCACGGTATTGCGGAAGTCCACCGTACGGCCCTGGCCGTCCGTCAACCGGCCGTCATCGAGCACCTGCAGCAGCACGTTGAACACGTCCGGGTGTGCTTTCTCGACTTCGTCCAGCAGTACCACCGCATAGGGGCGACGACGGATGGCTTCGGTCAGATAGCCGCCCTCCTCGTAGCCAACGTAGCCCGGGGGAGCTCCAATCAACCGGGCCACCGAGTGCTTTTCCATGAACTCAGACATATCGATGCGGACGATGGCCTCTTCGGTGTCGAACAGGAACTCCGCCAATGCCTTGCAGAGTTCGGTCTTGCCGACACCTGTGGGCCCCAGGAACAGGAACGAGCCATTTGGACGGCGCGGATCGGCCAATCCAGCGCGCGCGCGACGGATCGCATTGGAGACGATCCGAACCGCCTCGTCCTGTCCGACCACACGCTTCTCGAGCGCTTCTTCCATGCGCAGCAGCTTGTCCTTCTCGCCCTCGAGCATCTTTGAGACCGGTATACCGGTCCACTTGGACACCACGTTCGCGATCTCTTCTTCGGTGACGTTATTGCGCACCAGCTGCGGCGTGGTCTGCTCGACACGCTGGGCCTGCGCCAGCTGCTTCTCCAGTTCCGGAATCTTGCCGTACTGCAATTCCGCCATGCGCGCCAGATCGCTGGCCCGCCGCGCCTGTTCCAGATCGAGCTTGGTCCGCTCCAGTGTCTCCTTGATCTGCGCCGCACCCTGCAGCGATGCCTTCTCGGCCTTCCAGATCTCTTCGAGGTCGGCGTACTCCTTCTCGAGCCCCGAGAGAGTTTCACGCAGCGTGGACAGGCGCGCGCGTGAGGCCTGGTCCTCCTCTTTCTTCAGCGCTTCCTGCTCGATCTTGAGCTGAATGATCCGCCGCTCGAGCCGGTCGAGCACTTCGGGCTTGGAATCGATCTCCATGCGGATGCGCGCGGCCGCCTCGTCGATCAGGTCGATGGCCTTGTCGGGAAGCTGGCGATTGGTGATGTAGCGATGCGAGAGCGTCGCGGCCGCCACAATGGCCGGATCGGTGATCTCGACCTTGTGGTGCACCTCATAGCGCTCCTTGAGTCCGCGCAGGATCGCGATGGTGTCTTCCACCGATGGCTCGTCAACCAGCACGGTCTGGAAGCGTCGTTCGAGCGCGGCATCCTTTTCGATGTACTTGCGATACTCATCCAGCGTCGTAGCGCCCACGCAGTGCAGCTCGCCGCGCGCCAGCGCGGGCTTGAGCATATTGCCGGCATCCATCGAGCCCTCGGCCCGCCCGGCGCCGACCATGGTATGCAGCTCATCGATGAAGAGAATCACCTGGCCTTCCTGCTTGCCCAGATCCTTGAGCACTGCCTTGAGCCGTTCCTCGAACTCACCGCGGAACTTCGCACCCGCTATCAGCGAACCCATGTCCAGCGCCAGGATGCGCTTGTTCTTGAGGCCTTCGGGCACCTCGCCATTGACGATGCGCTGCGCGAGCCCTTCGACGATGGCGGTCTTGCCGACGCCCGGTTCGCCGATGAGCACCGGATTGTTCTTGGTGCGGCGCTGCAATACCTGCACCGTGCGGCGAATCTCATCGTCCCGGCCGATGACCGGGTCGAGTTTGCCGCTGCGCGCCCGCGCGGTCAGATCGACGGTGTACTTCTCGAGTGCCTGCCGATTCTCTTCGGCGGCGGCGTCGTCGACCTTTTCCCCGCCCCGTACCTCGTCGATGGCCTTCTCGAGCGCGGCGCGCGTGGCCCGCGCGTCCTTGAGTGCCTTGGCGACCGCACCGCGGTCCTCGAAGGCCGCCAGTACGAACAGCTCACTGGAAATGAATTGATCCCCGCGTTTCTGCGCGAGCTTGTCGGTGACGTTCAGCAAACGACCCAGATCGTTCGAAACCTGCACGTCGCCGCCAGTGCCCTCGACCTTCGGCAGGCCGTCCAAAATCGCGTTCAGCGCACCGCGCAGTTTGGCGGCATCCACACCCGCCTTGATCAGCAGGGGCCGTACCCCGCTGCCTTCCGCGTCGATCATGGCCAGCAGCAGATGCGCCGGCTCAATAAATTGATTGTCGCGGCCCACGGCCAGCGACTGCGCGTCGGCAAGTGCCGACTGAAAAAGACTGGTCAGTTTGTCCATACGCATGAGGCGTCACCTGCGGTCGAGCTATGTGCTTTGCATCATATTTGGGGGGCCGCGCGCTCGATTTCAAGCCAGCCAGCGTTCGGCAGCCGCGATCACCGCGACGCCGCAGCCGATCAGAAGTACCTGCGTCACCCCCGCCCGGGCATCCACCCGCCGGTGCAGGCTCGGAATCAGGTCGGCCACCGCCACGTAGATCAACGATGCCGCCGCCACTGAAATCGCATAGGGCAGAACATCGAGCGTGCTGCGCAGGGCGACGTAGCCGAGCAGACCGCCGAGGATGGACGTGAGGCTGCTGGCCGCGTTGAACCAGAGTGCACGCTTCGGGCTCATACCCGCGTGCAGGAGTACCGCCAGATCGCCCAGTTCCTGCGGAATCTCGTGTGCGGTAATAGCCAGTGTCGTCACCAGGCCGAGTTTCGCATCGGTCAGAAACGCCGCGGCAATCAGCACGCCGTCGAAGGCATTGTGCACGCCGTCGCCGAATAGCACGATCCAGCCGGCGGCACGATCCCGGTGGCTCTCATGCGGCGAATGGGTCTCGCAGGTCTCCGTGTGACAATGGCGCCAGAGCACGAATTTCTCGAGCACGAAGAACAGCGCGATGCCGGCCAGCACCGCTACTCCGATCGCCTGGATGCGCTGCGGACCGACGCTCTCGATGGCCTCCGGCAGCAGGCCGATGAGCGCCGCGGCGAGCATGGCACCAGTTGCGAAGCTGATCAGGTGCGGCAACAACCAGGTTCGGCGCGATTCCGGCAGCAGCAGGAACAGGCTCGCCAGCGCCGCGCTGAGCGCGCCGCCGAAGAAAGTCGCCAAAAGAATCCATGCCAGCATCAGTCCGACTCTAGCATTGCGCCGGCTGCAGCCAGATCAAGGCGGCCATGCGCCCGGTGGTGCCATCGCGGCGATACGAGTAGAAACGCTGCGGCTCGGCATAGGTGCAGCCCGAATCGCCATGGACCGAGCTGACACCGGCGGCCGCCAGGCGCGCTCGCGCCAATGCGCGCAGGTCGCATTGCCAGCGCCCGCGTGAATTGGCGGTAAAGGCCGCCGCGGCGCCCGGATCGTGCGCCGTAAAGCATTCACGCACTTCGGGGCCTACCTCGAAGTGGAGACTTGAGATGGCAGGTCCGAGCCAGGCCTGCAGCGGCCCATGACCAGCCAGCGCCGCCACAGTCGCTTCCAGTACACCGCCTGCCAGGCCGCGCCAGCCCGCGTGGGCCACGGCCACGGCACTGCCGTCGCAGGCCGCGAACAGCACGGGCAGACAGTCGGCGACGAGCACGGCGAGCACGGTGCCAGCCTGCCGGCTGATCGCCGCATCCGCCCGCGGCGGCGGCCGCGCCACACCCATCAGCAGCGTCTGGTCCGCATCCACCACCCGGGTTCCGTGGAGCTGCTCGAGCCATAGGGGCTCGCGCGGCAGGCCGTGCGCCTCGCATAACTGCCGCCGGTTCTGCCTCACTTTGTCGGGCTCGTCGCCGACGTGCGCCCCCAGGTTGAACGACTCGTACGGGGCAGGGCTCACGCCGTTACGCCGCAGCGTAAAGAGCGCGCGAACGCCGGCAACGGCGGGCCACTGCGGTGAGATCGTGTTGGTGTTCACGCTTGAATTTCAGCGCGCAGCAATCGCAGCAGGGCCTGGAAATCAGGCGGCGGCGGCGCCTCGAAACTCAACACCCGGCGGTTTGTCGGGTGCTTGAGCCGCAGCCGTTGCGCATGCAGGGCCTGCCGCCGAAACGACTGCAAGGCAGCTCTCACCGCCGCGGATGCACCCGGGGGTTGCCGCATGCGACCGCCATAGACCGGGTCGCCGACTACGGGCAGGCTCACATGCGCCAGGTGCACCCGGATCTGGTGGGTCCGGCCGGTCTCCAGCTGCACGCGCAACAAGGCAAACGCGCCGAGCCGCTCCTCGATCCGATAGTGCGTCACCGCCTCCCGCCCGTCACTTCTGACCGCCATGCGGGTGCGTGCGGTACGGTGGCGGCCGATCGGCTCTTCAATGCGGCCGCCCCCGGTCGGCGCCCCAGAGCACAGCGCCAGATATTCGCGGCCCACCTCACGGGCGGCCAATGCCGCGACCAGGCGCGTATGCGCCTCCGGGGTCCGCGCCACCATGAGCAGGCCGCTGGTGTCCTTGTCGAGCCGATGAACCAATCCCGCTCGCGGGACGCGCGCGAGGCCTGGATCGTAGGCCAGCAGCGCGTTCTGGAGGGTGTGTTCGCGATTGCCGGCTCCGGGATGGACCACGATGCCGGCGGGCTTGTTGAGCACCAGCAGGGCGGCGTCCTCATGGACGATGTCCAGCGGTAACGCCTCGGCCGCGACCGCGGTGTCGCCGGGAAATTCCGCGTGAACCACGAGCCGTTCCCCACCGCGGACCCGGTCGCGGGGCCGGACCGGACGGCCCTCGATGCTGACCGCGCCTGCGCGGATCCAGCGCTGGAGCCGTGCCCTGGAATACTGCGGAAGCGCGGCGGCCAGCGCCTGATCAAGGCGCATCCCGGCCGCCGCTGCCGGCAGGTCGAACTCGTGGATCTGGAACTCAGGGGCCACAGGTAGGGTCAGCTATACTCGCGCACTTTCAACCGGGGTCCGATCTTGAGTTCCATTGCCAGCGCCCTGCCCGCCCCTTTGAGTACCCCACGCCTGTGGGCGGTACTGCTGCTTGCCATCCTGGCGCTACTGGGCGGCTGCCACAGCCGTCAGTCCAAAAACCTCAAGAAGGCCACGGCGCAGTCGCTGTATGCCAACGCCCACAAGGCGATGAACAACAACGACTTCGAGTATGCCATCAAGCAGTACGAGGCACTGACCTCCCGCTTCCCCTTCACCGATGAAGCCCGCCAGGCGCGGCTGGACCTGATTTACGTCTATTACCGCAAGGGCGAGAAGGAATCGGCGACCGACGCCGCGGATCAGTTCCTGCGCGAGAATCCAACGCACCCGCGCATCGATTACGCTTGGTACATGAAAGGCATGATCGACTTCGAACGCACCCCCTATGCGATCGAGCGCTGGTTCGGCGTCGATATGGCGCGCCGGCCTCCCGCCTCGGCGTTGAAGTCCATCGCGGCCTTCAACACCGTCGTGACGCAGTTTCCGAAGAGCGACTATGCACAGGATGCGCTCAAACGCCTCGTCTACCTGCGCAACCGTCTGGCCGAATACGAAGTCAACGTGGCCCGCTACTACGTCAAACGCGGCGCCTACCTGGCGGCCGCACAGCGCGCGCAGGGCGTCATCGATCAGTACGATGGTGCACCTGCCGAACGCACCGCCGTGGCGGTGCTGCTCGAGTGCTATCAGAAACTCGGTTTCACCGACCTGGCCGCCAATGTGCAGCGCGTCTACGCTGCCAACTACAACGGCAACCCGCGCAACGCGCTATCTTCCGCCCACCACTGGTGGGTTTTCTGGCGCGATACCGGCTGAACCGGACTAGCGTCGATAGCCATTAGTGATGGGATAGCGCCAGTCGCGGCCGAAAGCTCGTGCGCTCACTCGCACGCCCGGTGGGGCCTGTCGGCGCTTGTATTCCGCGCGCTTGACCATGTCGAGCACGCGCGCGACCACAGCCCGGTCGAATCCGCGCTCGCAGATTTCCTCGACCGACAGATCGTCCTCGATGAACGCCGCGAGGATCGGATCGAGGATCTCGTACGGCGGCAGTGAATCGGTGTCTTTCTGATCCGGTCGCAGTTCGGCGGTGGGTTCGCGCGTGATGACCCGTTCGGGTATCGCAGGGGAGACCGTATTGCGGTACCGCGCCAGGCGATAGACGAGCTGCTTGCTGCAGTCCTTGATGGGCGCGAAGCCACCGGCCATGTCCCCGTACAGAGTCGCGTATCCCACCGCCATCTCGCTCTTGTTGCCGGTCGTCAGCAGCATGCGGCCGGTCTTGTTCGAAATCGCCATCAGCAGCACGCCACGGCAGCGCGCCTGGATGTTTTCTTCAGTGGCATCCGGCGCGAGGCCGGCGAATTCTTCTTTGAGCGCATCGAGCGTAGCGGCAAACATGTTCTCGATGGAAATCGAACTCAGCGACACGCCGAGGGTCCTGGCCTGTGCCGCTGCATCCTCACGGCTCATCTCGGAGGTATAGCGCGAGGGCATCATGACCACATGCACGCGCTCAGGACCGAGGGCATCGACCGCCAGTGCGAGCGTCAGCGCTGAATCGACTCCGCCTGACAATCCGATCACCGCGCCATTGAATTTGTGCTTGTTGACGTAATCGCGCACCCCGAGAACCAGGACCCGATAGAGAATCTGATCATCGGGCCACTCGGGCTCAACATGCCCCGGTAGCGGCACCAGCTTGCCGTTGCGGCGTTCGAACTCGACGCAGTAAAGCCCTTCTTCGAGTGGCGGCGCGCGCATGGCCAGCCGCCCCTGCGCATCAACGGCGAAGGAGTTGCCGTCGAATACCAGTTCATCCTGCCCACCGATCAGATTGACGTAAACCGCAGGCAAACCGGTTTCGTGCACACGCTGACCCAGTACCAGTTCGCGTTCGCGCTGCTTGTGTATTTCGTAGGGCGAAGCGTTGATGATTAGCAGGATCTCGGCGCCATGCGCTTCGGCATCAGACGCCGGCAGCGGCTCCCAGGCGTCCTCGCAGACCAGCAGTCCAAGCCGCATGCCGTCGAAGTCGACCACGGTCGGCTCCGTGCCCGCCGTGAAATAGCGCTTCTCGTCGAACACCTTGTAGTTCGGCAGGCAGGACTTGCGGTGCTGCGCCAGCACCTGTCCGCCGCGCATGAGACAGGCGGAGTTATAAATGTAGCCCTGCGAGTACTCGGGATAGCCGATGAGGATGCCAATCTCAGGTACCGCGGTCTTCAGTTCCTCGAGCGCCAGGGCGATCTGATGGCGCAGGCCGCGATGGAACAACAGATCCTCAGGCGGGTAGCCCGACAGCGTGAGCTCCGGAAACATCACCAGGTCCGCGCCAAGCTCCGTGCGCGCACGGCGCGCCTCGGCGATCACACGCTCGAGATTGCCGCGCACGTCGCCGACCAACAGATTGATCTGCGCCAGCGCGATTTTCAGTCGATCGGCGTGTGCCACCGGCGCTCCAGGCGCTGCCCGGAATTCTCCGGATCGTTCAACGATGCCTCGCCGGCTTGCGCTTCTTGGCGCTGGCGCGCCGCACGAGCTTCGCTGGAGCGCGCTTTGCTGTGGCAGTACGTTTCGACGGTGCAGTACGTTTACGTTTCGCAGCGACAGCCCGCTTCGGCACCGTAGCCCGCTTTGGCGCTGCGACGGGCTTCGATGCCACGGCGCGCCTCACCGGCGCGGCTTTTACCGGAGCAACGGTCGACTCACGCGTCCGCGCTCGAGTCGCGACCGCTGCACGGCGCTTGGACAACAGCTGCGCCATGGCGCTGCCCAGTTCCGCCGGCGATTTGACCGTGCGGACACCAGCGGCCTCGAGCGCGCGGTATTTGTCGGCGGCCGTACCCTTGCCGCCCGCGATGACTGCGCCGGCGTGGCCCATGCGCTTGCCGGGCGGCGCCGTGACGCCCGCGATGTAGGCGACGACGGGCTTGGTGACGTACTGGCGTATATGGTTGGCGGCCGCTTCCTCGTCGCTGCCGCCGATCTCGCCGACCATGATGATGCCCTCGGTCTGCGGGTCGCGTTCGAAGAGCTCGATGACGTCGATGAAGTTCATGCCGCGGACCGGATCGCCGCCGATGCCCACGCAGGTACTTTGGCCCAGACCCTGATTCGTGGTCTGAAACACCGCTTCATAGGTGAGCGTGCCGGAACGCGAGACGATGCCCACGGCGCCCTTCTTGTGAATGAAGCCCGGCATGATGCCGATCTTGCATTCCCCCGGCGTGATGATGCCCGGGCAATTGGGACCGATCAGGCGTGTCGGCGAGCCGCTCAGCGCCGCTTTCACCTTCACCATGTCGTTAACCGGCAGACCCTCGGTGATGCAGACCACCAGTTCTATGCCGGCGTCGACGGCCTCGAGGATGGAGTCGGCCGCGTAGGCAGCCGGGACATAAATCATGCTGGCCGTTGCGCCGGTCGCGTTCACCGCATCGCGCACAGTATCGAACACCGGCAGGTCCAGATGACGTTCGCCGCCGCGGCCGGGCGTCACGCCGCCGACCAGCTTGGTGCCGTAAGCCAGGCACTGCTCGGAGTGAAAGGTGCCCTGCTTGCCGGTGAAGCCCTGGCAGATCACCTTGGTGCGGGCATTGACCAGAACGCTCATCGGGAAGTCCTCGCTGCGGCCACGACCTTTTTGGCGGCGTCGGTCAGATCGGCGGCGGCAATGATCGCGAGCCCGCTTTGCGCGAGCCGCTCACGCGCAACCTCCGCATTGGTGCCCTCGAGGCGCACGACGACGGGGACATCGACGCCCACGTTCTTGACGGCGTTGATGATGCCATCAGCAATCAGGTCGCAGCGCACGATGCCACCGAAGATATTCACCAGGATCGCCCGGACATTGGCGTTGGAAAGGATGAGTTCGAATGCGGCAGTCACACGTTCGCTGGTCGCGCCGCCGCCGACGTCGAGGAAATTTGCGGGCTTGCCGCCGTGCAGTTTGATCAGGTCCATGGTGGCCATGGCGAGTCCGGCGCCATTGACCATGCACGCTATGTCACCATCGAGCGATACGTAGTTGAGATCGTGTTCGCTGGCACGACGCTCCATCGGGTCTTCCTGGCCCGTATCGCGCAGCGCCGACATCTCTTTCTGGCGAAACAGCGCATTGGCCTCGATGTCGAGTTTGCAATCGAGTGCCACGAGCGCACCGGCTTTGGTGACGATCAGCGGATTGATCTCGATCAGGCTGGCGTCGCGTTCCAGGTAGAGCCGGTAGAGCGCCAGCACGATGGCCTGGAATTGCTCGACCTGCTTGCCCTTGAGACCGATGCCGAAGGCAAGTTGCTTGCACTGAAAGGGCTGTAATCCAGTCGCGGGATGCACCGTGGTGGAGAGAATGCGTTCAGGGGTGTGTGCGGCGACTTCCTCGATATCCATTCCACCGGCGGCCGAGGCCACCACCGCTATGCGGCTGCGCTCCCGATTCAGCGTCAGACTCAGGTACAACTCGCGCTCGATCTCGGAGCCGGCTTCAACGTATACGTGTTCGATTGGCAATCCGCCCGCGCCGGTCTGCTTCGTGACGAGTCGTTGACCGAGCATTGCAGCGGCGGCAGTGCGCACCGCGCCGGTGTCGCGCACGACTTTGACACCACCTGCCTTGCCCCGGCCACCCGCATGCACCTGCGCTTTGACGACCCATACCTTGCCGCCGAGCGCCTGCGCCGCGGCGAGCGCCTCATCGGCACTATCGGCGACCCGCCCTTCAGGCACGGGGATACCGTAGCTTGCGAGGATCTTCTTCGACTGGTACTCGTGCAGATTCATCCGCGCTCATCCAAAGGCAAGGTGTTATTGATGAATATCATGGCATCGCGTTCGAGGCTGCGTCTATCGAAAACGGAGCCCGGATCATAACGATGCAACGCAGCCGCGAATATCCAGGCGATCAGGCGTCCAGGTCCCGCAGGCGTGCCAGCGGACCGATAAATTTTTCGTATTTTCGCCAGCGTTGCACAGACGTGTCATAGATCTTCTGACGTACCTGCCATGTGCTGGCTGTCGCCACGCCACGTTCGGTCTTGTAGAAGTCCAGGCACTTATCGTCCCACGGAAGACCGATAAACTGCAGCATCCTGGCCGTCCAGCCTGCCTGATCCGCTACCAATCCCTCATAGGGGACATCCAGAATCGACCCGGGCGGCAGAACCTGGCGCCAATGCGCTATGAGACGATGATGCTGCTGGTAGAAATGCTCGAGATCCGATAGATCCGAGGTGAAGTTCAATGCTTGCGAAAACGGCTGGAAGTAGCACGAGAGGCATGTATCGATTGGATTGCGCTGCATATAAATGATGCGCGCCCGCGGGAACACCGAGTGAATCATGCCCAGATGATCCGAATTCGCGGGCGCCTTGTCGACCACGCGCAGCGCATCGCTGGAGTGTTTTGCCAGGACCCGCAGATAGTCTTCGGCAAGCTTTTTCTTCTGGGGCTCGGTCAGCGGCGCACTTTTGCGCTCGGCGGCATTCTTGCGGCCTGCGACGTTCCAGAACTCCAGCTCTCCCGCACCTCTTGCCGCCGGGTGTGAGGCAATGATCTGCTCTGCCAGGGTAGTACCGGAGCGTGGCATCCCGACCACGAATACCGGCTTCTCCGAGTCCGATGCCCCAGGTAGCCCGTTCGAGACGGCCTCGCGCGTATAGGCGTGGATCTGCTGATCGGCGAACCTTTTGTACGCATCGGGCTGGAAGCGGGGCCCGAGATCCAGCGACAGATCATTGGCACGTTTGTAACTTTCAAACGCCTGCGGGTAAGCGCCAACGTCGTCCTGATATTTGCCAATGGCAAAACGCAGTGCGATCTCCTCCGTCATGAGCATGCCGCCGCCAACCATTTGTTTCGCGCGCTCGAGCCACGGCTTGTCAGCCTTCGTCATGCGGCGCAGTCCTGCCAGGCCAGCTAGTGCACTCGGCGCCCGTGGGTTTCCTTCCAGTTCCAGTGCACGCCTGAACCAGCTTTCGGCCTCTTCGAAACGTCCCTCCATGCAGTCAACCTGCCCCATTCCTAGCAGCGCATCGGGATCCTTGGGAGAAGTTCCGAGCGCGTTCTCGAAGTACCCCTTGGCCTCCTGCGGGCGTCCCTGCAGAACCAGTGTCCTGCCGAGCAGGCAGCGGGCATCCACATAATTGGGCCGCAGCTTCAGCGCCTTGCGAAGCGCATCCTCCGACTCGGCGAAATAGCCCTCCCACTGCAGCACTGCGCCCAGATTGCACAGTGCCTCCGGGTAAGTGGGTCTGAGTGAGACCGCCTTGCGGAATTGCTCGTCGGCTTCGGCAAAGCGCTCCAGCTTGTAGAGCGATGCGCCGAGATTGTTGCGCGCCTCCGCATCGCGAGGCTTGAGCTCCACGACCCGCGCGTACTGATCCAGGGCCTGTTGATACTCGCCGCGGCCAAAGCTGGCATTTCCCTTGGCCAGCAGCCGCTTGGCATTCGACGTTCCGGCAGCCTTCGATGCCGCTCTCCCGGGCAGTGCAGTCGAATCGGCGCCGGGGCTAGCGTCGGAGCCCCCGGCGCTGCTCATCATTTGAACTACCAGCGCCTGCGTTGCCTCCTCGACGAGCCGCTTTTCGATGCCTTGCTCGAGCAGTCGCCATTTGAATGAATTCGCGAGTTTGGCTCGTTTGAAGAAATTCAGGCGAATCGCGCGCAGCTCGGCGTCCGTTCGACGCAACAGATCCTGCAACGCCTTTTCAGATTGGCCCTTCTGCTTGCTGTCGGCGACTATCTGCGCGAAATAATCCGCCAGCGCGACGCCCAGCGCCGTCACATCATTCACCTTGAACCAATCGAACGGCATCACGACGCTCCCGAGGACCGGCCTGAATACTACCGAACCCGGGAGTCGGACTATTGTGAAATTCTACGTGCTGGTGATGTTCTTCACAGATTGATTCAGTCGGCGTGCAGTCCTGAGTTACTTGACGCTGTATCCACGCGCCTCGAGGCACGCCGTTATCGCGCGCTGGTACTGATCGCGGCCGGCGCTTGGACCGCTGCCCGGTGGTGGACCACCGCCAGCCTGCGTCGGATCGAAGCCGGTCTGGGTTTTCGCCCAGCTATGGCATTCATACCGATCCGCCGATTGCTGCTCGGGCGTCTGTCCATTGCGCGGGTAGACGAAGAAATCATCACCGCCAGGCGGCGGCTGCGCGGGGGGCGCTGCGCTCGGTTGATCGGCACCGGCCGGAGGCGCCGCCACGACATACTCATTCATGTCCGGCCGCCACTGGTAGTAAACGTCATCGGCGTAGTAGTACGGCACGCCGCCAAACCAAACCGTCGAATAGAACGGCGGTAATACGCTCACATAGAGTCCGACTGGCGGGCGTGTGACTACGAAACCGTATGGACCGGGCGCATACCAGACACCGGCGTTGAAATAGAAGCGGCGCCCGCCGTACACGTAGGGCCTGTAACCACCGGGTAGCGAGCGGAACACCTGCCCGCGCGGCGGATAGTAGTGCCCGTGCCCGTAACGATTGTCGAGTACCTGGCCATGCCCATCGCGAGCGAACTGACCGTTCTCACGCCCCCGATCTTCGGCAAAACTCGTCGCGATGCCCGCCAGCGCCAGCACCCACAGTCCCGAGATGACGATCCACTTGCGAGTTGCCCGGTTTACTTTCATCACATCGTGCTCCTGAAATCCCGGCTCAAGCGGTGGTATAGCCGCGAGCATCAAGACAGGCACTGATGGCGCGCCGGTAGTTGTAAGCCCCCTGCGAAACGCCCGCGGCGTTACGGTCCAGTCGGGCCTGCTCCGCATTGGCCTGTGCCTGGGCATTGGCGTCACTGGCCGTGCCTACCGCCGCACCTGTGATGCCGCCGAGCACGAGTCCGGCACCCGCATCCCGCGGGCCCGCTATGGCGGCCCCGAGAATCGCACCGGCGATGGCCCCGACGGCGGTCCCGGCCCCAGGCGGAGTCGCCGGCTCCACGACCACCCTCTGACCCGGCTGCAGACCGGGCCGGCTGGGGTCGTACCCTGACTGCTGCACTGCCCAGACATGGCAATCGTAGCGGTCACGCTCGAGCTGGTCCTGCGACTGGCCACGGGCCGGATAAACCATGATCGGCGGCGGTGCCGGCTGAGCCTGCACCACTGTTCGGGGGGGTGGGGGCGCCACACAGGCGGTCAGCAGCGCCAGGAGTGCCAAAGCGGACCCTGTCCGCAGATTAAGTAATGGAGTACGCATATGCTTCATGGAAACGACCCAGCCCTTTGGAAGGTTGACAGCTCCGGACTGAATTAGGCCTGAACTGCACTATAGAGTGCGGCCCGCCGCCACAGTTTCAATTCGAGATTAACGACTTTTCATGAGCTCAGCGCCCTTGCAGACCGTGGCGTCCGCCCCCCCGGCGACGCCTCTGATCCGCCCCCCGCCCATCCAGACGGGCGCCGCGCAGGACGCGGCGTCGCACGATTTGGTGTGGCGCGTCGTCGCCCTGGCGAATCTTTACCGACTGCTGCTGCCGCCGGTGCTGTTCACGGTCAACCTGTTTACCCGCCCGACCCCCAGCGTGGGCGCTACCAACCCGCAGCTCTTTTTTATTGTCTGCGTCGTCTATTGGGTGCTGGGCGGGCTGTTCGCCTTCGGCGGCCGTGGTCACTGGCCCAACCGGCGCATCATGGTCGTCGCGCACACCCTGCTCGACTCAAGCGCCGTGGCTGTGTTGCTCTATTGCAGCGGCGGAGCGGGCAGTGGCCTCGGCATCCTGCTGGTGATACCGGTCGGCGCCATGGCGCTGCTGGCCGAAGGCCGCACTGCCTTTGCCAATGCGGCCATCGCGGCGCTGGCCATCCTGGCACAGCAGATCTTTTCGGCGGCTTTTGCCAACGCGCCTACCACAGACTATCCGCTGGCCGGCATGCAAGGCGGCGTGATATTCCTGGTCGCGCTGCTGGCCTGGCCCGTATCGGCGCGTTTGCGCGAGAGCGAAGCCCTGGTGCGGCGTGCCGCGCTCGACCTCGCGAATCTGGCGCAGGTGTCCCAGTACATTGTGCAACACTTGCGCGAGAGTATTCTGGTGGTGGACCCGGACGACTACATCCGCCTCATCAACGAATCGGCCGCCCAGGTTCTGGGCGAGGTAGCCGCGGTACCTGACGCCCTGCTCGGAGAGGTCAGCCCGCGACTGCTCTACCTGCTCTCGACCTGGCGTACCGATGATCTGATGGAGCCCGACGGTGATTCGCAAACGATGCTGGCTGCCGACGGAGCGCGATTGATCAGACCGCATTTCGCTCCTCTGGGTGACACCAACCCCTCACCAGTGATCGTATTTCTGGAGGATACCGGCGAGATCGCCGCCAAGGTGCAGCAGACCAAGCTGGCCGCTCTCGGCCGCCTCTCCGCCAGTATCGCTCACGAAATCCGCAACCCGGTCGGCGCCATGAGCCACGCGGCGCAATTACTGGCCGAATCGCCTGCGCTCAGCGATGAGGACCGGCGGCTGACGCAAATCATGCAGACCAACTCGAACCGCGTCAGCGGCATCATCGACAACATTCTGCAGCTCTCACGCCGCGAGGCGCCACGGCCGGAGCAGTTGGCGTTGGCAGCATGGGTGGCGCGATTTCGCGAGGAGTTTTGCGCCACGCTGCAGATGTCGGAACAGCAATTGCTGATCGATGCGGCCGCGGAAGATGTGCAGGTGCGCATCGACGGCAGCCAGCTGCATCAGATTGCATGGAATCTGTGTCAGAACGCGGTGACGCATGCGCTGCCGATCGGGGGTGACGCTGGTATTGTGTTGCGCTACGGCCGCTTGGGCGGTGTGGGGCGCCCCTATCTCCAGGTCGCGGACCGCGGACCCGGAATCACCGCGGCGGATGCCGAACGGATATTTGAGCCGTTTTTCACGCGTGCTCAGCGTGGGACGGGCCTCGGGCTATTCCTGGCGCGAGAGCTTTCGGCTGCTAATGGGGCCACCCTGCTTTATGAGGCGCGCGAGGGCGGCGGTAGCATATTCAGAATCGTGTTCGCGGACCCGAAGCGCTGGCATGACCTATATTCGTAGTGACGCCACATCAGAATCTTGAGTAGATGCCGCCAACGCCCGTTGTACTGATCGTCGACGACGAGCCGGACCTGATCGAGCTGGTGTCGCTCACACTCGCGCGCATGAGTCTGGCAACGGCCGCAGCGGCCGATCTGGCGGGCGCACGCGCGCTGCTGGCCGCACAGCGCTTCGCCCTCTGTCTGACCGATATGCGGTTGCCGGACGGCGATGGACTGGACCTGGTGGCGTACATACAGGAGCGGCATCCTGAGACCCCGGTCGCCGTGATCACGGCGCACGGCAACGTCGAGTCGGCGGTGCGCGCGCTGAAGCTCGGCGCATTCGATTTTGTCTCCAAGCCGCTGGACCTGGGTGTGCTGCGCAAACTGGTCGCGACCGCCATCAAACTCGGCCGCAAGCCAGGCGGCGCGATCGATGAAACCGCCGAGCTGGCCGTATCGGCAGCCAGCGCGCCGCGGCTCATGGGCCAGTCCACTCAGATGGCCGCCTTGCGCGAACTCATTGCACGGGTGGCGCGCAGCCAGGCGCCGGTGCACATCACGGGAGAATCGGGCACGGGCAAGGAACTCGTGGCGCGCCTGATCCACGACACCGGCGCGCGCGCGGAAGGCGCCTTCGTGCCGGTGAATTGCGGCGCCATCCCTTCCGAACTGATGGAAAGCGAACTGTTCGGCCATAAACGCGGCAGCTTCACCGGCGCCGTCGCGGACAAGAAAGGCCTGGTCCAGAGCGCCGAGGGAGGCACGCTGTTTCTGGATGAAGTGGCCGACCTGCCGCTGCACATGCAGGTCAAGCTGCTGCGCGTCATCCAGGAAAAGAGCGTGCGGCCGATCGGCGAGCAGCGCGAAATGCCGACGGATGTGCGCGTGCTGTCCGCCACTCACAAGTCGCTGGCTGATCTGGTGGCGCAGGGCCGCTTTCGTGAGGACCTGTACTACCGCATCAACGTCATCGAGATTCGGGTACCCGCGTTGCGCGAGCATGCCAACGACATCCCCCAACTCGCTGCTGCCATGCTGCGGCGGTTGTCGGCGCGCCTGGGCGTCCCCGCGCCGGAGATCAACGCGGAAGCGCGCGCCGCACTGCAACATTATTCGTTTCCCGGCAACGTGCGCGAACTGGAGAACATCCTGGAGCGCGCAATCGCGCTGTCCGCCCCCGGGATCGTCGCGCTGGAGGATCTGCAACTGCGGCCCAATGTGGCCCCGACGACTGACGCCGAGGCAACCAAACTACCGCCCGGAGACGCGGCGGTCTCGACGAGCGCCGAGTCCGCCCCCGCGCTGGGGGATCAGCTCGAGCATATGGAACGCGAGGCGATCATCAAAGCGCTCGAACAGACCCGCTACAACAAGACCGCGGCCGCCAGGCTCCTGGGCTTGAGCTTTCGCGCGCTGAGATATCGGGTCAAGAAACTGGGCATCGAATAGTGGCTGTGGACGTGCGACTGGCGCGCATTGTCACTTTGTGACCCCGGGCGTCAGCCACTGTCGTGGGACGTGGTCAGACATTAAGGCAAATGAGCATCTTTGACCAGACTTTCCATTATTAATCAATAACTTATAAGACCGATAAGATTGGCACAAGGGTTGCTTATCAGACCGTCAGCGGCTGCCTGGCCGCAGCCTTTCAACAAACGGAGTCTGAGCACTTTATGAAGACGATCCAAAAGGGTTTCACCCTCATCGAACTGATGATCGTGATCGCGATTATCGGCATTCTTGCCGCCATCGCCATCCCGGCCTATCAGAACTACACGATTCGTTCGCAGGTCACGGAAGGTATCTCCATGGCCGCGGGCTGGAAGACGGCCATTTCTGAGTACTACGCGCAGAATGGTTCGTTCCCTTCCGGCTTCACCACGATTGCGGCCGGCGCTGCCACCAAGGTCTCGGTCACGGGCGCCTCGGTTGGCAAGTATGTGGGCGGCATCGCCGTCAACGCTAACGGCGTCATCGTAGTCACCTACGGCGGTTCGCAGGTTAGCGCCAAGCTCAGCACCTTGACCCTGAGCTTTGTTCCGGGCACGGACGCGAATGCCGACGTCATCTGGGTGTGCGGTACTGCGACGACCCCGTCCAACGTCACGTTGGGTGGTGGTGCGGTTGCCACGTCCATCCCGGCCTCGTATCTGCCGACCTCTTGCCATGCCTAATCGGTAGATGTTGATCGATCATGGAAGCCCCTCTCCGGAGGGGCTTCCTCTTTTGGGAAGCCAATCACGCAGTAGCCTTTTCCAATATGCAACCATCCGGTGGATATTGACATTGATCGACCAGCCTACTTATGTAGACTAGGCCGGTTCCTAAGCAGCCTGGGTGATGCGCTAAGTGCATGAACGATAACGCCTCTTTGGCCATCAGTCCGTCGAGGTCCAACCTGGGAGGCCTACCCCAGCGCCTGGTCGCGGACGGCGTGGTCGACGAAGCCGGCATGCACGCGGCCATCCAGTCCGCCAGCGAGCGCAAGACCAGCTTCGTGACCCAGCTGGTGCTCAACGGCACCGCCAAGGCGCGCGACATCGCGATCGCCGCTTCGTCCGAATACGGCGTGCCGCTGTTCGACCTCAATTCGCTGATCCTCGATCTCGAGGCCGTCCGCTCGGTCTCGGACAAGCTGCTGGCCAAGCATCGCGTGCTGCCGCTGTTCAAGCGGGGCAAGCGCCTATTCCTGGGCGTGGCCGATCCAACCAACCTGCACGCCATCGATGAGATCAAGTTCCAGTGCGGCCTGGGCGTCGAAGCCATCGTGGTCGAGGACGACAAGCTGCAGAAGCTGCTCGACAAGGCCGTCGAGCAGGTCGACACGGCCATGCCCAACCTCAGCGACGACGAGGGCATGGATCTCGAGTCGCTGGAAGTTTCCGGTGGCGACGATGAGAGCGGCGAGGCGGTCGGGCGCGACGATGTCGAAGACGCGCCCATCGTGCGCTTCGTCAACAAGGTGCTGCTGGACGCCATTCGCCGTGGCGCTTCGGATATCCATTTCGAACCTTATGAGAAGACCTTCCGCGTGCGACTGCGCATGGACGGCGTGCTGCGCGAGGTGGCGCAGCCGCCCGTGCAGCTGACGGGTAAAATTGCCGCACGTTTGAAGGTCATGTCCCGCCTGGACATCGCTGAGCGGCGCGTGCCGCAGGACGGCCGCATCAAGATGCGCCTGTCCAAGACCCGGGCGATCGACTTCCGCGTCAGCAGCTGTCCGACCCTCTACGGCGAGAAGATCGTGCTGCGTATTCTCGATCCCTCGCAGGCCATGCTTGGCATCGATGCGCTCGGATACGAAGGCTTTCAGAAAGATCTCTATATGAAGCACCTGGCCAAGCCCCAGGGCATGATTCTGGTCACCGGACCGACCGGCAGCGGCAAGACCGTGTCGCTCTATACCGGCCTGAATATTCTCAACAAGGAAGACACCAATATTTCGACCGCCGAGGACCCGGCGGAAATCAATCTGCCCGGCGTCAACCAGGTGAACGTCAACAACAAGGTTGGGCTCACGTTCGCCGCGGCGCTGCGTGCCTTCCTCCGACAGGATCCGGACGTCATCATGGTGGGCGAAATCCGCGATCTGGAAACGGCCGAGATTGCGATCAAGGCCGCGCAAACGGGCCACCTGGTGCTATCGACCTTGCACACCAACGATGCTCCGCAGACCCTGACGCGCATGGTCGATATGGGCGTCAAACCGTACGCGATCGCAACATCCGTTAGCCTGGTGATCGCGCAGCGCCTGGCGCGTCGGCTCTGTCAGCATTGCAAGCAGCCGCTGGATGTGCCGGCCGAAGCCCTCAAAAAAGAGGGATTCCAGGATGCAGACATCGTCAACGGCATCAAGATCTACGGCCCCAAAGGCTGCGGCAGCTGCACCGACGGCTACAAGGGTCGCGTCGGCATCTACCAGGTCATGGAAGTCAATGACGGCATCAGCCACATCATCATGGCGGGTGGAAACGCCCTGGATATCGCAGATCAGGCCACAAAGGATGGCGTCTGGGACCTGCGTCGCGCGGGCCTGGAGAAAGTCAGGAACGGTCTCACCAGTCTCGAAGAAGTCAACAGCGTGACGATCGAATAATGTCACCGGCAGGGAAGTAGTCATGGCGCAAGCAACCAGTGCGATTCGCTCGATCCGCAAGGACGTGGCCTACCAATGGGAGGGCATGGACAAGAAGGGTCAGCGCATCAAGGGCCGCAGCGTCGCCGCGAGCGAACAGGCGCTCAAGAACGAGCTGCGCCGCCAGGGCGTCGTCGCGACTCGGATCCGCAAGCAGTCGCAGGCTTTCAAGTCCGGCGGCAAGGTCAAGGCCGAGGACATTGCGATTTTCAGCCGCCAGCTCGCCACCATGCTCGGCGCGGGCATTCCCCTGGTGCAGGCTTTCGAGATCATCGGCGCTGGCCATGAAAAGCCGGCGATGCAGAAGCTGGTGCTCGACATCAAGTCTGATGTCGAAGGCGGCACCTCTCTGCACGAGGCGCTCGCAAAGCACCCGTTGTACTTCGACGATCTGTTCGTGAACCTGGTCGAGGCTGGCGAGCAGGCCGGTGCGCTCGAAGGGCTGCTCGACAAGGTCGCCACTTACAAGGAAAAGAGCGAAGCGGTCAAAAAGAAGGTCAAGAAAGCGCTGTTTTATCCCGCGGCCGTGCTGGTCGTCGCGGTCATCGTAACGGTCATCCTGCTGGTGTTCGTGATCCCGCAGTTCGAGGACCTGTTCAAGGGATTTGGCGCCGATCTGCCGGCTTTCACGCAGATGGTGATCAACCTCTCCAGATTCGTGCAAGACGAAGGCATTTTCCTCGCCATTGTCGTGGCGGCGGCCTTCTGGGTGTTCTTCTATTTCAAGAAGCGCTCGCGCAAGATGCGGCATTTCCTCGATCGAATGGCTCTCAAGATGCCCGTCATCGGACCCATTCTCAACAAGGCCGCAATCGCGCGCTATGCGCGCACGCTCTCGACCATGTTTGCGGCCGGCGTGCCGTTGGTCGAAGCGCTGGAGTCGGTCGCCGGCGCGTGCGGCAACATCGTGTTCGAGGATGCCGTGCTCAAAATGCGCGACGAAGTCGCGACCGGCCAGCGGCTGCAGCGGGCCATGGAGAACACCGGCATATTCCCCAACATGGTCGTGCAGATGATCGCGGTGGGTGAGGAGTCCGGTTCGCTCGATGCCATGGCCGGCAAGGTCGCCACCTTCTACGAAGAAGACGTCGACGCCGCGGTCGACAGCATGTCGAGCCTGCTCGAGCCCCTGATCATGTTGATCCTGGGCGTACTGGTTGGCGGCCTCGTGATCGCGATGTACCTGCCCATCTTCAAGCTCGGCTCGGTCGTCTGATCGCGAACTGCTGACCGCGTGCTGGATCTTCTGGCCCAATCGCCGGCCACGCTGATCACGACGGCGCTGGTGATCGGACTGGTCGTCGGCAGTTTTCTCAACGTCGTCATCTACCGGCTGCCGGTCATGCTGGATCGGCAATGGCGCGCCGAGTGCGCCGAACTCAATGGCGCTGAAGCCGCGGCGGCACCTGTCGCGCGCTTCGATCTGATCGTACCGCGCTCGACCTGCCCCGCCTGCAAGGCGCCAATCGGGGCTTTGCAGAACATTCCCGTGCTGAGCTATCTCGCATTGCGCGGGCGCTGCGCACATTGCCGCGCGCCCATCAGCGTCCGCTATCCGCTGGTCGAGATACTGTGCGGCGTGCTCAGCGCCCTGGCTGCATGGCGCTTCGGCTGCGGCGCGCCGGCCGCCTGTGCCGTGGTGATCACCTGGTTTCTGATTGCGCTGACTTTCATCGACCTGGACCATCAATTGCTGCCCGACTCGCTGACCATGCCGCTGCTCTGGCTCGGGCTGCTCGCAAGCCTCACCGGATGGGGGTCGGCATCGAGCAGCCTGCCGGTGGATCCGGTGAGTGCCATCGTTGGGGCGGCGCTGGGCTATCTGTCTCTCTGGGCGGTCTATCACGCGTTTCGGCTGCTCACCGGCAAGGAAGGGATGGGCTACGGCGACTTCAAACTGCTGGCGGCCTTCGGCGCGTGGCTGGGCTGGCGCATGCTGCTGCCCATCGTGCTGCTGTCGGCAATCGTCGGCGCGCTGGTGGGCGTGGCACTGATAGTGGGACGCCGTCATGAGCGCGGCACGCCGATTCCATTCGGGCCGTTCCTGGCAGCGGCGGGATGGTTCGCAATGATGTGGGGTCCGCAGATCGTCAGCGGCTATCTGGCGCTCTACGGCGCACCCGGGCGATGAGCACTGAGCCGGCCGCGCCCCGCCCGCGGCCACCGCGAGTGGGGCTCACGGGCGGCATTGCAAGCGGCAAGAGCACGGTCTCGCAGCTGTTCGCGGCGCTTGGCGTGCCGGTGCTGGACGCGGACATAATCGCGCGCGAAGTCGTCGCACCGGGCACGCCGCTGCTGTCGACGCTGTTCGAGCGCTTTGGGCCCGGTATTCGCGCTCCGGATGGCAGCCTTGATCGGGCGGCTCTGCGTCGGCTCGTGTTCAGCGATGACGGGCGGCGGCGTGAACTGGAATCGCTGATGCACCCGGCCATTCGCGCGCGTACCGAGCAGCTGGCGACGCTCGCGGCGGGAGCCTATCAACTACACGTGGTGCCGCTGCTGTTCGAGACCCATGCGCAAAATCGCTACGATCGCACCCTCGTGGTGGATTGCCCGGAAAGCCTGCAATTGGCGCGGCTGCTCGCGCGCGATGCCATGTCCGACACGGAAGCACGTGCCATGCTCGGATCGCAGACCAGCCGGGCCGAACGCCTCGCCTCAGCCGACGATGTCATCGTCAATGACGGCACGCGTGACGCCCTGCGCCCCCGCGTCGCTGCCCTGCACGCGCGCTATCTGGCACTGAGCGCCGCCGCACCAATTTGAGTCGGGGCGTTTACGGGCGAGTCGAGGCTCAAGCACAATAGCCGGATGGCCGAGCCAGCCACCAGCCCCGAGGCCGCCACCGAGGCCTCGATGTTCGAGCAGCCGCTTAACGAGCGCATGCGGACCTTCCTGCGCCTGGATTTCCTCTATACGCAGGCGCTGTACCACAATGAGAAGGGGACCCCCTGGGGCAGCCGCGCCGCCGTCGACAGCCTGCTCGACATACTGTCGATTCTGACGCGCGGGGACATGCGCACCGACGTGCTCAAGGAAATCGAGCGCCATCTGGCGCTTTTGAACGAATTTCAGAACCGCGCCGGCATCGACACGGCGCGACTGCGCACACTGATGAGCAACCTGGTGCGGCTGCGGACGGATCTGTCCGGCGTTGGCGGCTCATGGCTGGCCCCGCTCAAGGACTCCGCCTTCCTGGCAGCCATCAAACACCGCAGCGCCATCCCGGGGGGCACTTGTGAGTTCGATCTGCCGGATTATTTTTTCTGGCTCAATCAGCCGCCCGAGAGCCGCATCGAAGCCTTCGGCCGCTGGCTGACGCTGCTGCGTCCGCTGTGCGACGCGGTGGCCGAACTGCTGTGGCTGACGCGACAAAACGGACGCCCGAGCGAAGAAAACGCTGTCGGCGGTGTGTTCAATATCACCTTCGACCGTGAAACTCCCTATCAGCTGCTGCGCATCAGCCTGCCGGCGGAATTCGCGCTGTTTCCCGAGATCAGCGGCAGCCATTACCGCTGCAACATGCGATTCCTGGAATGGCATGGCATAGAGCAGCGCTCGACCCAGTACGAAGCGGATGTGCCTTTCACGCTGATCTGCTGCACCTGATCCCATGCCCGCACGTGTGCGCTGCCCGACCTGCAAGCGCGAGATCGCCTGGTCGGATGAGTTCCCGCATCGCCCGTTCTGCAGTGATCGCTGCCGGCTGATCGATCTGGGCGCGTGGCTCAGCGAGCAGCACGCCATTCCGGACACGGATGCGGGTCAGGGTGACGAAACGACGCACGGCGACGCACCCGGCGAGCATTAAAGCCGCGATATGCAGGGACTGCCGATACAGATTGCGGACGGTAACGTCGTCACGGTGCCGGCCTCGCTGACCTATCTCAGTACCTACGTCCTGCTCGAGCAGGAGGACTGGTTCGAGAAGGAACTGTCGTTCGTACGCAGCTTCCTGCAACCCGGAATGCGCGCGCTGGATATCGGCGCCAACTATGGCATTTACAGCGTCGGAATCGGCAAGGCGGTCGGTGACACCGGCCGGGTCTGGGCGTTTGAGCCCGCTTCCGGCACGCTTGCCTTCCTGCGGCACACCCTGGCCGGCAATTCCATGGCCCAGGTCGCCGTTGACGACTGCGCCCTTTCAGATCGGGCCGGTCGCGCGCAGCTTTCCGTGAATGCCGATTCTGAGCTCAACAGTCTCGGGCACGGACCCGCAGAATCCAGCGAAGAGGTTCGACTCGATACGCTCGATGGCGCCGCAGCCCGGCTCGGTATGCGCGGCATCGACTTCGTGAAACTCGACGCCGAGGGTGAAGAAGCCCGCATCGTGGCCGGGGGTCGCGAGTTCTTCCAGATCGAAAACCCGCTGGTCATGTTCGAATTGAAGCACGCCCATGTCGTGAACATCGAGCTGCTGGCTTGCTTCCGAACGGCTGGCTACCGCATTTTCAGGCTCATCGGCCCGTCGAGCCTGCTGGTGCCGGTCACAGACGAAGCTGCGCTCGATGGCTTCGAGCTCAACCTGTTCGCGTGCAAAGAGAGCCGTGCCTCCGAGCTCGAGCGGCGCGGGCTGCTCCTGACGGCACTGCCAAAGCGCGCCGGCGGCAATGCTGGGGCTGGACTCATACTTGTCGAACGGCAACCCTTCGCCACCGCGCGGCCGCGTGGCAGGATCGACTCCGCTTCGGCACTCGCGCAGGCGCTGGATGCTTACGCGGCGTGGCGCGAGGACGGCCTGAATGCAGCAGAGCGCTACGGTGCGTTGCTGTGGGCGCTCGAGCGGCTCGAGGCGGAGGTCAAAGTCAGCCCAAGCGTGGCGGTACTCTCCCTGCTCGCGCGCGTGGCTCTCGAGGCCGGTGGCCGCACACGAGCGGTACAGATTCTCGGAGTAATGCTGAACGAGGCGGCGCGGGGTGGTTTGGAGAGTGCAGATCCAACGTGGCCCGCAGCCCGGCAATACGACGCGGTGGTAGTATCCTCCGACAGACGAAATTGGCTGATGGCAGCCACTGCGGAGGCGATGGTCAGTTCATCCAGCTTTTCCGCCTACTTCACCGGTCCATCGATGCTGACGCCTTTGAACTGGCTGCATGCCTCGCCATATGCCAGCGCCCCCATGGAGCGAAGACGCCAGTTACAGCAGCTGCAGGCGAAGCGCACCGAATCGATCGAATCGATCGAATGTCTAGCGAAAGCCGGACCCGGCCACCGCAACGCCGAATTCTGGCGCCGGGCCGCAGCGGAGCGGACTACGATGCCGCCGAGCCTGCTGCAGTCGATCAGAGCTTGATTTTGCCACCGCCCGGAATCGCCCCGCCGCCGCCCATGCCGCCGGCGACATCGGGCACGACGATGCGCGAGGCGCTCTCGCGCCGGAACTCGCGTGCTTCCTCGATTGCCTGCTCCAGCGCTTCCTTGACGGCACCTGGAAATTTCGCAATGGCGTCCGCCATCGAACTGGCTTCGATCTCGAACCCCAACGGCAGTACGCCGTTCGGCGTCAGCAGCTGCGTCTGTCCCGAGTACAGCACGGTTCGGTTGCTGTCCGTCTCGCCATCGACCGTTACCGGGACGAGCCTGCGGATCGTGCCGGCCTTGCGGTCGGTGAAAATATCCTCTCGATACAGCCCGGCACTATCGAGCTGAATGTCCGGCAGTCCGGTGTCCTGCGCCATATCCGATTTCCTTATTGGCGATAAGAGCCTCAACGATCGGACGGTCCGCGGGCAGCAGATTCTCCTGCCCCAGCGCCGCCACACTCACCCACCTGAGCGCCTGGCCTTCCAGCCCTGAAGGTTCGCCGTGAGACTCATCAACGACGAACACTTCGAGATGCACTGCGCGATCTGCGTAATGATGCCGCAAGTCGAGCAACCTATGACAGCGGCGCACCTCGATACCCAGCTCCTCGCGCAATTCCCGGCCCAACGCCTGCTCGGCACTCTCGCAAGCATCAAGCTTGCCGCCCGGAAATTCCCAGTAGCCCGCCAGGAACTTGCCGGCCGGCCGCTGCGTGATCAGCACCTGGCCGACCGCATCGAACATCACCGCCGCGGCAACCCGCAACGGCTCATTGGCCGCCGCGCCGCTCACTGACTGCCCGCTAGCGCGCCGTGGCAATGCTTGTACTTGCGTCCTGAGCCGCAGGGACAGGGCTCGTTGCGTCCCACCTTGCGATCCGAGCGCACGAAGGGAGCCGCCAGGGAATCGATGGCGCGCAGCGCCGCCGGATCGGGCGTCGTGGGCGCCACGACAGGCGCGGCAGCAGCCGGAACCACGGCAGGATCGGGAACGCCCAGCAGCGACTGTGCCTCGGCGTGCTGGGCCTGCAGGGCCCGCATCAGCCGTTCACGACGTTCAGTCTCCTCCCGATCGATCTGCTCCTGGGTGCGTATCTCGGCCCGGGCCAGCATCGCCACGGAATCGAACTTGACGCGACCGAGCATGGCCGAGAACAACTCGAACGCCTCGCGTTTGTACTCGAATCGATAATCCTTCTGGGCGTAGCCGCGCAGGTGGATACCCTGGCGCAGGTAGTCCATGGCCGCGAGATGCTCACGCCAGTGCTGGTCGAGCATCCGCAGCACGATATCGCGCTCGAAATGCCGCATGATCGGCACGCCATCGCGATCCACCCCGGTGCGATCGACCTTTTCCTGGTAGGCCGCGCGCACCGCTTCGATCAGGCGCGCGCGCAGCACCGCCTGCTCGATCTCGGGTTCCGCCTGCAGCCATGCCCGGATCGGGATTTCCAGATTGAAGTCGCGCCGCAGTGCCTCCTGCAGTCCTTCGAGGTTCCAGTCCTGCGGTGCGCTGTTGGCGACGGCAAATTCGTCGAACTGGCCGCCCGCGGCCTCCTCGAACATCTCCAGTATCGCCGCGCTCATGTCCGTGGCGCCCAGGATCTCGGTGCGCTGCTGGTAGATGACCTTGCGTTGATCGTTCGCGACATCGTCGAACAGCAGCAACTGCTTGCGAATGTCGAAGTTGTGCGCTTCCACCTTGCGCTGCGCCTTCTCGATCTGCCGCGTGAGCATGCCGCTCTCGATGACCTCGCCTTCCTTCATGCCGGCGAACTGCAACAACCGCTTGGTGCGGGTTGGGTCGCCGAAGATGCGCATGAGGTTGTCTTCCATCGACAGATAGAAGCGGCTGGATCCGGGGTCGCCCTGGCGACCCGAGCGCCCGCGCAGCTGATTATCGATGCGGCGCGACTCGTGGCGTTCGGTGCCGATGATGTGCAGTCCACCGGCGCTGATGACAAGATCGTGGCGCTGCTGCCACTCGGCGCGTGCGGCCTCGCGCCGCGCCTCGAGCTGCGCATCCGACTCGATGCCATCCACTGCCGCTGCGGCGGAAATGCCGGCCAGTTCGGCCTCGAGATTGCCGCCGAGCACGATATCCGTGCCGCGTCCGGCCATGTTGGTGGCGATGGTCACCGTGCCGGGCCGGCCCGCCTGCGCGATGACGTGCGCCTCGCGTTCATGCTGCTTGGCATTGAGCACCTGGTGCCCGATGCCCTGCTGGTTCAGCAGCCCGGAAAGGAACTCGGAAGTCTCGATCGAAGTGGTGCCGACGAGCACCGGCTGCGAGCGTTCCACACAGTCCTTCATGTCCTCGATGATGGCTTCGAACTTGTCCTTCTGCGTCAGGTAGACGAAGTCGGGATGATCCTTGCGGATCATGGGCCGATGCGTCGGGATGACGACCACTTCAAGGCCGTAGATCTGCAGAAACTCCGGGGCTTCGGTGTCGGCGGTGCCGGTCATGCCGGAGAGCTTCTTGTAGAGACGAAAATAATTCTGGAATGTGATCGAAGCGACGGTCTGGTTTTCCTCGCGTACGCGCACGCCCTCCTTGGCCTCGATGGCCTGGTGCAGGCCGTCGGACCAGCGCCGTCCGGGCATCGTGCGACCGGTGAATTCATCGACGATGATGACCTCGCCGCCGCGCACGATGTATTCGACATCACGCTTGTAAATGGCGTGCGCGCGCAGCGCCGCATTGAGGTGATGCATCAGCCGGATATTGGCGGTGTCGTAGAGACTCTCACCCTCGCGCAGCAGGCCCGCTTCGAGCATCAGCCGCTCGACATGCTCATGGCCGGCCTCGGCCAGGTGCACCTGCTTGCCCTTCTCGTCGACCGAGAAATCGCCCGCGCCTTCCTCGCTCTCCTGGCGCTTGAGCCGCGGCACCAGTTCGTTGATGCGCACGTACACCTCGGTGCTCTCCTCGGCGGGTCCCGAGATGATCAGCGGCGTACGTGCCTCGTCGATCAGGATGGAATCGACTTCATCGACGATGGCGAAGCTCAGGGATCGCTGCACCCGCTCTTCGAGCCGATAGGCCAGATTGTCGCGCAGGTAATCGAAACCAAACTCGTTGTTGGTACCATAGGTGATATCGCAGGCATAAGCCGCGCGCTTCTCGGCCGAATCCTGCGCATTGCGGATGACACCGACCGTGAGCCCCAGGAAACGATAGATCGGGCCCATCCAGTCGGCATCGCGCTGCGCGAGGTATTCATTGACCGTCACCACGTGCACACCCTCGCCCGGCAGGGCGTTCAGGTATGCCGCCAGCGTCGACATCAGCGTCTTGCCCTCGCCGGTGCGCATCTCGGCGATCTTTCCCTGGTGCAGCGCTATGCCGCCGATCAACTGCACATCAAAGTGACGCAGCCGCAACGTGCGACGTGCCGCTTCTCGCACCACGGCAAATGCCTCGGGCAGCAACTGATCGAGCGGCGTGCCCTGCTTGAGGCGCTCGCGAAACTGCGCGGTCCGGTCCCGCAGCGCCTCGTCGGACAGCTCCTTGAGAGCTGCCTCATGCGAGCCAGCGTCGCGCACCAGCCGGCCATAAGATTTGATGAGCCGGTCATTGCGGCTCCCGAACACGCGGGTCAGCGCCTGTAGCACAAGCAATCCTTCGGAAAAAAATTAGCCGTATCAGCGGCTTGGGAGCAGCACGCGGATCGCGGGGCGACTATTGTAAGGGTAGACAGCGCGCCGAAGTAGTCGTTCTGGCCTCGGGCAGAAGCGGGGCGGGCTCAGCGGCCCACGAAAGCCATGGGATTAATCTGCGTGCCATCGTGCAGTACTTCGAAATGCACGTGCGGTCCGGTGGAGCGGCCGGTGGAGCCCACCACCGCCACGGCCTGTCCGCGCTCGACGGTGTCGCCGACGGCCACGAGCGTCTGGGCGTTATGCGCGTAGCGCGTGGTATAGCCATTGCCGTGATTGATCTCGACCAGGTTGCCGTAGCCCTCGCGCGGCCCAGCCCAGGTCACGATCCCGGAGGCGACGGCCAGCACATCGGTGCCCGCATCGGCCGCAAAGTCCACGCCCTTGTGCATGGCATCTTCGCCATTGAAGGGGTCCATGCGCTCGCCGAAATAGGAGGAGATATAGCCGTCCCTGACGGGGCGGCCAGTGGGCTTCACCTGCGCCGAGAGCTGCCGCCCCAGGATGACGTTTTCGAGGGAGGCAAACTGCGCGCTGCGCGAGTCGATCTGTTGACTCAGGGAATCAATCATTGCGGAGACATCTGCCACCTGCGCCCCGTGGCCGACACCGTCCGAGTCCGAGCCGCCTTGCGGGGGATCGTGATCGAAGTCGAACTCGCGGCTGTTGATGTTCGCCATCTGCGTGAGCTGTTTGCCCAGCGCGTTGAGACGGATGACGTTGGCATCGATGGTGCCGATGCGCATCGCCAGTGCATCCACCTTATCCTGCACCTGCGCTTTCAGGGCGACGATCTGCTGCTGCTCAGCGCGCAGCGCGGCCGTCGGACTCAGCAGCGCCATGCGTGCCATGCTGTGCTGGCCGAGCGTCAGTCCGGCCACAAAGGTGCTGGCGAGCAGGCCGAGGCCGAGAATGCTGACTATAAAAAGCGTAATGGGATGCGATAGATTGAACTGGCGGGCTTTGCCGTTGCGGCGCGAAAAGAAAATGACATTCATATGGTCGCTCCAGCCTCGCCCAACTGACGCCCGAATCCGGGCGTGGCACGCTTTGCCATCGGTACGCCAGTCATGCCTGGGCGCCGTCCGGCAAATTAACTACCTTGGTCGAAAGCTCTCGAGATGTTGGCGCATCGGCGCCATCAATCCCTGGCTCAACTTCCCTGCCCGCGGGGCTATGCCCTCGATCGGTGCATCTGACTATGCCCAAGAAGCCCACCCCTGACAAGAAGACTCGAGCACGAATTCGCCAGACAAAGGCCGGATTCCGTAAAGCGCCAGTGTCGATCAATGACTTACTCGCCCGTCGTCCGATTCTGACAGCCCTGGCCGCGCGGGCGCCTGAGCAAAAGGCCTGGGTGCGTTGGTTCCAGGCTGTGCTGCCGCCCGAGCTGGGGACACATATTGTTAATGTCGTGCCCAAAGGCCCTGAACTGATGGTCCTGGCCGACTCCCCCGCCTGGTGCGAACGCCTGCGTTACGCGCTCGCCGCGCTCGAAACGCAGATTGCCGCCCGCGACGGGGCGGTGCAGCGCACGCGCGTACGCGTCGCGATGACTTAGCGAGCCGGCGATGGGCTAGGAAGCCAGTGCCGTGGGCGCCAGCGCGGGAGCCGCGTAGGCCTGCACGTAGGAGATCGGCGCCAGTTCCGGTCGCTCGAACACGACCTCCTCCCAGGCATCGCCATCCTCGAGCAGGGCGCGCAGCAGCGCGTTGTTCAGGCCGTGTCCCGATTTGTGGCCGCTGAAGGCGCCGATCAGGCTGTGGCCGAGCAGGTAAAGATCGCCGATCGCATCGAGGATCTTGTGCTTCACGAACTCATCCTCGTAGCGCAACCCGTCCTCGTTAACGACGCCGACGTCATCGAGCACGATGGCATTGTCGAGTGTGCCGCCGAGAGCCAGGTTGTGCGCGCGCAGGGTCTCCAGGTCGCGCATGAAGCCGAAGGTGCGCGCGCGCGAGATCTCTTTCAGGAACGAGGTGGTCGAGAAATCCATGGTCGCCCGCTGCAGCCGGCGCTTGAACACCGGGTGATCGAACTCGATTTCGAAATTAACCTTGAATCCCTCGAATGGATCGAACCGGGCCCATTTGTCACCATCGGTGACGTGCACGCTCTTTTTGACCCGAATAAAGCGCTTCGGCGCCGCCTGTTCCTCGATGCCGGCCGACTGCAGCAGGAACACGAACGGTCCCGCGCTGCCATCCATGATTGGTACTTCGCTGGCAGTGAGTTCGACCAGGGCATTGTCGATGCCCAATCCGGCGAAAGCCGACAGCAGGTGTTCGACGGTGGACACGCGCGTCTCGCCCTGGACCAGCGTCGTACCGAGCGTGGTTTCCCCGACATTCCCGGCGCGTGCGGGAATATCCACCGGCTGCGGCAGATCGACACGGCGGAAACAAATGCCCGAATCGGGAGGCGCGGGACGCAGGGTCATCATGACCTTCTTGCCCGTGTGCAATCCCACCCCTGTGGCTCGAATCGATGTTCTGAGTGTTCTTTGGCCGACCATATGCTTTAAACCTAGCCGAATTACGTTAAAAACCCAGCGCCAGCGCCGCTTCCAAAGAAGGGCGCTAACCTATCACAGCGCCAGCTCCGACGCCCCGCTCAGCGCAGTCGTTTGCGCGGGCTCAATCTGCCTGCCTCCGCAGAAATGCCGGGATATCCAGCAGTTCCTCGGGATCCGCGTCCGCACGTAGGTCATCGCCTACGGCGCGCTGCCGCACGATCGTCGGCTTGTCGAGTGCCGAATAATCGCTCGGAGTCATCGGGCCGCGGGCCCTGGCCGAACGCTGCGTCATTTGTTGTTCCGCACGCGAACTCACCGATTCACGCAACGCCATCGCAGCGCCGCGGGACAGCGTTTCGCGTCCCATGGCGGTCGGTCGCTCCAGCAGCCCTTCGCGGGGCAGGTCTGCCCGGCCGCGCGTCGCCATGCTGCCGTTCAGCCCGGTGGCCACCACGGTGACCCGGATCTGATTGGACATCTCGGGGTCAATCACCGTGCCGACGACGACGGTCGCATCCTCGGACGCGTACTCCTTGACGATAGTTCCGACTTCCTCGAATTCGCCGATCGACAGATCCAGTCCGGCGGTGACGTTGACGAGAATGCCCTGCGCACCTGCCAGGTTGATGTCCTCGAGCAGCGGCGATGAGACGGCGGCTTCGGCGGCCTGGCGCGCGCGATTCTCGCCCGCGGCGGTCCCGCTGCCCATCATGGCCATGCCGGTCTCGCTCATGACCGTGCGCACGTCGGCAAAGTCGACGTTGATGAGTCCGGGTCGGGTGATCAACTCGGCGATGCCCTGCACGGCTCCCTGCAACACCTGGTTTGCCGACTTGAAGGCATCCAGCAGCGTCGTGGAGGCACCCAGCACGGTGAGCAGCTTCTGATTGGGAATGGTGATCAGCGAATCGACGTTCTTGGTCAGTTCGGCGATGCCGTGATCGGCCACCATGGCGCGCTTGCTGCCTTCCATCTGGAAAGGCTTGGTGACCACGGCAACCGTGAGGATGCCGAGTTCGCGCGCGATCTGCGCGACCACCGGCGCCGCCCCGGTACCGGTGCCGCCACCCATACCGGCGGTGATGAACAGCATGTCACAGCCTTCGATGAGTTCGATGATGCGATCGCGGTCTTCCATCGCGGCCTGGCGGCCGATCTCGGGATCGGCACCCGCGCCGAGTCCCTTGGTGATGTTGGCGCCGATCTGCAGCGAGGTCTTGATCTTCGAGGCCTTCAGCGCCTGCGAATCGGTGTTGATGCAGATGAAGTCGACACCGTCGATGCCGCTCATGACCATGTGCGAGACCGCGTTGCCACCGCCGCCTCCCACCCCAATTACCTTGATTACAGCGCTCTGGCTGTAGGAGTCCATCAGTTCGAACATGTCAGTCAGCTCCTTTCAGAAATTACCTTTGAACCAGCTCTTCACGCGTCCGAAGGCACCGGCCACATTGCCGGTCAGCGCTGCGGAACGTGACGCTGGCGCGGCGTTCTCGCGGGCGTAGAGCAACAGCCCCACGCCAGTCGAATAAATCGGATTGCGCACGACATCGGAGAGTCCCCTGACGTGGCCGGGCAGCCCGAGCCGCACCGGCACGTGGAAAATCTCCTCGGCGAGTTCGATCGCCCCTTCCATGCGCGCACTGCCGCCGGTCAGTACGATGCCGGCGGCGACCATCTCCTCGAAGCCGCTGCGCCGCAGCTCCTCGCGGATCAGGTTGAACAATTCCTCGTAGCGGGGCTCGACCACTTCGGCGAGCGTCTGGCGCGCAAGACGCCGCGACGGCCGGTCACCCACGCTCGGCACTTCGATGCTCTCATCGGGATTGGCGAGCTGCGAGAGTGCGCAGGCATAGCGGATCTTGATTTCCTCCGCATATTGGGTCGGGGTGCGCATCGACACGGCGATATCGTTGGTGACCTGGTCACCCGCGATCGGAATCACCGCGGTGTGGCGAATCGCGCCGCCCGAGAACACCGCGATGTCGGTGGTGCCGCCGCCGACATCGACCAGGCAGACACCGAGTTCCTTTTCATCCTCGGTCAGCACCGCGAAACTCGAGGCGAGCTGTTCGAGCACCACATCCTCGACCACCAGGCCGCAGCGCTGCACGCACTTGATGATGTTCTGCGCGGCACTGTCCGCGCCGGTGACGATGTGGACCTTCGCCTCCAGGCGCACTCCCGACATGCCGATCGGATCGCGGATGCCCTCCTGGCCGTCGATCAGGAATTCCTGCGGCAGCACGTGCAGGATGCGCTGGTCGGCCGGAATCGCGACTGCCTTGGCGGCATCGATTACGTGCTCGACGTCGCCGTGCGTGACTTCGCGATCACGGATGGCCACGACTCCGTGCGAGTTGAGGCTGCGCACGTGACTGCCCGCGATGCCGGCGTAGACGGCGTTGATCTCGCAGTCGGCCATGAGTTCGGCTTCCTCGACCGCGCGCTGAATCGACTGCACGGTGGACTCGATGTTGACGACCACGCCTTTCTTGAGGCCGCGCGAGGGCTGGCTGCCCATGCCGATGACTTCGATGGCGCCGTCCGCGGTGATCTCACCCACCAGCGCCAGTACCTTGGAGGTGCCGATATCGAGCCCGACGATGACGTCTCTGTCGGTTTTCTTAGCCAATGCCGTGCGCTCCCGGGTGCGTTGAGGAGGGCGCGTCGCTCTGCGCGAGATGACCGCTGCCCTTCCAGCCCACGGCGAAACCATTGCTGTAGCGCAGATCGACATAGGCCATGTCGGCGGCGCGCTGGCTCACGAGCTTTGCGGCCACCAGCATGAAGCGCTCGAAACGGGCGTCGACCTGCTGCCTGCCCAGCCGCACCTGCACACCGTTATCGAGCGTGAGATTCCAGGCACCGCGCGCATCCAGATCGAGCGCCGCGAGGCGCAGCCCGATTTCGGTGAGCCGTCCCTGCGTTGCCAGATAACGCGCGGTCACTTCCTCCTCCGAGCCGGTAGGACCGTCAAGCTGCGGCAGCTCGGGTGGAATAAAGTGCGCCTCGCTCTGGAAAAGCTGCCCGCGCGCGTTCACCAGGCCGGCTTCATTCCAACGCGCGACGGCGCTCTGCTCGATGATCTCGATCTTCAGTCCGCGCGGCCAACTGCGCTGCACGGCGGCGCTGTCGACCCAGGGCAGCGATCGCAGACCCACGCCGATATCTTCCAGGTCGACGCTGACGAGCCCGGCGCCCCTGAGGCGGCCGCGTACCACCTGCTCGACGTCCATCGCGGAAACGCGCTGCAGCCGGCCGCTGACGATCACGCGCTGGATCGGCTGGTCGAGCACCCAGACGAGGCCGACCACGGCCAAGGCCGAAATGGCCACGCCGCCGAGGGTCAGGCCGATCTGCCGCCAATTGAGCGCTGGCAGCTTGAAGCGGCGCTTGCGTGGCAGCGCGCGACGGGTGTTGCGTTTGCGATTCAGCATCGTCCTAACCCCGTCGCACCGTGCGAACGAAACTCGTTTCGAGCACACGCCACACGAGTTCCTCGAAATCCATGCCGGCCGTGCGGGCCGCCATCGGCACCAGGCTGTGATCGGTCATGCCCGGCACGGTGTTGATCTCGAGCAGCAGCGGCCGCCCGGTGCGGTCCATCATGAAATCGGCCCGGCCCCAGCCCTCGGCGCCACAGGCGTCGTATGACGCCAACGCCAGGCGGCCCAGGTGATCTTCCGCCGGGCCCGATAATCCCGACGGACAGAAGTAACGCGTGTCATTACGCAGGTACTTGGCTTCGTAATCGTAGAAAGTGCGTGGGGTCTCGATGCGGATCGATGGCAATGCCCTGCCCTGCAATATCGACACGGTGTACTCGGCCCCGGGAATCAAGCTCTCCGCAAACACCACCGGGTCGTAACGCAACGCCTGCTCCCAGGCCGCTTTCAGATCCTCTGCGCGCTCGACGCGCGCCATGCCCACGCTGGAGCCCTGCGAGCCGGGCTTGACGAACAGCGGCACGCCCAGTGTCTCCACCGCCGTGCCCAGATCCTGCGCTTCGCGAAGCACCACGAATGGCGAGGTCGGAATGCCCACGGACTGGCACAGTCGCTTGGTGCGCAGCTTGTCCATGCCGATGGCCGAACCCATGACGCCGCTGCCCGAATAGGGAATGCCGAGGAACTCCAGCGCGCCCTGCACGGTGCCGTCCTCGCCGCCCGGGCCATGCAGAGCAATCCAGACGCGGTCGATCCTGAGCGTCAGCAGATCCGTCAACGCCCGCTCCGCGGGATCGAAGCCGATGACATCGACGCCGCGCCGCTCGAGTCCGGCCAGCACCGCTTTGCCACTGATAAGGGACACCTCGCGCTCGCTCGATGTACCGCCCAGCAGCACCGCCACGCGGCCGAACTGCGATGCCGCCTCGATGCGGCGGGCGCCGCGTGCGTCGTATTGCAGCCGCATCAGCTTCCGGTCTCCAGGGGTCCGCCTTCGCCGACGATGCGTACCTCGGTCTCGAGTGCAACGCCGTGCATCTCCTGCACCGTGCGCTGCACGTGGCGGATCACCTGCTCGATCTCGCTCGCGCTGGCATGACCCTCGTTGATGATGAAATTAGCGTGCTTCTCCGACACCACGGCATCGCCGACGCGATAGCCCTTCAGGCCGGCGGCTTCGATCAGGCGCGCGGCGTGATCGCCGGTGGGATTCTTGAACACCGAGCCGCAGCTCCATTGGCCGAGCGGCTGCGTCTGTTTGCGCCGTTCGGTCAGCGAACGGACGCTGCTGCGCGGCTCGCTCCCCTGGGGCTCGAACTGCAATTCGGCGGACAGGAACCACTCCTCGGCGCCGGCCACCTGCGTCGAAGCGGGCGCTTCGACCTGGCGGTAGCCGACGTGGTATTCAGCTGCCTGGTGCATGCGGCGCTGGCCGCGACGATCGATGGTTTCCACGCTGATCACATGGCGCCAGGTTTCATCGCCGAAGGCGCCGGCATTCATCGCCAGTGCGCCGCCGAAGGTTCCCGGAATGCCGCTGAAGAACTCCGCCTGCGACAGACCCCAGCCGGCACAGGCGCGCGCGATGCGCGTGCACGGCACGCTCGCCTGGCAGTAGACACGGCTCTGGGAACGGCGCTCGATGCGCGTGAAGGCACCGGAAGCCGCGACCACGGCGCCGCGAATACCGCCATCGCGCACCAGCAGATTGCTGCCGAGACCCACCCAGTACACCGGCACAGTCACCGGCAGCACGCGCAGGAATGCCGATAGATCCTCGATGTCTCGCGGCAGGAAGAACATGTCGGCCGGGCCGCCCACACGCCACGAAGTGTGACTGGACATGGGCTCGTGCCAGCGCACGCGCGTCATGAATTCCGGTGTGATGCTCAGGTTCATGCGCGTCCCCGCTCGAGCGCCGCCGGCAATTCCTGCGCCACCGCGCCGATATGCCCGGCGCCCATGGTGACGATCACATCATCGGCGCGAATGACATCCCGGAGCGCCGCGGCGATGTTCGCAACCTTGTCGACGAACACCGGTTCGACTTTGCCGCGGCTGCGGACCGCGCGGCAGATCGCGCGTCCGTCCGCGCCCTTGATGGGCGGCTCGCCGGCGGCATAAACCTCGGTGATGAACAGCACATCAGCCTGGCTAAGCACATTGGCGAAGTCGTCCAGCAGATCGCGTGTGCGCGTATAGCGGTGCGGTTGAAAGGCGAGCACCAGGCGACGACCCGGCCATGCCTGGCGCAGTGCCTCGAGCGTCGCGGCGATCTCGGTCGGATGGTGGCCATAGTCATCGACGATGCTGACGGAGCCGCCGGCGATGCGCGCATCGCCGATGTGTTGCATGCGACGGTCGATGCCCTGAAAGTTCGCGAGCGCGCGGCACACTGCCTCATCGTCCACATCCAGCTCGCTCGCCACGGCGATGGCTGCCAGCGCGTTGCGCACGTTGTGAGTGCCCGGCAGGTTCAGCATCACCTGCATCGGCACCGGGCGGCCGGGGCGCGTCACCAGGAAGCGGGTTCCGGCACGCTCTCGCGTCAGCTCGGTGGCCCGCACGTCGACGCCTTCGCGCAGCCCGTAAGTCAGGAATGGCCGCGCCATGCGCACCAGCATCTGCTGCAGATGCTCATCGTCGCCACACAGCACCGCGAGTCCGTAGAACGGCAGGTTGTGCAGGAACTCGAAGAAGCTGCGCTCGAGTTTGGCGAAATCACCGCCATGCGTGCCGAGGTGATCGTTGTCGATGTTGGTTACGACAGCGATCACGGGCTGCAGATGCATGAACGAGGCATCGCTCTCGTCGGCTTCGGCCACGAGATACCGGCCTGCGCCGAGGCGCGCATTGGTACCCGCGCTCTTGAGCCGGCCGCCGATCACGAAGGTCGGGTCCTCGCCGCCCTCGGCCAGCACGCTGGCGATCAGGCTCGTGGTCGTGGTCTTGCCATGCGTGCCCGCCACGGCAATCGATTCGCGAAATCGCATGAGCTCGCCGAGCATCTCGGCCCGCGGCACCACCGGCACACGCCGCACCAACGCCGACTGGACTTCCGGATTGTCGGACGCGACCGCGCTCGAAACCACAACCACATCGGCGCGGTCGGCGTTGCTGGCCTTGTGGCCAATATGAATGGTGGCGCCCAGCGCCGCGAGGCGCTCGGTGATGGCATTGGGTTTCAGATCCGAGCCCTGCACGCGGTAACCCAGGTTGAGCAGCACTTCGGCGATGCCACCCATGCCACTGCCGCCGATACCGACGAAGTGGATAGTCTCGATGCGGCGCATGCGTGCGCTGTTGGCCGCCAATGCTGCCAGGCGTGCGGCCGGAGGCGTCTTGGCTTTCATGCAGCCACCCCATTGCGCTCGCCCTGCACCAGTTCGACACAGGCATCCGCCAGGTCCTGCGCGGCGCGCGGCTTGGCCAGCGCACGCGCACGCTCGGCCATCGCGATCAGGCGGCCGCGGCCGCTGCAAAGCGTCGCGAGCTGCCCGGCCAAACCTTCGGCGCTCAGATCGCGCTCGGGAATCATGATGGCCGCACCCTCGCCGACCAGGAACGCCGCGTTGCGCGTCTGGTGATCATCGGTGGCGGCAGGAAACGGCACGAGGATCGAGCCGACGCCGGCGGCGGTGAGCTCCGAGACCGTCAGCGCACCGGCGCGACAGATCACCAGGTCCGCCCAGCCATACGCTTCGGCCATGTCGTCGATGAAGGGTTGCAGCCGCGCCGTGACGCCGGCCTGTTGGTAGTTGCGCTGCGCCACGTCGAACCAGCGCGCGCCGGATTGGTGGCGCACTTCGATATGCAGCGTCGTGGCCAGCCGTGCCAGCGCGTAGGGAACGATGGCGTTCAGGCGCGCTGCGCCCTGGCTGCCGCCGAGCACCAGCAGACGCACCGCAGGTCCGCGCGTCGCGAATCTCTGGGGCGGCGCCGGCAGCAGGGTAATCTCGGAGCGCACGGGGTTGCCGATCACGCGGGCACCGACGTCGTGTCTGAAGCTGTCCGGGAAGGCCGTGAGCACCAGCCGCGCGAAGTGGGACAGGCAGCGATTGGTGAAGCCGGCGACGGCGTTCTGCTCGTGAATCAGCAGCGGCCGGCGCAGCAGCCAGGCGGCCAGGCCACCCGGGCCTGCCACGAACCCTCCCAGTCCCACCACCAGCGAAGGCCGGCGACGGCGTATGACAGCCAGCGCCTGCAACAACGCGCGCGTCAGGCGCAACGGCGCGCTCAGCCAGGTGAGCCAGCCCTTGCCGCGCAACCCGCCCACCGATAGCCATTCGATCTCAATGTGCTCGGCGGGCACCAGCCGCGACTCGAGGCCAAGCCGGGTGCCGAGCCACACCACGCGCCAGCGGCGCGCGTGTAATTCACGCGCCAGTGCGAGCGCGGGGAACACATGACCACCGGTGCCGCCCGCCATGATGAGAGCCAGCGGCATGTCCGCCGAACGCGCGGCAACGGTGTGTGCGCCCAGGGTCATACCCGAGCCTCGCGGGCGTTGCGTCGCGTGCCGCGAACGGTCTCGTGGTGCACGCGCAGTACCAGGCCGAGCCATGCCAGCGTCACGATCAGGCTGCTGCGGCCATAGCTCATGAGCGGCAGCGTCAGACCCTTGGTCGGCAGCACACCCATGTTCACGCCGATGTTGATACAGGCCTGAACCCCGAGCCAGAGACCGAACCCGGAGGCGATATAGGATGGGAATTTCTGTCCTGCTTCGTAGGCGCGGCGCGCGATGACGAAGGCTCGCCAGGACAGCGCCAGAAACAGTCCGAGCGTGAGCGCCACGCCGAACAGTCCGAGCTCCTCGGCCAGCACGGCGAACAGGAAATCGGTATGCGCTTCGGGAAGATAGAACAGCTTCTGCACGCTGGCGCCCAGCCCCACTCCAAACAGCTCGCCGCGGCCGATGGCGATCAGCGACTGCGTGAGCTGGAATCCGCTCTTGAAGGGATCGGCCCACGGATCGAGGAAGGTGGTCATGCGCCGCATGCGGTAACTGGAGAAGATCACCAGCAGCACCATCGATCCGCCGGCGGCAATCACCATCGCCAGCACATAGCGCAGCCGCGCTCCGGCCAGGTAAAGCACGCCGAAACCGGTGACAAAGAGCACCGTGGCCGCGCCGAAGTCCGGCTCGAGCAGCAACAGCAGCGCCATCACACTGAGCAGCGCGATCGGGCGCGCCAATCCCGAGAGGCCGCTGCGCAGTGCCGATTCGAATCGCACGGCGTAGCTGGCGATATAGATGAGGGTCAGCACGCGCGCCGCTTCCGAGACCTGGAAGTTGATACCGGCGAATCGAAGCCACCGGCGGCTGCCGTTGACCACATGGCCGAACCCCGGCACCAGCACCAGCAGCAGCATGGCGCCGGCAACCAGCAGCAATGGCAGCGCCAGCTGCTCGAGGCGCCGCATGGGAATGCTGAACGCCAGCATCGCGAGCCCGACTCCGGCGAGCACCAGTAGCAGCTGCCGTTCCAGATATCCAAACGGATCACCTTCGCGGCCGGCGATGGTGATCGAGGCCGAGGTCACCATGACCAGGCCCAGCAATACGATGCTCAGCGACAGGATCAACGTGAGCGAATCCAGTGCCGGTCCGCGGCTGCGGGCCTGCTCCTGGGGGATTGCCAGAGTCGCGCTGCTCATGGCGCCAGCTTCCGCACGGCGGCCACGAACACGCGGCCCCGCTGCGCGTAGTCGCTGAACATGTCGAAGCTCGCGCAGGCGGGGGACAGGAGCACGGTGTCACCGGCACAAGCCATCGCCGCGGCCAGCTCAACCGCTGCCTCAAGGCTGTCCGCGTGGAGGCACTCGCAGGCGCCCTCGAGCTCGGCACCAATCGCCGAAGCAGCGCGCCCGATCAGCAGCGCACAGCGTACTTTGCCGGCGAATGCCGCGCGCAGCGGCGCGAAATCCTGGCCCTTGCCCTCACCGCCGAGGATTACCAGCAGCGGCCCCGCATAGCCTGCCACCGCGGCCAGTGTGGCGCCGACGTTGGTGCCCTTGGAGTCGTCGATGTAGGTCACGCCGCCGACCTCGGCGACCCATTGCGAGCGATGCTGCAGTCCGCCGAAGGTGCGCAGCTCCTCGAGCATCGACGCCAGCGGCAGCGACAGGGCCTCTCCCAGCGCCAGCGCCGCCAGCGCATTCGCCGCATTGTGGGTGCCCGTCAAGCGCATTGCCGACAAAGGCAGCAGCGGTTTACCGCGGCGCGCCAGCCAGAGGCGATCGCCGTCCTGATTCAGCAGCGTGTAGTCGGCGCCCGAGTCGGCGCGCAGCGAGAAGCTCAACTGTCGCCGTGCCGGACCGATCATCGAGGCGACGGTCGGGTCATCCAGATTGATGACGGCCACCTCGCAGTGCTCGAAGATGCGGGCCTTCGCAGCCGCGTAGTCCGCAAAATCCCGGTAGCGATCCAGATGGTCGGGAGTGACATTGAGCACGGCCGCGGCGGCCAGGCGCAGCGAATGCGTCGTCTCGAGCTGGTAGCTCGACAGTTCCAGAACATAGAGCTGGGCGGAATCGTCCAGCAGGTCCAGTGCCGGCTCTCCGAGATTGCCACCGCTGCGGATACGAACTCCCGACCGTGCCGCCATTTGCGCAAGCAGCGTGGTTACGGTGCTCTTGCCGTTGGTGCCGGTGACACCGGCCACCGGCGCGCGCGCTTCGCGCGCGAACAACTCGATGTCGCCGACGGCATCGAGGCCGCGCTCGCGCGCCGCATCGAAGAAGGCACCGCGAGTGTCGACGCCCGGGGAGACCACCAGCAGCTGCGCGCCCTCGAGCAGCGAGACATCGAAGGCACCGCGACGCACGGTGATCTCGCGTCCGAGCTCCCGTCCCAGTGCCGTCAGGCGCGGCCACTCCGGCGGTTCGGCGCGGCTGTCCGTGACCGCGACCTCGTAGCCGCGCTTGAGCAGGTAGCGGGCCGCGGAGAAGCCGCTCTTGCCCAAACCAACGACCACGGCACGATGCTGGCTGTTCATCGCAGTTTCAGTGTCGAAAGGCCGGCCAGCACCAGCAGGAAACTGATGATCCAGAAACGCACGATCACTTTCGGCTCGGCCCAGCCCTTGAGCTCGAAGTGATGATGAATCGGGGCCATGCGAAAGATGCGCCGGCCGGTGAGCTTGAAAGATGCCACCTGCAGTATCACCGAGGCGGTTTCGAGCACGAAGATGCCGCCCATGACCAGCGCCACGATTTCCTGCCGCACGATCACCGCGACCACACCGAGCGCTGCGCCGAGCGCCAGCGCGCCGATGTCACCCATGAAGACCTGCGCCGGATAGGAGTTGAACCACAGGAAGCCCAGTCCCGCACCCGACAGCGCGCCGCAGAATATGAGCACCTCGCCGGCCTGCGGAATGGCAGGAATCGCCAGGTAATTGGCAAAGATGATGTTGCCGCTGGCGTACGCGAAGATGCCCAGAGCGGCGGAGACCATCGCGGTGGGCATGATGGCCAGTCCGTCGAGGCCGTCGGTGAGGTTCACGGCGTTGCTCATGCCGACGATCATGAAATAGCTCAGCGCCACGTAGCCGAACGCGCCGAGCGGCACATTCACCGACTTGACGAAGGGTACGAAGAAATCGGTCTGCGCCGGCACCTGCGCGGTGCGATAGAGCAGCAGCGCGGCGCCGAAGCCGAGCACCGATTGCCAGAAATATTTCCAGCGCGGCGCAAGACCACGCGAGTTGCCGACCACCAGCTTCAGGTAGTCGTCCCAGAACCCGACCACGCCGAAGCCAACCGTGACGCCGAGCGTGATCCAGACAAACCGGTTGCGCAGATCCGACCACAACAGTGTGCTCACGACGATCGCTACGATGATCAGCGCGCCGCCCATGGTCGGTGTGCCGGCCTTGGGCAGGTGCGAGCGCGGTCCGTCATCGCGCACCACCTGGCCGATCTGATAGTTCGAGAGACTCGAGATCATGCGCGGTCCGACCAGCAGCGCCATGCTCAGTGCCGTCATCACGGAGAGAATCGCGCGCAGCGTGATGTACGAAAATGCGTGGAAGCCCGAGTAATAGGGAGTCAGCAGTTTGGCAACCCAGTAGAGCACCGCTCAGCCCGCCTTGCGTGTTTCGTCGGGCGCGAGCAGCGCATCGACCACGCGCTCGAGGCGATTGACACGCGAGCCCTTGACCAGCACGCGTACGTCGGGGCTCAGGGCGGCATCGAGTGCACGCGCCAGTTCGCCGGCGTCACGAAAGCGCTCGGCGCCGGCGCCAAAGGATTCGGCGGCCAGGGCCGCGAGCGCGCCAAAGCTGAAGAGCCGTTCAACACCGAGCGAGCGCGCCAGCTCGCCGACTTCGCGATGACTGTCCTCGGCGACCTCCCCGAGTTCGGCCATATCGCCGAGTACCAGCCAGCGCCGGCCCTGCAGCTCGCTCAGGACCTCAAGTCCTGCGCGCGCGGAGCTGGGATTGGCGTTGTAGGAATCATCGATGAGCCAGGCGCCATGGCGCGTGCGCCGCAGCTGCAACCGGCCCTTCACGGCCTGCATCTGCGCGAGGCCGGTGGCGATCTGAGCGAGACTCGCGCCGGCGTTGAAGGCGGCCGCCGCCGCGGCCAGCGCATTGAGCACATTGTGCCGCCCGGCAAGTGCCAGCGTCACCGGCACACTGCCGGCAGGCGCACGCAGGCGGAAATGGGTAGTGAAGCCCTGCGCGCCGACCTCGAAGCGCAACTCCGTGGCGCCAAACTCGGCCTCGTGACGCAAACCAAAGGTGCAGACGCGTGCCGCCGTGCTCGAGCGCCACAGCGACGCGTAAGTGTCATCGCCGTTGATGACCGCGACACCGCTCGGGCTGAGCCCGCTGACCATCTCGCCCTCGGCGCGGGCGGCGCCTTCGAGAGAGCCGAATCCTTCCAGGTGCTCGGCACCGGCATTGGTGATGAGGCCGATGCCCGGACGGGCGATCTGCACCAGCTGCTCGACATCGCCTCGCCGGTTGGCGCCCATCTCGATGACAGCGCTGCGGTGGAACGCGTCCAGGCGCAACAGGGTCATGGGCACGCCGAGATGATTGTTCAGATTGCCGCGAGTCGAGAGGCACGGCCCCAGCTGCGCGAGGATGCTCGCAAGCATCTCCTTGACCGTGGTCTTGCCGTTGCTGCCGGCTACGCCGATCACCGGTCCGCTGAACTGCGCGCGTGCAGTCTGGGCGGCGCTGGCGAGCGCACGCTCGACGCTGGAGACTACGATCTGCGACAGCGGTGCATCGAGCTGCCGCAGCACCAGCGCGCCGGCGGCGCCGGCGGCCGCCGCCGCCGCAACGAAGCTATGGCCATCGGCATGCTCGCCGTGCAGCGCGATGAAAAGATTCCCTGCGCCAAGCTTGCGGCTGTCGATCGCGACTTCGTTGAATTCGCGATCGGCCCCGATCAGGCGGCCGTGGCACGCCGCGGCAAATTGCGAGAGGCTGCGGATCACGCGCCACCCCATTGGCGCAGCGCCGCGCGTACCACATCGGTGTCACTGAAGACCCGGCGCTCGGCGCCGACGATCTGATATTCCTCGTGCCCCTTGCCGGCTACCAGCACCACATCGTCCACCGAGGCGGTCGCCAATGCGCTGCGAATGGCGAGCGCGCGATCGTGAATCACGCGTGTGCGGCCCGCGCCGCCCGCCTGCGCGACCCCTTGCAGGATGGCATCCGTGATAACGGCGGGATCTTCGCCGCGCGGATTGTCATCGGTCACGATGAGCCAGTCCGCGCCGCACGCGGCGATGCGCCCCATCTCGCCGCGTTTGCCCGGATCGCGATCCCCGCCGCAACCGAACACACAGCGCAGCTGGCCGCGGCAATGGGCGCGCGCGGCCTGCAGCGCCTTGGCGAGCGCATCGGGGGTGTGTGAGTAGTCGATCAGTACCAGCGGCTGTTCGCCGCCGCCCTCGGGCTGCATGCGGCCCGGCGGCGCCGAACAGCGCGCCAGCGCGGCGCAGGCTTCGGCCAGCGGAAACTCCCACGCCAGCAGCACCGCGAGCACGGTCAGCAGATTGTCGACGTTGAAGTCCCCGAGCAGACCGCTGACCAGCCGGGCCGTGCCACGACTGCTTTCAATTTCGATCTCGACGCCGATGTCGCGCACGTGCACGGCTCGCGCGCACACATAGTCCGTGCCGCTCGCGAGCCATTCGGAGGGGCGCTGCGAAGTCAGCAGCAGTTGCGCGGCGTCGGCATGACGGCGGCTGGTCTGCGCGAGTTCGAGTCCGAAGGGATCATCGACATTGATGACTCTCACCTTGAGCGTCGGCCATTCGAAGAGCCGCGCCTTGGTGGCCCCATAGGCCGCCATATCGGCGTGATAGTCGAGGTGATCCCGCGTCAGATTGGTAAAGACCGCGGTATGAAAGCGCACCCCCGCGCAACGGTCCTGATCCAGGCCATGCGAGGAAACCTCCATTGCGACCGCGGCGAAGCCCTGCGCCCGCAGGCGTGCCAGCAGCCGGTGCAGCGTGACGGCATCGGGCGTCGTGGTCCCGAAATCGGTCAGCCCGTGAATGTCGCCGCCGCCGAGCGTGCCGATGTAAGCCGCTCGCCGGCCGCTGAATTCGAGTGCCTGCGCCAGCAGCCACGCGCAGGTGGTCTTGCCGTTGGTGCCAGTGATGCCGGCCACGGTCAGGCTGGCCGAGGGTGCATCGAAAAAACGATCGGCGATGAACCCGAGTTGCGCGCGCAGGTTGGGGACGGCGCGCACGACGATCGATGGGTCGACCGATGGGGCCTGGACGCCCGCGGCCGGCTCCCAGAGAATGGCGCGCGCGCCCGCCGCCGCCGCGGCCGGTGCGAATTCCACGCCATGACGGGTTTCGCCGTGGCAGGCAAAAAATGCGGCGCCGGGGGTCACGCTGCGGCTGTCCTGCGTTAGATCCGACACCTCGAGACTTTCAGGTACATCGACCAGGCCACCCAGCACCGCCTTGAGCGGCCGCCAGCCCTGCGCACTGACCGAACTCATCGGCTCGCAACCTTTTGGCCGCGGCTCAAGGGCTCCACCGGAACACTGGTGTCATCCGGTGCCACCGCGAGCAGCCGCAGCGCCCCACCCAGCACGGCTGAGAACACCGGCGCTGACACATCGCCGCCCATGTATTTGCCGGCGGTCGGCTCATCGATCACCACCACGGCGGCGAGGCGTGGATTGGAGGCTGGGGCAACCCCGGCAAACACAGAGGTGTAACGATCCCTGGAATAGGTACCGTTGCTGGCCTTCCAGGCGGTCCCGGTCTTGCCGGCGACGCGGTAGCCCGGGATCTTCGCGCGCACGCCCGTGGCGCCCTCTTGCGTGGTCACGTTCTCGAGCAGCCCCAGAAGGTCGCGGCACACCGTCGCATCGAGCACGCGCTCGCCGGGTGGAGCCGCATCCACGCGCAGCAGCGAGACCGGGCGTCGCACTCCCAGCGCGCCGATCGCCGCATATGCCTGGGCCAGCTGCAGCGGTGTCACCGATATGCCGTAGCCGTGCGACAGCGTCGCGATGCTGATCGCACGCCAATGCGAGTAGTCGCTGAACACGCCGGCCGATTCGCCGGGGAAGCCACTGCTGGTCACCTGGCCGAAGCCGAAGCGGTTCAGCGTGCTCCAGATCTGTTTCGGCTCGAGTTGCAGCGCCAGCTTGATCATCCCGACATTGGATGACTTGGCAAGCACGGTCGCCAGCGGCACGGCACCCAGGTTGTGTTCATCCGGAAAGTTCTTGTCCCCCACCTGGATGAAACCGGGGCTGGTGTCGATGATGCTGCTGGTGGTGAATTTGCCCGAGGCAAGGCCGGCTGCGACCACGAAGGGCTTGATGCTCGAGCCCGGTTCGAACAGGTCCGTCACCGCACGGTTGCGATAGGTGGCCGCCTGCAGCTGCGAACGATCGTTCGGGTTGTAGGCAGGCTGATTGACCATCGCCAGCACTTCACCCGAGTCGATATCGATCACCACCACCGAGCCGGCATGCGCGCGATTCTCGAGGATGGCGCTCTTGAGTTCCCGATACGCCAGGTACTGGATGCGAAGGTCCAGGCTCAGCGTCAGGTCGCGGCCGGGCCGCACCGGCCGGATGCTCTCGATGTCCTCGACCTTGCGTCCGCGGCTGTCCTGGATGACGCGCTTGGCGCCGTCCTCGCCCGCGAGCCAGTTGTCGAAGGCGAGCTCTGCGCCCTCCTGGCCCGCATCGTCGATGCTGGTGAAGCCCAGCAGGTGCCCGGTCACTTCGCTGGCCGGATAGTAGCGGCGGTATTCGCGCGTGAGGTTGACGCCCGGCAGGTTCAGCGCCTTGACGCGCATGGCATCGCTCGGCTGCAGCCCACGCGCCAGGTAGAGGAACTCACGGTCCATGTTGCTGCTGACGTGCCGCAGCATTGCCTGGCGATCGCCGCCGAGCACGCTCGCCAGCCGCGGCAATTGCTCGAGGTTGCCCGCCAGTTCGCGCGGGTTCACCCATACCGAATCGACCGGCGTACTGACCGCGAGCGGCTCGCCGTTGCGGTCGGTGATGTTGCCCCGGTGCGCGACGATCGCCGCGACCCGCGAGAAACGCGCATCGCCCTGCTGTGCCAGGAAGGGATGATCGACCAGTTCCAGTTCGATCGCGCGGCCGATCAGGCCGGCGGAGGCCAGCAGCAGCAGACCGAACAGCAAACCCTGGCGCAGACGGTAGGAGTAGCGGGTTGGTGTCTCGCTGCCGCGCGTGCCGCCGCGAGAAGCGGCGGCGGCGCGCTCGCGACGAGCGCCGCGCCCACGGCCCTTCCATCGATGCCGCACGAGGTCCAGTAACTTCACGGCGCCACGATCTCGATATCGCGCGAGTCGGGGATACTCATGTGCAGGCGTTCACTGGCAACACGCTCGACGAAGGCATAGGTGGACCAGGCGCTCGCTTCGAGTTGCAGCCGGCCCCAGTCCGCATCGAGCTCATCGCGCGCGCTGCTGAGACGCTCGAGTTCGACGAACAGTTCCCGCGCGCGATACTTGGTATAGACAGCGGCGGCGGCCGAACCGAGAACCGACCACCACAGCAGCGCCGTGACAATCACCGAGAGACTGCGCGGTACGGTCACGTCGGCAGCTTTTCTGCAATGCGCAGCAGCGCACTGCGCGAGCGCGGGTTGGCGCGGGTTTCATCGAGCGAGGCGCGCTGCTTCCTGGCAATCCGCCGCAGTGTCGGGCGCGCCTGCGGCGGCAGATGGGGCAGGTGCTTGAGCGCGGGGTCGGGTTCGGAGTGGCGTTGGATGAATTCCTTCACCAGCCGGTCTTCGAGCGAATGAAAACTGATCGCAGCCAGTCGCCCCCCCGGGGCCAGCAGCTGCAGCGCCTGCGCGAGGCCGCGCTCGATCTGCGAGAGTTCGTCATTGATGAAAATGCGCAGCGCCTGGAAGGTGCGGGTCGCCGGGTGCTTGCCCGGCTCGCGCGTACCGACCACGCGTGCGACCAGCGCGGCGAGCGCGGCGGTGCGCGTCAGCGGCGCTTCATCGCGGGTGCGCACGATTTCGCGCGCGATACGCCCGGCGAAACGTTCTTCTCCAAAAGTCGCGATCACGTGGCGCATCTCATCGCCGCTCGCCCGGGCGAGCCATGCGGAAACTGGTTGGCCGCGCGTCGGGTCCATGCGCATATCGATCGGACCGTCCTGGAGGAAACTGAAGCCGCGCGCTGGATCGTCCAGTTGCGGCGAGGAGACGCCGAAATCGAACAGGATGCCATCGCACTGCGAGCCGAATCCTTGCGCGCGCACCAGCGCTGCCAGCTGCGCGAAATCGCCCTGCACGAGACCGATTCGCGGCTCTTGCGCAAAGCGCACGCGGCCCGCGGCGATGGCGGCGGGGTCACGATCGATGGCGATGAGACGGCCGTCGGGTCCGAGCGCCTCGAGGATGCGGGCGCTGTGGCCGCCGCGACCAAATGTTGCGTCGATATAGAAGCCGGCCGCGCGCACTGCCAGAGCCGCAAGCACTTCATCGACAAGCACCGGCGTGTGCTCATCCAACTCCCCTTTCCCCGCTAGTCGCCCTGCCGTCGCTTACAGCGACAGCGAATCGAGGTGCGCTGGACGTTCGGTCACCGCGGCTTCATCCTTGAGCCAGCCGTCGCGCCTTTCCGTCCATCGAGTCTCGTCCCAAAGTTCACACCGATTCCCCTGTCCGACGAGCATTGCGTGCCGTTGCAGCCCGGCAAATTCACGCAGCTCCTGTGTCAATAGAATTCGACCGTGCCCATCAATTGGCAGGTCCGTGGCATGTCCGACGATGAGCCGCTGCAGCCGGCGCGACTGGGGATCCAGGGCCGGAAGCGCCATGATCTGCTTCTCGACCGGCTCCCAGTCGATGAGCGGATACAGCATCAGGCACTGGCCGTCCCGATCGACCGTCACGATGAGCTGCCCTGCCGACCGCTCGAGCACACGTTCGCGGTAGCGCGTGGGGAGGACCATGCGCCCCTTGTCATCCAACGTGACCTTTGTTGCACCGCGGAACACAGGCTTTGTAGGCGCGATCGCCCATCTCTCCCCACTTTTTCCCACTTGGCGCCACTATAGAAATGCAGGGGCTGGCATGTCAACGCCTAACTGGGAAATTTATGAGACGCAGTAGGTACTTAGCGCTAATGGTTGAGGCGCGGGACACGACTGGTCCGGGCCGGACTGTATGCGG
>CAVYUK010000005.1:0-219151 GCA_963771665.1 uncultured Gammaproteobacteria bacterium | reverse complement strand
GCGTGGTCGAGTACCTCGCAGGTCATCAAGGCGTCGGCGAATGATGGATAGGCGATCTGCCGACCTACCGATCCCTCATTGCAGATGGGTCAGAACTTGTATCCGATCGATGCGCCGATGGTGCGAACAGAGTTGTAGCCCCATCGGTTGAATGTCGAGACCACTCCGGCCGAGCCGTCGAGCGGGTCGGCTAAGATGTAGGTCGGATAGACATCATTGCTGCAGTTCTTGCAAAAGAGCGAGACGTTAAACCCGTTATCCATTCGATACGTTACGCTCGCGCCGAAAATGTCGATCGGGCCGACCTCTTGATAGGGAGCAGCGGCTGTGGAGAAGTTGATACTCGATCGGCGATACCAATTGGCCTCCAAGTCAAGGTGGGAACCACCTAGAGGCACCGTATAGATTCCTTCGAGCGTGCCGTGATAGCGAGCCGAGGCCGGCGTCTGAATGCCTGCGCCCTGAAAGAAGTGACCATTAGGGCAACTAGCCGTCGGCTGCTGGGTGTAGCAAGGGTCGCCCGAGAAGTCCGTGAAGTGCGAGTCTTGGATCGTCGCGTTGTAGTTGATTGTTAGAGCGGAAGTCGCCTTGAACGATGTATCGAGTTCGACGCCGGCCGCCTGCACGCGCTGTGCGTTGGTCAACGTAGCTAAGCCGGCGGAATTAAATGCCTGAACCTGGAAATCCTTGAATCTCTCCAAAAAGCCGGCCACGTTCACGCGCAGGCGCTTACCAAAGAGCTCGGACTTAAAACCACCTTCCAGATCCTGTACGGTCTCAGGGCGCAGGTACGGATTGTCCGTCGTCGAGAACAGATACGTCTTTTCCGCAGGCCCCTTGTAGCCCGTCCCCCAGGTGCCGTAGAACATGACGTCCGGCGTCACGTTGTACTGGATTCCGGTCTTGTAACTGAAGTTGGTGTAGTTATTGGCCTGAGCGAAAGCCTGATTCGCAGGTCCGAAGGGCAGCACAAAGGGTAATTGGTTGATAAATCCAAACAACGGCGGGTCGTAGGTAACAGGAGTGAAGGGATTCGCGATTGCATTCACGGCCACATGGTCATTGCTGACGCGTGCGCCGGCGATCAGCTGCAGAGCGTCCGTCACGTGAAAGTTGAACTGTCCATATCCCGCCAACGTTCTCCCCTTCACATCGTAAAAGTCGTCGGAAAGAACGAAGTTCGTGATGCCCGGGAAGGGACCATTACCCTGGAAATCAGCAAACGCGTGATTGTCAGACCAGAATGAATAGAAGCCCGCCTGCCCATCGATTCTGCTGCCCCTGTAGGCCAGGCGAAGCTCCTCGGAGTACTGGTCATAGCTCTGATTGCCGCCATTGACATCGACGAACGGCAGGCTCGAGTTATCGACGTCCAGATTGTAAGAATTGTAGTAGCGACGCCACCCTAGAATATTGCTGAGCGTGAGTTCGTCTGTCAGCTTGTCCGTGATCGTAAGAGCGATTCCGCCCGTGTCGACACTTCGAAATTGCGCCCCACTGAGACCTTTGTAGAGGTTGTCCGGCCCGGGCGTGACCCCGTCGGCCGCCGCGCCCGCGATATCCGTCCCGCCGGCGCCGGTGACGCGGTACGTATCTTCCCAGATGCCGCCAACGCCGCGCTCATGGCTGTAGTCGCCGATCAGGTAGACGTTCAAATCGGAGGTCGGCTCCCAAAGCCACTTCGCCTTACCCATGAGGCGCTTTTGGTTACCTTGATAATTGGGTGACTTGTTGACCACCACGTCAGTGATGGGATCCTGGTCCGACTCAAGGAAGTTCAGCCGCAGCGCCGAATTGCTCGAAGTCGGCAGGTTGAGGATGCCAGTTGCAACAATTCCGAAGTGTCCGCCGGGCGCCCTGTCACGGTCATCGTATTCTAGATTCGCTTCGCCGCTGTACTGATTGAGCTGTGGCTTCGAAGTGATGATATTGAGCATGCCGGCCGAGGCGTTGCGGCCAAAGAGCAATCCTTGAGGGCCGGTTAACGCCTCGACCTGCGAGACGTCGACAAAGGCGGCGTTGCTCATGAAGATGGGCACACCGAGCGAGATCTCGTCTACGGTGACACCAACAGATGAGTCGACGTTGGCGGAAAAGATCTGGCTGCCAATGCCACGCATTACGAAGGTATTGTCCTCCGTCACATCAAGGCTGGGGACGGCTAAAGTCAACTGTGGCAAATCATGCAGACGCTCGGTCTCGAGCTCGGCGCCGGAAACCGCCGTAACAGCAACCGGTACGTCTTGAAGACGCTGCTCTACGCGCTGCGCGTGGACTATGACCTCCTCGAGGGCCGCGTCGTCACTGCCGGCAGCTGATGCTGTTTGCGCGTGGGATGGGACGCCAAAAGCAACTAGGCTGACGCCGACTGAGATGGCGCCGAAAGCGCGAGATGCACACTTCATAAAACCCCCTTAGTTTCGTGCACCCGTCACTTGGTCTTTTGCCGAGGGATCAAGCGCACTGTAAGTGAGCGTATTGATAACAAGTCGCGTGACATCGTAAAAATCGTTTGTTACGATCCGTCCCATCATTTTTTGTGATGGTTCATGCGTTGCGCTTCAAGGGATTAGATCTAAATTTGCTCGTCGCGCTCGATGTCCTCTTTCAGGAACTGAATGTCACGCGCGCGGCAACGCGACTGCACACAACCCAGTCCAACGTGAGTGGTGTTCTGGCCCGATTGCGAAGACACTTTAAAGACGATCTTCTCGTCCCCTATGGTCGCGTTCTCAGGAAAACACCGCTGGCCGACCAGCTGCAGGGACCGCTTCACGAGACCATCTTGCGTATTGAGTCCATCGCATCCGGCGACGGCAGCTTCGATCCAGCAAGTTCCTCGCGGCATTTCAGAGTCGAGTTTCCGGACCACCTAATTCCCGTTCTGTTGCCGGGAATCACCAGTCGCATCGCCACCCATGCCCCGAATCTGGTAATTGAATTTTCGCTCCCGCGCGGCGATCCCGCACCTCTGCTTTACAGAGGCGAGCTCGACCTGGTCGTTACGCCGCATTCGTATCGAACTGCTGAATATCCGTCCGTGCCACTTCTGAAGGACGAGCTTGTAGTTATTGGCTGCCAGGAGAACGCTGCGCTAGCGGCACGGCCAGACAGCGCGACGCTTTCCGAGCTGGCGGTAATTAGCGTGCGGTTTGATCCGAATCGTATATCCGGATCGCTGAGCACCGATCAGGTTCGCTTAATCGAAGGGCGGCAGCATCTGTGCATGATAGCCCCGACCTTCAGCTCAATCCCATTGATGTTGGTTGGATCGAAGGCGGTTGCATTTCTGCATCGCAATCTGGCTGAACGCTTTGCAAAAGAACTGCCGCTAGTGATACACGCCCTGCCATTCAAATCACCCATTCTGGAAGATGTCGTGATGTATCACCCCAATCGGGCGAACGATATAGGCCTGATGTGGCTGATTGAACAATTCGTTTCTGTAGCGAATGATCTGCGGATCACGCATAAACGCGGGAGCACCCGAAAAATAACTGGTCGTTAAAACGCGAACCTCCGCTGAGCTTATCGTCGCTTAAATGGTTATCGGACATCTACACCGACGAATGCATATTGCTTAGCTTGAATGGATCGCGGATTGGAATGCCGTAGGCGGTCGAGGCCCCCACCGGGTTGAGTATGAAGTTAATGCCGAGCCCGATGATGGCGACCGGTATCACGAGAGTGAAGCAGAACAGCGGCGAGGTCATTCTCAATATCGAACTACCCGGACCTGTCTGCATGTTCATTTGTTCCTTTCTTTATCGTCAATGGAGCAGTAGCTTGATCCGTTCTAGCGAGTTCCAGGGCCTTAGCCGACCTTTAAGCCGAGCTCCTTAGCATAGATGACCGGGTTCACGCATTCGCGAATTGCCGTGATTTTCCCGTCGGCACGGACAGGACAAGGCGTCGGCTCGAGGAACAATTGCCAGATGTGATGCACGCCATGCTTGAACATGCGCTTGAGGAAAAGCATAGACGGGAGCAGCGACGGATTGAAGAGGAAGCTGAGCGCGAACGCCAGAGGCTCGCTGGATTGGCTCGGGAGCGACGTGGGGCGCACTCGAAACTCGTCGCCGAGCTCGAGCGACAAGTCGGCGCGGGGTATCGGGCCCGACTTCTGCGGAGCTACATTCGAGCCGCCAAACGCGCCACCGGTCCGCGTCCCGTGCAAGCCAAGCTGCAGCAGCAGTCTCTCGACGTTCTTGAGTGGGCTTCCCGCTACGCGGATCAACTCGACCCTCTCTCGCCGGTGCCTCGCAATCCAGACCAGACACCGCAGCGTTCGCTTTACGGCGAGGAGGAAGCCGCACTGAAGGGCACGTTACTCCGTCTTTTCTCCACCGACTCGCATCTGGCGCGAAAGTTGGCGTTCGAGATGATTGCAGCCCCTACAGCGGAATGCGATGAGCGCGAGGAGAATGAGGACGAGGAATACTCAGATGATCTCGATTGAAGAGCAGTCCACGGGCCTTGCTGTCCAGTGACCAACGGATTTCAGTTCTGCGCGATAACCAACGGAATTCGGTCCGTTGGTCGCAGGGCTTCTAAGCCGTTGCCAGGTATCGCTATTTGATCTCGTGCGTCTAAAAACCGTTGGTGGCATGTCGCCAAAATTTCGTGCAGATTTCGTGCAGCGACTAGCTCCAACCGACTCCTCGACACACCCTGCTGCAACTTTGCGATTCAAACCGCATCGAGTTGAATCAACAGCTTAAGAAGAGCCCCTAAGTGCCTGGAGGAGTAGGAAAAAGTAGGCTCTCCGCCTGTTAATCCGTTGGTCGTTGGTTCGAGTCCAACCCGGGCCGGCGTCCGAGGATGCCCAAGAACGTCCACAGAGGTACGGTTATATCGCGCCAACCTGTCGGTCATGACCCGGTTTCGAAGGGACAATGGGAACAGGTGCCCACATGCGAGGCTATACGCCATTGACGTATATACTTCATTGGCGTATATTCCAACTTCATGGTCTTTATCGAGTCGGCGATCTTCACTCGACAGATACGAGATCTGCTGACTGATGAGGAGTACGCCGAGCTGCAATCCGCCATGACGCAGCATCCAGGCGCTGGAGACTTGATTCAAGGCACCGGCGGTCTACGCAAACTCCGCTGGAAGCGAGCAGGCACGGGCAAGAGTGGCGGCGTTCGGGTGATTTATTACTGGCTGTCTGCGGACCATCAGATTCGGCTGCTCATGATCTATCCGAAGGCTCGGAAGGACGATCTGAGCACCGCGGAGAAAGCTGCATTGAGGAAGATCGTGGAGAAGTGGAATGGCTAAGAAGCGCAACCCATTTTTCGAGGAACTGTACGCATCCGTGCAGGAGATGGACGCGATCGCCCGCGGCGAGCGCGCGCCCTCGCGCGAGTTTCACGTCGATGCGATCGCAATCAAACAACTGCGATCGAAGATCGGGCTGAGTCAGCCGAAGTTTGCAGCGCTGCTGCACGTGGACGTTGCCACGCTACGCAATTGGGAGCAGGGACGCCGCGAGCCGACCGGCCCCGCCAAGGCGCTGCTCACCGCGATCAGCAGGGATCCGAAACACGTACTCAAGGCATTGGCGGCTTAGGGCACGACGATGGCCATCACGACGTTGATCACGCCGTCGATGGATAGAAAGGACAGTCAGTTTCCGAACTCTGGTGCTCAGGCTGTCGCGTTCGCGTTCGGACAACTAGACGATCGACGTCCAGGAACAGCTGGGTATATTCAGTGACAGCCAGTCATCGGCGCGGGTATTCGTGGGGGTATCTCCGTAGACGGCAACAACGAAATCCCTGATATTCCTGGATTTTCAGCGCGACTGTCGTTCCAACCCGGGAGCCAAATAAATCTTCTAGAACAGTGGGTTATATCACAGTAGCTCACGCCAGCTTTTCCTTCTCGGCCCACTTCGTGCAATTTCGTGCAGCTAGCAAAGGCACCGTTGTACGCGCTGAACAGGTAGGCAAAAAGCATCGATTCGTACTGGGTAATAAAAGGACCATTTATTAATAAGTGGTACTATTATTGCCCACCATGAAGACCCGAGACCTCAACGCCGCACTCAAGCTTTTCCGCGGTGGGGGTGGCACACTCCGCACACGCGATGTGATCGCCCACGGGGTGCACACCGACGCGCTCTATGCCCTGCGTGAGAGCGGCCAAATCGTCGAGCTAGCCCGCGGCCTCTATCGACTGGCCGACGTTGGCGAAGCCGAGCATCCGGACCTCGCCGTCGTCGCAGCCCGCGTGCCCCAGGCAGCTGTCTGCCTCATCAGCGCACTCTCTTATCACGACATCACGACCCAGATCCCATCCTCCGTCCATCTCGCCGTCCCGCGGGGCAGCTATCACAGCATGAAGCTGTCGATGCCCGTGACGGTGTATCGCTTCGATCCGAGGACCTTCAATGAGGGGCTCGAGACACATCATGTAGGTGGCGTGCCGATACGGATCTACAGCGCCGCGCGCACTGTGGTGGACTGCTTCAAGTTCAGGAACAAGCTCGGGCTCGACGTAGCTCTCGAAGCGCTGCGTCTGCTGCGACAGCGAAAGCGTACGCAAAACCGTGAACTGCTGCGCTATGCCAAGCTACTCCGCGTCGAAAAATCGATATCCCCGTACCTGCAGGCGATCGAATGAGCAGGAAAGAGAAGAAAAGCGTTGTCGCCTCCGTACTCGCGCGGCTGCGCAACCAAGCCAAATCGAGCGGCGCGCCGTTTCAGCTGGTACTGCAGCAGTACGCCATCGAGCGATTCCTCTATCGCATATCGAAGTCGAAACACGCGCAAAGTGTCATCCTGAAAGGCGCACTGCTACTGAAGACGATCGGCATCCTCAGTGCACGCCCCACGAAGGACATCGATATGCTGCGTAGGGGGAATGCGGATCAGTCAACCTTGGTGGCGCTCGTGAGGGACTGCGCCAGTCTCGACGTGGAGGCAGACGGTCTCATCTTTCCTGCCGACAGCGTCGCGGCAGAGGACATCACCAAGGACTCGCAGTACACGGGGACGCGAATCGTGCTGGATGCGCGCATTGGCAATGTCCGTCTGAGAATTCAGATCGACTTTGGTGTCGGCGATGTCATGGTGCCAGGACCGCGAATGATCGAGTACCCAGTCCTACTGGACGGCGACACGATCCAACTGCTTGCCTATCCAGTCGAGTCCGCGATCGCGGAAAAGCTCCAGGCAATGGTGGCGCTCGGCAACGCCAACAGCCGGAAGAAGGACTTCTATGATGTCTGGATCTACTCGAATCATCTCGATTTCAACACCGACACCCTTCTCAAGGCGATCGACGCCACATTCAAGAATCGCGATACACATGTGCCGGCCGAAGAATTCGAGGGTCTCACCACCGGTTTCGCAGACCAGCATCGTGCTCAGTGGAATGCCTTCGTGAGAAACGTGGGCGAGCGCGAACTGACGGATGCGCTCGGCACCGTCATCGAGGATCTCAAGACCTTTGTAATGCCGATGCTCCGTTCTCTCGCAAGTGGTGAGAGACTCACGCAAAAGTGGCAGGGTAGGAACAGATGGGTGAATCAATCAGCCACTGAAACTTAGCCATCGCAACGACTCCTTCCCCGACCTGACCCGACGAAGCGTTGCACGAAATTTGCCAGAATTGCGAGCAAATGGATCAATCAGCCCATTCGACCAATATCTTGCAAAATCATCCTTCGGGTTTGATATCCGTTGGTTGCCGCATTCCACGGGCTTAGTCCCTGCCCTTACCGCCATCGGGCGAGGTCTGCCCGGCCGCGCGCTTAGGGGGCGCGGCGATCTTCCGGTTTCATGCTCGCCGGCCCTCGTTCAGCCGTTCAGCCAGCAGTAGGCATTGATTAAGGCGTCGATAGGCTCGGGCTACGACTTCGATTTGCGCTGCTTTTTCATAACGTCAGCGTAGAGATTCCCGGGCTGACCGGTAGCCAGGGAATCTGGTGCAACTGCCCAGAAATACGCGCTGACCACCGCAAGCCGTTCTACCAGATCGCAGTGTTTGTGTCGCCCGCACAGGACTTACAAACCATGGCGCAGCCAGATGCGGCGGTGAGATCAGCGCTGGGCCGCTGAAAATACGGCATAGTGACTCCGTAGCGCTTTCTTTCCGGCTTGGCTTTTCGTCTCCCAAACGAACTGGATGGCCTCCTTTGGACCGTCCTTTCGAAGCACTTCTACCACCGCAACCTCGCCGCGATTTATCTCGATCTGCATTGGCACGGCCACTCGGGCAATATGCGTAACCTATCGTGACTGCCGGGCATATTCCGAGCGCGAATCCGTGAACTACGAGTTTGGCCCCTTCCGCTTGGACGCGTCGCGTCGACTGCTGTATCGCGACCTCGAACTCGTCGGCATTTCCCCCAAGGCCGTCGACACCCTGATCGCACTCGTTCGAAATCACGGGCAGCTGTCGGAAAAAGAGGCGTTGATCCGCGAGATCTGGCCCGACACTGTCGTCGAGGAATCGAATCTGGCGATTCAGATCTCCAATCTGCGCAAATTGTTGGGCGAAGCGATGAGCCCGGACCCGATCGCGACGGTTCCGCGACGAGGCTACCGATTCGTCGCGCCGGTGCGGGAGTTGGAATCGCCGCAGCACGCTGTCGCCACCGCCGTCAACGCTTCCACGACTCCCGCCGCTCCCGCCTCTCCCGACTCTCCCTCGGTCCCTGCGGTCCCCCCGATCCACACACTTGCTGCCGAAAATGGCGGCGCGGCACCGGCGAGCGCCCCGGCGGTGCGCCGCAGACTCCTGAAGAGGATCGTCGCGGCCGCACTGCTGACGTTGAGCGTTGCGTTGTTTGCGCTCTGGCATGGGCGCCGTGCGGCTACAGTGCCACCCACCGGCGGCCTGACGGACAAGGATAGCGTCCTGCTGGCAGACGTCCAGAACGAAACACAGGATGCGCTGCTCGATACGACGCTGCGGCAGGCACTCACTGTTCAGCTCGAGCAATCCCCCTTCCTGAAGCTGATTTCGGATCAACAGATCGACCGTTCCCTGTCGATGATGAAGCAGCCTCGCGGCACCCGCCTGACGCGCGACGTCGCCTGGGAGGTCTGCCAGCGTACCGGCAGCGCCGCCGTCATCTACGGATCGATCGCAACGCTTGCCAACCAGTACGTATTCGGACTGCGAGCCGAGAATTGTCGGACCGGTGATTCGATCGGCAGTGAGCAGACAACGGCGAGCGACAAGGAACATGTCCTGCGGGCCGTGGACGATGCGGCCACCGCGCTGCGCGCGCGGCTCGGCGAATCCCTGACGCAGATCCAGTCCTATCACACGCCGATCGAGCAGGCGACCACCGCCTCACTCCCCGCCCTGCAGGCCTATAGCCAGGGTTGGGCCATGAATTACGCCAGAGGAGATCCCGCGGGGGCGATCGCCTTCTTCCAGCGGGCGATCGATCTGGATCCGGAGTTTGCGATGGCGGAGGCTGCCTTCGGGCAGACCTTTGCCAACCTGCATGAGCCGGGGCTCGCCGCGAAGCACCTGAGGCGCGCGTACGAGCTGCGCGCGCGGGTGAGCGAGCGCGAACGCTTCTATATAGAGTCGCGCTACGAGCGGGCGGTCACTGGCGATCTGGAGAAGGCGCGGCTGATCAACCGGCAGTGGGCGCAGATTTATCCCCGCGATCCCCTGCCGGAAATCAGCCTCGGGCTGATCGACCGCTATCTGGGACAGTATGAACGGGGATTGACCGAGGCGTTGAGCGCGCTGCGCCTGTCGCCGGATTCGGCGCAGAGCTATGCGAATCTGGCGTTCAGTTACTTGCTGTTGAACCGCCTACCAGAGGCCAGGGCGACGGCTGACGAGGCGCAGCAAAAAGGTCTCGACTCCCCGCTGATGCGGTTGGATCTGTATTTCCAGGCCTATCTGAATGGCGATGCTGGCGCGGCCGATGGACTGCTGGCGTGGGCCACCGGCCAATCGGGTCTGGAAGATCGCTTCCTGGCAGACAAATCGCTGCAGTTGGCGCACGCCGGTCAGCATGACAAAGCCTGGGAGTTCGCCCGACGCGCGATCGAGTCCGCACTGCGCGCGGGAGAAAAGGAAACAGCGGCCGGATACGAGGGCGACTGGGGGGTATTCGAGGCACTGGTCGGCAATGACAAGGCAGCCAGGCACCATGCTGTCGAGGCGCGCAAACTATCGGATGATCGCGACTCCGCATACAGCAGCGCGCTCGCGCTGGCGCTCGCCGGCGACGAGGCGGAGGTCGCCCCGATCGTCGAGGCACTGCGGCAGGCGTATCCCAGCGACACCGCGGTGCAGTTCTGCTACCTGCCGACGATCCAGGCAGCGCTCGCGCTTCGGCAACGTGACGCCGCCCATGCCCTGGAAATGCTCGAGACCACCCGGCCGTATGAATTGGGAAAGGTGACCGACCTGTTCCCGGTCTATCTGCGCGGACAGGCCTACCTCGCCGAGGGGCGCGCCGAGGAATCGGCGCGTGAGTATCAGAAAATCATGGCGCTGCCGGGGGTCGTCTACGACGATCCAATGGGAACCCTGACCCACCTCCAGCTCGCCCGGGCCTACGCCCTGCGCCGCGACTCACCGCTGGCGCGGCAGCATTACGAGCAATTCCTTCGATTATGGCAGGACGCCGATCCCCTGCCGCCGCTGCTGGCGGCCCGGAGTGAGCTGGCGCACCTCCAACAGGCACCGCAATAACTTTTTAAGATTCTTTTTAATGTCCCGTTAGGACATTTCCCCACCTCCTGCCCTATCCCTGTGACCGATCGGCGACGCCCCCCCGCGGGTCGACGTCGGCCATTGCCTTGGGATCAATCGGTTTTCTATCAGGGGAGGATCTGGATATGAAAGCATCCGGTTTTTCGCGAACGGCCCAGCGCGGCACCGCCCGCCTTGCAACGCTCATGCTGGCGGTCGGTCTGCTCGGCGCGCATAGCCGCGCGCAGGCGCAATGCGCCGACTTGAGTGGCACCTTGAGCTGGGCCGACACCGGCGTCGCCGGTGAGGGTGCGGGGGAGGTTTTTTCGGGGGACGCGACGTTGACGCCGGACGGTAGCGGCAGCTACCAGTGGAGTTGGATCAGGGGCTGGATGGGCACCCTCAATGCGACCAACTCGACGTTCTCCCTGTCCGGTCAAACCACAAATTATTCGGCCCAGTGGACCGGAACGATTGCCCCCCCGCTGACGAGCCCAGGCCCCTACACGCTCACCGGCACCTGGATCCAAACGGGAGCCAATGGTGATGTGGCCAACGGCACCATCAATGCGATCGGCGGCGGCAGCTGCATGGGAAATCACCTGGTATTCCTGGTCCAGCCACCCAATGGGGTGGTGGCTACCCCGCTGAAGCCCGCAGTCACCGTGCAGGCGCAGGACTCCAGCAATAACCCGGTCACCAGCAATACGGACACGATTGCCCTGAGCCTGACGAAGAATCCCGGCGGGGCAGCCCTGACAGGCGCGAGCGCAGCCGCCTCGGGCGGCACAGCCTCGTTCCCCTCGCTGTCGCTGAATCACCCCGGCCAGGGCTACGTGCTGACCGCAACGGACAGCAGCAACAGCGCGGTCACCCCGAGCAGCAGCGTGGCTTTCAATGTATCGGGATGCGTCGACTCGGCCGGCAACCCGCAGCAGCTGTGCCTGCGGAAAACAGGCGACGCCAGCAGCTTCGCTTACAGCATTTCCCTGCAGAACGGCACGGCACAGACACTCGCCGTCACGACCACGGACACCATCACTCCACAGTTCAACGTGCTGCCACCCGAAAGCCCCTTCGGTACGCCTGCCGATAGCACGCTCAGCTGGCCGGATGCGGCAGACACGGTGGACACGACCCCTGGCGTCGTGACCTGGCAATCCTCACTGGCGGCAGGTGCTGCGCCGAGCATGATCAGCTATGCCCTCACACCGGCGAACGTGACGGCAGCGAACGGCGACACAATCGACATCGGCAGCTGGCCGGAACTGAATCCCGGAAAAAGCAATACCACCGGATGGCTCTCCACCAGCAAGGTGACGCCCACCATTGCACGCAGTGGGGTGGATCTGGTCTATAGCGATCAGCCGGAGTTTCTCGACGGCGCGACACAGGACGTCCTGGGCGAGCCCATGGGCGCGAACGTCGAGGGCGTTCTCTACCAGCAGGTCAAGGACGGCAGCGGCAACAGGCTGACCACGACGGGCGACTTTCGTCTGTACCTGAATCATGAGAACCGCACCAATTCGCCGAAGAACATCTACTACATGATCACCAATCCGGATCCGCACGCCGCCGTCAGCATCACGGTCGGTAGCTTCGGGGTCGGGCAGATTCCCGGCAATCCGGTCGCCTCTGGCAAGGCGGCGCTACTGCACTATTACGGGCCGGCGACTGCGGCGTCATTTGAGATCTCCGCATCGGAAGGGTGTGCCGGGTCGGCCGCGTCAGCGACGATTGCGGGGAATACGACCTGCGCTTTCCTTGTCGGGACCCTTCAGGGCGGCAAACATGATGTCATCACGCTGATCGGAGATTTGACTGCCGGCGGTGCGGTGCAGATCGGCGTCGTCGCTGTCAACGCGGAGAATGCCGCGGCCTTCGCCAAGAATCCCGCCACGTATCACTTCGAGGGCGGCAAGTCCCCGTATGTGCGCACCTATGCGGCGCACAATGCACAGCTGCACAACGGCACTGAAGATGGCCACGTTCACGGCACCTTCGGCTATGACGAGGTTGACGTCATTCTCAATTACGACGTCGGCGCCGGAAAGCGCTACGGCTGGCGCATGGGGGATCACCTGGCCGGCAAATTTCCGGGTCTCTCGCAAAGTGCGTTTGACCTGGAATATGGCGCCTCGCTCGACAGTACCGCCGATCATCCGGTCTATTTGATCGGCAATTACGGTGTGCAGTACGTCGTCACCGTCAATCTGACGGACGCCAAGAGTGGTATGGCCACGCAGATTCTCCTGAACCCGCGCGCTGCGGGTGATCAGGGGAAGTACAAGAACGGCTTTGCCGGTGTCGTGAAGACCTCAGGGCCTCCCGCCGGTCAAATCGTCGTGCCCGCCACCATCGACGCAATCAAGAGCAAAACGATCGCGGCCGGTATCGGGTACGTGACCGGGAGTGGTACCTATACGCTGCATTTTATCCCGCCGGCCGGCGACGCACTGCCGGTGGCCATTGTCCTCGCGCCGGCGTATGTCGAGAACACTGCGGTGGCGACGGCCAACGGAGTGCCCAGCTCACAGGATACCGTTATCCTGCCGCTGCCCGACCCGAATCAATAGCAGTCGACGACGAGTCAGCGAACCTCTCGATCGTCGCCGCCCCCAGATGGCGGCGATCGAGACGCCGACGTAATGACACCGCTTTCGAAGCCTTCAATTGATTTTTACTTATTCGCACCGGCGTACGACATCCGGAATTGGCCGCTGAGTTGCGCGATCTCACCGCACGCCGCACGGCACTATTTTGCGAATACTGCATGGGCATCAGTCCTCCCAGAAAAATCCAAGCCGGAAAACGATCCTGGATCGGTGCGGTCACATTCATACATTCTGACCGCATGGTAAGCAGATCCTTCCGATGGTGAGTGTCTAGACAGTTGTCTGAGCACCGGATACCGGGATACCGCACGGGCAGCGATACCTTAAAGGAGGCGACAACCACCCTGACAGAGAGGGCCGCAAGCGAATCACAGTCTTTCTTTTCGATACGCTTGACGTAACGAGTAATGAAGAGTACCGTTCCCCCTTCATGATTGGCAGCTACCGCGACAAGCGAACGCGCAATTTTGCAGTCGGGGAGAGGGTCAAGGCTTTCGATGGCATGGCGCGTAAGCTGAGCATGAAGCTGGATCAGCTGGATGCCGCGAGCTCGTTACGCGATCTGAATTTGCCTGGCAATCGCCTGGAGGCGCTGAAGGGTGATCGGAAGGGACAATACAGCATTCGAGTGAACGATCAGTGGCGCGTGTGCTTCGAATGGCCCAAGGGTGGCGAGGGCCCGACGAACGTGGAAGTGGTTGACTACCATTAGAGGAGGTTTCTATGCCCCGCCATACAATTCACCCGGGCGAGCACCTATCCGAGCAACTCGAGGTCGCTCAAAATGAGCGCGGCCGAACTCGCGCGACAGCTCAAGGTACCAACTAATCGGATCACGCATATCCTCAACGGACAGCGCGCGATCACTGGAGACACGGCGTTGCGCCTGGGGCACTACTTCGGTACCAGCGCCGAGTTTTGGCTGAACCTACAGAAGCTCTACGAGCTGCGTGTGGCAGAGCAGGAAGTCGGCGACGATATCAAGGGATTGCCTCGTTTGCGTGATCGTGCTGCCTAGACTTTCGCTCGACCCTCCGGACCATGGCAGAATCCGAGTGATTTTCTCCAGCGCGCACCTTATTTCCTTTCGACGTCCAGAAGCATCCGCAAGCGTCCGCAGACAGCCGGCTCTTCGCGAGGGCATCATTCGGGGTATATGCTCAGTCAATGTGCGGAAACGCCTAGATTACAGGCTCTTGAGAGGATAACTCGAGTCCAACCCGGGCCAAATAATTCGATACATCAAGTGGCCATAGTTCTCAGCGCATTCCTTTCTTCGTCTGCGATGTCGGGCAAATTCGTGCCCTGACTAACTCACCGTCACTCGCACTGCGGTGGCTGACATAGGAACAATTAAGCGCGTTGTGTCATCGCTTAAAGGCGAAGTTCTTTCCCGCGCGCTAGAGTTAAAGGATACGAGCCGCACGGCACGACATCACCAAATCGAAAGGAAGCTGCCGCTTGTGCCAGCTCCATTTAAAGCGCATTCGCGAGGCGCGCTACTTCCCCCTCAGAGCCCGCTACCCTTTCGCTGAAATCGGCCCGCTGCCGGCAAACGGCGCTACACAACCCACAGGAATCCGGCGCCGGCCTTCTATCCGGCAGGCGACTTCAACAGCACCTTCCGATAGTAATCGTGCTCCCAAAAGAATGACAGGATTCCAGAGCCACGATGCTGACCGCGATTGACGTCGAAGCTGAAGTAGCAGTCATTGTTGCTAACGGAGCCGTAGTCAGTCAGTGCGCAGGCAAAACATTTGCCCTCTACGCGGGTCTGTCGCTCGTCGTTATCGACGATATTCAGCAGCACGGCCCGATGCACTCCATCGTCATCGTAGTCGGCTGCGACCTCGATGCTGGAAATTGGGGAATACCGTTTTCCATCCCACACGAATCCGTAGGGTCGGAAGCTTCCGTCAGCCGCCGCAATCTCGATCAAGGACATGGCCCAGTCACGCCCGCATTGCCCAGCGACGTACTTGCTTCGATAGAGCGGCCCCCAGCGTCGTGGCCCCCACGAATGATCCGAGTCACCGGTTACATTGAGCGGGTATCGAGCGCCATCGAGACGCATCTCTCCTTGCGCGATGTATGGACGATGGTAGCGGTCACCGGCCAGGAATTTTGGGGTCTCATAGAGATTGTCGATCCAATGCCAGCCACTGCCGGCGAACATCTCGATTTCCAGATCTATTTCGAGCCGCTGCGCATCGTGAAATGAAATATGCCAGCGTTTCAGCGGCTCAAGTCGCTTGAAGTGAGCGAAGTTGCCAACGCGCAGATCGTCCCACTCGCCTTGCGGTATCGGCAGTTCCTGCTCGAAGGTGTATAGAAGATTGTTGCGCTGCCGGTTCCAGCCGCGCGTCAGATAAGCTATGAGCTTTGCCGACGGCTGTGGCGTATTGGGGGTGTACGCGTAGTAGATGGCGCCCCCGAGTTCCAGTTCCGGAGCATCGAAGCACCACCACATGCTCTCGCGCCATTCCGGCAGGTCGCTTTGCGGGTGCTTCAGTTCGTCGTCGGCGCGAATGACCATCAGAGCTCCTTGGTAGTCAGTGCAATTAATCCCAGCGTGCCATCAATACGAACCATGTCTCCATCCTTCAGGCGGCCGAGGGCGTCCTGTACTCCCAGGACCACCGGGAGCCCGTACTCTCGTCCCAGCACAGCGGCATGAGCCAGCATGCCGCCTTCCACGGAAATGACGCCACCTATGGTCGCGAAAACAGGTGTCCAGGCGGGATCGATGGCGTAGGTGACGAGTATCTCGCCCGGAAGAATTTTGTTGAGTTCCTGCAGCGATGAGACCTTTCTGACCGGTCCGGTTGCAATACCGGGCGCCCCAGGAGCCCCACGCAGATCCGCAGCTGATTCGTCAATGGTCCCTTCATACGGGCGACTGCCACGCAGCCGAAACGGCGGTTCCTGTTCGGTGAGGGTATTCCACCAGTTGCGTCGCCAGCGGACCCGTCCGGCGAGCTTGCGGTCTTCCAGAGACCCATCGGCATGCGCATAAATCTCGTTCTTGGCCAGAAGGAAAATATCATCCTGGTTATCGAGGAGACCGCGTGCCTGAAGACGACTGCCGATGGCGCGATAAGCCCGTCGTAGATTTAGAAAATAGGGCTCAAAGGTATGCCGCTGATTGTCCCGATGCATCACGTAGCGCTGCGTGGTCCGAAGGATTCGCATGAATACCGCGGCGCGCAGCCGCCCGAAATGCCCAAGGCGGAGCCGCTCCGCAACTTCCCTCTCGCGATCGACGCGTCGAGCTGCAGCGCGACTGTGAGGCTTTTCTGGATCGGAGTCCCCTCCAAGCTTCAGGAGCAGGGCCACCTGCTTCAGCAGGAGCTCGCGATCATCGCCCCAGCGCGGCTGATAGATATCCCTATCGGAAGAGCCACGATGCGCGTGCTTTTGGCAAAACGCATCCGCCATCCGTAGGAATTCCGTACCCCCCACCGCCTGCGGCACCTCCCCGAATCTTCCAGCCAACAGGCATTGCGACACCGCGGGCCTTGCCGCAGCTTGTTGCGTAAGTTGCCAGAGCTCTACGTTCTCGCGATGTGTGAATGAGCCCGGCAGTCCGCTGGTGAGAATCCCGAGCGTATCCGGTGGCGCATCGGGCTGCCAGCGCTGCAGAAGCCAGGCAGCCAAACCTAGAAAATTGGGTGCGTAACCTACGGCCAGACCTGCAACGACACTGCGCTCGCGCCGCTGGACCTCCAGCAGTTCGATATAGCGCCGGATGTCCGCCACGCTCGCCGTAGCGAAATCGGGGCGATTGGCCTCGATGCCTGGCAGCCATTCGCTTTGCCATCGCTTGTAGTAATAATCGATATTGCACCAGAAGGCATAGCTCATCGGCTTTCGCAACGCGATGCGAAGATTGGAGCGCCATGTCGGACCGAAAGGACTTTCCGGCTTGATGTTTCCCGCCGGATCTGCGGCAGTCGAGAAGGCGCTGTTCGTATAGGTATAGCCGCTGAAGTACGTGAATATCTTCTGACGGATGGGCGGCGCCCCGTGCAGGGCTGCGATCCGAACGAACATGTCGGCAAAGAAGGCGGACATCTCCGAGTAGTAAAGCGGCGAGACCTTGAGCCCTGATAGCACCGACCCTCGTACCCACTCCGCAGCCGCATCGTCTGCCAGGCGACGATCACGCGCCCATTGATCCAGCAGATACGCGTGAAAGGCAGGGTAGCCCGTCGTGACCGGGCGTGCCTGCAGCATATAGAGCGTGTCGCCCACAAACGCCCACTCCGAGTCGATAGGTGCATCATAGTGGCTCTCCAATCGGCGGGCGGCATTGAGCAGCAGTTGCAGCTGATTTGCGGTCAAACTCAGCGACTTCTGCCTGGCAGAGTCCAGCGGCAACTCACTTACACCCGCATCCACCTCCTGCGTCACCACCCGTTTGGTGCCAACGCGCGTTTCCAGACACTCGCCAGTGGCCTTGCTCAGCACAAACGTATCCGGCTCAGCTCGCCCGGAGACCACCGACTCTCCCAACCCGAAATTGGAGTTGATCACAATCTGATCCGCTCGATCCGTCACCGGGTTGATGGTGAACATGACACCTGCGACATCGGCTTGAACCAGCTCCTGGAGGACGACGGCCATAGCGACGGGGAGATCGCCGACGTCAACCGACGCTCTGTAGCTTTTGGCGGCCTGTGACGTCGCAGACTGCCAGCATCGCTCTACGGCCGATAACAGCGCCTCCTCCGATCGAACTCCCAGCACAGTAAGGTATTGTCCCGCGAACGAAGCGCCCATCAGATCCTCTGCTGGGGACGAGGATCGAACTGCCACAGGAGACTTGAGCGCTAGAAACGCCTTCAAGAGCGCGCCTTTCAGGCCGCTGGTCAGTCCCTGCCGCTGCCATTCCTCAAACGCTGAGGTGGTCACGCAAAGCGCACGTGGCACGCTAAAGCCAGCGCGATGCAACTCCGCAAGATTCGCGGCCTTGCTCCCGATCACTGAGGGATCGGCTGGGTTACCCAGAAGCTCGACGACGTATTCCATAGGATTACCGTGCAAGTCCGGACTCCGACTCAGGCTTGGCCGCTTGAGCCAAAAAGGTGGAGCGATATCTCAGGAAACCATCGAGGGCGTCGGGATTTGCCATGGCATCTCGACTGGCCGCCGAATCGATGGGAGTTCCTTCGAGCAAACGGCGCACGGGCACTTCCATTTTCTTTCCTGTCAGCGTGTAGGGTATGGCCTCCACCTGCGCTATGACATCGGGCACGTGGCGCGGACTCCCCTCCTGGCGCAAGCGCAGCTCAATTACTTCGCGCAACGTCGCATCGAGGGAGCGGCCTGGACTCAGCACCACGAACAGCAGCATCTGCAATGTGCCGCTTCGCACCTCGCTGCAAACAACCAGACTGTCGAGGACTCCCGGCACCTTCTCCACGAGTCGGTAGACTTCGGCAGTTCCAATCCGCACTCCGTGCCGATTTAAAGTGGAATCAGAACGCCCGTAGATATAACAGCCACCGCGACCGTTGATCTTGATGTAGTCACCGTGACGCCACACTTCGGGGAAGTACCGGAAGTAGCTATCGGTGTAGCGCTTCCGATCCACGTCGTTCCAAAAGTACAACGGCATGGAAGGGAAAGGTCGTGTCACGACCAGTTCACCGATTTCATCGAGCAGCTCCTCTCCCGTATCGCTCCAGGAATGAACGTCCATGCCGAGCATCCGCGCCTGGATCTCCCCGGCATAGACGGGAAGAGTGGGTACCGCACCCACGAAGGCGCTGCAAATCTCCGTACCTCCCGACTGGGAAGCGATCCAGACATCTGGCTTGACCGATTCCTGGATCCATGAAAAGTGCTCGGGGCTGCAGGGGCTCCCCGACACCGTGATCATCTCGAGCGCATGCAGATCCAGGTCCTCGCAGGGGCGAATTCCCGCAGCTTTTTGCGATTGCAGGAACGTCGGACTGGCGCCCATATGTGTCACCTGCCCCTCCGCCGCGATTCTCCATAGGCGATCCGCAGTCCCGTGCGTGGGGCTGCCGTCGTAGAGCACCACCGTGGCACCAGACAGCAGCGCGGCGACCGCCACGTTCCACATCATCCAACCGGTCGTCGTATAGAAAAACAATCGCGCGCCGGGGCGCAAATCCAGATGCAGATGCAAGAGTTTGAGGTGCTCGAGTAGCATGCCCGCATGACCGTGAACGATAGCCTTTGGCAGGCCGGTTGTGCCCGAGGAGAAAAGTATCCATAGCGGGTGATTCCAGGTCACCCTGACGAATTGAAATTGGCTGGCAGCCGGTGATGGGCGATCCATCAACGCTTCCCATCGAAGCCACTTCGCAGATCCCGCGACCCCTGCGGTGTCACACATGCTGGACAGTCCACCCGCACCCTGTTTGGCGAGCTTCTCCAGGCAGACCACATGTCGCAGTGTCGGTAGCGAGCTCGCTATCTGGCGAATTTCCTCGGTCCGGCCAAAAGTCCTCCCGCCAAATACGTAGCTGTCCACTGCAATCATCATCACTGGCTCGATCTGCCGAAATCGATCGATCACCGTCTGCGCTCCGAACTCCGGCGAAGCCGTCGACCATACGGCCCCGACCGCTACGCAGGCCACCATGGCAATCACCGTCTGCGGAACGTTCGGCAGAATAGCGACAATGCGATCGCCGGGTCGAACCCCGAGTTCCTGCAGCGCAACCGCCAGTCGCCGCACCTGCGCACCGAGCTCGCCCCAGGTCATCCCTGTCACGTGGCCGGCTTCAGATGTATGCAGGAGAGCGAGTTCCTGGGGTAGTGCGCGCGATTCGTGCCGCAGCAGATGCTCGGCGTAGTTGAGCCGGCAGCCCTCGAACCACTTGCCATCCATCATACCGCCGCTCAATACGCTGACGTACTTAGCGCTGCTTTGGACGTCAAAGTACTTCCACAAAGAGCCCCAGAACTCGGCGGGCCTCGAAACGGACCAGCGCCAAAGCGCGTTGTAGTCGTCGAACCGTAGACCAGCATCCTGTCCGGAGAGCCATTCGAGGTAGTGCGCCAGACCACTGTCAGATACGCGTTGGATCGTCGGAGACCATAGCAGCGTCCCCTCGGTCACCGTGGGCGCGCTCAAGACAGGCTCCGCAGCCGTGCGAGAACATTGACCGGCTGTGCGTCTGCAGGGACGGTCGCGTAGTAGAAGCCAGGCATCGGCAGCGCCGGTGCGGCCGCCCCCGCCCAGAATGCATCGTCCAACGCTACGCCGGTCGCGTTTCGAGCCGCAACGGCGAAGTCAAAGGATGTGGGCGGCAGACTATCCAGATCTGGAAGCTGGATTCCGATGTCCCATCGATAGTGATGAGCCGTGTTGACGAGACTGGTGTAGCAGCCGAGATACGCCATCACCTCTGCGGCCGAACGGCCATCCTCCCGCAGCAGGATCACATCGAGCCCGACGTCGCTCAGCGAGCGCAGGAAGCGCGACCACTCCCCGGCACAATCCTCGACAGTATCCTCGCTGGGATCGGGGATGTTGGAAGCGGATTGAGCGGCATCCGCAAACCAGCGCCTCGGTGACGGGATTTCGAGCGCCAGAGGCTTGGGTGTGATGGCTCGCAGCGCCGCCAGGATGCTGACTACATGAAGCCGGAACGCCTCATTGGCGGGCAGCTCGAGCCGTTCTCCTTCCCCGGCGCCACCCACCGCGCCTCGCGTCGATGGCCAGCTCTTCGCCAGTGCGACCAGGTCGAGGAGTGCGATGTCCGGCTCCAGAAGCCGCATCGCCTGGCTGCGCCAGTGGGCCACTGCGCCAGTCTCACCCCATGGGACGTGATCGTTCACGAGAAGACGTGCCGCATACGAGGTATCGTTTAGCCAGAGCAAGCGCTCCCCACGGCCGATACTCTCGAGCCATCTGCCCATGGGCTATGCTTGATCTCTTGCGGGTGCTCTGAACTGTGCCAGCTGCGCCTCGAGTTCGGCGATTCGAACATCCTTCGGGTTCGGCATGAAGACACCCTGCAATGCGTCCGCATTCATCGTGATGCGCTGGCCCCCACTCATCGCATAGATGACTGTCAGGTCACTCCAACAGCCGCAATACGGCAGATGCTCCGGTGGCTCGCTGCGTACCCACTCCCGACAGAATTCGTCGAACGGGCGCCCACGGCGTATCCGCTCCTTTCGATAGCCGTCACGACGCAATCGCGTAGCCTCTTCGTCGACAATGAGCGTTGCCTCGTCATAAACCACCTGATACATCTCTTTCGCGATTTCGTGCGACATGAGATCTTCTGCCAGATCCTTCATCACCAGAGCAGGATCCCGCTCCAGTACGTCACCGTACCCGCCTCCACTCCCTTGGCAGATCATGTAGAGCTCGCCCTCGTTGCAGAGCTCAAAAGTCATCCCCATGTCCACTGCGCTATACTTCGCCCCTGGAATGGGCCGCTCATTCATGAGCTTGACGATGTCGAACGCCTCAATTGCCTTGGGGTTGTCGCGCAACACGTCAAATACGTTCACCCCTTTAATCTTGCACAGCTGATACGAGGGACACGAATAACCACCGAACAAGCCCTGGGCGGATGGAAACTTCGATCCCTCGCACCCGGTCATGAATCCCCACATGGCCGAGCCGCGCATCGTAGCGATCTGCTCGTACCCTAGTCCGCCTCGATACTTGCCCCAGCCAATTCGGTCCCGGGCCAGCCGCTGCGCCCCCAGCCGAATGATGGGCGTATCCTCTTCATTGATCTCATGTTCTCCCGTATCGCACATGAATCCGAACACAGGGGATACCGAATGCTCGCCGTCCGCATTGCTGCGCGCACCCTGCCCATTGCCGTTGATGTCGCCGCAGAAGTTTCCCGTTACATCCCCGTGCTGAGTGAGACCGCCGTATATGAAGGTGGCCGCCTGATCGTATTGCGAGGCAATGACCGCCGAGTAGCGATGCGGCAGACTGAAATTGAGCTTATTCATCGGGATTGTCCACACCACGCATGCTTTGAACAGCGGCATCAGACTCATGGATTGCGGCATTTCCCCCTCAGCGTCGATAACGGAGTTTCGATCCGTCACGATCTCAATCGGAGACAACACGGCCATGGTGTGCGGCAGATCGGGCCAAATGTTCTGCAGCAGCCCAGTGCAAAGCGCGGCCTTGAACGAGGCGATGTTGGTGTTGATGGCTCGATTCATGAATTGAGGCGCACTGCCGCGGAAATCCAGGATCATGCGGTCATCCTTGACAGTGATCGCCAGCGAGATCTTCTGCATGACGTTCTCCCGCAAGCTCGAGTCCATGAACTGGACCACGCGTGTGGTGCCGTCCGGAAGCTCGCGAATGCGACGCCGCACCTCCGCCTCCACGTCCTCCAGATGCATGCGCAACGTACCGATCAGCGCGTCACGCCCGAATCGATCCAGGATCGCGATCACGCGCTCGCGTAGCCGGATCACGGCGTGCAGCTTGACCTTCATGTCTTCCAGCTGCAGCTTCGGATCCCTGACGGAGTTTTGCAGGAAAGTAACGAGGTCGCGGCGCAACTGGAAGTTTTCGACGATCCGAAAGGGCGACATCTTGATGCCCTCGTCGTACTTGCTTTCGGCGGCGGCCGGCATTCCACCTGGCTCGCAGGCGCCGTTCTCGCCTTCATGTATGGTCGCCGAGAGCCAGCAGACCAATTCGCCGTGGTAGAACAGCGGCATCATCATCGATTGATCGGTGTTGTGAATTCCGCCATAGCGGGCGTCGTTATGAATGAATCCGTCGCCGTCGCGCACTCCGACGGTGGGCTCGGAGATCCAGTTCTTGATGATGAACTTGATAGGGTAAAAGCAGCACGCCGCAAAGGCGATGATCCCGTGTGGCGCGATCATGGCCAGATCGCCCTGTGCGGTATAGATTCCCGACACCAGATCGCCCCACTTCGCGCCCGGTGCGGCCCCCATTTGGTTGCACATCGTGAACGCCTCTGACAGCGCAGCGTTCAGCTGGCCACGCACGTGATGTGCGTCGTGGGGACTGAGGCCTCGTTGGAGCACGGCTTCTTCGGCCTCCGATCTGGGGCCGACACGATGATCACGCATGATTTCTGGGTCGGGACCCAGAAACAGCCGGTGATCGGTGAGAAACTGATCCAGCAATGCCTGCTCTTCGGTGGAGATGTTTTGATGCATGAGTTGGCTCACTTTCAGGGATCAGCCTTCATCGCGGATAAACCACGCCGCGCCCTGTGGCGCCACACGCAGCGTCCAGCCCGGCTCCACCAGATAAGTGGTAGCGCGCGTAGTGACTACTGCAGGCCCGGCGATGGCCGTGCCTTGTGTCATTGCGACCTGGTCATAAATGGCGGTACTCAAGGGGCCGTCGTGGCCGACGAAGTGACAGTCGCGTCGTGCGCGCGGCTCGATAGAAACCGGCTTGGCCGCCTGCGGCGTCAGTTCCGCAAACTCAATGGTAGGCTGGTCGACGAACGAACACACACGGATCGTGTTGATCCGAACGCCAGCCTCCGGAGACTGGCTCCCCTGCCCGAATCGTTCCCCATATCGACGGTGAAACTGCTGAATCAGCTGGAGTACTCCGGCCTGGGACTCGAGACGCCGAACGTCCGTCACGACAGCGGTTTCGACTCGCTGGTTGCCGTATCGCATGTCCAGCTCGAGGCGGTACCGAACATCTCCGGCGGCCACACCTTGCCTCATCAGGTCATCACATCCGCGCCGCTCGAGTTCTTGCACCGCATCGTTGAGTGGTTGGAAGTCTTGAAGGAAAGAGCGCGATCCGGCGTGGAACAGCACGGTCCAGGTGGTCATCTCATGGATATGCATCTGCTGCACGTTGCCGGCGCCGCATGCCGAGAATGTCGATGAGAACGGCGGCGCCAGCACTCGCTTGACTCCCAGTGCACCGGCGATGCCGCAGGCGTGCAGAGGTCCGTTCCCGCCGTATGCCAGCAGGGTAAAGTCCTGCGGCTCGTAACCGCGAGTCCGTAGCTCCGTTGCGATACCATTGGCCATGTTGCTGTCCACGGTTCGCTTGATCAGCTTGGCAATGGCAATTACATCCAAGTCCAGCTGTTTGCCGAGTCGTTCAGCGATTGCGCGACCCGCGCGCCTGCCGTTCAGTGGGATTCGACCATTCGCGTAGTTGGTCGGATCGAGATACCCCAGCACCAGATCTGCATCCGTGACGGTGGGCTCTTGGCCACCTCGGTCATAGCAGGCGGGTCCCGGGTCGGAGCCTGCCGACTGAGGGCCAATTTCGACAGCCCCGAACATTCGTTCGAATCTTGCAATCGAGCCGCCGCCAGCCCCGAGGGTCATGAGGTGAACCATGGGAACAGAGACCATCCAACGATCGATCACGGGGTTGAAGTCGTAAAACTTGACACCCCCTTCGACGACGATGCCGATGTCGAAACTCGTGCCGCCCATGTCAGTGGCCACAACGTTTCCGAGGCGGCTTTGTCGCGCCAGCTGCTCGCTGGCGGCGATCCCGGACACAGGCCCCGAGTGGAGCGTCTGCAGAGCGTCGGTCGAGTTCAACTGAGCCATGCCGCCGGAATTGTGGCTTACCAGCATCGGCTTGGAGTAGCCCTGCGCCCGCAGATTCAGCTCAAGCGTACCAAGGCCGTGATACATGGTCTGATGCAGGAACGCATCGATGATCGCCGACGTTCCACGAGCGTACTCGCCCTTTCGTCCCGCGACCTGATGGGACAGAAGCATGGGAATCGCACCGAGCAAATGCGCCGGATACTCCTGCAGGAAGATCTCGCGCGCCCGGAGTTCATGCGACGGATTGACCACGCTGTTGGTGAAGACGACAACAAGCGCTTCCGCGCCCTGATCCACCAGCTCCCTCAGTCGCGTTCTGAAGTCATCCTCATCCAGCTTGAGAAGAACGTTTCCAAGATAGTCCAAGCGCTCTCGGACTTCGCGTATCAGGGGAATCGGCACCAGCGGATCCGGCCGGCGGGCGTTGGGGATATCCATCTGCTGTATCTCTGGCAATCCCTCGCCATAGCCACGCGCCCGGGACAGCGGGATGGTGCTCTTGAACCCAGCCGTGACGATGGCTCCGATCCGTGGACCTTTCCGTTCGATCAGAGCGTTGGTCCCCAGCGTCGTCGCGTAGCGCACCGAGTCCACTTCGGAGAGTAGCGTCGGGATCTTCAGATTGAGCTGCGTGCAAGCATCCGCCAGCGCTTCGTTAAAGCCCTGGGCGAGGTTGTGCTGGGTGGTGAGCGCCTTGCCTTCCACATACTGGTCATTCCAGGCCACGAAGCAGTCTGTAAATGTCCCTCCGATATCCACCGAGACGCGTTTCACGCTGCCACCTCGGTCTCAATGACCATGCCTGTGGGCAACGCGGGCACGGCGCGCGTCCAAGGCAGGATCACCTACGGATGGCGGATCCATGATCTCCGGGCGGTCCTTCCATTGCACTTTCAGCGCATCGATATCCAGATCGATATCATGCAGCGGCGGATGTCCGGCGGGGAGGTACTCAACTTCGACCATGGTGCCGCAATTTGGGCAGTAGTACTCCAGTATGCGGCACCAGGCGGGGTCGGGAGAGTAGGTTCGCGCGTAAAGCTTCGGGTCGAGCAGCGGCGGATGGATCTCGCGCGGATCGCGATCATAGACCAGCAGCCCCTGCTTGTAATTCTGGCGCGCGTTGCCGATTTGATGGTTGCAACGCCGGCATTCCCAGCGCTCCGAAGTCAGGTCTATCCGCAGATATTCGGTGATCTGAACTTTCATAGTCTCTCCCTCGATGCCCGATCATGGGTCAGCAGAATGTCGCCCGCCGAGTTGCGCTCCAGCGACCAGCCCGCATCTACCAGCGCAGTGAAGAAATCCTCTTCGAGCACCAGGGGCCCGGCACCTCGTGACGGCGCCGATGTCTGGCTGAGTGTGAGCACGGGCAAGTCGAGCCATTGCGAGTGAACCAGCGTGCGCCGCGTGGAGCGCGGTTGAATGGGCTTCGCATCGGTGCCGCCAAATGCGCCGGCCAGTTTGAATCTGGGCAATGACCGCACCGCACGCAACCTGAGCGTCACCGCCGAACGGCCATTGACCTGCTGGGGCAAGCTGGCGCCGGTGAATGGCAGTTCCTGGTCGCCCGCCAGCACGTGGAACGCCAGGATGCACTCATCGAGTTCGATACCTTCCGCGAACATTGCGCGACGAGCCAGATCGATGAGTTCATCTTTCGTGGCCTTCAGGCCAGTTGCAGTCAATTGCTCCGCGGTTTGCTCGAACTCGTGCACGATGTCGGAGAATCCGACTCCGAAGGCCGAAAACACCGCTGCGAGTCCCGGGATCAACACCCGGGTAATCCCCGCGGCAGCCGCCACTCGGGTCGCGAGCAAGGGGCCCGCACCCCCAAATGCCGCCAGCACCGTCTCCGAGGTCGGCTTGCCGATACTGCGGATGGCGTCGACAACCCTGCTGACCCAGGCACTTTCCATTCGAGTCAGTGCGGTCTCAAAATCAATGCCCAGTGGCTGGGCTACTTGCGCTTCGATGGCCGCCCGTCCCGCCGCGGGGTCAAGCCGCAGCGCACCGCCGAGGTACGTCTGAGGATCCAGCAGGCCCATAGCGAGCAGGGCATCTGTAATCGTCGCTAATGTGCCACCGAACCCAAAGCAGGCCGGACCCGGGGTGCTTCCAACGGAGTCGGGCCCCACACGCAGGGCTGCGTTGACGACACGGATGATCGACGACCCACCTACCCCGACACTGGTCACATCACACAGTGGCAGGGAGGTCGTGACCCCTTCGATGATCCCGTGACGTTGCGTACGCACGCCGCCATCTTTCAGCGCGGTCAGATCGGTGGTGGTCCCGCCGACGTCGATTCCGATCGTGCTCGTAAAGCCATAGTGACTGGCCAAGGCGCGAAGCGCCTCCGCACCGCCCCGAGGCCCGGATGAGTACGTCTTGATTGCGGGAGTGCGGGCGACTCTCGAGGCACCGCCATCATTGCGGAAGATCAGCAACGGTTTGCGAATCTTTTGCTCCCGCAACCGGTGTTCCGTGCTGTAAAGGAATCGCTCCATTCCTGGATGCAGGAACGCATTGAGAACGGCGGTCCAGGTGCGCCGAACATCATCGGCATCGGCAACCAGTTCGTGCGAGTAAAGGACCGGTAGTGCCCCCAGAAGATGGGGAGGAAACTTGCGGAGCAGGATATGCTTCACGCGTCTCTCATCCACTCCCCGGTTTCGATCCGGGCCGGCAACGATCAGCCGTACGGCGCCAGCCAGTGCCAGATGATTGACGGCGGAAACTGCCTCTCGCTCCAGGCGCTTCTCGTCCGGCGAAATATCGAGTGTAACGTGACGCTGGTCAATCAACTGCGCATACAGGTCACGCGATTTGGCCTCGGGCGTCAGCTGATCCGCATCCAATCCGGTCAGATAGATGAGGCCCAGCCGCGGTCCCTTGCGCTCAACCAGCGCATTGGTCCCCTGTGTGGTCGAATAGCGAACGTGGTCGGTCGAGGCTATGAGCCGGCGCAGATCCTCCGTACCGTAAAGCTGCTCGCTGGCCTTGGTCAGGCCATCAAATAGACATCGTGACAGGTCAAATGCGGTGGTGACGGACTTTGTGCGGTGGATGCGATCCCCATCGACTATGCAAAAATCCGTGAGTGTGCCCCCCGTGTCTATATTTATCAGCAGCCCCATTACCCCTCCGCACTTTCCTGACCATTGGACGTGGAGATGCCACTGGAGACACCACTCAAGCGGGTAGTTTTGTACTACACTAGTTCCACGGTGCCTTCGCTGCCGCTGATCGCTATAATGTCCCCATCGCGAATGCTCGAAGTGGCGCCCTCGACCGCCGTTACACAGGGCAGCCCGTATTCACGACATAGCGAGGCGCCGTGCGCGAGCACGCCACCAGTCTCGAGAACCAGACCGGCCAGCCGGGCGAAGACCGGGGTCCACCCTGGGTCAGTCTGCCGGGTAACCAACACCTCGCCTTCGGCAACGGACGTCAATTCGGCCACATCCAGCACCACTCGCGCCCGGCCGCGCGCTGTACCAGGACTCGCCGGCAGTCCCCGAAGCTGTCGCGACGTCAGGCTCGCCGCCTTGCTTTGCTCATCGGCCAGATAACCGCGGCGCAAAAACCGCGGTGACGGCTTCAAGCGTGCCGCGTGCCACTCACGTTGCCGCGTGACTATGCGTGCCGACGCCAACTCCCTCGACAGTTCGCCCGATTGGAGCGCATCGATTTCGACTCTGGCCAGATACATGACGTCCTCAGCTTTCGACAGCAGTCTGGCGTCGGTGAGCCTGCGTCCTTTCTCCAGATAGACCCGGCGCGCCAACCACCAGACGTAGTCGTAATAGAACCGGTGGTTATCTCTGAGTCCCGAGTAGATCTCATTGAGGCGAAACAACATCCTTAGAACCAGGCGCTTCGGCCCTCGCCACCAGCCTCGCATCGAGCTCAGGGCTTCTTTTTGAGCGGCAATACGCCGAGCACGACCGCGCGCATTGGCCTCGCTTGGGCGGGGCGTCTCCTTGCCGAGAAGCGCCTTGACGTGACCCCACAACAGATCCGGATCATCGCCCCAACGCGGGTAAATCAAGTCCTTGTAATTAGCTCCTCGATGCCGGTGCTCGCGGAGAAACTCTTCAAACCGCGAAACGACGGAGTTAACGCTCGGGTCATCGCGCTGAGATCGAAAACTATCCCAGTCAGATCTCACAGCAGTCTCGCAGATGCCTGGAGCCGCTGCTGCAATGGCAGCCGCCATCTGCCAGATCTCTTCGGACTCGCGCACAGTGTGGCTGTGTTCGAGGCCCGAGGAAACTTCTGCATAGAGCGATTCCCCCTTCCCGCACCATCGGGCCAGCAGCCCCGAAAGCAGGAATCGCAGGTCGTGGGCATAGTAGAGAACAGCCACTTCGCACTCTGGGGCTACGCTCAACGCCAATGCCCACACCTCCAGAAGGAATTTGTCGAGCTGTCCAGGCTCAAGCTTCTCAAGGTCCACATCCGAAAGTCTTCGCGCCTCCACCAAAAAGGCGGGCCAAGCCGCCTCCAGAAATCGATGATTACGCGTGAGTCCCCGCGTACGGCCCTGGCGAACCTCAAACTTCCATAGTCGAGCTACCGTGCCTAGCCAGTTCCAACGCGCCGTTGCCAGCTGTGGTCGAATATCGGGGGGCAACAGATCAAACAGGGAGGGGCGACGGGCGAATGGCGGCAACGTCGCATACAGACGCACCAGGACTGCAGCATCCATGTACGCCGCCGCCCTGTAGTACTTGAATACATCGACGGGCACGGGATCAACATCCCCCGAGTTTCTAAGCTGCTGGCCCGTTACCACAGTAAGATTTTGTATATCGTAAAACAGCGGGGAAAGTGGCGACGACCAGACCTCGTCCGCATACGCGCGAGTCCAGACCCTGCTGGCATCGTCCGGTTTGCCCGCTCCTAGCCACGGTTCAAGGGCGCGATTATGGAAGACACCGTCGATGGTGCTGATCGGACGGCTCTGTAGCAGAAACAGCTCACCCTGTTCGGTTGCCCATTCAAGATCCTGCGGAAATCCAAACGACTCGGCAGCCTCGAGTGTCCGGTGCAATACTTGCTCTCGAATTTCGGCCGGAAGTGGTTGAGCCCCAGGGGGCACGTAATCGGAAAGGACGCGGCCGCTGCCGACTTCAATCCGGATTTCGTGAGGATTCACGCGCCCGGAGACCAGCTCTTCGCCCATCCCGCGGTGACTGTTGATGACGCACACGGACAACGCCTGGGTCAGTGGGTCCGCTGAAAAGCTGACGCCCGCCCACTCTGCGTGCACTAACCGCTGGATGATGACGGCCATTGAGACGTCATCCGACACGCCCCGCCGCGAGCGATAGGCAGCCGCCACGGGTCCGCCATGAGAGGCCCAACATTTCTCAATCGCTGCGGCGATGGCATCTTCACCCCTGACGCCGAGGATGGTTTCGAAGACCCCCGCGAAGGAAAACTCAGCCGAATCTTCCGCTAGACCGGAGGATCGAACGGCGTAGTCGAACTCGGCGCCGCCGATCGTTACCAGCGCCTGCGCTACTTGCGCTCGCAGCTCCTCGGAAACCTTGCCGGATTGGCTCGCTCTCAGCTCATCTGCGCCGATGACAAAAAAAGGAGGCACTCGAAAGCCGCGCCGAGTCAATGACATGAGCGACATCGCCTTGCCACCGAGCGTCTCGATGCCGACGGACTCCGAGGCCTGCGATGTAATGATCATGAATCGGGACTTAGCAAGGCCTCGTGCACCGCAGTTGTAAAACGGGACGCCATGACGCCATCAGCTACACGATGGTCAAAGGTGATTGCTACATGCACTGACAATCGCGCTTCGACCTTCTCATCGACGACCATCGGTCGCATGGCAAGCGCACCGACAAACACGATAGCCGCGTGGCCGTACGGCAGCAGCGGTGTTCCATAGTCGACACCCCGTGTGCCGAGATTTGAAAGAGCCAGGATGCCACCCGAGCCTTGATCTGGACCCAGCCTGCCTGCGCGTGCGTCTTCGACCAGGCGATGCCATTCCAGAGCCCGGGTTTGAATCGAAAGCATGCCTGCATTTCGCAGCACGGGAATGAGCAGTCCGGCCTCGGTGGTCGTGGCGATACTGATGTCGATCGAATCGCTGTAGACCATCTCCCCCTGATCCACTCTTGCAAGCATCCGCGGGACAGCCGTGGCAGCTCGCACCACGGCGTCCAGAAAGAAATCCGTGTACGCAAGCGTGCCCGCGCTGGCGGACCGGGCCCGCTGTATGTTTGTCGCATCGACCAGAATGCCCTGCGTGAACTGGGGGCTCTTGACGGCCCGCTCGAGAGCGGCGATGGTCGAACGGGCAATCGGACTGAGCGCCTCGCGCTTGCAGGATGCATTCACCGCACTGGCGGCCCGCCGTACATCCTCCATCAGGATCGCGCCGTCCTCGCCCGATCCACTTACGCGACTCAGATCGATCCCCAACTCCTGGGCCAGCGCCCGCACTTTTGGTGCGGCAAGTGGTTTCCGCGCCTTGACTGCTCCGGGAGTCGCTGACGGTGAAAGTGACGGTCCAACACTGTCGGTGCGCTCCTCTTTGGCACGATCACCAGTCGGACTCGGTCGGGTCGCGGCCTCGAGTTGCGCGTCTGACACGCTCTCACCAGGATCTGCCGCGACCGCCAGGACCGTCCCTACATCGACAGTGTCACCGGGTGCTACGAGTAACTTCAATAACCGACCAGGGCGCGTCGCCTCGATAGGAACGATCGCCTTCTCCGTCTCTATTTCGTAGAGCTCTTCGCCGACGACGATGTCCTCGCCGGCTTTTTTGTTCCATCGCACCAGGGTCCCCTTTTCCATGGTTTGTCCCTGGCGCGCGAGCTGAATGCTGAACATGGTATGTCATCGACTCCGGGTTGGCATGCATTCGCTTACGAGCGCGATGCGGGTCTGCAGATCGAGCGCAGCGCGTCGACGATATCCTCGACTTGCGGGACGACGTAACGCTCCAGGAAGGAGCTTTGCGGCATCGGAACGTCAGCGGCGCCAACCCTTCGAATGGGCGCTTCCAGATACATCATGGCTCTCTCCGCCACCATGGCTGCCACCTCGCCCCCCGGACCCCCGACCACGGGTGCCTCGTGCGCGATCACCAGTCGCCCGGTTTTCTTCACGGACGTTAACACCGTCTCGATGTCGAACGGCCGAATTCCACGGGGATCGATGACCTCCACGTCGATCTCCGCTGCCAGGGATTTGGCCGCCTCCAGAGCCTTGGGCACCATTGCAGACCAGGCAACCACGGTGACATCGGCTCCCGCTCTGCAAACGTTGGCGGCGCCGATAGGAACCAAGTAGTCACCATCCGGAATCTCTCCGCTGGTATTGAGCAAAGCCTTGTGCGGCATGATGAGCACGGGATTCGGATCCCGAATGGCACTTTTCAGCAAACCCTTCATGTCTGCCGGGCTGCTCGGCGTGACTACATACAGTCCGGGCGCAGACCAGAACAGTGCCTCCGGGCATTGGGAGTGCTCAGGCCCCGCGCCACCGATCGCTCCTTCGGGTGCCAGAATGACCAGTGGAACACTGAACTGTCCGCCGTGCATGTAGCGCCACCTGGCTGCTTTGTTATAGATCTCGTCCATGGCAATCGCGACGAAATCTGCAAATTGCAGCTCAACCACGGGACGCGTTCCTGTAATCGCGGCGCCGACTCCGGCGCCCACGATGAGCGTCTCCGAAATGGGAGTATTAAATACCCGACTGGGGCCAAACTGCTCCCGAAGACCGCGCGAGAGTCCGAATACTCCTCCATAGGCGACGTCCTCGCCCATGAAAAATACCGTGGGATCGCGCGCGAGCTCCTCTGCGAGAGCTTCCGTGACTGCTTGGGAGTAGCTTATTGTGCGAGCCATGAGGCGGCCTCAGGCGTAAACGTATTCGTAGATTCGAGACTTTTGCGGTGGTGTCCCCGCTTTGGCTTTCTCCGCCGCCGCTGCCACTTCCGCGATCACTTCGACGCGGATCTCCTCGAGTTTCTTGTCTGCATCCGGCAGTGCCGCGCGAATTCTGTTGGTAATGACTTCCACTGGGTCGCGTTCCTTTTTCAGATTGTCGAGCTCGCCGCGCTCGCGATACTCCTGCGAGTCGCCCTCGTAGTGACCACGAAATCGACATGTCAGGGCTTCAATCAATGTGGGACCTCCACCCGCGCGGGCGCGCTCGATTGCCGTACGAGTGGCGTCGTACACGGCGGCCGCATCCTGACCGTCGACCACGACGCCGGGCATTCCATAGGCTGCGGCCCGATCGGCGATTCTGTCCACGGCGCAACTCTCTTTGAATGTAGTCGACACCGCCCAGCCATTGTTCTCACACAGCCAGACCACGGGGAGCTTCCAGACGCTGGCAGCGTTGGCCGCTTCGTGAAAGGTGCCGCGATTGGAGGTGCCGTCACCAAAAAAACACAGCGCGACCTGGTCTCGCTCGCGAATCCGCGCGGACAGGGCTGCGCCGACAGCGATGGTGAACGAGCCACCCAGCGTACCGCTCTGGCCCAGGATTCCAAGAGGTGGCCACGCCACATGCACGATGCCGGCGCCGATTCCCCGGGTCGAACCCTCGGTCATGCCCAGGAAGTCAGCGTACAAAACTTCCATTGGCATGCCCCTGGCGATCATGTAGCCGCAGCCCCGATGGGCATAGAGCAGGTAGTCATCCCGACCCATGGCCGCTATCGCACCCACCTGGACGCCCTCCTGGCCTCTACCCGCGTGAAAGAAGCCGGAAATTCGTCCCTCAGCGAGCATGTCTAACAGACCCTGCTCCCATAGCATGCAACGCATGATGCCCCTGTAGAGGCTCAGAAGGTGCTGCGTATCGTTCATTTAGGCTCCTTATGACCCCGCCAGGCCTCCGACGCACCATCCATTGAGCATGGCTGGCGCACTCTCGACAACACACGAATGGGTAGTGCTCGGTCCTGGGTAAGGTTCGATTCTGACAAATGGTCTATTCGGGCAAAAACAGATCCGTAGCCGGCCTGACTCCAGGCGTCGTAGTGTAGTGATCGAGCGAGTCGACACCAGCAGCATGGAGGACGCTCTCATCCACGAAAAAGTTGCCTGTCGTCCTGCGGGAGTCAGCGGTCAGTATCTCGTACGCAGCGTCGGCCACAATCTCCGGATTCCTGGTTCCACCCTGGAGCCCAACACCGATTTTCCTGAGCGCCGCCGTCGCGATCAGCGTGCGTGGCCACAGGCAATTGACCGCCACTCCATCCTTGCGAAACTCTTCTGCCATGCCCAGTGCCAGCAGACTCATTCCCATTTTTGCCAGGGAGTAAGCGCCGTGCCTGGCGAACCACTTGGCTTGTATGTCGGGTGGCGGTGCCAGCACCAGAATATGTGGGTTATCGCTCCGCAGGAGGTGAGGCAGACATGCCTGCGAACAGACGAAGGTGCCCCGGGCGTTCACGGCCATCATCAGATCGAATTTTTTGGCGGGCGTATCCAACGTGCCGGTCAGACTGATCGCGCTGGCGTTATTGACCAGAATATCGATCCCTCCGAAGCGCTCCACGGTTGCCTTCACGGCCGCCTGCACCTGGTCCTCGGATCGGATATCCACTTGAATGGCGAGCGCCTTCCCGCCTGACGCTTCGATTTCGCGGGCCGTGTCGAAAATGGTTCCGGGCAGCTTATAGCCCGGATCGACGGTCTTCGCCGCAACAGCGACATTGGCCCCATCGCGGGCCGCGCGCAGCGCAATCGCCTTGCCGATTCCGCGGCTCGCGCCCGTGATGAAGAGTGTTCTATGAGCGAGGGTCGCTGTCACAATTTATAGCCCGCTCACCAGATGTCCGCCGTCAACCGCTATGACTGCTCCGGTCATATAGCGGGATGCCTCTGAAGCCAGTAACAGCAGCGGACCGTCCAACTCCGACTTCTGCCCCAATCGGCGCTGCGGGATCCGCCGCACGAGCGCCTCCCCTGCGGGCGACCGCCAAAAGTCACGATTCAGCTCCGTATCGAAGTATCCAGGTGCCAGAGCGTTCACTCGAACATTGAAGCGTGCAAGCTCCAGAGCGAGGACTTTCGTAAGTTGTATGAGTCCCGCCTTGGATACTGCGTACGGCAGCACGGCCGCAGATTGCCGCAGTCCAAGTATGGAGGCTATGTTTATGATGGAGCCTCCCTTTCCACTTGCCGCCATCAACTTTGCCGCCATCTGCGACACCAGGAATGGGCCTTTGAGATTGGTGTCGACGACGCTGTCCCAATCCGCCTCCGACTGCTCGAGCGCGGCCGCGCTGTGCACGACACCCGCGTTGTTCACCACGATATCGAGTTCTTTAAGCGATCCAAGTGCGCCACTGATTGACTCGGAGCTCAGCAGATCAATAGGCAGCACGGTGGCTGCATTGCGCTGCAGCGCCGGAAGGCGACTGACGACTGTCCGAAGCTGCTCCGGATGTCGCCCGCCCAGGATCACTCTCGCATTGGCGCGCGCCAGCACCTCCGCAAAATGAGCCCCCAAGCCCCTCGAGGCGCCTGTCACGAGCGCCGTCTTGCCGCTCAAGTCGAATATGTCGCCGACGCTGTTCATCGCGATACCCAGAAGGGCATCAAATGTCGATGCGCGTTGGCATGTTAATGAATGATGCCGAACTGCCGCGCGGCCGTGATTGCCTGCAGGCGTGAAGCCACGGAAAGCTTGGCGTAGATATTCTTGAGATGATACTTGACCGTATTCTCCGAGACGAACAGCTGGTGGGCGATGTCCTTGTTGGAAGTCCCGTCTGCCAGCAGTGCCAGCATCTCGCGCTCCCTGTCGGTTAGAGGCTCGAGCGTTGCCTGCGGCATGCCCGCGGCGCGTCCGAGGTCAGTGCCGGAAGCCTCCAACAGCTTCTCGACGAATTCACGGCTTGGGTCCGCTCTCCTGACCGTGGGCTCGGCTTCAAGCAACAGCCGATAGCGCTCCCGCAACAATCTGACGACCTCCTCACCTTCATCCAGGATCGGCCTGATGAATCCGCCTTCTCGGGCCAGACGCAGCGCAATCGATAGGCTGCGCTGAGCTGCGGGGTGATCGCCATTTCGGCCGAAATACAGGGCCAGGAACAGCTGGAGCTTGATTTGCCTCAGCACTCGCCCTTTTTGCCGCTTGAGCCCCGCCTGAATCAGTTCGTGAGCTTCCTCGAGCCGAGAAGTCGCCAAGGCCAATCGAATCTCGCAGAATTCCCGATCCTCCACATCATTGGCGAATGGGATCCACCCATGCTCACCGAGACGTCGCACCGGTGCGCCGGCAACCATAGACCCCGCCATTTCGACCATACCGCGAACCAAGGCACGACGGATTCGCTCCGATCTGACGGTGTCGACCAGACGGTTCCAGCCACTGCCAATGCCGATCGCCTCTGCCTCATCGAGGAGCGCATCTGCCTTCGCAGGGCGACCTCGAGCGTCGTGCGCGCGCGCGATCGATAGGTAGGCAACCGTTAGAAAGTCAGGTAGCGCAGAGTCGGAGATTATTTCATGGTGCTGTGCGAATAGCCGCTCAGCGGTCTCGAGGTCATTTGCTTCGTAGAGCGCCCACACATAGCAGGACATCAGACTGGCGGAGGCGAAAGAGTTGTCCATCATTGGATGGGTCTGCAGTCCTTCTTTGAATTTGTCCAGTGCCTCACTCAAGGAGCCGCGTAACATCAGCAACACCCCGCTTACGGCGATCGTGTAGCCATAACTGAATGCCGCGACTGCATGCTCGTTGTGAACGCGTGCCAGCGCGAGGTACTCCCGAGCTGATTCAGGTTGCTGCGCTGACAACGCGCAAAAGCCGCGAAGGTTGGCGCATGCGCCAAGCTCAAAGGCAGCGAAGCCTTCCGCATCCAGGCGCTCGACCGGCACACTCGCGCTGATGGCAAAAGCTCTATGATCATCATCCGCCGATATCGCAGCCATGGACAGCACGATATTGGGATCCGTGGTTTCAAGAACATTGCCCGTTCCAGAGCGCTGCTCCAGCAGATCCAGCAGCGGCTTGGCCCGCTGCCGACGCCGCAGAAACACCAGCGCATACGCGCACTTGATCGCCAGATCCGGGCGGCGCGATAATTCTTCGAACGGAATCTGTTCGCTCCAGCGCTCAATCGTCTTCAACTGAGCCCTGGCCACCAAAGTCGACGACCACTGATTCAAGGCGTCGGCCGCGAGTGCATGCTCACCGCAGAGCGTTGCGTGATGTACGGTCTCCTCGTAGAACCGATGCCGCATGTACCAGCGCGCAGCACGCCGATGGATCTCGGCCCCCAGCTCCGGGAACCGGCTTCGTTGCTGATCGGCCAGAATGGACGAGAACAGAGTGTGGTATCGGAACCAGCCGCCGCTCGGGTCGATGCACCGGATAAACATTCCCGATCGCTCGAGCCGCAGCAGAATGTCTGCTGAGCCGGAACACCCCAAGACTTCGTCGCACAGATCTCCATTGAGACGCATCAGCTCTGCGGTTCGCAGGAGGAACTCCTGGATTTCCGGTTTCTGTAACGTCAGCACGTTCTCGCCGAGATATTCAGCCAGCTCCCGCGGTGCCCGTGCGTCGTGGCCCAGCAGCGACCGGCGCACGTCCGGGCTCTTGAGGGTCAACCTGAATAGTTGCAAAGCCGCCGGCCAGCCTTCGGTTCGACGATAAATCGCATCGACTTCACCGTTATCGATGCCCAGATCGGCCGACGAGAAGAAGCGCTCCACCTCTTGAGGAGTAAACCGCAGGTCATCGCCCCGCAGTATCACGACGCGATTGTCGACCAGCAGACGAGTCAAGCCAACATCCGGGAGGGATCGGGATCCGACATAGATTCGCAGCGTTTCCGGCGCTCGCTCGAACAGCAGGCGAAAGAATGACAGCACCGTTTTATCGGATACTGTCTGGAACTCATCAAGAAACAGTGACATCGGTTTGCCGATGTTCAACAGATATTCGAGCAGTCCATCGGAATGATACGGCAGATTGCTCAGCTCTCGTCGTTCTTCACTGGTCGTTCTCATCAGCAGCGACTGGAAGTGCGCAAAAAAGCGGCGCGGGTCGTTGTCGCCTGCGTCCAGGGTCAACCAACCTGTGGGCTGTCCCTGGCTGTCGGCGACCTCTTTGATTTGCTGCAGCGCTGTGGATTTTCCGTGGCCTGCCGGAGCCTGAAGCAGCACCAGATTGGCTCGCTGCTGATTGGCGATTCGCTGCAGGATGCCATTGCGTCGGATGGCCCCAGCGACCGGGGCCGGCGCGATGAATTTGTAGGATCGCGCTCTGTATCCGCTGTCCTCGGCCGACAAGCTCATCAGATGCCCCCGGGGTTCCTGATCTAATTAGTCTCCAGCGGCACCAGGCAACCCGGATCATTGCCGCTGGTATATTCCGCCGAATCCCTCCATCTTCCCAGCGTCGATGCTGTGCGCTAGTGAGCCAATAGCCGTTCGATGGCACTAGTCAACAGGGCATCCTCAGGCTCGACCGACGGCGCGAATCTGGCGCTCACCTTCCCTTCGCGATCGATCAAGAATTTCTCGAAATTCCAAAGTATCCCGGGAGCCGGGTTGGTCGCTATACCGTAGCCGACCAGGCGCTGGCGAAAGCCCTCCGCATCGCCTTGTGAGGTCGGCGCCGCCTGTACCAAACCGCGGTAAAGCGGGTGCTGCGATTCGCCAACAACGGAAATCTTCGAGAAGAGCGGAAAGCTGACATCGTATGTCGACTTGCAGAAAGCCTGGATGTCCTGATCGCTCCCCGGCTCTTGCTGAAGAAAATCGTTTGCCGGAAAACCGAGGATGCGAAACTTCCGATCGCGAAATCGCCTGTAGACACGCTCCAGTGCTTCATATTGCGGCGTGAGTCCGCACTTCGAGGCCACGTTGACGAGTAATAGCACCTCACCGCGATAGTCATCGAGCGTGCGCGAACTTCCGTCGATCTCTTTGAGCGGGATCCCACCCAGCGCCGCCGCCTGACTTGAAGAGGTAGCCATAAAAGGTTCGCCTACCGTTGCTCGGGGCTCGATCGCCGCTTCGAAGAAGGAGTTTTCTCGTCCGCCAGCATGCGCCGATAGACGTCGAGGAACATAGTCGCGCTATCGCGCTCCTCGGCAACGTATCGACCCAAGAGCGCTCCGGTTTCTGGATCAAGCGTCAGATCATTGAACAGATCCGCGAAGTCATCCTTCGGAAGCCCTTCCGGCGAACCGAAGCCAAATCCTCGGAATTTATCCAGATCGCTGGCGTCGGACTCGAATAGAGCATGCCATTCGTCGCAGAGCTTGCAAGGCCCGTCAACGAACTCATAGCCCAGTTCCCGAATCCGCTTCTTGAATGCCCAGGAGTGCTCGATTTCTCGAATTGCCACGAATCGCATGACTTCCTGAAGTTCGGAATCGCCGCTGCTTTTCGCCCAGGCCAAATAGAAGTCGTGCGCCCGCCCTTCCACGATCGCAAGGTTGTTCAACTTCTCGAGGTAGCTCGGAGGTTGCGTACCTGGCTTGGCCCTGCGGACCGAAATGGACTTATCCTTCATAACTTCCTGACCCCACCCGCCACGTTCGGCGACAGGTGAAATTGATCAAAAGGCATGAGGTCAAAGAAGTCAACCCATTTGCTGAATTTTCGGTCCGGGCCGATCACGCCGTAGCCCACCACACCCACTTCGACTCGGTGCCCTGCCACCGTAAAGCTGTCCGTACGCCGAGAAAACACGATGTCCCCAATCGATGCGAATTCGTGAAACTCGAAGTTGATGTCGCTCAGCGGTGCGATGACGGCCTGGAATCCCTTCTTCATTGCTTCCGTGCCAACAGCAGGCGGATGACCTGGCCCCCAGATATAGAATTCGGACGTCTCGTTGAAATAATCGGGCGCCGCTGTGAACAGGTTGGCAAACATATCCCGGACAAGCTTCTCATTACGGTCCATCGCCATCTCCCGCGTCGATCTCAGAAGTGGTAGCGCACTGTTCCACCCCATTGGCGTGGGGCTGCGTACTGAACAAAGGCGAAAGTACCCGGAAAATCGTACACATTGGCGAGATAGTGCCGATCAAAAATATTCGTACCCCAAAGTCCCAGCGACCACTTTCCTCCATCAGGGCTCCAGTCGATGTTCCCGTCTACGAAGTTCGTCGCCTGGATCACCGAACGTGGGGCATCGACCTGAGAAGTGAGGAATTTCTTGTCTGTGTAGTTGTACTTCATCCCAAATGTGAGTTTGCCGATGCTCAGTGGGGTCTCGTAGTTGAAGCCCACGGAGTTCACCCATTTCGGTGAGTTCTGCAGAGTGTGGCCGGCGAGGTTGACGACAGTCGTTGCGAGAGCATTGATTTCCGTATAGGGAAACTCCACGTAGTACGCGTCCAGGTACGTGAATGACTCCGTCAATGTCAGACCCCGGAATGGGACTGCCGATCCATCGAATTCGATGCCTTTTATGATGGCGGAGGCAACGTTGAGAATCGAGTTGCCCTGCACATAGTTGTTGCCGGGCACCGACGTGATGTACTGCTCCGACTAATTGCATGTCGCGGTATTTGGTGTAGAACCCGTCTATATTGGTGCGTAGTCGCCTGTCGAGCCAGTCGGCTTTGAGGCCTACTTCATAGGTATCCACATACTCTGGATTGTAGGGTCCAACATCCTGCGGGATGCCGACGCGACCTGTGAATCCGCCGGATTTGAACCCGCGTGTCCAGCTGGCGTACACCATTCGGCGCATCGTCGATTTGATAGTCGAGCGCAGCCTTTCCACCCTCGTTGTTCCAATTTCTTCGACCGCCGGTGGCGAAGCTGCCGTCGGGGTTGAACGTACCTCCAATCCATTGCTGGGGAATAGCAGGGACATTGTAGCGCTCTATGTCCGCTTCCATTGCGCTGCGCTCATGCGTATATCGGACACCCAGTTCCAGCCTCAGCTTGTTTGTCACTTTGACAGTGGCCTGGGCGAAGCCAGACGCTGACCAGTTGCCTTCGTTCTGAAGATTATCCTGCCGTATACCGGGAAGGGCGAATGGGATGAGCGATGATTGGAGATGGTGGTAGCGATCGTCGAGGAAGAACAGGCCATAGACCGCATTCAACCGGTGTTGATGTCCCAATTACTTCGAACCTCCTGAGAGACCTGCCAGAGAGTCGTGTTACGCAGAGTATCAAGCAGAAACTCTGGCGTACCATCCTGATCGGTCTCCTCGAAAAGGTGAATATGTTTGGACGCGGTGATCGATGTGATGTCGCCGATTGGCGTGCCATGCCAGTTCGATGTCCAACGTTACCGCTTCGGTGTCAAGGTTGCTGACGTCATCCACGCTGTCATTCGCGCCATAGTATTGACTGGGCGCGTGGCAGGGGAGAAGCAGGCTCGTGCAGGGCGAGGCATACATCGGCAGGAGCGAGCCGGGAAACACTGTTCCCGCAGCGACAGTCAAAGCCTCTCCGGGAACTCCGCCGTTTACCTGGACCGGAGCGCCGTCGCGTCCGCGGACGTATTCGAACTGCAGCGTCGAATCGAAATTCGAGCCCGGAGGGGTCAGCTTGAGGTAACCCCGAAAATCGTCGTGATCTACATCTCCCATGCTCCCGCCATTGACGATGTTCGTAATCCACCCTTCGCGCTGGGTATGATTGAAAACGACCTTTCCTGCCAGCAGGTCGTCGATGATCGGGAAGTCGAATGCTCCCATCATGTCAAAGCGATGCCACTCGCCGTAGGTTACTTCAAGAGTGCCGCCCAGCTGGCCCGTGGGCTGTTTGGTGATGACGTTGACTACGCCACCGGTTGTATTAGCCCCAAAGAGCGTTCCCTGCGGGCCACGGAGGACCTCGATGTGATCAATGTCGTACGTATCTACCATCGCGCCCATGGAGAAATATTGCGGTACCCCATCGACGACTATTTCCACCGTTTGGCCGGCATAGGGGTCGGCTTCCAGGATTCCCATACCGCGAATAAAGAACGCCGCGACATCTGGCGTGTTGACGTAGTGATTAAACTGCACAGAAGGCACGGAGCCATACAGGCTTTCTAGCGTTTGCGCGTGCAGGTTCTCCAACGACTCACTGGAAACGACACTGACCGCGACGGGCACGGATTCGAGGTTTTCGGATCGCTTCTCGGCCGTAACGACTACTTCCGCCAGCTCCACCTTTCCGGTGGATTCGTCGGCCGCAGTGGTCTGTGCCGCTGCGCTGGAGACGCCATCCGCCAGAACGGACGCGCTTAACGTCATAGTCAGTAGGCCGGCCACCATCAGCGTCAGACCGGCGCCCATCCGTTGCAAAGGACCTGTCGTCATGGAACTCCCCCTTAATTCCGATAGGTCGCCCTTCGGAACTGCTATTTCGGACCCCAGCGTAACGCTAGCCCAAACTTGGAAAGTGAGCCCTACACGTAAGGGTAGTTTTCGCTAGCGTCTTTCCGGCAACACACAGAATCTTTTCAAGTGGCGCCGCATCATCGAGCGCAGGCGATTGCGCGGCGCTCATTCCAATGTTATTTCCGCAACAACCTTGCCGACGGGCATGCTCGTGCCCACCGGCGCAATGATCCGGATCCTGCCACTGGACGGTGACTGGATCTCCTCCACCGATTTCTCACTCTCAAGAAGAAAAATCACATCGCCCTCACTTACCATGCTGCCGTCAGGAACCACCCATTCGGCAATGGTCCCTTCCAACATTGCGAAGCCCAATTTCGGTAGGCGGACGGGAGTGATCACGGTTTTTGCGCCAATTTTCTCAGGCCAGAGTCGCGCGAATGGCGCCTTCGATCTCGGCCGCCGTCGGCATGAAGGCTGCCTCGAGAGGCTGAGAAAACGGCACCGGGCAATACTTGCCGCCCACGCGCAGCACCGGGCCTTTCAGCTGGCGGAAAAGTTTCTCTGTAATGCTTGCGGCGATCTCCGCGCCGACTCCGAACTTCTTTACCGCTTCGTGCACGACCACCGCGCGGCCGGTCTTCGTGACGGACGCGAGAAGCGCTTCCTCGTCGTAGGGCGAAATGGTTCTCAGATCGATGACTTCGACTTTGATATCACCGCTGAGCTTGTCGGCCACCGCGAGCACATCATTAACCTGTTTGCCGTAGCTTATGACGGTCACATCAGTGCCCACGCGGGCAACACGCGCCTTTCCAAGCGGAATGCTTTTGCCACGCAGCGGCGGGTCACCTGGCACCCAATAGATCCCCAGCGGTTCGACGAAGATGCACGGATCCGGATCTTCAATGCATCCGCGCAGCAGGCCGTAGGCATCTGCCGGGTTGGAAGGGATTGCCACCTTGAGCCCTGGCGTGTGGGCAAACCAGGCTTCCAGAAAGTCGCTATGTTGGCCGCCGTTTGCGAATCCGGCGCCAGTCATCATCCGAATCGTCAGCGGAACGGAGGTCTGTCCGCCGGACATGAAACGCAGCTTTGCCGCGTGATTAGTGATCATGTCCATCGCCACCGTCGTGAAGTTCATCAACATGATTTCGGCGATGGGGCGCATACCGGCAAGCGCTGCACCAATGGCAGCGCCGATAATGGCCTGCTCGGCGATTGGTGTAGAACGCACGCGCTCGTCGCCGAACTTGCTGGACAAACCCTTGGTGACCTCGACGACACCACCTCCCTCCTTGTCGCCGACGTCTTCGCCAAACAGAATGACATTCTGGTCGGCGGCGAGTGCGTCATGCAGAGCCAGGTTGATTGCCTGGAGGCTGGTCATCTTCTCGACCGCTTGGCTTGCGGCCGTCATTGTGGCAACTCCTGCGCGTACACGTCCCGACGCAGCTCAGCGATCTCTGGATAGGGGCTGCCCATCGCAAAATCCAGCGCCTCCTCAATTTCAGAGGCGATGGTGTCTTCCATCGCTTTAAGCTCCGCTTCCGACGCGTACCCTTCTGCTATCAGCCAACGGCGAAAAGCCGGAACAGGATCTTTGGCCACCCAGCCCTCCTTCTCGCCTTGCCCCATATAAGCATCCACATCACCCAGCAGATGTCCGTGGAATCGAAACGTCATCGCTTCGATCAGAGTCGGGCCATTGCCCGCACGTGCTCGCTCTATTGCTTCTTTAGCTGCGGCGTACATCGCAAGCGGATCATTACCGTCGACGTGAATTCCCGGAATTGCATACGCCGCGGCGCGCTTGGCAACCTGATCGATGGCGGTACCCCACTCATATTTGGTGTGTTCTGCGTAGCGGTTGTTCTGACAGACGAAGACCACCGGTAGCTGCCACACCGACGCCAGATTCAGCGCTTCGTGAAACGCACCGATGTTGCTGGCGCCATCGCCAAAGTAGGCCACTGCGATTCGGCCATCGCCGCGGATCTTCGATGCGAGCGCGAGGCCGTTTGCGATCGGCATCGAGGAGCCGACCACGCCGGTCGTGACCATGACGCCCGACTCAGGGTGGGTAATGTGCATGGGCCCACCCTTCCCCTTGCATGAACCGGTGGCGCGGCCCGAGAGTTCTGCCCAAAGCAGCTTCATCGGCACGCCCTTCGCGAGAGAATCGTGGATGCCGCGATAGATGGTACAAACGTAGTCTTCGCGCTTCAGGAGGCAGGAGATGGCTGAGGGAATGACCTCCTGGCCTCGCGGGGAGTAGTAGTTGCCGATGATCCGGCCCGACTTGATCACCGCGCGGAACCGCTCATCGTTCTGCTTCAGCAGCGTCATCTTCCGGTACAGCTCGACGAGCACGTCGCGAGGAGGACGGTTAGCTTTAGCCTCTTGGGTATTTGGCATTATGTTTCTACTTTTCAGTTGACCCCGATTCCCGCTGACATTATTGTAATCAAACATATAAGTAATTTGCAACGGAGCCCATGTTTGCGCCGTTATGAGGCGGACTTGCAACAGGCTCGTGGGGTGGAGGCGCCAATGATCCAACTGACTAAGCGAGCCGCCGATATCGGTATCGTTGTCGCGGATCTGAATGCTCAACGCCGCTTTTACGGCGAAGTTCTGGGCCTTCCCTATGCGGGACGATTGCCGGTTGGCCCAGGCGAAGTCCACATTTATCTTCTCGGCGATTCATTGCTCAAGCTGTACCGTTATCCATCGGGCAGCATAAAACCGCGGCAAATGACGCTTGCGGACTTCGGAACGCACGGCGGGCTCGCCTATATCACACTCACCGTGCGTGATCTGGCCGCTACGTTTTCGGCACTCGAAGGGCGGGGAGCGGTCGTCCTCGCGCAACCCGACGTATTCCTTGCGGAGTCGGATCTGGGTCCACCGGTAGGGCGTATCCACGCACGTTTTGCGCTCGTGTCGGATGGGGATGGCAACATGATCGAGCTGTTCGAGTATTTGAATGCGGATGGGACGGCGGTTGCATCATTATAGTTAACTGATTAATTGATTCCTATCGGGACGAAGGGGGTCGGCGATGGCTGATGAGGTGGCGACAAAAAGCAAGGGGGAGGCGCGCTGGCCCGGTGTCAGCTGGGCCGATCTGGTGGCTGCAGACTCCCGACCGATGCCGGAGTTCATGGCCCAGGAGGTCTACGAGTACCGCGGCTCCGAGCCGCTCGCGGCGGAACGTTACACCGGAGATGCCTTCTTCCGCGCCGAGATCGAAAAGATGTGGCCGAACGTGTGGCAGATGGCAGCCCGCGACGAGGAGATGCCGCTCCCGGGTGACCTGGTGGTCTATGAGAACGCCGGGCGCTCGTACGTGCTGGTTCGCCAGCAGGATGGCTCGGTTCGAGCCTTCCACAATGTCTGTCTGCACCGCGGTCGGCGGATCCGCTCGGAAAGCGGCTCCGCCACCATGCTGCAATGTCCCTACCACGGCTTTGCCTGGAACCTGGATGGCTCGATTCGCGACATTCCCTGCCGTTGGGATTTCTCTCACCTCAAGGATCAGGAGATGCATCTGCCTGAGGCGCAGACCGACCGCTGGGGTGGCTACATCTTTCTGCGCGAGAATCCCGGCGGACCCTCGCTGGCCGAGTATCTGCATCCCCTGCCGGAGCATTTTGCGCGCTGGCACCATGAACAATGCACGACCAGCATATGGGTCGCCAAAGTCATCCATGCCAACTGGAAAGTTGTCATGGAAGCCTTCATGGAGGCCTGGCACGCCTACTCAACGCATCCGCAAATCGCGCCCTTCGTTTCAGACGCGAACACGAGTTACAACATTTACGGCGACAACGTTAACGTTGGGTTCAATGCGCTGGGTGCCATGTCCCCTTTCCTCGATCCGGCTGGGAAATCGGAGCAGTGGGTGCTCGATGAATTCATCAAGTTCAATGGACGGTCCGTGCTCGATGCAAACCGGCCGCCATTGCTGGTGCCCGAGGGCTCCACGGCGCGCCGTGTACTCGCGCAACGTGCTCGGGAGGACTATGCCCGGATATCAGGTCGAGATCTGGATCACGCCACTGATGCCGAGCTGCTCGATTCGATCTTCTACAGTGTCTATCCCAACTGGGGGCCGTGGGGTGGCTTCCAGCCGAGCATCGACTATCGTTTCCGCCCCTGGCCGGACCAACACAACACGCTGATGGAAACGCGGGTTCTGACGCGCGTGCCGCCGGGCAAACCCATACCGCATTCGGTCCCGATGCGGCTGCTTGCCGAAGGTGAGACCTGGGCGTCGGCGCCGGAAATCGGGCCGGCACTCGGCCAGGTGCTCGACCAGGACGTCGGCAACGTTCAAGAGGTTCAGCGCGGGCTCAGGGCTTCCAAGACCGGTCGCATCAATCTCGGTGACTATCAGGAGATTCGCATCCGGCAGTTCCACCAGACGCTCGATAAGTATCTCGCGCGCTGAGAGTCATGTTAAGGAAATACGGTTTATTCGCGAGGGGTTCAAATGACAGAACTGCAGAGCATAGCGCCGGCTGATTTGCAGCTTTTGCGCGAAACCGCTGACCGGCAACGCATCACCGAGAAGCTCTTTCTCTATTGCCGCGCCTGCGACAGGCTCGACGCCGAGCTGATGGAAACGATCTTCTGGCCCGAGGCTGTCGCGCTTCACGGCACCTACAATGGATCGGCGGAAGGCTTCTGGCGCGGCGCGCTATTCTTCCTCAGCCGTATCGAGGCAGCGCTTCACTATGCCTCCAATGTCGTGGTCGAAATGGCGGGCGAGCTTGCCTATCAGGAGGCTCTGTTCACCGCCTGGCATCGTGTCGCGAAGGGGGATCTCGCTCCAGCCTCGTTCTCGAAGAGCCGCTTTGCAGGCACGATGAAAGTGGATGATGATGACGTATTCAGCGGCTTTCCCGGACATGATGTGTCTCGCGACGAGGACGCCATTGCCTGTGGCCGATATGTCAATACGTTCCAGCGGCGTGGCAACGAATGGCGGATCATCCATCATGTCTGCTTCGTTGAGTGGGAGTACTGGTTGCCGGCGTCGGAACGTAGTCCGATCGCGCTGCATAATCGGGCACGCCGAGATCGCAGTGATCCTGTGTATCAGCGCATGAAATGAGACGAGGGGGCACTATGGGCGATGACACGGTAGTAAAGAACAAGGGACAGGCGCGTTGCCCCGCTGGCGACAGCTGGGCCGATCTGGTGGCTGCAGACTCCCGACCGATGCCGGAGTTCATGGCCCAGGAGGTCTACGAGTACCGCGGCTCCGAGCCGCTCGCGGCGGAACGTTACACCGGAGATGCCTTCTTCCGCGCCGAGATCGAAAAGATGTGGCCGAACGTGTGGCAGATGGCAGCCCGCGACGAGGAGATGCCGCTCCCGGGTGACCTGGTGGTCTATGAGAACGCCGGGCGCTCGTACGTGCTGGTTCGCCAGCAGGATGGCTCGGTTCGAGCCTTCCACAATGTCTGTCTGCACCGCGGTCGGCGGATCCGCTCGGAAAGCGGCTCCGCCACCATGCTGCAATGTCCCTACCACGGCTTTGCCTGGAACCTGGATGGCTCGATTCGCGACATTCCCTGCCGTTGGGATTTCTCTCACCTCAAGGATCAGGAGATGCATCTGCCTGAGGCGCAGACCGACCGCTGGGGTGGCTACATCTTTCTGCGCGAGAATCCCGGCGGACCCTCGCTGGCCGAGTATCTGCATCCCCTGCCGGAGCATTTTGCGCGCTGGCCGCATGAACAATGCACGACCAGCATATGGGTCGCCAAAGTCATCCATGCCAACTGGAAGGCCGTCATGGAAGCCTTCATGGAGGCCTGGCACAACTACTGTACCCATCCGCAAATTACGCCCTTCGTGGCAGACGCGAACAGTCGCTACAACATCTATGGCGATCACACCAACCTGGCAATTTCGGCTCAGGGAGTGCCGTCCGCAGGGGTCAATCTATCCGGCCGCTCCCAGCAATGGGTGGCCGAGGAGTACCTCAAGTTCAATGGGCGTTCAGCACTGCAGGACGGGCGGCCGCCGATCGCGGTCGGTACAGACGGCACCGCTCGCCGCGTCCTGGCGCAACGAGCACGCGAAGACTACACACAGATATTTGGACGTGATCTCGATCATGCGACCGACGCCGAGCTCCTCGACGCCATTTACTACTGCGTGTTCCCCAACATGCATCCTTGGGGCGGATTCATGCCCAACATCTCCTATCGCTTCCGTCCTTGGCCTGACCAGCACAACACGCTGATGGAAGTGCGGATTCTGACACGCGTGCCGCCAGGCAAATCCACCCCGCATGCGGTCCCAATGCGGCTCCTTGCGGAAGGTGAGACCTGGGCGTCGGCGCCTGAAATCGGACCCGCACTCGGCCAGGTGCTCGACCAGGATGTGACCAATATCGAAGAGGTTCAGCGTGGACTACGGGCATCCAAGAATGGTCGGGTCGAGCTCGGCGATTACATGGAAATCCGCATGCGGCAATTTCATCAGACGCTCGACAAGTATCTTGCCCGGTGAAGCTCTGCGGAACTACGCGCGGCGTCGGAGCGCTTCGGGTACGCGGCACTGGACCGGCGGGAGGGCCGCATGACTGGGATAGGCATGGAACACGCAGCTGCCATTGCCGGTCGCGTGGAGCAATTCATCCACGACGTGGTGATCCCGTATGAGAAGGACCCGCGGCGCTCGGCCCATGGGCCGAGCGAATCACTCGTCCTGGAGTTGCGTGATAAGGCGCGCGCCGCCGGTGTCCTGACGCCTCACATTCTCCAGGATGGCCGCCACTTAAGTCAGCGAGAAACCGTCCTCGTTTTCAAGAAATCGGGCCTCTCGCCCCTCGGACCGGTCGCCCTGAATACCGCGGCGCCGGATGAGGGCAACATGTACCTATTGGGAAAAGTTGCCACCGCTGAGCAGCAGCGCCGTTTCCTTGCCCCTCTGATTACTGGTCGAGCACGGTCGGCCTTCTTCATGACAGAGCCGGCCGAGGATGGCGGCGCAGGATCGGATCCCTCGATGCTCATGACGACCGCAGTTCCGGACGGCCCGGACCATTGGGTGATCGATGGGCGCAAAGCTTTCATCACCGGTGCCCAGGGCGCCTCCGTCGGCATCATCATGGCGAAAGCGGCCGAGGGTGCTTCGATGTTTCTGGTGGATCTGCCGGATCCAGCCGTCCGCATCGAGCGTGTGTTGGACACGATCGACAGCTCCATGACCGGCGGTCATTCGGTAGTCCGTATCGATCATCTGCGACTTCCCAAAGAGCAGATCTTGGGCAGCAGCGGCGATGGCTTCAAATATGCGCAGGTCCGGCTTTCCCCGGCACGCTTATCTCATTGCATGCGATGGCACGGCGCCTGCACGCGCGCACAGGAGATCGCCACCCGATATGCGTGTGGCCGGTCTGCCTTCGGCAAATTGCTCGTCGACCACGAAGGTGTCGGGTTCATGCTGGTCGACAACCTCATCGATCTCAAGCAGGCCGAGCTGATGATCGACTGGTGTGCGGATGTGCTGGATACCGGCTCGCTGGGTCTGAGAGAAAGCTCCATGACGAAGGTGGCCGTGGCGGATGCCCTGTTCCGAGTCGCAGACCGATGCGTACAGGTGATGGGTGGAACCGGCGTCACGCGGGATACCGTGGTCGAACAGGTCTATCGGGAGGTGCGAGCGTTTCGCATCTATGACGGTCCGACCGAGGTGCACAAATGGTCACTGGCAAAAAGCATCAAGAGGTCGACGCTTGACGGATGAGATCCTGCCCGCGGTCCGCGCCGAGCACAGCTTTGATTCGGAGAGGCTCGAGAATTGGATGCAGGCACACGTCGCAGGATTCCGTGGCCCGCTGACGGTCGAGCAGTTTCGCGGCGGCCAGTCAAATCCGACCTTCCGGCTTTCCACGCCTCAGTATCGATATGTCTTACGGCGTAAGCCGCCAGGCCCCCTGCTCCGGGGCGCGCATGCGGTGGAGCGTGAGGCGCGTGTCATGACCGCACTCGGTACGCAGAAATTCCCCGTACCGTATGTCTACGGCCTGTGTGAAGACGAAACCGTGATCGGCACGCCGTTCTTCATCATGGAGCTGATACAGGGAAGAATTTTCTGGGATGCCACATTCCCGGACGTGAGCTCCGCGGACCGCCCTCGCTATTTCGACGCCATGAATCAGACCATTGCGCTGCTGCATGGGTTGGACATTGCGGCCTTGGGCCTGGAGAATTTCGGAGGCCGCGGGAACTACTTCGAGCGTCAGATAAGCCGTTGGTCGCAGCAGTATCTTCAGGACGAAGCGGTTGGGCGAGACGTCCATATGGATCGGCTGATCGAGTGGCTGCCAGAGCATATCCCCACGAGCGACGAAAAGAGTCTCATCCATGGGGATTTTCGCTGCGACAACCTGGTATTCGATCCGACCGAGCCCCGGGTGATCGCAGTGCTCGATTGGGAGCTCTCGACGGTGGGGCATCCGCTGGCAGATTTTGCCTACCACCTGATGATGTACCGGGTCCCACCTCTCGGAATTGCGGGACTTCTCGGCGCCGATCTGCGCGCACTGAATATTCCCAGTGAGTCGCGCTACGTGGCCGCCTACTGTGATCGAACCGGCCGCCGGGACATTCCACAGCTGAACTTCTACATCGCGTTCAATCTGTTTCGATTCGCCGGAATCCTTCACGGGATCCGGGGGAGAGTACTGCGAGGGACGGCCGCGTCCAGTAGCGCCAAGGACTTCAGCGCCAGTTTTCCGCTATTTGCGCGCACCGGCTGGGACGCAGCCCAAAGCTGACTTCCCGCGTCGGGTAGTTCACAGATCTGAGTGCAGGGATTCTCCAGAGATTGAGGGAGGCCAGAAATACGAGGCAACCCCGGTGCAGACTCCCCAGTCGTCCACTTGATAGGCTCCGACGCCCTCGAATCCCCACAGGCCGAAGGGCTCGCCGTGGCCCAGCGCCGCGAACATGTTGCTCATGCTTGCGCGCACCACTCTCTTTGCAGTGTCCTCGATCACGACTTGAATATCCTGCTGCACGCCCGTCTTGCTGTAACGGGCGGAGTGCCCGATCCTCGCCACACTCCTGACCTCCCCATCGATGTCGACGAAGCCTAAAGGAACGCCCTGCTCTCCCTCACCCAGGTCGATGACCGACACGGAGCGGTGCGCGCTGGGCGTTTGGAAAGACCACATTTTGAACCGATTTTTGGAGAACTCCTGCATGTCCCGATTGCCCCAGGAGTGATCGGAGTCGCCGGTGGCGTTGACCTTGTACGTCGTGCCGGCGATCGTCAGCGTGCCGGACACGCGCCACGAGCGGTGGTAGCGGTTTTGAGCCAGCCACGGCGGCGTCGGACCTTTGCCGTCCGCGTAGTCGTACGGAGGCATCGTGAACTCGCCTTTGAGTTCCAGACGATTGCGCCGATCATCCTCGAAGCTCATTTCGTACGACTTGAGGGGCTCTGTGCGAACCAATCTCAGTCCGCACAGCTCAACGGCATCGAAGTCGTCGGCGAGCAGCGGAGCCACATCCTGCTTGAAGCAGTAGACCCAGGTACCGCGCTTGGAGCGATAGCAGTGATCGGGTGAGTTGAGCGCCAGATCATTGGCCTCGACTCGGTCTGTGATCCCCTTATAGACGCTGACCAGCATGCCGGACTTATTGGGCTTATTCGGGACCACCCATAAGTAGATCCAGCCTCCAAGCCCGTTGGCAGCATCGGCGAAGTTGAAGTAGACGCTTTCGCGCCAGTTGGGAAGCGCATCATGCGGATGTCGCAGCTCATCTGAGGCGGCCAGAACCATACGGCTTACACGGATTGTCTGTAGTGGGATGGAACCGAGCAACGAAGCGCCGGCATTTAATCATCGCGCGCCAAGTTTGCCAATTCATTAAAGCGTAAAGCACCTTGCATTAACCTACACCAATGGGTAGTCAACTGCCTTTGCCAGAGATCGCCTGGTTCAACAGCGCAGCGGCGCAGTTCGCTCTCGCGGTCTCTGGGAAACTAGTCGGTAAATTGACGCGTGAAGTGACTACGATTTTCCACACTTTCGTGTAGTGTGGCGCTTCGGGATTCTGCTCGTGATGGTGACGCGCCCATGAAGCGACTGTCTGTTCTATGTTTGAGCGCCAGCCTGCAGATCGCATACGCCACCTCACCGGCTGGTGTTGAAGTGCCAAGTGCCAGCCCATTTCGCTCTGCGGATGTCGAGCAGCGAGGCTCGACATTCAGGCTCACCTGGAACGCTCCAGATGCACGCGCGGTTACCATCTACGCGGTCGAGGATGCGGCAGCGCCGCAGCATGGACACAAGGTTGCACACGGCCAGGGCCGGGGTAGCGCCGTAGTTTCGGGTCTGCCGCCACGTCTGCGCTGGTACTTCGATCTGGTGACCGACGGCGGCAGATCCGTCCGCTTGACCGATCGCTCATTGCACCTGTCTTCGGCTTCAAACTTTCGCGATGCCGGTGGATATAGGACTGAGGATGGTCGATGGGTGCGAATGGGGCTCGTCTATCGGTCAAATGGCCTGGGATCATTGTCGTCGGCAGACTATGAAACCCTGAAGCAGCTGCAGCTGCACCTGGTGTGCGATCTGCGCATGCCGCAAGAGCGTGAGATCTCACCGGACCCAGACATCCCAGGTAGCCGCTCTTTGCGGGCGGACGTGTTCGCCGATTCGGGTCATCGTGCGTCTGCATTGCACAGCATCGTCGACTCTCATGATCGCACGGCACTCATTGCATTCATGAAGGGAGCCTACCGGGATTTCGTCGATCTCCCCAGCGCACAGGCTTCATACCACCAGTTGTTGGAGCGACTTGCCGATCGCGACAATCTGCCTACGGTCTTTCACTGCACCGCCGGCAAGGATCGGAGCGGGTGGGCGCAGGCCATCCTGCTCAGCGCTTTGGGCGTTCCGCGCAAGACCATCGTTGCGGACTACGTGCTGACCAATCGCTACATGACGGCAGACGCGTTGGAGCAAATACGCAAGGTCGCTCCGGAAATCGATCCAAAAACCGCGATGGCGCTGGTGGCGGCCGATCCTGCATACATCGAAACCTCGTTCGATGAGGTCAATGAACGTTACGGTTCGTTCCAGACATATCTACGTCGCGGCCTGAACATCAGCGATTCGACCATCGATGCGCTCAGGGCAAGTCTTCTTGGCGACTGAGGGCCAGCCCTTAAAGGCGAATCAAAAAACCGAGTAACCGCCGTCGATGACCAGGCTGTCGCCCGTGTGATAGGCACTTGCGTCCGACACCAGGTAGACGGCTATGGCCCCGAGATCGTCCGCATGACCCCAGCGCCTGAGAGGGATGCGTCGGATGATGTGTTCATTGACCGTTGACCGATCGCGGTAATGCCGCGTCATGTCGGTTGCGATCCAGCCCGGGACGACAACATTGGCTCGCACTCCATAACGCGCCATTGAAACCGCCAGCGACCGAATCAAGCCCTCTATTGCCAACTTGGAAGATGCATAGCTCTCTATGAGAGGAGCACCAAATCGGCCGGCGAGCGATGCCACTCCTATGATGGAAGCGCCGCCTCGTCCTTCATTGGCCTGTTGAATGAATAGCTTGCAGGCCTCGCGCATCGTCCACATGGTGCCGTGAAGGTTGACCGCATGCACCTTGTCGAAAATGGCGGTCTCGAGCTCCGAAAACGGCACTTCTTTCTGCCCAATTCCCGCGCACGCAATCACGGCATCCAGTCGGGGAAACTCGGAGCGAATATCGCGCATCCCCTGCACGATCTGGTCTTCTTCGCCGACATCGACCAGCCTGGTTTCAACCCGTGTTCCATAAGTTTGAAGCGCTTCCGCCGCGTGCGTCAGGCTGTCGCGTTGGTTGGCCCATAGCAGCAGGTCCGCCCCCGACGCGGCGAGGGCTTTGGCCATGGCGAAACCGATGCCGCGGCTTCCGCCGGTGATCAGGCAAGTCTTTCCCGTGAGGTCAAACGGCGCAAACACTCATTGCTCTCGGCCCGCTCAACGCTTCCAGGAGAGGTCCGTCTTGTCCCGCGTGCCCTTGATGAAATCGTCACCCACCGCGTATGCGTGCGTCAGTGGGGTGGCCCGAGTGAAATCGACGACTACCCAGCGCTCGGCGGATTTCCATACCCCGTTTCGCCGCTCAAAGCGATCGATGTAGCGTCCGAAGAATTCATTGATCACGGTAATGTTATTGTGGATTGAATGCAATACAGCTTCGCTCCACGCGACATCGCCACGCAGATCCACCGATATGTTTGAGATCCGGTGCTGATGGCCTCCGGGTGTGTTTTTGCGCAGATAGTCCACCACCATCACGGCGAACTCACGACCGAGCATGTCGAACGGTCCGTGATGATCAATTGCATCCTCGTGATAGAGATCAGCTATCAGCTCTGCATCGAGTCGGTCCACGCCGCGCGTGTACCGAATCAGCGCGTTTCGAATCTCCTCTCGATCGAGCATGTCCAGAATCCGCTTGTCGTTAGACATATCATCCCCCTTCGTCCGACACCATTTAGTTTATCTGACTAAGTAAATTGCCTTGGCATTCATTCCGCGGAGGCGGCCCAAACAACCTGCTCCTTCAAATGGCTTTCCGATGCGATTTTCGGCCACCTCCGCCGGTTAAATTATACAATTGATTAGATTGTCGTCCATGCTATAGTCGGGTTCAGGGATGGTGACATTACAACGATGCGCAATGTAAGCGCGATTGGATATGCGTTGAGTAATGAAGCCCTCCTGCGCATCTTCGAGGTCGGCTTACTTACCCGTCGATTCGAGGAGCGTATTGTCAAATGGGCCAAGGAGGGGGGTCTGCCACCCCTGCTCCACCCAGGCGCTGGGCAGGAGATCCCGCAGCTCGCCGCACTCTCGGCTCTCAAGGACGATGATCCGCTGCTGTATGCGCATCGAGGTCTCGCCTACCTGGTTGGGCGCGGCGTTCCGCTGACCGCAATCCTTGCCGACGCCACTGGGCGGGAAGGTGGCACCAACAACGGCAAAGGCGGACTGATGCACACAGTCGATCTTGCCAGGGGCGTCTATGGCGAAAGCGGAACTCTGGGTGGCGGGTTCGTGATCGCCACGGGCATGGGCATGGCCATCCGCAGGCAGCACCGCTCGCAGGTCGTAGTTCACTTTTTCGGCGATGGCACGTCCAACCGCGGCACGTTCCACGAATCGCTGAACTGGTCCGCTGTCCAGAAGCTGCCGATCATCTTTATCTGCGAAAACAACGGCTGGGCGGTCTCTGTGCCGACGCGCCTGAGCACGGCAGTGGAAGACATCGCATCGCGCGCCAGCGGCTACGGCATTCCTGGTGTGGTTGTAGACGGCAATGCGCCCGATGATGTCGCCTCAGCCGTGGCAACGGCCGCGCAACGTGCCCGCAGTGGCGCAGGTCCTACGCTCATCGAAGTGAAATGCACGCGGCTGCTGGGGCACTTTGCAACGGATTTGCAGGAGTACCGGTTGGATCGCGACGAGGTAAAGGCGCGTGACCCAATGATCCAACTGCGCCGTCGCCTCCTGGATTGTGGCCTCATCACCGACCGCAGCATCGAGCAACTCGAACGGCGAATAGAGGCGGAGGTCGAGCTTGCGATTAGTACGACTAAGGAAGCCCGCCCCTTGGATAGTGAGCTCGCCTTCACCGATCTGTTCGCATGATGGCACGCCGATGCGGGAGCTCAGTTACGCCCAGGCAATCAATGAAGCGCTCGCAGAGGAGATGGAGCGCGATGAGCGGGTAATTCTGTATGGCCAGGATGTTGCCGCCTGGGGCGGCATCTTCCGAGTCACTACGGGTCTTCTGGATCGCTTTGGCGGCGAGCGTGTATTTGATGCGCCGATCTCCGAGAACGTGCTGGTAGGCGCTGGCGTGGGTGCGGCAATCATGGGGATGCGCCCGGTTGCAGAATTGCAATATGCCGATTTCCTGCTGACAGCGGGCGACGAGATTTTCTTTAAAGCGGGAATGTGGCGATACATGCACGGAGGCGCGTTCACGGTCCCGCTCGTTGTCAGGCTGCCGTCAGGTTCAACCAGCGCCGGTCCGGAACATTCCAGTTGTCCGGAAGCCTATGTCATGCACTCACCTGGACTGCTTTGTGCTGTGCCATCGACGCCGGCCGATGCCAAGGGCCTCCTGAAGGAGGCAATCCGCAACGACAACCCGGTGATGTACTTCGAGCACCGTCTGCTTTACCAACGTCGAGGGCCGGTGCCGGACGGCGATGTCACAGTACCTTTCGGTAAAGCGGTGGTCAGGCGCGAGGGAACAGCCCTCACGATCATTGCGTGGCAATTGATGCTGCAGCGCGCATTGCGGGCTGCGGACAAGCTGGCACTCGAGGGCATCTCGGTGGAAATCATCGATCCCCGTACGCTGACGCCGTTCGACTGGGATACGGTCATGGAATCGGTAAAGAAAACCGGCGCCTGCATGGTCATCGAAGAAGGCTATCGGTCACTCGGCGTGGGGGCAGAAATTGGCGCACATCTCTTCGAGAATGCCCTGGCCTGGCTCGATCGCCCGTTCCGACGCATGGCCACTCCAGACATTCCGCTGGCCGCTAGCCGCCAGTTCGTCGATCGCATACTGCCTTCTGCAGAGACGATCTGCACCCAGGTGCGCGCCATGTTGACGTAGGAGTCGCACGATGCCCGTAGATATTCTGATGCCACAGCTCGGACAGGCAATGGTCACGGGGTTGATCATTGCCTGGCACGTCGCCGATGGTGCGGAAGTACGAGCCGGCGCACCTCTGCTCACGATCGAGTCAGACAAGTCCGCCTTCGAGATCGAAGCTGCCGCGACGGGCATGGTTCATCACCGAATGGCGGCGGGTACGGAAGCCGATGTCGGAGCCATTCTTGGCACGATCAACGTAGTTGGCACACACCCCTCTGCGCTGCCCGACCATGTCGCGGCCTCCCCCCGGGCGCGTCAGCTCGCGGCTGCGGAGAATATCCCTCTGGAGAATGTCGTAGCCAGCCGAGCGGACGGTATGATCACGGCTAGCGATGTGGAACGCGCCGTCGCAGCGCGTGCAGGCACACGTGCCAACTTGAGCGGGGCAAACACTCGTCGAGCCATCAGCGCCGGCCAGAAAAGCGCCATCCGGCGCCTGCAGACATCCTGGCAGCAGGCACCGCATATCGTGCAGATGATCGAAATCGACGCGACGGCGCTCAGCGCAGCGCAAGAGGCGATACGCAATGGCCAACTCGACGCCAGCCTCAACGATGTCATCATCCAGGCCGCCGCCGATACCATGGCCGAGTACCGTGATCTGAATGTGTATATCGAAAACGATACGATCGTCGAGAACGAACGGGTCAGCGTCGGGATTGCTGTAGCGACGGGACGGGGACTGCGTACGCCGCTGATCGATGAGGCCAATGGTCGAAGCCTCAAGGACATATCGTCTCTGAGTCGAGCAGCGATCGAGGCAGCGCGACAGGGGCGGGCAGTCGCCGGCCGTGCCAGTCTCACCGTCTCGAACCTCGGTCGCTACGGGGTGCGCTGCGGAGCTCCCGTACTGAACCTGGACGAATCCGTGTTGGTTTTCGTCGGCGAAATCGTGAACAAGCCCGTAGTTGCGGATGGTGCCATCGTAGCGAAACCGCGGCTTACTTTGAGCATCGCATACGATCACCGAATCGTGGACGGACTGCGCGCGGCTGAATTTTCGGCGGCGCTGCGTCGAAGATTGGAATCCTTTGTTCCCACCGGGCCCGGGCCGAGCGTCAGGCAGCACCCACGTGCCGTTCAGATGTCCTCGAACGCGGTTATGCGCTGCGACTTGACCGACGGACGACATGATTGGACGGCCGAAGAACCCCCGACCATTGACGCCGGCATTGGCATCGGTACTGGCACCGACCCCGTCGCGCTCGTGCTCTCCGGTCTGCTGTCGTCCGTGACGATCGGCATACGGAAAGAAGCTGAAAAGCGCAAGTTGGCAATTAGCCGACTCATCGGATCGATCGAGACGCAGGCGCAGGGTGAGGTAAAATCCATTCGCGCCAGGATTGAAGTCTGGAGCCCAGCGCAGGCTGATGAAATCAGCGCAATGTTGGAGCCGGCCAAGGCAGCCTCCTTCGTGTGTGACATGCTGAGCCCGGATCTCGACCTCGCGATCGACCTGTCCGTTCATACCACGCGATAAGCTTCCGTGAGGCGTCAATCCCTGCGTTCGGTACCGGAAGCTGAGTCCTATCGCAGGAGTGGCGCATGGATTGGGGCGACCGTGGCCGATGCAGCCCGGGAATTGTTAGCGTCGAGCGTCGATCGCGATGTATTTCTCGGCGATGCCCAGCCGAGCGGTGTTGGGCAGATCATTGCTGAGGCGGAGACCATGGTGGCGGCGCTGCAGGCACTCGGGCTGCATGAAGGCGACGTCTTCAGTTTCATGCTTCCCAACTGGCGCGAGGCTGCGGTGATCAACCTCGCGGCTGCGATGGGGGGTTTCGTCATCAATCCCATCGTGCCGATTTATCGCGAATCGGAAACCTCATTCATCCTCTCCGACTGCAGCAGCCGACTGATTTTCATTCCGACCGTGTTTCGGCGATTCGACTACGCACAGATGATTGAGCGTATCCGCTCCAAACTTCCAGACTTGTCCCATGTCGTTACGGTCCGCGGAGCAGCGCCAGGAGCCATCCGCTATGGTGACTTGACTGAACCTATCGACAGACAACCACGACTCCCGCGCGTCGATCCGGCTGCGCTAAAGCTGATCATGTACACATCAGGCACCACGGGATCCCCAAAGGCCGTGCTGCATAGCCATGAAACCTTGGCCCGAGCGGTCGCAGCGAGTTCAAAGCACTGGCAAATCGGTCCGGATGACATCGTCCTCATGCCTTCTCCTGTCACGCATGTGAGCGGCTATTCAAACGGCCTGGAGCGGCCGTTTCTCGACGGGACTCGGACAGTGCTGATGGACGACTGGAAAGCCGACGAGGCCGTACGATTGATAGACCGATACGGCGCAACCATGACTGTAGCAGCCACCCCCTTTCTGCAGGAACTCATAACCGCCGCGGAGCGGCTGGGTTCGCGCATCCCTACAATGCGCTGCTTCGCCTGCGGCGGGGCATCCGTTTCGAGCTCGCTGATTCAGCGAGCAAATGAGGTTTTCGCTCACCCGTGCGTTTTTCGGGTTTACGGGAGCTCCGAAGCGCCCTTCGTTACGCTGGGATTTACCGGGGAAGACAATCGCCAACTGGCAGCAAATACCGATGGCAGGGTTGTCGACTACGAAGTACGGATCGTCGATGAGCAGGACCAGATCGTGCCGTCGGGGGCGGATGGGGAGATTCTCGCCAAGGGCCCAGCGCTGTTCATGGGATATGCCAATAGCGACCAGACTGCCGAGAGTTTTACAGCCGATGGGTTTTTTCGGACGGGTGATGTCGGCCATCTCGTCGGAGGCGATGCACTCGTCATCACCGATCGTAAAAAAGACCTGATCATTCGCGGCGGCGAGAATATCAGCGCCAAGGAGATCGAAGACGCCTTGCACCGCCACCCTGATATTCTCGAAGCGGCGGCGGTTTCGATGCCACATGAACGCCTGGGCGAAGGGGTGTGTGCCTTCATCGTCCCACGTTCAGCAGCCGTGCCGACAATCGACGAGGTGGGGAAATTTCTCGCCGGCGTCGGCCTCGCCCGGCAAAAGGCGCCGGAACGCATAGAACCGGTAGATAGCTTGCCGCGTACTGCGTCCGGCAAGATACGCAAGGACCTTTTACGTTCCCGGATTGAGTCGATCGTCTCGGCCGAACAGGATCGTCCAGCTGCGGCGGAATAAGCCCTTGCCCCACAGGCACTTGCGCATTGTGCCTGCTGCAACCAGGCGAGAAAATCTCCATTAGTCAAACGATTACATTATAGTTTGTGGGATACCGCCTAGCTGAAGGGCCGGCGGAAACAGCCGAAAGAGGCTTCCCGATGGGGCAGCCATCGGGCGTTGCGTTTTGAGGCTCGCGTTGGTGCCGGAGAATTGAGGAGATGGGAATGCGCGCTGCAGTTCAGGCAAAGGCGCCATCGAGTCCAAAACTGGGTGCGCGCGACGCACTGCTGCAAGCCGCGGGCGAGCTGATGAACGAGCGGGATGCCATTGACATCTCGCTCGGCGAAATCTCCGCACGGGCCAAGGCGAATTCCGCACTGGTCAAATATTACTTCGGAAATAAGCGGGGACTATTCCTCGCCCTGATTGAGCGGGATGTGGTCAGACCGATCAGGCAGCTCCAGTACCTGGTCGAAAGCGTTACCCCCCCGGTCGAGAAGATGAAGATACATATTACCGGGCTGATTAATACCTACTATCGCAGCCGGTACCTCAACAGACTGCTGTTCATGCTGCTGCGGGAAAGCACGGCTGACCAGGCGCAGGAAATATCGGACCGATTGATCAAACCGGCGGCCGATGCCCAAAAGCGTATCCTCGATGAAGGACTGAAGACTGGCGACTTCCGGCTGGTCGATGCCATGCTCTTCTACTTTACCGTGATCGGTGCCTGCGATGAGCTGTTCACCGCGAGCTTCGCACTGAAGACCGTATTCAAACAGGATCAGATAGACGATGCACTGCGGCGTCGCCTGGTCGAACACACCACGAGAATGTTGCTCGCCGGGATCCTCATTGAGCCGCTCGATGAGTCGAAGGCACGCACTTGAGCGGCGGCGAATACCGGCGCGTAGCGCAGGCCAGCTCGGTCCCTGTAGGGCAGATGATTGAAGTCGCTACCGCCGCCGGCGCCGTAGTAATCTGCCATGCGAGTGATGGCTGGTTCGCCCTGCAAAACATCTGCACTCACGCCTATGCGAAACTGCACGAAGGCCGGCTGCGCGGCGTGCGATTGATCTGCCCACTGCACGGCGCATCTTTCGACTGTCGAACGGGCGCCGTGCTGGGGCCTCCAGCGACCATACCGCTGAAGACCTATGCAGTCCGCGTTGCGGGCGATCAAGTGGAAGTCACGCTGGACGCTGTCTAAGGCCGGTGTCTCCACATCAATGGCCTCTATATACCTGGTGCGCCACGCCCAAGCTTCTTTTGGAACCGACGATTACGACCGGCTTTCGTCCACTGGCATTCGACAGGCGCGATTGGCGGGTCGGCACCTTCTAACGCGCACGCGCTCCCTTCGGCAAGTCGTCACAGGATCCTTGAAGCGCCATAAGGATACCGCGACGGAAGTGCTGGCGAGTTCGGATGCCACGCGGCTAAGCACCGAGCGCAAAATAGATGAACGCTTTGACGAACTGGATACTGATGCGCAAATCCGAACGCTCTGTCCCGAATCGGCTCGTGTCACAAGCGACGTAGTGGGGCCCGTACATGGCTCGAGACCAGACGGCCGCACATACCAGCAGACACTAAAGCAGGCCTTGCTTAGGTGGCAGGCGATGCCAATTCCGCCCCACTCTCTTGAAAGCTGGTCTCAGTTTCAATCACGAGTGATTTCAGGATTCGAAGACCTGAAGAGCGGCAGCGGCCCTGGGGAGACAACGATCGTAGTGAGCTCCGCCGGAGTCATCGTCTGCATCGTTCTTCACATCCTGGGATTGCCGGCTGACCGTTTCTACTGCCTGTTCGAGGTTATGAATAACGGGTCAATAACACACATCTTGCATGATCGCCGTCGGACATCGGTCGCGTCATTCAACGACTGCTCGTATCTTTATCTTGATGAAGCGTTCAAACACGACGAAAATCTCTTAACGTATCGATGACCTACAGGTGTTGAGAGCCTTCCCGGTGCGGCCGGAACTACGGTTCCGCTGCTAGCTAAATAGCTTGATTGGCCCTACTCGATAGTATCGTGAGTCAGCCCGGCCCAAGAAATGCTGGGCGCCAGGGCAATCACTTCCTCGTGATTTGCCTTCAGCAGTCGCGGTTCAATGAGTTGTATTGAAGTGGCAGTGAGCTACTCCGGTGTTAACTCGACCCCGTGCTTACTGCAGAAGGAAAGTTGGATTGCGCACCGAAGTAACACTCGATGGCCTCCACTTTGTCATCTCTAAGCCGCAAATACTCTACGTTGCGGAAAGTTTTGCCGTTTTTGGTCCGACAATCGTACATCACAAACGCCTCGTTGCCTCTTCCAAATACGCGAAGCAAGTCAAACCGCTCAATAAAATCGATCTGTGCCTCCCAGCATCGCGCTTTGAAGGAGCTCTTACTGATGTGGTCGTCACCGGCTGCGCTCGTAAATGTGAAGTCGTCCGCCAGCAGCACGTCGAGCGGGTGCCAGTCCTTTTTGTCCCATGCTGCATACCATTTGCGAATGGTCTCGTCGCTTTTCGGGCTTAGTCCGTTCTCCCCCCGTGCACTCGCAATTTGCGGGATGCCCGCCGCCGCCGACAGTACACACGCACTCGCCCCGAGCATCATGCGGCGCGACACTGCTCCATTTTCCATGACTCATTTTCTCCCTGATTGCCCGACCACTGGGTCAAAAGAACTGATATTTCAGCCGGACGTAGAACGCGCGGCCGGTCGGATCTGAAAACAGCGGGTTGAAGCCCGCCTGCCAGTTCGTGGTGCTGCCGCCGCCCTGGTTTGAGAACGGAGGATCGGTGTTCAGAACATTCGAGACCCCGAGCACTACTGTCATAGCATCGACCGGCTTCCAGGAGCCGTAGACACCCCAGATCGAATAGTCGCCGACTCTATTCACCTGACCATTCGCTAACAGCGCATAGTCGCCGTACGATGACAGGAAGTGGTTGTTGATGCCGGCGCCAAAGGGCCCATCGGTCCAATCAACGGTCAGCTCATGCGACCAGCGAATGCGCGGCTGATATCCCTGATTGAACTCGCCGTCCAGATTGAGCTGGGGACCATCGGTATAGTTTTGAAGCAGGTATTTTGTAACCAATGTGCCCTCCAACGAGGCTCTGAAGTTGCCGATCGCCGTTCGAATGAGATATTTGGCACTGATATCCAATCCGTCGGTCGCGATGCCACCCGTATTCTGACTGTTCTGATAGATGTATCCGCACGTGGGCGATGTGTAGGGGGCACAGTCGAGAGCCAGATTCGGCGCCTGAGTCAGCGTCCCGGCATTGTTCAGCACGTAGTAGCTCGCGAATGTGGCGGGATTGCCATAGATCGCGGTGCCCGGAATTGTCTGAATCACGTTCTTGATCGTGATGCGGTACCAATCCACCGTAATACCGAGGTCTTTGACCGGCTCGACGATGAATCCGACATCAAAATTGTCGGATGTCTCCGGCTTCAGACTGGTATTTCCACCGAACAGCGCCAGACCCTGCGAGTTGCAGTTCGATTGCGTGAATACCGCTGTGTAAGCCCCCGTTGCGCAGCCCGGATAGGAGTTCATTTCGCCGGTCGCGCCGAAGGTTGGCGGCCGGTACAGTTCGAACAGCGTCGGTGCCCGGAAACCCGTGGACGCAGCCGCCCTGAAGGTCAGCATCTCGAATGGCTGATAGCGGAATGAGATCTTGCCGTTGTTGGTGTTGCCGAAGTCGCTGTATCTGTCCTGACGATCCGATACCGTAAAGTCGAATTGCTTGGTGACCGGAACGTTCATTTCGGCATACACCGCCTGCTCGGTCCGAGCCCCCTTGGTGTATGTGGGATTGAAGCCAGTCGCCGTCGCGAGCGCAGCCGCCAGCGGCGTTGTGGTGTAGCCAATATGCTCACCGCGAAGATCGTAGCCAACCGCAAAAGCTGCGGCACGACCGGCGCCAAATGCGTCGCCCAGTTCGTGGCTGGCATGACCGTTGATGCTCCACTGCCGATACGTTCCTACCGCGACTTCACCATCCGTGTAGGTGCTGTTGATGAAGGCTTGTCCGGCCTTCGTCTGCGGACCAAACGGGTTGACGAGCGGGTTGAGCACGTTACCGGGCGCGAACAGCCCAAGGGCGGGCCAGCCATTCGACGCATCCGAGCGATTGTGGTTCAGGCTGAAGTTCAAGGTCTGTGAGTAGTCCCATCCCGCGTTCTTCCCCGCGAATGTGAGCAGTAGCCTTTGTTCGACGTTGGTGTACTGGAAGTCGCGACTGTTCAGCGGGTCGGTCCAGATAGCCTCGACCGGGGCGGTCAGATTGGGCGGGCCGCTGCAAAGCCCGGGGGTGCAGGTTGACTCGGCTGCCGTCGGGTAATAGGGACTGCCCGGATTCAGGAACTCGCCGTACTCCATGGGACCACCCCAGTCGGTGTTCTGAGCACGGGCATAGAAATATTGAATGCTCAGCGTGTTATCGGCCGGTAATGACTTGGTGAACTCGACCAGCCCCGACTCCTGGCTTGTCTTCGGAATCAAGTCCACGGCGGCGGAGTACTCGTACGTGCAATTGCCGTAGTACCGGGTCAGGTACGGATTGCCGGCGCAGCCTGGGTAGCCGACCTGATACAGGTTGCCATTGCTGTCGACATAACTGCCTGGCGTGCTGCCGGGGAAATTGGTGTTCGCCAGTCCTCTCGCCGGATCAAATCCTGTGCTGGAGAATGGCCTTTGAGTGGCTCTCAATTCCGCGCCGTAGGTAAAATTTCCCGTGACCAGCAGGTTATAGCCGTCAGTATCGACATTGCCGTGTCCAAAGGAGAAGTTCGCACCGGTGCCGCCGCCGCCGCCGTCCTGCGGCTTCGTTCCAGTGATATCGATTTCCGCCTTTTCGTAATTCTTCTTGGTAATGAAGTTGATGACTCCGCCAATGGCGTCAGTACCGTACAGGGACGAGGCGCCTTCGCGCAGCACCTCAATGCGTTCGATAGCCGAGAACGGTATGGTATCCAGATCGATGCCGGTTCCGGTAACCACGTTGGAGGCAAGGCGCTGGCCATCCAGCAGCACCAGGGTTTTGTTTGTCCCCAGGCCACGCAGGCTCGCGAATGAACCGCCGCCCTCGAAGGTGGTGACGGCGGAGGCCGTCTGATATGCCTGGGTCTGATTGGCGCTGATCAGCGCCATCGCCTGCTCTACCGTGGTGATGCCCTGGTTTTTGAGATCGTCGGTCGAGACGATCGTGATGGCTTCCGCGGTTTCGGCATTGGGCCTTGCCAGCAGAGAGCCAGTGACGACAACTTCCTGTAACTCAACGCCCCCACTATCGGCGTCTGCGGCAGCGTCAGCAGCCCTACTGACTGTGCTCGCGAGCAACGCCGCGGCCAGGCTGCCGGTGAGGCAGGCCGAGCGGATGGTTCGATCCAACAGCTCACCACTGCGGCTGCGTTTATGCCGCTGGTTTGCGGAACTTTGCATGTGATTCTCCCTCAAGCAGACTCAGCCGTTTTTTAGTGCTGGCGCGTCAGTGAAAATGAAGTCTAGGGAGCCACTCGACAGCGCGGAGCGCTTTGCGATGAAGCGGGCACAATGAGCGACGTAGCGGACTTTTCTGCCGTCCAAATGCCGACCTCTCCGGGGCCGTTCCGCGTTTAGGCGAACACTCTCGAGATAGGTTGTGTGTTGGCGCAGAGGAGCAGCAGCGTCTGGTCGAGCAGACATTCCAGCCTGGTATGAACGTGTCCTCAGTGGCCCGGGAACACCGGGTTGCCTAGCCTGTTGTTTCGCTGGCGCAAGTTAGCCAGCGAGGCTTTGAGGTCGCATGCAGATCGGCTAGCATCGATGTCAATTTGAGGTCAGCGACCTTTTCATCCCGCGCAATCCGGGCACGGTTCCGGTAGGCGAAGATGCCAACTGGATCCGCGTGCGAGCGGACTCGAAGATCGCTTTCGTGAGCAACCGCGGCTCGAATGATCTCTCCGTCATCGATCTCGACGCTCTCAAGGAGATCAAACGCATTCCGGTCGGGAAACGACCCGCAAGGTTCGACATCATCGACGTGCCATGAGGAATGATCCCTGTCCTGGGCCCTGTCCACTCGACCGCCGAGAGATGCTGAGCGGAATTGCTGCAGTGGCAGCGATCACATGGGCAAACGTCACTCGCTCCGCGATTCCCGAGGAGGAGCGCATCGCCGAGTTTGGCCAACCGATTGATATCCAGGACATCGCTCCCGGGCAATGGCGACATGTCGAGGTCGAGGGTGCCCCGGTATTCATCCGGCGGCTGACGAAGTCTCAGATTGAAGAGGCGAATGCGCAGACTGCCGACGGGAGCTCCGGCCAGCATACCGAGGAAGCTGAATGGGTCATCGTCTCCGGCCTGTGTACTCACGCCAGTTGCCGAATCCTCGCAGGCCTGGGCCCCTACAAGGGCTGGATCTGCTTTTGCCATGGATCGGAGTACGACGTGTACGGTCACATTCGGCGAGGGCCGGCCAAATACGATCTGCCGACAGTGCCTCACGTGATCAAGGACGGTCGACTTATTCTGCTCGCGCAGGAGGAAAGGTAGTCGGAGCGGGCAAGAACAGACCGCTTGAGTATTTCTGCTCCTTGCAACACCGCTGCTGCAGATGGCATCTTGCCTGGGCCCATCGCCCGCGGCGGCCGGGCTTCGTGCCGCAATATCAACCGCACGGCTTTACCCAATGCTTTACCCAATGGAGTCTCACCGGATGATTTCTCGGACTTTGAAATGGGTTGCGCGCATTGCTTTGACCTTGGCCCTGGTCTTGGTCATCTTTACGAGCGTCTGGGGCAAGGAAATGCTGCATGTGGCTACCGGCTCGGTCAGCCGGTCACTGTGTGCGGCGGTGTTTGTCTCGGGGGTTGATCCCGAGCGCCTGTATAACGAAGAGCAACTGCCGCGCTTGCACCTGGTGAACTGGGCGCTACATTATTCTATCGACCGTGATCGACATGAAGTGCGTACCACGATCGGGGGCGGCTTCGGCTCCCGTGCCGTTTACCGGAACGGTATAGGCTGCCTCGTCGTCCATGGTGACGTGCCCGTACCCGAAGCTGGCGGCGTCTCGGCGCCAGGCTTTACGGACGCCTTTGCCGATCAGACAGCCATCATCGAACCGTCAGACCTGGGCTTACGTCACGCGCTGGACCAGGCATTTTCGGAGCCTGATCCGCATCACCCTCGCTACACCAAGGAGTTTGCAGTACTGCATGACGGCAAACTCATCGCTGAACGCTACGCGCCCGGCTATGGACCCGACACGCCAATGTGGGCGCACTCGATGACCAAGTCTGTCACGAGCGCGCTGATTGGCATCCTGGTCCGCGAAGGCAAACTGGACATCAACCAGCCCGTGCCGATCCCAGCCTGGCAGACAACCGACGATCCGCGGCGCGCGATCACGATCGACCAGCTACTGCGCATGACGAGCGGACTGCCGTTCGACGACAACGACGATGCCATCAATCACCTCACGCGCATGTTATTCCTCGAGCGTGATATGGCGGCCTACGCCTCGCGCGTACGAATAGAGCATTCGCCGGGCACGGCGTGGGCCTACAGCAATGTCGGCTATCTGATACTGTCGCGTCTTCTGCACGAGGCCGGCGGCAGAAGCGCAGCCGACGTGGAACGCTTCGTCCGTCGCGAGTTGTTCGAACCTCTCGGCATGCGAACCGCAACGCTGGACTGCGACGCGACCGGCACACCAGTCGGCGCAAGCAATTCGTACGCATCGGCGCGCGATTGGGCTCGGTTCGGGCAGCTCTATCTGGACGACGGTGTCGTGAATGGACATCGCATCCTCCCGGAAGGTTGGGTGGCGTACAGCAGATCGCAGACATTGAATACCGGTTATGGCGCGGGCTTCTGGACGAATCTGGTCAACACCGGGAGCGTACCTGTTTGGGACGCCCCTTGGGGTATGCCAAGCTTGCCGAGGGATATGTTCTACGCGCGCGGTGCCTTGGGCCAATACATCGTCATCGTGCCGTCAGAGCGGTCTGGTCGTCGCACGGCTTGGCTTTGGCTATGGTGGCGTCGAGGCCGCCACCGCTGAAATCATCGCAGCGCTGCACGCCAATGCTGATTCGAACTAGTTCTGCGCCGGGAAATCAGCCTTGACCAGCTCGCTCGAATTCTCATCGCTCCTCAGTCAAGCGAATTGGTGAAATTACGCCAATTAAATCAATTGATTAGGTTTGTATGTTAAGGTGTCCGCCCTGGCGCCGCGCTCACCACAGACCTCTCTTATTGAAGACACCCACTGCTCTACAGCCTCTGATCGAAGACGGCGTCATCGACGAAGTCATCCGCGCCCTCAAGAGCGGCAAGGAAGCTACCGTCTACCTGGTACGCAGCGGCACGCAAACCCGATGCGCCAAGGTGTATCGGGATATGCGGCAGCGAAGCTTCCAGCGCCGCGCGCAATATCAGGAAGGTCGCAAGCTGCGCGGGAGCCGCCAGACTCGTGCCGTCAACAAGAACACGCGCTTCGGGCGCGGCGAACAGGAAGCGGCCTGGAAGAATGCGGAGGTTGACGCGCTGTATCGCCTGCAGGCTGCCGGCGTACGCGTGCCGAAACCTTATGGGTATTTCAACGACGTGCTGCTAATGGAACTGGTGACCGATTCCGACGGGCAGCCCGCGCCGCGATTGGGAGAGATCGATCTGCCACCTGAGAAGGCGCGTGAGTATCACGAGTTTCTGATCCGGCAGGTAGTGCGGATGCTGCACATTGGGCTCATCCATGGTGATCTGTCCGAATTCAACGTGTTGGTGGACGCGGAAGGTCCCGTGATCATCGACCTGCCTCAGGTCGTGAATGCGGCGGGCAACAACGGCGCACTGGCCATGCTCGAACGCGACGTGAACAACATTCGCGGCACCCTCGCCCGCTTCGCGCCTGAATTGCTCGCGACCGAATTCGCGCGTGAGATGTGGGATGTCTTCGAGCGAGGCGAACTCACGGCTGACACGCAGCTCACCGGACAATTCGCACGCGATGAGACCCTGGCAGATACCGAGGGTGTGTTGCTGGTCGTCGAAGACGCTCGCGAAGAGGCGATTCAGCGCGAATTGGGGCGGCAAACTTGAGGTGCACGTCCCCAGAACCGACGCTCAGCGCTTCATCACAAAATACTCTGTGACTGCCTTCTTGGAATCCGCCCAGGCCTTGTCCCACTGATCCTTTTGCAGCCCAGGCGGGGGATTACACTTTTCGGCCTCACCACTGGCACACAAAATGCGCTCGAGGCCATAGCCGGTCGGCCATTTCCGATCATAACTTGGCACATCGCGAAATGGTTCCGCGTCCTTGATGCCTTCTGCCACCAGTTGCGCCACTTTATCCTGATGGTCGTTCAGGAACTTGAGTGACTTATCCGTAACATCCTGGCCTGACAACACCATGGCCCTCTTGAAGAACTGCTCGTTATCAAGAATTTCCGCGCGACCGGAGTGGGTTCCAAAGCGCAGTGCGTCGTACCATCCGAGCACAAGCTGTGTAGCGATGGTGGGCAAGGTCGGTTCAAGCCCCTCATTGGGCACATAGTAGGTACCGAGGACATCCAGAATTTCCATAGGAGTTCTATCGTGAGGATGCTGTTCCATCTCGGTCAGGATCTTGTCGAACTGCTTCAGAGAATCGGCATCATTTTGCCGCGCGCCATTGATCACATGGTCCAGTTTCTCGCGCCTGACCTGCCACTCCTGTAATGGCGGCGCCTTCAGTGGGCTTTGCTGCGTTTGCGCAAAGGCGTCGTGCCCACTGGACAGGACGAGCAACATCAGCGCGCCGAAGTAGATGCAAGCTTTCACGTTAGCCTCCCAAAACGAATCTCGAATGGTGATGGATGGCATCAACCTGGGCGTTGGGCAGCTGCTGTTTGTGCCGGTCTTCAGCTGTACTCAGAGAATCGCCTGAACTGCTCATGTAATTGACGCCGTGCCACCCATTCGGCAGATCGAAATGTCGCGTCCATTTGAAGTCCCGCGGCATTCTGCTGCTCGCCCGCGGCACTCGCCGTTGCCATAATGCCGAGGAGCGCAGATCGCACTGCGGCCGCTCTTTGAAGCAAACATGCCTTGATCTCCGCTGTCCGCATGCCTTGCGCTACTCTCGATATAGCCGCTTCAGGAGACAACCCGGCCCGGCGCCCTCGACCGTCAGTGCGCGCCGGCGTCCTTCATGGCCGCCAGTTTCGCGAGATCCACCCGGCTGGCGTCCGACTCCAGCGTGCGCATGTCGACGTGATCGCCAGTGACATCCACCGTGAAGCGTTTGGCGATGATGAAGTTGATCTCGCCATGCTGTGAACTCGAGTCGTACTTCTCGTGCGCCCGGTACCCCGCGATCGTCACATCCCTTTCATAGCTGCTGTCGCTCGAAGCGCTCGTGGTTTGCGGCATCGCGTCGGCAATATTCATCAGGCCCGAGACCGCAGAGGCGTCATCGATCTCAATCTCGACGCGCGCCCCATTGGCGCCGGTATAGCTGCCACTCGACTTCGACGTCTTCATCCCGAGGCCTTGCTGGGCGCTGCCTTCGGCGCTGGTGCGCGGCATGTCGGGAAGACTGTCCGGCAACATGCTCTTGAGGACGGCATAGTCAACGGGCTCGACACGTCGCCCGCCGTTGAGCGCCCCGCCCAGTGCCGAGAGCAGTCCGCCGACTGCGGCGCCCGCAGCCTGCGCGTCATCGCTGCCGGGTGCCGCGGGCTGTGCGGCAGTGGGTGCACTGTTGGCCGGTGACGCGGGCGCCGGTGCGGTGTCCATCTGCGCGCCCGCCTTCGCCAGATTCGCCACCGCGGCGCCCAGGTCCTGCTTACCCTTCTCGTCACTGCCCAGCAGGCTGCCAATGGCGTTGCCCACCGATGCCGCTGCCGCATCCTGCGATGCGACCGCGGACTGGTGACCCATCGGGTTGAAACCCATCAGCCGGCCGGTGGCGCCGAGCGTCGCCAGCACCACGCCGATCACGAGACTGAGCACGAACGTCACGATGAGGATGGTGATGGTGTAACCGAATGCGCGGTCCTTGGGTGTCTGCATCACCGGCACCAGTCCCAGGTACAGGACATAGATGCCGTAGACCATCGCCACCAGCCCCAACAGGGTGCCCAGCCCGGGCAGCAGGGAAAATACCGAGGCCACCGCCGACGGGGTCGCGGTATAGACAGCCACCTTGAATGCCTGGCGCAACTCGCGCCGTGCGCCAAAGCTGGGCGCCAGCATATTGATGATCACGGAAACAAAGGCCAGTCCGATGGCACCCCCGATCACGGTCACGAGCGCGGAAGTCAGCCCGAAGGTCAACGGCAGGCGCATCGTGCCGCCGAATAGCGTCGTGGTGCCGATCACGGACAGGTGCACCAGCGAGATCAGCGCCACGCCTATCAGCAGCGGGAACGCGTAACGCACATAGAGCTCACCGATGCTGGAGGACTCGCCCGCAATCCGTGCCCATTCGCTGCGCGGTGAAAAGAGGATGTTCTTCATCCGCTCGAGCAGCGGCGGCGCCGGACCGCCGGAGGCCGGGGCTGCGTGCGTCGCACCTGGATCGCGCGCCGCACTCAGCGGTACACCCTCCATGGCCAGTGCGCCGGGCGCGGCAAGACCCGGGCTGGTGCTCACCGCTGGGGACAGTGTCGAACCGCACCGGGCACAGAAGCGCGCCGAGTCGCTCGCGATGTCGCCGCATTGAGTGCATTTCATAGCCGTAATCTCCCGATTCCGCTGCCGGCGCGGTCAGTATTCACTTCGCGGGCCGCAACCCGCCGCGACCCATGACGGGTCGCGGCGGCCTGAAGCCCGCATCGAGCTAGCGAATCGTCCAGTCGGCGTCCTTGCCGGACTCCGCGAACTCAATGTTCACGGGATACTGGTGATTGCAGCCCGATACGATCCATAGTTCCTTCCAGCGACGGCTGCCGGGGTTACCGGTCGGCAGCTGCGTCACGTAGGTAGCAACATCTCCCAGGGTCGTGCAGCCCATGGTTGCTACCTTGCTTGCGACACCGAGCTTGGCGTCGGCGATGAGGTGTTGATTGGCCAGCGTGCCGCGCTGGACGGCCCCTGCCGGCAGTGGCTCATCAGCAGCCCAAGCGCTTGTGGCCACGCAGGTCAGCGCGATCGATAGATAGAGAGTTCTCATCGCTTTCTTCCTTGAAATGCGAGCGTTGTCATTCAGCAGCTGATCTTCTGTGAGAGCAGGCCCGTCATCGTCTTCTGCGGCATGCCGGGCTTCAGCGTCGCATACGTGACCGCGTAGGCGTTGCTATCGACTCCATCGGCGCCGGGGCTGCCGGTGATGACCACCATGAGCGTCCCGTCGGCATTGACGAAGGCGTCCTGGGTGCGGCCGGCGCCGTAGCCATGCATATGCTTAAAATCCTTCAGATGAGCGCTGTACCAGGCGATCGCGGCACTGGTCTTGAAGTCCGCCGTCGAATAGAAATCCGTCACCTGGGTACTTTTGCAGATTTGGGCCGGGTCAAGTTTCATCGGCGGGTCATAGAGTTTGATGCCCGACGCTGCGTCCGGTAACGGCAGCCCAGTCAGCGGATCCGTCGTATCGGCCGCGCAGGCGAGGCCTGCGAGCATGAGTGCCAGCGTTGCGGCGGCGCATCGGCGAAGCATGAGTCAGACCCCTGTTTTAACGTCCCTGATAGGTAGAACCGATTCGGGCGGCGAAACCCGCCATAGGGAATTAGTCCACCCGGCGTAGCGGTGCCCGCATGCTCGTGTGGGTCGCGAGGTCAAGCCACACAACCTGACCGGTTCGGCTGGCAGGATCAACGCTCCATCGCCAGGTCCTCACGGCCTTGCCCGCTCGCTTGTCCGTTTCCTCGAATTCGCGCGCGCCGATCTTCCGTACCGATACGCTGTCGATTCCCGGCTCGCCGGCATAAGGCGCCTCTTCGCCGGTCAACGATGCGGTATAGGAAGCGCCATCAGGCGTCCGCATCGACAGCGCGCTGCCGGAGGCCTGGAAGGTCAGCGTGATGAGCTCGTAGCGCAGCAGCGGCTTGCCGCGTATCCAGGAGCCCGAGACCGCGTGTGATCCCGGCGGACCAGCGCTCTGCCGCGTCCAGGATTCCCGGCTGGTCACCTCGGCGCCGCTCGCGGCGTAGGCGGTCAGTTCGCTGATGGCGGAGCCGCCGTCAGCCGACACCGAGAATTTCTGGATGGCAACGGTCTTTCCGCCGCGTTTCCGGGTTTCGATGACGGTGCGCTCATCCAGCACCGCGATGCTGACGCTGTCGAAATTGACCGCACCCGCCGCCGGTTGATCCGTGCCATCGGCTTTGATCATCAGCGGCGGCGCACAGCTCCGGCACGCATACTGACCGTCCTGCAACCGGATGACCTGCGGCGGGCCGGTCGAGAGCACTCGGGCGGTTGTCATGTCCGCCTGCCAGGTGCCCTCGAAAACACCGGCGTGCGCCGCCCCACACAGCAGCAGCGCGAGCACACCGAGCGTTCGATCGAAGGCCTGTCTCATCCGGTTTCTCCTGGTGTCGTGTCCTTCCAGGTATTAACCGCAAAACCCACAGGGAAGCGCCAGCCACGAGCGACGCGTTGCCACCGGGCTGCTACGATCACGCTTCCACTCAAGCCTGCAGGACGAACAGGCGTGGCAGGAGCAGTCCATGACGGCCGTCTCGCAATCTGATCGCGCCAAGCTCAGTCCCGATCAGGACGCCGAGCTCGATGCATTGCTCGAGCAACTGCTGGACCTGCCAGCCGCCGAGCGCCTGCCCGCGCTTAAGCTTCGATCGATCGCGGACCCCGCGGTGCGCGGCGAAGCCGAGAGTCTGCTGCGGGCGGATCAGGCCTCGAGCGGCTTTCTGGAAACCCCCGCGACACTGCCGCCTGCAGAGCCGGATGAACGGGAAGTCGGCATGCAACTCGGGCCCTGGCGGTTGCTCAAGGTCGTCGGCCGGGGCGGCATGGGAGTGGTCTGCGAAGCCGAGCGCGTGGCGGGGGATTTCGAGCAGCGCGCCGCCATCAAGCTGCTGCAGCCCGGAGCGGCCGGCACCACGCAGCGCTTCGAAGCCGAGCGGCGCATTCTTGCGCGTCTCGAGCATCCGGGCATTGCACGGCTGCTCGACGGCGGCGTGGCCGCCGATGGCCGCCCCTACATGGTCATGGAGTTCGTCGACGGACTCCCGATCACTGACCACTGTCGCTTAAAGTCGCTATCGCTGACCGAACGACTGCAGCTCTTCATACAGGTCTGTGATGCCGTGGCGTACGCCCACCGGCGCCTGATCGTGCATCGGGATCTGAAACCGAACAACGTGCTCGTCGACGCGGACGGTCGCGTGAAGCTGCTGGATTTCGGCATCGCCAAGCTGCTGGATGCCCCGGACAGCCACCTGACCCAGGCCGTCATGATGGTGCTATCGCCGCGCTGTGCCGCGCCGGAGCAGCTGTCCGGCGGCGAGATCACGACGCAGACGGACGTGTACGCGTTGGGATTGATGCTGTATGAATTGCTGGTGGGGCATCATCCCTGGATTCAGGAGAATGCACCGACACTCAGAGAGCTGCGGGAACTGCAGCGTCGGCCCTTGCCGTCGGCCAGCTCGGTGGCAGCGAACGGCACGGAGGCGCCGGTGGTCCCGAGCGCACTTCGAGGGGATCTCGAGGCGATCCTCAACAAATCGCTGCGACCCGAGCCCGCGCAACGCTATGCCAGTGTCGAGGCGCTCAGGCAGGACATCGAGCGTTACCTGCGCGGCGAGCCCGTGCAGGCGCGCGAAGGCGCGCGCTTGTATGTGCTCGGGCGTCTGCTGCGGCAGCATCGCTGGATCGCCCTCGGCATCGCCGGCATCGTCGTCTCACTGGCGGTGGGACTGGGGCTCGCGGCCTGGCAGGCCAAACAGGCCGCTTTGCAACGCGACGCCGCTCGCCGTGAGGCCTCACGGGAAGAGGCGGTTCGCTACAACCTGATTCGGATGTTTCGAAACGCGATCAGCGACGCGCCCAATGGCGAGCCGGCCACGGCGAAGTCCATGATCGATGCCAGCGCACAGCGCGTGCTGCAGGAGTATCGGGACAAGCCTGAGGTCGGCGGACCGCTGGTGCTGACACTGGCAGATCTGTACGGCGCGCTGGAGGATGTGGCCGGCGCGGGCGCGCTGCTGGAGGGCTTCGTCTCGCAGGCTGGCCCGCAGACGGATCCCGCCCTGCTGGCGGACGCGCGTCAGAAGCTCGCCAACATCGAACTGCTGCAGGGTCATCTGGACCGAGCGGGCGAACTGCTCACCCAGGCACAGGCCTTCTGGGCACTGACCCCGCGCGCCAACGCCGAGGAGCAACTGGAGGGCCTGAAGATCCAGGCGCAGCTGCAGCGCGCCCGGGGGGACTTCGAGGGTGCCGCCAACACCGCGCGCGCGGCCATCAAGGAGCGCACTGCGCTGTCCGGACATGATCATCGGGAAACCGCGATTCTCTTCAACTCGCTGGCACTGTCCCTGACCAACGCCAATCACCTGCACGACGCGCTCGCCGCTTACGGCGAGGCGACCGCCATCTACCGCGCGCTCAACCTGCAGGATGGCCTCGATGCCCAGGTGATCCGTGGCAACACCGGAACGCTCGAGCTGCGCCTGGGTAGTCTGCGCGCGGCAGAGGCGGATCTGCGCGGCGCGATCGACCAGGAACGCTCGCTGGCGGGCAACTCCGCCGCGGTCGCGGCGGCCGAAGGCTACTACGGACGACTGCTGATCCTCACCGATCGGTCCGATCAGGCCATCCCGCTGCTGCGCGATGCGGCGGAACTGGGCAGCCGCTATACGAGCCCCAACAGCCCGCTGACCTTGCAAAATCGTCTCTTTCTGGGCGAGGCGCAGCTGGCTCACGGGGATCGCGATGCCGCACGCATCACACTGCTCGCCGCGCGCGATGGTGCCGCCGCGCCGGGAAAAGCGATACAGGTGCTGCGCCTGCGTATTGACATGGCGCTGGCCCGGCTCGATGCCGCCGCAGGCTCACTCGAACGCGCGCAGGCGGAGCTCGAGCAGACCGTGCAATCCCTGCGCGCGTTGGGGCCGCCCGCGGAGGGGGCGCTGGCGCAGGCCTTGCTGGACGCCGGTGATGTCGCGCTGCGCGCCGGCGATGCACAGAGGGCCAGCGTGTTGTTGCGGGAATCCGTCGCTGTGCGCGAACGGCTCATCGATCCGGCGTGGGAGCTCGCCCTGTCACGCGAGCGGCTCGCGGAATCGCTCAAGCAGCAGCAACCTGCCAACGCCGCGCCGCTGCTGCGCCAGGCTACCGAGGTGCTGACCCAGCAACTCGGTCCGGAGCATTCGGAAACGCAGCGCGCGCGACACGCACTGGCTGCGCTGACCTCAACCTGAGGACTGTCTTCAGCCCGCGTTGCTGCCGAGCTCGCGAAACAGCCAGGCCCGTGCGCGCAGCCAATCGCGCTGTACCGTGCGCAGCGAGGTCTGCAGCGCCTGGGCCGTCTCCTCCTCGCTCAGGCCACCAAAGAAGCGACACTCGATGACATCCGACAGCCTGGGCGACTCGGCTGCCAGACGCCGCAACGCCTCCTCCAGTGCCACCAGTCCTTCATCGGTATCGATCGAAAACTCGATCGCATGCGACAGCGTCACGTGCAATGCGCCGCCGCCGCGCTTTTGAGCCAACCGTTCGGTGGCATAGGAAATGATCGCGTGACGCATGGCGATGGCCGAGGCTCGCAGGAAGTGAGTCGGATCGTTGAACGGCCGCTCGGCACCCAGTCGCAGATAAGCCTCGTGCACCAGCGCGGTGGTCTGCAGCGTCACACCCGCCCCCATGCGCGTGCGCGAGCGGTGCGCTGCCCGCTTCAGGTCCTGATAAAAGAGCGGCAGCAATTCGGCTGCAATCTGCCGCACTTCGGGCGCCTGCCCCGCCACGGAATTGTCCAAAGGAACATCGTCAGCCATTGTCTTTGCGTTGCGTTGAGTGCGGGGGCCGCGAAACGGCAAGTGGCGCGTGATGCCGCGCCAGTCGAATGACAGTGCCGCCTACGCAGAGTCACTGCCGTCTGGTCAGGTCTATACTAGCCCAAAAGATGCGGTCCGCACTGCGACGGGAGGGGCCATGTTTAACCACGCCATGACGCGCCGGCAGTTGCTGGCGTCCGGGGTCAGCGCCACGACGGCGCTTGTCCTGATCCGGTTCGCGGCAGCGGCTGACACATTCACCGGTGATCCGACCGAAGTCTCGACATTTTACGATCCGCGCTTCCCCGCGTCGCGGACACTGGCAGGCACGTTGCCCGGGGCATCGCAGTTACTGCCCGCACAGGGCGATCCATCGCGCCTGTTGGCTGACATCCTGGGCGGCAGCAAAACCAATCAACCCCGGCGCCTGCAGGGCGTCACCACCGAAACACTGCCCTTCTGCCTGGAACAGATGGCGCGCCGTCAGCACGAGGTGCGCTTTGAAAACCAACGCCTCGACCGCGACCTGTTTGTGTGGTCGCTCGAGATGCGGCCCCGAACCTCGGCGGTGTGACGTAATGAGATCGACGCGCACTATTCAATCGAGCGACTCATGAAGCAGATTCTCCCGCCCGGTGTCGACGCTGGCGCCTTCGCCGATGCGCTGCAGGCCTTCCGCAAGGTGGTCGGCGATCAATTCGTCTACACGGGCGATGCGTTGCTGTCTTACGCGGATCCGTACTCGATCGTGTCGGACGATGCCGCGCACGCGGCCTCGGCTGCCGTAGCACCGGCCAGTACCGAGCAGGTGCAGGCAATCGTCAAGGCGGCCAATCAATTCGGTGTGCCGTTGTGGCCGATCTCCTGCGGCAAGAACTTTGCCTATGGAGGCGCCGCACCGTGCATGGCCGGCACGGTGGTGCTGGATCTCAAGCGCATGAACCGGGTGCTCGAAGTCAGCGAGGGCGACGGCTACGCACTGGTCGAGCCCGGGGTCAGCTACTTTGACCTCTACGACCACATCCAGGCCAAGGGTTACAAGCTCTGGCTGGACGTGCCGGATCCGGGCTGGGGCAGCGTCATGGGCAATGCCCTCGAGCATGGTGTCGGCTATACCCCGTATGGGGATCACTTCGGCATGCAGTGCGGGATGGAAGTGGTGCTGCCCAACGGGGAGCTGGTCCGCACCGGCATGGGCGCCCTGCCCGGCAATACGACCTGGCAGCTGTTCAAGTACGGGTTCGGTCCGTACATGGACGGTCTCTTTACGCAGTCGAACTTTGGCATCGTCACCAAGATGGGCATCTGGCTGATGCCCGAACCGCCGGGCTACCGGCCGTACATGATCTCGTTTCAGCGGGAAGAGGATCTCGAGCAGGTGGTCGACATCCTGCGGCCGCTGAAGGTGGGCATGGTCATCCAGAACGCGGCCACCATCCGCAGCCTGCTGCTGGTCGCGGCCATGAACGCCACGCGCAGCCAGTACACCGACAAGCCAGGCCCACTGCCCGACAGCACATTGCGCAAAATCATGGCGGATCAGGATATCGGCATGTGGAACATCTATGGCGCGCTCTATGGACCGCCGCCGGTGATGGACACGCTCTGGACGGTCATTCGGGACTCGTTCGCGAAGGTCCCTGGCGCCAGATTCTATTTTCTGGAAGACCGCAAGCAACCCAACGATCTTCTGACCCAGCGCGCGGAAACCATGCGCGGCATCCCGCGCCTGAGCGAGTTCAGCTTCATCAACTGGAGCGGCGGTGGCGGCCACATCGGCTTCTCGCCGGTATCGCCTATCCGCGGCTCCGAGGCCATGAAGCAGTACGCCATGGTGCGGGACCGGATGCACGAATACGGCTTCGACTATCTGAGCCTCTTTGCCATTGGCTGGCGAGAAATGCACCACGTGGTCGAACTGCTATTCGATCGCCGCGATCCCGTGATCAAGCACCGTGCTGAAGACGTGTTCCGCCTGCTCGTGAAGGAAGCCGCCGCGGCCGGCTACGGCGAATACCGCACGCATCTCTCATTCATGGATGACATTGCAGCGACCTACGGCTGGAATGAGCATGCGCTCATGAAACTCCAGCAAACGATCAAGGACGCGCTCGATCCCAACGGCATCCTGGCGCCGGGCAAACAGGGTATCTGGCCGGCAAGATACCGAGGCGGCCGCGCATGAAACGGCGCTCATCGCTGATTGCGCTTCTCTTTCTCGTCGCGATAGCGAACGCTTCGGCCGCGGATGCCCCAGCGGGCAAGGCGTTGTTCGATCACTACTGCGCCGTCTGTCATGCCGCAGGAGCCGGTCATGCAGGCACCATGCGTCTGGCAGAACTGCGCGGTTCGGCCAACGCGGTGCTCGAGCAGCGCAAGAACCTGGGTGCTGCCTACGTTCGCCAGGTAGTGCGCCAGGGATTGGTCGAGATGCCGCCGTGGCGACCGTCCGAGATCGACGATGCCGCGCTCAGTCAGATCGCGCAGTACCTGGCTCACGGGCGGCAGTAGACAACGGCTGGCAGCGCGCGACGCGGCGATCTGAGGAATTCCGTGGCGGCCTGGCAACTGCAGTAGCGACATCACGTTGGACCGGGGGCCCGCGATGACGCAGGCTGCCTGTGGTTGAAGCAGAGCGGACTGCACACGACCACACCTGCTGAGCGGCGCTTTCTGTTTAACCTTATGATTTATAAAATTAAATATGGCTAGATGAGCTGCGCTCGTAGAGGCACTCGGCTATATCTCCCGCCGGCACGGGGCATTCGCCCCCGGGCTCGCGGACGCCCCCCTTTCAGCCGCCTGTCTCAAGGCGCCGACAGGTTGCGTTATGTCCGATGCCCATTAGGCTCCCTATTCCAATAGATAGGGAGGCTATATGAGCTACAGCTTTAACTCTATTCAGCTCAGCGAGCCGCATGCGACCGAATGGACGCGTGAGGCGATGGCGGCCTATGACCGGTCGCTGAGTGCTCAATCGGCGGCCAAGACCCTCAAATCCTCCAAGAAGCCGCGCTGGCATGAAGTCCGGAATATGCACGGCAAGGTCTGGAAACGGGCGAGTTCATCGCGGAACCGCATCTGAGCGCGTGGCTCCGCCTTCAGCTCTTGCTCAACTGCCGGTAGGGTTCCTTGACGATCTGATAAAGGCCATAACACAGGAGACCCACCGCCATCGCCCCAAGCAGCCACTCCCCATAAGGTTGTTGCTTGAGTCCGCCCAGAGCCCCGGCGATGCCGCCTGAATAGCGGGGGTCTTCTCGCCACGATGCATTGATCAAATAGCCTCCCACGAGACAGAACAGCGTGCCGCGGGCGATGAGTCCATAGATGCCGAGCGCGCTGATTGCCAGTCGAAAGCGCGTGCGGCTGAGTTGTACTCGTTTGTTTTTGTCGCTGGTTAACGCGCGGTAGAACTGCCAGAGTCCGAAGATCACGATGCCGGTACCCACAAGTGCCAGCAGGTGACGTCCCCAGGGCAGCGCCAGCATCCGCGCCGTCCATCTGACCTGACTTTGTTTTTCATCGATCGACCGGCTGAAGCCGAAGATGCTCCACACCACCTGACCCACGAAAGCGCAGTGAAACAAGCCGTCTGAGAGATGTCCCAGGCGCACCATGCGGCGCTGGGTAGTGCTGCGCTGCGCGCGATGCTCCGGATCTGCGATCGCCACGACCAGTTGCCACACCACAAACGCCGCCAAACCGAACGCCAGCAGCGCCAGCAGCGCATCGCCGAGCACGGTCCCGCCGAGCTTCGCCAATGCTCCGGTCGATCCGTTGGGCTGCTCACTGCCCACGGCCGCGAGCAGCGCAAAGAACCCGAGCGGCAGATAAAACACCCCTTCGGCGACGTACCCGGCATGCCCGGTCCAGCGTTCCCATCGCGTGAGGGTGCTGTCATCGCCAGCGAAGACGTGAAGATCTGCGGGAATTCTGGGCATCGGCGGCGCTAAAGCTGCGAGCGCACCGGATTGAGCACCTCTTCCTCCAACTTCTCGCGCCAGCCTCGGCGCTGCCAGTGCGCGAGCGTATAAGGCCTCGAAAATGCCAGGTCGCGCTCGAAAACCCCCGTCAGGTACTGCGCGAATCCAGCATCGTAAACGTTCAGACTGGCCTCATCGTTGAGCTCGAAGGAACGCATGTCGAAATTGGTCGAGCCGACCGAGGTCATGTACTCATCGAATATCAGCATCTTGCAGTGGAGCATCGTCGGCTGGTACACAAAAATCTGCACGCCATTCTCGAGCAGAAGTCCCCACTCGTGTTTGGAGGCGATGCCCACGACCTTCGAGTCGATGTGACTGCCCGGCACGAGGATGCGGATACGAACACCGCGCCCGCGTGCGCCAATCAACTCGCGAATCATCAGCCGATCGGGAACGAAGTAAGCCGCCTCTATGTCGATCCGGCGCTCCGCGGCGGTGATGGCTGTCAGGTACATGAGCCGCATGCTGTCACTGCCGCCCTCTGGCGAGCTGATGAACATCTGCATCTCCAGAGCACCGCTGGGCTCGATCTGTGGAAAATAATCGTCGCCGTGCAGAACGTGCCCCGTGGTCTTGATCCAGTTGTCCAGAAATGCCGCCTGCATTTGCGCGACCACTGGACCTGTGACCCTGAAGTGCATGTCGCGCCAGTGCGAGGCATCCTGGGCGTGACCCGACCACTGATCCGCGATTCCAACGCCGCCTGTAAAGCCCAGGGCGCCATCGATGATCAGAACCTTGCGATGCGTGCGGTTGTTCAATCGGCCGAGCATGAACCAGCGAACGCGGTGGTAGCGCTCGACTTCCACGCCGCCGCTCTTCATCCGTGAGAGGAGTCCTGCAGAAATCTTGTCGCAGCCCACCCAATCGAGCATCACATGGACACAGACGCCCGCGCGGGCTCGCTCAATAAGCGCCAGCGCAAACTGCTCGCCGATAGCGCCCGACCAGTAGATATAGGTCTCGAAGGTGATGGTGCGCTTAGCTCCCCGGATCGCTTCGAGCATCGCCGGGAAGATCTCATCGCCATTCTGCAAGGCCTCGATTCGATTACCCGCAACAATTGCCGGCCCGAGCAGCACGCCCATTTCGCGCCGCATTTGTGGATCGACGATGTTGTAATGGCGCGCAACCCGGTGATCGGGCTCTTTTTCCGGCTTTCGGACATTGAGCACCAGGATCACGACGACCAGCGTAGTCAATACCGACCCCAATATTGTCCACAGCGGCAAAGTGGCACCCCCAACCAATAAGTAATCGTACGCGGTAGGGCGCGCGGTCGGGACCTGGGTAAGCCACTTCACGCGCGTCAGCGGACGCTGACACCGAGGCCTCGTCAGGAGAGTTTTCCGGTCAGGGCGCTCCAGTCCCGTAACTTTGCGCCAGATACTCCGCAATGGGGTTGATCTGCTCCTCGGGAATCGGCGCCCCGTACACCCGCTTCATTTTCTCCACTTCGGCCTTCCAGAAGGCCAGGGGTTTGTCGCGCGGCTGCGTGGTCACGTATTCGGCCGAATGGCAGATCAGGCAATGTCCATTGGCCATATCCGCCCCGGGGCCGGGTTTTAGCCGCGCAGCTTCCAACGGCAACTCTATTTTGAGACTGTCCGCGAGACACCCGGTCGCCGCGGCCACCGCGAATGGGAGCACCCAGATCCTGCCCGCGCGCTTTAGGCTGGCGATCATTTATGCAGCCGTCACATGGGTTCTTTCGACGACGTTGCGCATATAGCCCGACGGGTTCCAAAGCGCATCGAGCGGCTGCGACTGTCCGATCTGGTTGAGCGCGCGCACCTGGATCGTATGCGGTCCCCGCTTGAACAAGCAGGTCGTCTGCCACTGCCGGAAAGAATAGTTGCCCAAATCCCGGCCCAGATTGGTCGCCCTCCAGGTCTGGCCGCCATCAACCGACACACCGACTTCGCGTATGCCATAACCGCCGTCGAATGCGATCCCACGCACCAGCACCGGATGCCCGGCCTTCACGGTTGCGCCATCTCTCAGATTCGTAATGAACGACCGCACAGGCAAGCGGGAGATCGGGACTGTTTTCTTGGCCGCGCTGCCGGGCGGCACACACGCGCAGGGGTTATCGGGTATCCGATAGGCACTCGTCATCCAGAAGTTCTCGAGGACCGCATCGAGCACTGTGATTTCATTCAAATGCTTCACCCAGTAGGTCCCAAAGAATCCCGGGACGATGAGACGCAGCGGATAGCCGTTGAGCATCGGCAGGTCCGCGTCATTCATCGAGTAGGCCAGCATGACTTCGCCGTCCGATGCGTGATCAACCTCGAGTGCCTTGGCGAAATCGGGCGTAGCTGGCAACACCGGCCCATCCAGACCATCGAATCGCACCTGCCTGGCCCCGGCCTGGACACCGGCCATGTCGAGCACGGTCCTCAGTGGCACGCCCCGCCACTTCGCATTACCCATGGCGCCATTGCCGAACTGCCCGCCGGCCACTCTGGGCGTGGAAAAAGCACGGCTATTGCCTGAGCACTGGTTGACAGCCACGTACTCGATTGCATCCAGCTTCTTGAGGTCCCCTAAGCTGAGTTCCAGCGCTGTATTGACCTTCCCCTTGACGCTGATCCGGAAAGAATCCGGATCAATCTCGGTGGGAATCCCTGCCAGGTGATAGCGGACAAAAAACGCGTCGTTGGCGGTGATGACGCCCTCGTCAAACATCTCGAAAGGTGTTTCCAGCTGGGGCGGCCGGGAAGTCTGCAGGATGAGCGGGCGCTTCTGCGGGTACTGCGCCAACGGACGCTCCCCATTGGCCACCGGCAGCACATAGTCGTCTTCGGCTGATTCTCCCGAGGCCCGGGCACCGATGAGAGTGCCGATGCCCATCGCAGCGGCGGCGCGGAGAAACTCCCGACGCGCCATCCCAGTCACATCGTTCGATTTAGCCACTGCCATAAGATAGTCGAAGGCGGTCGTGGCGGCGATAATTTACCTTCTGTCTGCTGCTAGACTCGTGCTCGTCATGCGCGATCTTGCGGGCAAATCGGCTTTCATCACCGGCGGCGCTGGCGGCCTTGGGCTTGGCATCGCCAAGGTCTTGAGCGCTGCCGGCATGCGGGTCGCGGTCAGCTATCGACGGGAAGAGCAGTGGGCGTGGGCCCGTGCCGAACTCGGAGAGGCCGGTCACGAGGTCCACGCCATCCGCCTCGACGTCACCGATCGGGTGGCCATGGCCCGCGCCGCGGAGGAAATCGACGCGGCATTCGGCAAACTTCACCTGCTGGTCAACAACGCGGGTGTCAGCGTATTTGGTCCAACCGACGAGGCGACCTACGATGACTACGATTGGATCATGGGCGTGAACTTCGGCGGTGTGGTCAATGGCCTGGTGAGCTTCATCCCACGGATCAAGGCACATGGGGAAGGCGGCCATATCGTCAATGTATCTTCGATGGCCGCGTTTCTGCCCGGACCGCAGGCGGGCATCTACACGGCGTCCAAGTGCGCCGTGCGGGGGCTCACCGAATGCCTGCACGACAATCTGGCACCGCATAACATCGGCGTCTCGCTCATGACGCCGGCGCTGGTCCGGACCAACGCTTTTGAGTCGGCGCTGCGCCGACCCGCGCAGTATTCGAACACTCGCTTTCCGGCATCCACGGAGGTGGCCGAGCAGATGCGTACGGTGTTCGAGGTGGGCATGGACCCGGTGGAGGTCGCTGAAAAGATGCTGCGCGGCGTGCTGCGCAATGACCTCTACATTCTGACTCACCCCGAGAATAAGGAGGAGTTCCGTGCCCTGCAGCAGGATATCCTGCAGCAGTGGCCCAACGAACCGCTGGATCCGCGCCGGGAAGCCATGGAGGAGATGCGACGCCGGGCCAAGCAGGAAGCCCAGACCCGCGCGACATTGCTGACCGACTTGCTGTCGCCCAAGAACTAATGGACACGGACTGATCGATCACGTCGGCGACCACTCGCCCCCTCGATGTCTGATTTCACCCCCCCAGCTCGCCGCCCGAGAGCTACAAATGGGCGGGGAGAACCCTTTTCTGAGCTTTGTGTCGCCAATCTGGGCCCGACGCACGTTGTAGACTTCAGGTCCCGACCGAGCCTGAATAGTTCATGTCGCTATACCTACCCTTAGCCTTCCTTTCGGTGCAGCTCCTTGTGTTGGCCGCCTTCGGCCCGTCGGTGACTGGGCCTGCAGCCTATATCCTGATGGTGCTTGCCCCGCTGCTCGCGGCTGCAGCGACGCTCCGGCGCGGTCGCCTGCACACCACCTCGGTGCGATACGGTTGGTACGCCCTCTCATGGGCCCTGGCTATCTGGGCTGTGGGCGCCTTCGGAAATCTCTGGCAGGAAATGGTGCTGCACCGGCAAAACGAGATGTACCGCGCGAGCATGCTGGCGTTCAACCTCGCGGTGGTACCGACCACTTACCTGCTGGCTAGCGATTGGCGGTTGCATGGGCGGCAGCTGCTGCGGGTGGTCGATGCGCTGGTAGCGCTGGCGCTCGCCTGCGTCTACTTCCAGTACACCTGGCACATGATCAATGACCATTCGGCTCCCGCGGAAGCCGGCGTGGCATACCTCGTGTGGCTGCTGGACCTGCAGAACCTTTCGCTTGCCGCGGCGGCGCTGGTCCGTTGGTACGTCGCGGAGGACCGCGATGAACGCGACCTGTTCCGTGCGCTCAGCATCTACATGTCCGTCTACACCGTCATTGTTTTCATCAATGATCACTACTTTGCAGGCAACCCCGCCTTCGGGCCGGAGTATGGCACTGTCGTCACGGTAGCCTTTGCGGTGCTCTGCTTCTTCGCGCTGGCAGCGCCGTCTGCTAGCCGAGTGCGCGCCGCGAACCCGACCCTGGTGCGCATGGTTCGCAGCGGCAGCCCGATCCTGCTGGCGGTCGCGCTGCTCACCGCGTCCCTGTTCCTGATCCGCGTGGACTATCTCTGGGGCTGCGCGGGCATCCTGATCGCCGTGCTCGGAATCGGCGTGCGAACGACCCTGATCCAGGTGTATCAGATCGAGCATCGCGAAGCCCTGCGGCGGGAGGCATCGGCGCTGCAGACCATCGCCTGGACCGATGCATTGACCGGCGTGCCCAATCGCCACTTCTTCACCGAGGCACTGGCGCGCGCCTGCCGCGGCGAGCGCCGTCCTGGGCAGCAGGCGATCCTGATGATCGACATCGATCACTTCAAGCTGCTCAATGATCGCTATGGCCACCCCGTGGGCGACGGCTGCCTGCGCGAAGTCGCCCGGTCTCTGCAGCGCGCGTTGATGCATCCGGATGATGTGCTGGCGCGCTACGGTGGCGAGGAATTCATCGTCCTGCTGCGCGACAGCCCTCCGGCCGCCGCGCAATCCGTCGCGGAGCGACTGCGGATGGCAGTGCAGAACCTGCGAATCGACAATGCCGGTAGTCCGGAGCGCGTGGTGACGGTCAGCATCGGCGTTGCCACCGCCGAGCTCACTAGCGATGCCGCGGCCGCGCGAATGGTGGAGGACGCCGACCGTGCGCTGTATGAGGCCAAGTGCGCCGGTCGAAATCAGGTCAAGCTGGCCACGGACCTTGCGAATGTCGAGATTGTGGACACGGCGAGCATCACGGCCCGACGCCGGCGCCTGCAGCTCTAATGAAAGCCGCGGGCTAGTGTGGCCGGGGGCCGCCCAGCAATCGCGCCGGCAGCAGGATAGCGGCTCGTATCAACCCAAACACGCCATCGAAGGCAATGCCGAGCAGCCGAAATGGTATCGAAATGAGCCAGATCAGCGGCCAGAGAACCAGCGCGATGATCGCCAATGGCCAGCAGATTACCAGCAGCACGAGCCAGAGCAGGAAAGTCAGCATCGCTACGCTCCCAATTTACTCACCGAATTGCTGTGACACAGCGAGCGTTCAATTATGACGACCGGTGCCGGCATCGCGAGTATGCCGGGTGTTAGCCTCTGCCATGGGGTTTCGCTTCCAACGCCACACCAGGATTGTGCCGACCATCCGGCTAAATGTCAGATCGGCAAACCGCACTGCTCCCGGGCCGTCACTGCTTACTGCGCTCAGCGGTCTGGTGGTGATCATATTCGTGGCGATCATTCTATGGCGCATGGCGGCTGGATAAAAAAATCTTGTCCAGCTCATAGGGCTTCGCCACCTCTAGCTGATCATACCGGCAGTCTCGTGGCCGCTTGTCGGGCCGCCAGCGCAGGAACTGCGTGGCATGCCGGAAGCGATCACCCTGCATGTGGTCGTACTTGACCTCGCAGACGCGTTCGATCCGCAGCGGTTCCCACGATAGATCTTTGCCCTGGCTCCACCGGCTCTGTGCGCCGGGCTTTCTGCTCGATGCGGCGGTAGCGGCCGCCCCCTCGAGCCAGGGGTGCTTGTCTGCGGCCTTCTTGCGCAGCGGCGCCAGTAACTTCACGAGCTGCCGGCGCATATCCATCGTGAACGATGACGTCACGCCGGCATGCTGCAGCACTCCGTCCTCGTCGTAGAGACCCAGCAACAAAGAACCCACCGCGTCCTTACCGCTCTTGTGCCAACGAAACCCAGCCACGACGCACTCCGCGGTGCGCGCGTGTTTCACTTTGATCATCGCTCGCTTACCCGGCAGGTACGGACCGGATGCGGGTTTCGCCACCACGCCATCCAGGCCCGCGCCTTCGAAGCGCGCCAACCAGTCCCGGGCTACCGCACGGTCGCGAGTGGCCGGGGTCACATGGACCGGTGGCTTCGCCTTGGCGAGCAGCTTCTCGAGTGCCGCGCGGCGGGCCGTCTGCGGCGCGCCCATCAAACTCGCTGTTCCTATGGCGAGCACGTCGAAAGCGACGAATGAGGACGGCGTTTCTTTCGCAAGCTTCGCGACGCGCGATGCCGCCGGGTGCAGCCGCAGCTGCAGGGCATCGAAGTCCAGGCCCTTTGCTCCGACGATGACGATCTCGCCGTCGACCACGCAGTGAGGTGGTAGCCGGTCGAGTAGTATCGCGTGCAGATCCGGAAAATAGCGATCCAGCGGTCGCCCATCCCGACTCTGGATATACACATCGTCCTTGCCGCGGAAGACGATCGCCCGAAACCCATCCCACTTGGGTTCGTACAGGTAATCGCCCGCCGGGAGTTCGTCCGCCAGCTGCGCCAGCATCGGTTCGATAGGCGGCTTGAGGGTTCGCGCTGAGGAGCTCTTCGGTGACGTAGACATGGACTATCGTGATAATGCTCTCGCCGCCTGTCGGGGGCCGTCGGCAGCGCTCGCGGGCGCGCGTCAGCGACGGCTCACTTGAAAATGCCGCGGGGCGCCCTCAGTCACGGCCCTTCGACGGCTACAATGCCCGGGTGGTCATGCGCGTCATTTTTATCCTGTTCGTGCTGTTCTACGTGCTGCCGGTCTTCGCCTCCGTGGTGTTGTATCGATTCCGCGCACGGGATGTCGACTGGCGTTCCGCGGATCGCTCCAGCATGCGCTGGCTGCCCCCGGCCCATCGCATGCCGGTGGCGGTGGTTCGGATCTTCTCGGCTCCCACGGTCAGCTGGCGCGGAAGCCTGGCAAGCCACAGCTGGGTCGTCATCAAGGATTCGTTCGCGCCCGCCTACGAGCGGTTTGATTACACGGCCTGGGGCGGACCCATCTGGAAGGATCGCTTTGCGCCGGACGGCCGCTGGTTCGGCAGCGAGCCCGAGCTGATTTTCGCCGCCGATGGTGTCGAGGCAGCGCGCATGATTCCGACAATCCGCGCCACCATCCGCAATTATCGCTATCCACAGCCGGGGGATTATCGTCTCTGGCCCGGTCCGAATTCCAACACCTTTGTGGCCGCCATCATGCAGGCCGCGGCGATGAAAGCCGCCCTGCCCGCGACTGCCGTCGGCAAGGACTTTCCCTACGATGGCCGCTGGTTCGGATGGTCCCCCTCCAGGACCGGGGTACGGTTGAACCTCGGCGGATACCTGGGTCTTATGATTGGCTGGTATGAAGGCATCGAACTCAATCTGCTCGGCGCCGTGGCTGGTGTCGATATTCGCAGGCCCGCACTGAAGTTCCCGGGTCTCGGGCGCCTGGGGTTACCGCTGCAACCAGCCGGGCGCTCGGTAGCACTCGATGGGGTAAGATCGGCTGTTTGCAAGGGGTGACTTGCCTCGGAGCCGCGGTGACCGCGTTTCGTAAAACACTGCTCACGACATTACTCCTTGCCGGCCTCACCTTAAGTACGGGTGCCGGCGCGCAAAGCAGTCCCACGACTGAAAGCGCCGATGGGCCAGGCTTGCAGTTGCTCGTCCTCGGTTCCGGTGGGCCGGGAGCCACGGGTCGCGCCTCCTCGAGCTACCTCATTCTCATTGACGGCAAACCGCGGGTCCTGGTCGATGCAGGCCCCGGCTCGTTCGCTCGCCTCGGCGAAGCCCGGGTTTCGCTCGAGTCGCTCGACACCGTGCTGCTGACCCATTTGCACGTCGATCACGCGGCTGAGTTGCCCGGCATCATCAAGGCACGCGCTGTGTCCTCAAGCGGCCCCATCCATTTCGATGTCTACGGCCCGCATGGCCAGATAGCACGGGGCGAAGCCTCGGCATTTCCATCGACGAGCCGGTTCATGAAGCTGCTGTTTAGTGCCGACGGTGCCTTTGCCTATCTGAAGGACTTTGCGTCTCCGATCACCTTCAACGTCACCGATCTGCCGCGCCCCGGCCATGTCGGGGAACCGGCGGTGATTCTTGCGCAGGGTGATCTCAGGATCAGCGCCATTGCGGGCCATCACGGCGATGCGCCGGCGATCATCTACAGGATCGACTATCGCGGCAAGAGCATCGTCTTCAGCGGGGATGTGGATCCGAGCGGCCTGCCCGCCCTCGCGAAACTATCAACCGGCGCCGACTTGCTCGTGTTTGATCAGGTGGTGCTTGATCGCCCCGATTCACCCGATGTTCTCTACTCCCTGCACTCGCCGCCGGGTGACATTGGCGCCGTCGCAGCAGGCGCCCACGTGAAGGCGCTGCTGCTAAGCCATCTCTCGCCCGCCGTGGAAAAGGATCGCGCAGCGGTCACCGAGTCGATTGCACGCCGATATGCGGGTCCTGTCACGTTCGCCGTCGATGGGCTGCGAATACGCCCCTAAAACACCCCAACGCTGGCCGCGTGCTCTTCGCCAGCATGATCGGCACCACGATCGAGTTCTTCGATTTCTACATCTATGCCACCGCCGCGGTGCTGGTGTTCCCGCGGCTCTTCTTCGCCGCCAGCGACCCGACGGCCGCCGTATTGCAATCATTGGCCACTTTCGCACTGGCCTTCTTTGCGCGCCCGGTGGGATCGGTACTGTTCGGACATTTCGGCGATCGTATCGGTCGCAAGCAGACCCTCGTCGCCTCACTGATGACGATGGGCCTTTCGACCGTGCTGATCGGCCTGCTGCCCACCTATGCCTCGATCGGTGTGTTCGCGCCGCTACTGCTGTCGCTGTGCCGATTCGGCCAGGGCTTGGGACTCGGCGGCGAATGGGGTGGCGCGGTGTTGCTGGCGGTCGAGAACGCGCCGGAGGGCCAACGCGCGCGCTATGGCATGTTCCCGCAGTTCGGCGCGCCGGTGGGCTTCCTCTGCTCCAGCGGCATCTTCCTGCTGCTGAGCGATCATCTGACCGATGCGCAATTCTTCGCTTATGGCTGGCGCATCCCTTTCCTCGCCAGTGCGCTGCTGGTGTTCGTTGGGCTGTACGTGCGGCTGCGGCTGACCGAGACGCCGGTATTCGCCCGCGCGGTCGCCAACAACGAGCGCGTGCGCGTGCCCATGCTCACGCTCTGGTCGCACCATGCGCGGACAGTGCTGCTCGGCACCTTTGCCGCCGTGGCGACCTTCATCATCTTCTACCTGATGACGGTGTTCTCACTCAGCTGGGCCATCGCTGCCTACGGCTACACGCGACGCGACTTCCTGATTCTGCAGATGACCGGCGTGCTGTTCTTTGCACTGATGATTCCGGTCTCGGCGGCGCTGGCAGACCGCTACGGCCGCTTTCTGGTGCTGATCGCGGCCACCCTGGGGATCATGCTCTACGGACTCATCTACGGCCGGCTCTTCGGCTCGGGTAGCAGCGCCGGCATGCTGTTCTTCCTGAGCCTGGGATTCGCGCTCATGGGTCTGACCTACGGCCCGTTGGGCACCGCACTGACCGAGCTGTACCCGACGACCGTGCGCTACACCGGCGCCTCGCTGAGTTTCAATCTCGCCGGCATCGTCGGTGCCTCGCTGGCGCCCTACATCGCCACACGGCTGGCAACGCAGTATGGCGTTGCAGCCGTGGGCTACTATCTAAGCTCGGCAGGCCTGCTGACTCTGATCGCGCTGATCAGTCTCGGCCTGATCGGACGCTACACCCGTGGCGGATCCTGGTCGCGTTCGTCATGACGGTGACGCGTCATGGCTTGCGTGAACTTCGCGATCAGGTCATCGGCCTCGTCCGCCTCTCCCGCGATGATCCCCGGATCGGGCTCATCGTTCGGCAGCGCAAGCATGACGCCGGCCGCTTCGAGCAGATCTTTGGATTCGCCAAAGGCGAGAATCGTCTTGCAATGCCGGTAGGCGAGTTGAACGAACTCCGCTGTCTGCCCTATTTGCGAGAGCTCCTCCACCGCCGTCTTGCCCGAAGGCAGCACCAGCGCATCGAACAGCACCATGGGGTTATTTTCCAGGCTGGCATCCGCTTCCAGAGTCTCTCCCTCCGCGGAATGGTACGAACCCAGCCGCGGGCCGATCAGTCTCGGGACGGCGCCGGCCTCGAGCAGCGACTGCTGCAGCTGGGTGATGGGATAGGCTTCAGCGCCCTCCGCCACCAGGATGGCGACGCGCCGTGTGCGGATGCCCGCCTCGCCTGGCCGGGCACGCAATGACAGTGCCGGTGAGGCTTTGACTTCCGGCCGCGGCGCCCTTGGCAGCGCTCTCGGCATGGGCTCGGGCAGCTCGATGCCCAATCCTGCTGCTACCTGACCGGCAAGATCCTCCGAAACATTGCGCAGGGAAGCGAGCATGCGCGTGCGGATCGCCGGCACCGTGAGTTTGCTCAGTTCGAAGCGGAAGCCACCGACGATGTGCGCCTGTTCGATCGGCGTCTGGCTTTCGAAGAAAAGAGTTGCCTGGTTGTAATGCTCGGCGAACTTCTCGGGCTTGCCGCGCAACTTGTCGACGCTTTGACGCGCCTGCTGCAACGGTTGCGGAAAGGACACGAAGCCTTTCGCCCCGGCCTGGAATGGGCAGCCCCCGCCGAGCGAATTGGGCTCGTATGCCACACGGCCGCGCGCTATCGCCTGTCGATGCAGGCCGTCGCGCTGGTTGTTGTGCACCGGTGCCAACGGCGCATTGATCGGAATTTCGTGGAAATTCGGACCGCCGAGGCGGGTGATCTGCGTGTCGACATAGGAGTGAATGCGGCCCGCCAGCAGCGGATCGTTGCTAAAGTCGATGCCGGGGACCACGTGCGCGGTGCAGAAGGCCACCTGCTCGGTCTCGGCAAAGAAATTATCCGGGTTTCGATCCAGCACCATGCGACCGACCGGCACCACGGGAATCAGTTCCTCGGGAACGAGCTTGGTCGCATCGAGCACATCGAAGGAGAACTCTTCGGCCTGCTGCTCGGTGAAGGTCTGCAATCCCAGCTCCCACTCCGGATACTCGCCGGCTTCGATCGCTTCCCACAGGTCGCGGCGATGGAAATCAGGGTCTGCGCCGGAGATCCGGACCGCCTCATCCCAGACCAGGGAATGCGTGCCCTGCTTGGGCGTCCAGTGGAACTTGCAGAACACCGAATCGCCCTCGGCATTGACCAGGCGGAACGTGTGCACGCCAAAGCCCTGCATCATGCGCAGGCTGCGCGGGATCGCGCGGTCCGACATGGCCCACATCATCATGTGGGTTGACTCGGGCATCAGCGAAATGAAATCCCAGAACGTATCGTGGGCGGAGGCTGCCTGCGGCATACCATGGTGCGGCTCGGGCTTCACCGCGTGGATCAGGTCCGGAAATTTCATCGCATCCTGGATGAAGAACACGGGGATGTTGTTGCCGACCAGGTCCCAATTGCCCTCATCGGTATAGAACTTGACCGCAAAGCCGCGGACATCGCGTGCCGTGTCAACCGAGCCACGCTCGCCCGCCACCGTGGAGAAACGCACGAATACCGGCGTGCGCTTACCGGCCTTCGCAAACGGGGCCGCCCGCGTGAGTTTGCTCAACGGCTTGTAGTTCTCGAAGTAACCATGGGCGCCCGAGCCGCGCGCATGCACGATGCGCTCGGGTATGCGTTCGTGGTCAAAATGCGTGATCTTTTCGCGGAGGATGAAATCCTCCATCAGGGTCGGGCCGCGCAGCCCGGCCTTGAGGGAATTCTGATTGTCGGCCACCAGCACGCCCTGGTTGGTGGTCAGTGGTTGATCACCATTGTCCACGCGGACGCTGTGCAGCGGACCGACGGCCGGATTCTTGCCGGCAGCTGCCGCGGCGCCGGCTTTGCCGGCATCGTTGAGCTCGGTCAGGGTGCTGGCCGAGACCTGGGGAGACGCCGGCGTGGCATGCTGGCCTTCCGGCGGTGCGATGGCATTGTCGCGTCCATGCTCGGCCGCCTTGTTGGCATTGAATTCGAATGCAGCCGCCGTGGACTGCGTATCGGCGGCCTGTTTCGCCAGCGGGTCGTCCCCTGCCGGTCCTGCATGGGACGGGCGGCTCTGTGTGTTGCGTGACGCGGCTTTGCTCGAGGCAGCGGCACCTTTACTGGACGGGGACTTGCGTTTAGCCGGCATGAAGAATCTCCTGTGGGGTGCCGCACACTAGGCGCTTCGCCTTGCGCTTGATGTCGGCCATACAGGGATGCGCCAGCGGGTTCGTCTGACAGCGCGTCCGCATAACGGATGGCCGCGGCCCAGGGGTCCAGGTGCCGGCCGTGCAAAAGTGAGCTAACTTGTCCGGGACTCGGAGACAGACGATGAAGCTTTCGGCCGCGGATATGGGGCTCATGAGTCGGCTGCTGGATGAAGCCCTCCCCCTCGAAGAAGCCGCGCGGCGCGCATGGCTGCAGGGCCTGCCAGCCGAATGCCGGCACCTGGCCACGGCGCTGCGCCGGGCGCTGCTCCCTGAAGCCGGATGCGATCCGGGCGCGGAGCTAGAGCAGCTGCCCCAATTGGTAACCGACTCTCCGCAGGGTTCCGATAATGGCCTGCTGACGGGCGCGCGCGTCGGTCCCTATGAGTTGCTGCGCCCGCTGGGCGCGGGCGGCATGGCCGAGGTCTGGCTTGCGCGGCGAGCCGACGGCGCGTTCCGGCGCGAGCTCGCGCTCAAACTTCCCCGACAGCAACAACAGCATGAGCATCTCGCACAGCGCTTTGCGCTCGAGTGCGACATCCTGGCCAGCCTCGAGCACGCCCTGATCGCCCGGTTGTATGACGCGGGCATCGCCGAGGATGGGCGGGCCTACCTGGCGATGGAATACGTCCGCGGAGAGGCACTCACCACCTGGTGTGATCGCGAGCAGTGCATCGTGAGCGCTCGAGTGGAGCTGTTTCTGCAGATCCTCGAAGCAGTCGAGTTCGCGCACAGCAAACAGATCATTCACCGGGATCTCAAGCCCTCCAATGTACTGGTGACCGACTCGGGGCAGGTGCGGCTGCTGGATTTTGGTGTGGCAAAACTGCTGGCGGGCGAGCGAACCGCGCCGACAGCGGGCCAGCTGACTGGTCTCTACGGCCGGGCGCTCACGCCCGACTATGCCAGCCCGGAGCTGCTGCTGGGCGATGCGGTCGATGTACGCAGCGATATCTACTCACTTGGGCATATTGCTTTACGAGCTGCTATCCGGGGCGCGGCCTCCTCATGCTAAGCCGTGCAATCCAAGCGAGCGGATAGAGCCGGCGGCGGCCAACGCGCGAGGAATGAGTTTGCGGGCGTTGAAGCGCGCATTGCGCGGGAATCTGGATGCCATCGTGCTCAAGGCACTCGAGAAGGAGCCCGACGCACGCTACGACACCGCGGCCGCCATGGCGCAGGATCTGCGCTGCCACTTGGCGGGCAAACCCGTCGCAGCACGCCCGTCAGATTCAAGCCGTGCCTCACCGCGGACACCGCCGCGCCCCACCAGCGCGACGCGGGTGACGATCTGCGTGTTGCCCTTCGCCAATTTAAATGGCGATCCCACGCAGGATTCTTTCTGTGACGGTTTCAGCCAGGACATCATCACCGAGCTTGCCCGGTGGCGATTGCTGGAGGTCCGCTCCCGACTGGGCTCTTTCAAGTACCAGGGAACCGTCATCCCGATCGCCCGCATCGCGCGCGAGCTGAATGTCCGCTTCGTGGTCGAGGGCAGCGTCCGCCGGCTCGGCGATCGCATCCGTATCGCCGTGCAGCTGACCGAAGCCTCCACAGGTCAGCAGGTGTGGGGCGACCGATACGACCGGGAAGCAGCCGAACTCTTTGCGGTCCACGACGAACTCGCGCACAAGATCGTGAGCACGCTGGTGGGTCGCGTTCAGATGACCGATACGGACCGTGCGCGCCGCAAGCGTCCTTCAAGTCTTGAGGCCTACGAGTGCGTCCTCAGGGGCAATGCATTGCCGTGGGACGATTCCGCTATGTGCGGCGGAGGCCACGCAACTATTCGAGAAAGCCATCCAGATCGATCCTGGTTATGGCATGGCCTACGGCCTGCTTGCCAACATGCGTGTGGCTGCCTGGAAGAAGCAGGCCGGGGATTCGACAGCGTACCTGGACGAAGCTTACGCACTGGCCAGGCGTGCGGTAGAACTCGATGACAGCGAGAGTACCTGTCATTCGCTATTGGCGCAGGTCTACCTGTTTCGGCGCGCATTTGAACCCGCTTTACTGCACATGCGGCGTGCCGTGGAACTCAATCCGAACAACCAATGGAATCTGGCGGACATGGCATACGTGCTGGGCTATGCCGGCGACGCGGAAGAGGCGTTGAGTTGGAGCGCCCGCGCTAAGGAGGCCGATCCTTACTTCGATCCTCCGTGGTTCTGGCGACAAAAAGGTCGCAGCTACATGGCTCTGGGTCGATATCCGGAAGCGTTGATGATGTTCGAGCACATTCCGTTGCGCAACTTTGCTGATGCCGCCTATCTGGCGGGTTGCCATGCGCGTGTGGGGAATCTTGACCATGCGCGCGCGCTTGCCGCTGAGTGCCTGGCGCTGCGGCCGAATTTCTCGATCCAGCGCCTGCTGGCAACAGAACCCTACAAACTGAGCGACGTTGCTGCAAACCTCGAGCAGTCGCTGCGGCTGGCGGGGCTGCCGGAATGAACGAGCCTCCCTGGGTCGGGCGGGTGCTTGACTTTTGGTTCCGCGAGATCGATTCAGAGCTTTGGTTTGCCGGCAATGATGCGCTTGACGAGCGGATACGAAAAGACTTCATCGAACTGCACGGCCGCATTGCAATGAGTGATGCCCAGGAGCTCGCCGGCGCGCGCACCTGCTCGCGGCGATCGTCGTCATGGATCAGTTTTCCCGCAACATGTTTCGAGGGACGCCGCGCGCCTTTGCCAGTGATCCGCTGGCGCGCCGACTGGCTGAGCATCTCATAGCACAGGGGCTTGATCTGCCGATGACGCCAGCGGAGCGATATTTCGCTTATCTGCCATTCGAGCACAGCGAGGATCAGGAACATGTTGCGCTGGCAGTGCGCCTGATCGGGCAGCTTGGTGATGAAACCTGGACGAAATATGTGCGGATGCACCAGGCAGCCATTATTCGCTTCGGGCGGTTTCCGCATCGCAATCGGATCCTGGGTCGGAACTCCACCGATGATGAAGTGGCGTTTCTGGCAGGCCCGGAGTGGTCCAATTGAGTGGCCGCAAGCGCCTCTAGCTCTCGCTGTGATCCTTCTCCGCCTTGCGCGTTGCGGGCCGGCGGCGCAGAAGCTCGGCATGAGCTTTAAGCTTCGTGAAGTCGGACGCGACAGTGGGATCGTCCAGCGGGTACCAGCTGGCCAGCATGTACAGGTAAAGGTCGGCGGCGGACAGCTCTGCGCCAAGTACATAGGGTGACAATACCGCCTGGACGGTCTCGAGGTGGCTCGTCCAGTCTGCCAGGGCTTGCGTCTTGATTTGCGCTGCCGCCGCCTCGCCTGCGGCTGAGTAGCGCTGCGCGTAATAGAACCGCAGAACGGCTTCGTAAGTATTCGCTGAAAGAAACACCATCCACTGCAGAAAGCGGGCATGGGCCGAGCTACCCGCAACGGGCGCCAGCGCGGCGGCAGGATGAGCGTCCGCCAGGTGAATGAGTATCGCAGCGGACTCGGACATCACGGTGCCATCCGGCAGGATCAGCGCCGGGATCTTGGCGGCGGGGCTGATGCGACGGTAGGCCTCTATCTCGGCGGGCGCCTTGCTGATCCAGACCAGCTCATACGCGGCACCGATCTCCTCGAGCAGCATTTGCGGCGCCAGGGATCCGGCGCCCTGCCGTGCATACAGTCGGTATGGTGGACTCGTCATCGGGATACTGCGCCTCCGAGAATATAGGTACCGGCGATGGCCCGCTCGTCCCCCAGGATCATATACAGCTGTAGTTTCTCCGACAGCGTGCGGGCCTGCCGCATACGTCGCGCCAGCAGTGGCGTCGCCTCCGGATCCAGCACGATGAAATCCGCTTCCGTGCCGGGCGCGAAATGCCCGATATGCGCATCGAGCCGCAGCATACGGGCCCCCGCCAGCGTCGCGAGATAGAAGGCGCGCAGCGGTGAGAGCCTTTGACCCAGCAACTGCGCCACCTTGTAAGCCTCGCCCATGGTGCGCAGCATGCTAAAGCTGCTGCCAGCGCCGACATCGGTGGCCAACGCGTAACGCATGCCGGCTGCATCGCTGGCCGCGAGATCAAACAGGCCACTGCCCAGGTACAGGTTCGAGCTGGGACAGAAGGCTATTCCAGCGCCGCTCTCCGCCATGCGCCGGCGATCGGTGTCATCCAGATAGATGCCATGCGCGTAAGTCGCGCGCTCCCGCAGCAAACCGAAGCGATCGTAGACACCCAGGTAGCTGCGGTCGTGCGGAAACGCGCGCCGCACCGCCGCTATCTCCTCCCGATTCTCGGCCAGGTGCGAGTGGATGAAGACATCCGGGTACTCCCGCGCCATCGCACCGGTGCTCGCCAGCTGCGCCTCGCTCGAGGTCAGCGCAAAACGCACCGTCATCGCATAGTGCAATCGTTCGCGTCCATGCCAGGTCTCGATGAGCTCGCGCGTTTCGCGCTCGCCATCGGCGGTGCTTTCGCACAAGCCCTTGGGGCAGTTGTTGTCCATGAGGACTTTGCCGGCGATCATGCGCAGCTGTCGCGCCGCGGCGGCTTCGAACAGCTGCTCGGCTGACGCCCGGTGCACGGTGCAGAGCACCTGCGCCGTCGTCGTACCGTTCTTGAGTAACTCGTCGAGGAAAAAGTCCGCGACGCTGCGGGCGTGGGCGGGATCGGCGAAGCGCTGTTCTTCGGGAAAGGCATAACGCTCGAGCCAGTCGAGCAGATTGTCGCCGCCGGCAGCGATGATGTCGGTCTGCGGACAATGTACGTGCGTGTCGATGAAGCCGGGCACGATCAGGCGCCGACCGTGATCAATGATCTGCGTATCCGCATCGCCCCGTATTTGGCTGGCGGCCCCGACGGCCTGGACGCGGCCGTCACGCACCAGCAGCGCACCCCGCTCCCAATAATCGAAAGCAGCCCGGTCATCATGCGCGCCCGGATCGCCGCGAAAGTGCAGGATCGAGGCGCGATGCAGTGCCGGACGCGTCAAGGTGATGGCGGCGGCACGCCGTGCTGCCACTGCTCCCAGCCAGCGACGATCGCATCCACGACCGGCATGCCCGCAATCGCCAGGTTGTCGGTGGAGATCTTGATCGTGCCTGCGATCGAGCCCTGCGCCTTGAGTGCCTCGAACGCACTTTGATGCGGGTACTGCCGGTCGAAATCCGAGCCGCTGCGCATGACCGCCACGCGCTTGAGATCGACGAGACCGGATTGCGAGCCGCGCGTCAGCGCATTGAGCGTGGCATTGTCTTCCTGCTGGGTGGTGCAGTAGACACCGGCGCCGCCAGTGAGCAGCCTGGTCCAGTCGCGCGCGTGCTGGCCCAGTCGCTCACCGACCCACCAGGTATCACCGGCGAGTGTGTCGCATGCGATCACCATCGGCGGCGCGTTCGCAGGCGCCGACGGATAGTGCGCGCGATAGCTGCGGACATCGTCACTGTCCTCGAGTTTTGCCGTCTTCGACAGCGCCAGCGCTCGCTGCAGCAGTTTCTCGTCCAGCTGAAACATCTCGGTTCGGTACTCGAACTTGGGTATCTTTCCCGGCCCGTCGGTCAGTATGCCGAAGTAGCCATCCTGCCAGCCGCGAGGCATCTCGCGTGCGTCGATTTCGTGTGCGATGCCTGCATCAACCACGTAGCGCGCCCAGGCCACCGAACCGATGGTGCCTCGCAAAGGGTCGATGCCGGCGATGCCCGATACGATCACGTAGGTCTCCCGCAGATCGAACAGGCCGCTGTAGAGCACCGCCATCATGGAGGCAGCAGCATTGGCATGACCCATCCCGGTGGTCATCTGGCACACCGCGCGAGGATCGCAATGCACGGTCGGATAATCCGAGGACAGGCCCGGCACGCGAATCTCGCGCAAGTCCTTCAGCGCATGCAGCCACGGCGCCGCCTCCGGCCCGAACATGTTGACGATCAGCACTTTCACCGCCAGCGGCTCGCCAGCCGCAGCTGCCGACGCCGGTGCCGGCACCGCTGTCGCGATGCCCGCCAGCGCGCACAGCAGCTTTGCCCCGCGAGTGAGTCTGATGCGCCAGTTGGGTTGCTTCATCGAGTGCAGTCCTTCTGTTAGCCGATGCGATCTGCGAGGCGGAACCCGGCGATGCGGCCGATCTCACTGAGCGCGGTCGCCAGCTCGTCGTCCCGCCCGCGCGTGAGCCGGGATTCGCAGCAGGCGATGATCGATGCCGGATCGTGTCCGCGAACCGCAAGTATGAACGGAAAGCCGAAGCGCTGCTGATAGGCGGCGTTGAGTTCGGCCAGTCGAGCGGCCTCGGCCGGCGTAGCGCCATCCAGTCCCGCGCGGCGCTGCTCACTCAGCGATGCAGCCGTCAATGCGGACGACTGCACACTGCGCGCTCCCAAGTCCGGATGGGCGCGGATCAGTGCCAGCTGTTCCGCCTCGGTGGCACGCGCGACCACGCTTTGCAGCGCCTCGAGCAGCCGTGGCACTGTATCGAACGGTCGGAAGGCGGCGGCTCGCTGGGCGACCCAGTCGGTGAGTTCGAACACGCCCGAGAGCGCGTTCACGAACTCAGGCACTGTCATCGCATTCAGCGCCCAGAGCTTGATCACCTGGCGCCCGCCAGGGCCTGATCGACCCACTGCAATACGATCGCGCGCTCCTCCGGCGTCATGCCGGTGAGATTGCCCAGCGGCATCGCGCGGGTGATGAGCTGCTGCTGTATCTGCGGCAGATGCCGCATGAGCTCACCCATGCTCTCCAGCACCACCCCGTTCGGCGCTGCCGGGAAGCCGGCCTGCGTCGGGTGCGTGGCGTGGCAGGGGACGCAGCGCTGCCCGATGATGGCTTGCACGCGCGCCAGTTCCTCACTGCCGGCCGCGCCGCGTACCTCGGTCCGCGAGCCGGCGCGCGGCGCCAGCGCAGTCACCACCGCGGCGATGCAGATCGCCGACACGATGGCGGCCGACAGTCCCCAAGGTTGCCATTGCCTCTGCCGGTGCCGAGCGACGAACCAGGCGCGGATGCCGGCGCCGGCGACACTCATGGCAATCAGCACCACCCAATTGTTGTTCGCACCAAAGGTGGTGGGGTAATGGTTGCTGATCATCACGAACAGCACCGGCAGCGTTATATAGGTGTTGTGCACCGAACGCTGCTTGCCGCGCAGTCCCGCTGCCGGATCCGGCGCTCGCTGCTCGCGCTTGGCGCGCACCAGTTCGCGCTGGCCCGGAATGATCACGAACAGCACATTGGCGACCATGATCGTGCCGAGGCTCGAGCCGAACACCATGAAAGCGCCGCGGCCACTGAAGAGATGGCAGAGCACGAACGCTTCCACGCAGAAGAGTGACGCCAGCACCAGGCCAAGCGCGCCGGGCCGCCGCTGCAACGGCGAGCGGCAGAGCCCATCGTAGAGAAGCCATGCACCAGCCAGTACCGCCAGCGCGATGCCGATTGCCGCAGGCTTGCTCAGGGCGGCCACGGCCGGGTCGATCAGGTAACCTTCGGCCCGCTGGAAATACAGCAGGCACAGCAGCGCGAACCCCGACAGCCACGTCGTATAGGCCTCCCAGTAAAACCAATGCAGCGTGGGAGGCAGTTCGCGCGGCGCGATCCGGAATTTGCGCGACACGTAGAAGCCGCCGCCATGCACGGCCCACAGCTCGCCGGCCAATTCCTCGTCGGGTTCGCGCGGCGGCAGCAGGTGATTGTCCAGCCAGACGAAGTAGAAGGAGGCGCCGATCCAGGCAATGCCGGCGACCAGGTGCAGCCAGCGCACCAGCAGCGCAAGCCAATCGGCCAGGTAGGCCGTCATCGCGCTCGCCACCCGCTAGCCTCCGCGATACACCGAGTAGCTCCACGGCGAGATCAGCAGCGGCACGTGATAGTGCTGCGAGGGATCGGCGATGCCGATCCGCACGACGGCCTGTTCGAGGAAGGCGGGCTCCGGCAACGCGACGCCGCGCGCGCGGAAATACGCCGCCGTGTCGAAGGTCAGGGCGTAGCGACCGGCGCGCAAGTCCTCCCCTGCCAGCAACGCCGCGCAACGGCCATCGCTGCCCGTGATCCGCACGATCGCGCGCGGCGCCGGCGAATCCAGCGGCAGCAGTTCGATGCGCACACCCGCCGCAGGCAAGCCGGCGCTGGTGTCGAGCACGTGAGTCGTCAATTGGCCCATGAGTGTGATGTCCTCGCCGGATCATTGTACACAGCTGATTGACCAATCCTCGGCGGGAATCGTATAGAGTCACGGCGCATGGAGAGCAGCATGGAAGCGTTTATTCGCGGCCTGCCCAAGGCGGAATTGCACCTGCATATCGAGGGCACGCTGGAGCCGGAACTCGCCTTTGCACTGGCACGCAAGCACGGCATCGTGCTGCCCTACGCCAGTGTCGAGGAGTTGCGGCAGGCTTACGAGTTCACGAGCCTGCAGTCGTTTCTCGACATTTACTATGCCGCGACCGACGTGCTGCGCGACGCCGAGGATTTTGAACTGCTGGCAGGCGCGTATCTCACGCGTGCACACAAACAGGGCATCGTCCACGTCGAGCTGTTCTTCGATCCGCAGGTACACACCGCTCGCGGCATCGCGCTGACGAGCGTGCTGTCGGGACTGACGCGCGCGCTCGCGACGGCCTCGAAGGCCCATGGCATGACGCACCGCCTGATCCCCTGCTTCATCCGCAACCTGGGCGCGGATGCCGCCATGGCGACGCTCGAAGAGCTGCTCGAGCACCGTGATGCCATCCACGGCGTGGGCCTGGATTCCACCGAGCTGGGCTATCCGCCCTCATTGTTCAGGCAGGTGTACGAGCGGGCGCGCGCCGCCGGGCTGCACCTGGTGGCACATGCAGGTGAGGAAGGTCCACCCGGCTTCATCGGCGAGGCGCTGGACCTGCTCCAGGTGGAGCGCATCGATCATGGGGTCCGCTGCGACGAAGACCCCGCACTGATGCAACGGCTGGCGCGCGAGCGCATGCCGCTGACCGTCTGTCCGCTATCGAATATCCGGCTCAAGGTCTTCGACCGGATCGAATCCCACAATCTCAAGCGCCTGCTCGATGCCGGCCTCTGCGTCACCGTCAATTCGGACGACCCGGCCTATTTCGGCGGTTATGTACTTGAGAACTACCTGGCCGTGCAGCAGGGCCTGGGATTGTCGGCGCAGCAGATCCGGCTGCTGGCCCGCAATTCATTCGAGGCCTCGTTCCTGTCCAACGCGGAGCGGCAGCGCTGGATGACGGCTATCGACCAGCATTCATAGTGCCGCAATGCTAAGTCCTGCCTCGACGGACAGCAGCTCGCAGTTCTCCCCCGGACCACCGCGATCGATGACCAGGAACAGCGAGGTCTGCTGCAGGGCCAGCAGCTCGTGATGCCAGGTGTTGCGGCGAAAGTTCACACCCTGGTGGCCTGAACTGAAGAAAACGCGCACCCGCGGCGCCACCGGGCCATCGCCGTCCTCCGCGACCACGATCAGAAAGGGCTGCTGCTGCAGCGGATAGAACGCCTGGCTCGACAGTGGGTGGCGCTCGAGGCCTCGCAGCGGCAGCGGCAGCGCGCGGGGCGCGGCGCGGAAGATGCTGATCGCCGGCCGACCGCCCTCGCCCGCCACATCGACTTGCGCCAGGTCGTCGAAGCGCTCACAGGTGCCGTGGTTGATCCAGCGCGATGCGCGGCCGGCGGTCTCGATCACATCGCCAAAAGGCGCGAAGGCGGCGGCGGTCAGCGGCGTGGGTGTGAGCAGCATCTGCGCGCCCGGCGCTTCAGCCACGCACCGGCTTGCCGAGTGCGCGGACGCGGCTCAAGCCCCCGTCCGGATGAATGTTCACGCGCAGGTGCGACACCGGGCCTGTGGCCTTAGGCGTCAGGGCAAAGCGATGCAGGTGGTCGGCCTTGAGCAGCTGCGGCTCGAGCAGCACCGGCCAGTACAGGCACTCGCTGGTCAGATCGGCATCCTCGAACGCAGGTAGCAGCGCGGCATTGATCGACACCTGGTGCGGGAAATTTCCCTTGAAGTGCGCGGTGTCGATTTCGACGGCCTCGAGCTGCCCGCGGTGACCGAGTTCGAGGATCACCCAGTCGAATCCCGGCGTGCGCCGGCGGCGCGTCTCCCAGCCGTCGGCCATGCTGCTGCCGCGGCCGGGCAGCAGCAGGTTGTGCATCGAGCCGTAGTGTTCATCGTTGCAGCCCAGTGCGCGACCGCCGTTGAGCGCGGCGGCAAGATCCAGCGCCTTGCTGCTTGCGGCGCGGGCCCAGTCGCGAAACACCGTGCCGTAGGCGCGAAAGCGCGCGACGCCACCGTCTGGATAGATATTGAGTCTCAGATGCGTCCAGATCTCCTCCGATTCTACGGGGAAGAACTGGCGCTGATCGCCGCGCAGCGCCGCGCGCGGCAGCAGCGGCTGCCAGGCCGTGCGCGCATTGGGCGCACCGTCCAGCCGCGCGGCCTCCACCGAGGCGAAGGGCGGGTAGTTGCCCGTGAAATAACGGGTATCGATCTCGAGCAGCCGCAGCTTGCCCGCGGCGGCGAGCCGGATGATGCAATGATCATGGGCGGCGTCGCGCCGCCGGCGCGACTCCCAGCCGTCCATCCACTTGCCGTGATCATCGTAGACGCCCGCGCGCCACTCAGGCTCACCCGGCTGCAGCATGCGCTCCCTGGGCGCGAAGAATTCATCGCTGGCGGAGAGCGCCTCGGCGCCCAGCCGGCTGTCGGCGAGGTTGCGATAACGCTTGAGCCACGGCGCGGCGCCTGCCGCGTCCAGCGGTGAAGTCAGCGCACTCACGCCGCACCGACGAACGGATGAGTTGCCAGCCAGTGGCGCGCAATGTCGACCCGGCGGCACACCCAGATATGCGGGTGCTGCAACACATGATCGAGAAAGCGCTCCAGCGCGCCGATGCGCGCCGGTCGGCCGACGAGCCGGCAATGCAGACCGACGGACAGCATCTTGGGCGCGTTCTGACCATCCGGATCACCTTCGCGGTAGAGCACGTCGAAGGCATCGCGCAGGTACTCGAAGAACTGCGTGCCGCTATTGAAGCCCTGGGCCGTGGCGAATCGCATGTCGTTGGTATCCAGGGTGTAGGGAACGATCAAATGAGGCACCTGCCGCGTCTGCGCCCCCGCGCCCAGCGCCACCAGCGACCAATAGGGTAAATCATCGGCATAGGAGTCGGCATCGTAGAGCAATCCCCCATGCTCGACGATGAGGCGGCGCGTGTTCGGACTGTCCCTGCCGGTGTACCAGCCCAGCGGTGCGCTGCCGCAGATCTCGCTTAGGCTGGCGATCGCCTCGGCGATATCGGCCCGCTCGACTTCCTCCTCGACCTGCTGGTAGCTGATCCAGCGCAGCCCGTGACAGGCGACCTCGTGCCCGAGTTCCCGGAACGCCGCCGCGGCCTCCGGATTGCGGCGCAGTGCCTGCGCCACCGCGAACACGGTCAGCGGCAAGCGCCGCGACTCGAATGCCCGCAGCACGCGCCAGAGTCCCGCGCGCGAGCCGTATTCGTACAGCGACTCCATGCTCATGTGCCGCGCCGGAAACGGCGCCGCGCCGACGATCTCCGACAGGAAGGTCTCGGAGGCCGCATCCCCATGCAGCACCGAGCTCTCGGCGCCTTCCTCGTAATTGAGTACAAACTGCACCGCGACCCGGGCATCGCCGGGCCAGCGCGGATGCTGCGACCAGCGACCGTAGCCGATGAGGTCGCGCGGGTAGGATTCGGGGGGTACCGTCATGCCAGTGCCGCGAGCAGCGGCTTGATCAGGCCCGAGGTGCCGATGCGCAGCGTGCGCGCACTGGCGCTTCCGGCACCGAAGGCATGTTCGTAGAGCTCGAGATAGGACTGTGCCTGGGCCAAGGTGCCGACGCCTCCGGAAACTTTAAGACCCACTGCGCGGCCGTCGCGTCGCGCCGCTGCAATAACCTCGATGAGTATGCGCGCAGCCTCGGGCGTGGCGCCGGGCTGCGTCTTGCCGGTCGAGGTCTTCAGGAAATCAGCTCCCCCCTCGATCGCCAGCGCCGCCGCCGCCTCGATCTGCCCTGGCTGAAGCTGCCCGGTCTCCAGGATCACCTTCAACAATACGCCCGGGCCGCAGGCTTTGCGACAGGCCCGGACCAGTGCCAGTCCGCTGGCATGATCGCCGGCGAGCAGCGCACGGTAGGGGAACACGACATCGATTTCCTGCGCACCCGCAGCGATGGCATCCGCTGTTTCCGCGGCCGCAACCGCGGCGTCGGCAGCACCCGCCGGGAAATTAGCCACCGCAGCGACCGGAACGCCGCTGGTACCCAGCGCCATCAGAGCCGCCGGCACAAAGCGCGGCCAGGTGCAGAACGCAGCGACGCGCCCCGCGGGTGTCATGGCGAGCGCTGCCAGCGCGCCGATTGATTCCGCCGAGTCGTTGTCGTTCAGGCTTGTCAGGTCGACCAGTCCCAGTAGCCGGGCCGCGATACCGCGCGGCACCGATGCCACGGCCGCCTCACTCATCCGGATGTACCCATGTAGACGAATCGCGCCACGCACAGCGCGGCCAGCACATAGACCAGCCAGTCGGCTGCGCGCGCCTGTCCGCGCAGCAATTTCAGCAGTGCATGGCTGGTGATACCGAAGGCCAGTCCATTGGCGATCGAGTAGGTCAGCGGGATGATGATCGCGGTCAGGAACGCGGGTATCGCCACCGACGGCTCCGCCCAGTCGACTTCGGCCAGCGCTCCCATCATCAGCGCGCCCACCAACACCAGCGCGGGCGCCGTCGCGGCGGCCGGTATCGCCTCCACCAGCGGCGCAAACAGCAGTGTGCCGAGGAACAGCAGTCCAACTACGATGCTCGTGAGCCCGGTGCGGCCGCCCACCGACACGCCGGCCGCGCTCTCTATGTAGCTGGTCACCGGGCTGGTCCCCACGAGCGCGCCGAACAGCATCGAGATCGAATCCGCAAGCAGGATGCGATTGATCTTCGGGATCGAGCCGTCCGGCGCCATGAGCCCCGCCCGTTTCGTGACCGCCACCAAGGTGCCGACATTGTCGAACAGGTCGACGAACAGGAACACGAACACGATTTCGATCAGCGACAGCCCGACACCGCCTTTGAGATTCAGAGCCGCGCGTATGTCGAGCTTGAACGCGGCCCCTGAAATATCGCTCAAGCTGTAGCCGGCCGCGGAGAAATGCGCGGCACCCGTGACCCATGCAATCACCGCGGTGGTGAGAATCCCCAGCAGCATCGCCGCCTTGATGCGCATGGCCTGCAGCACCGCGATGATCACCAGCCCCAGCAGCGCCAGCGCCGGCATCGGCGCGGTAAGATTGCCCAGGCCGACGATGGTGCCGCTCTTGGCGACGACGATGCCGGCATCGGCGAAGCCGATGAAGGCGATGAACAATCCGATGCCGCCCGCAACGGCGGCGAAGAGGGAGCGCGGCACCGCGCTGATGATGAGCTGCCGCACGCCCGCGACGGTCAGCAGCAGGAAGGCCAGGCCAGAGAGGAACACGCAGCCGAGCGCTGTTTGCCACGGCAGGCCCATGCCCTTGACGACCGTGTAGGTAAAGTACGCATTCAGGCCCATGCCCGGAGCGAGTGCCAGCGGGTAGTTCGACAGCAATCCCATGAGGATGGAGGCGAAGCCCGAGGCCAGGCAGGTCGCCACTGCCACCGCGGCGACGGGAATACCTGCCGCGCCCAGGATGACGGGGTTGATGACCACGATGTACGCCATCGTCAGGAACGTGGTCAGGCCCGCGAGCAGTTCAGTGCGGACCGTGGTGCCGTGGGCCTTGAGCTGGAAGAAGCGCTCGAGCATTCCTCCATCGGTGCTTTGCGTCACCGGCATTGCTCAGTGTATGGCGGGGAACTGTCTCTCAACGATGTGTGCGTCATGGCTCCCATCGTCCGCTCCATTTGTTATTCGCGGGTTGATTGTATTGGCAATCCTCCCGTGAATGCAGCTGCGCAATGCGTTTGTGGCAAACTGCTGACCAGCGCGCACTGCGGCAGTGCGCGTGCGCAGAGGCGGCACCATTGTCGGGCGCAGAAAATAATTAAGGGGACCGAATGGCCCGGGCACCCAGAATCGCAGTGATCGGCAGCGCGAACACCGATCTCGTCACCTTCGCCGAGCGCTTTCCGCGCGGCGGGGAAACGATCTTCGGTCAACGCTTCGATCTGGGCTTTGGCGGCAAGGGTGCCAACCAGGCCGTGGCTGCCCGGCTCTGCGGCGCCGAGGTGCTGATGATCGCCAAGGTCGGCGATGACCTGTTCGGTGAAGCGACCATCCGCAATTTCCACTCCTACGGCATCGACACGCGGCACGTGCAGGTGGTTGCTGGTGTGTCCACCGGGGTCGCGCCCATCTTCGTCGACCCCAGCGGCCAGAATCGCATCATCGTCGTCAAAGGCGCCAACGATCTGCTGACTGCCGCGGATGTCGACGCGGCCGCTGCCGAACTGGCGCAGGTCGACACCATCATTCTGCAGTTCGAAGTGCCGCTGCCCACGATCTATCACGCCGTACGCTTCGCGCGCGCCCAGGGTGTGCGCTGCATCGTCAACCCGGCGCCGGCGCTGCCGGCGGATCTCGCCAGTCTCGCGGCGGTAGACTATTTCATCCCCAACGAGACCGAGGCGGAAACCCTCACCGGACTGCCCGTGAAAACGCTGGACGAGGCGCAGGCCTGCGCGGCGTCGCTGCTGGCGAACGGGTTCCGCCGCGTGGTGCTGACCCTCGGTGAACGCGGCGCCCTGATCGCGGCGGCTGAGGGCAGCGTGCACCTGCCGGCATACGCCGTCGATGCCATCGATACCACCGGCGCCGGCGATGCCTTCATCGGCAGTCTCGCCACACTGCTGGCGGAAGGGCTGCCCGAGAAGGATGCGGTCGCGGGCGCCAATCTGTATGCCGCGCTCTCGACCAAGCGGGTCGGCACACAGAAATCATTTCCCGATCGAGCCGCCTTTGATACGGAGCGCGCCCGGCGCTGAGGAACTTCGATGTACGTGGTCCACAGTTATCCGCTGGCCGTCGCATTCTGCGTGCTGACCATGTTCTGCTGGGGCTCCTGGGCCAACAGCCGCAAGCTCGCGCACCAGGACTGGCGCTTCGAGCTGTTCTACTGGGACTACACACTGGGGCTATTGCTGCTGACGGCGCTGGTCGGCTTGACACTCGGCAGCAGCGGCACCGAAGGTCGCGCGTTCGTGCCGGACCTGGCACAAGCTTCCCGTGCCAGCCTGTGGTCGGCGCTGCTCGGCGGCGCGCTGTTCAACCTGGCGAATATCCTGCTGGTGGCGGCCATCGAGATTGCCGGCATGGCGGTGGCGTTTCCGGTCGGCATCGGCCTCGCACTCGTGATTGGCGTGATCATCAATTACATCGCAGCGCCGGTCGGCAATGGCCCCCTGCTCGCGCTCGGCGTACTGCTGGTCACCATTGCGATCGTGCTGGATGCGGTTGCCTACCGTCGCCTGTCCGCGGGCGCCACGGGAGTGACCGCGCGCGGCCTGGTGTTGTCGGCGGCCTGCGGCATCTTCATGGGCACCTTCTACCGGTTCGTCGCGGCCGCCATGTATCCGGATACCGCGCACGTTGAGGCGGGCAAAATGGGTTGCTACGCCGCCGTGTTCGTATTCGCCGTCGGTGTCTTCCTGAGCAGCTTTATCTGGAACACTTTCGCGATGCGGCGCCCGGTTGCCGGCCCGCCCGTGGGATTCGCCGACTACTGGCGCGGCAGTCCCGGCAGTCACCTGGCTGGAGTCTTCGGCGGCATCGTCTGGGGCACCGGCATGTCGTTCAATCTGATTGCCTCCGGACGCGCGGGTTTCGCCATCTCGTACGGCCTGGGACAAGGCGCCACCATGATCGCGGCCTTCTGGGGCGTATTCGTCTGGAAGGAATTCCGTGCGGCGCCCGCCGGTACCTCGCGGCTGCTCGCAGCCATGTTCGCCTGCTTCCTGAGCGGACTCGCGCTCATCGTGCTGGCACGCTCGTAGTCCGCTGCAGCGGGGCACGACGCTCGCGAATCGTGCGGCTTGCGCGGTCAACCGCACCACTTTGTAGCGCACGCATTACCGATACCGCGGCGCCGGCGCCACATGCGCGCACGCGATCGAGCACCGCTCGTGCGAGATCCCCGCAATATCGCAGCCATACCGGCGTTTCTCAACGTGGCGCGACAGGTGGCGGACGACACGATTGATTGGTACAGAAGCTGCATCGTTCGCGACAAATGGCGGGGATGGAATGGTCACCGCACAACACCAATAACCGGGAGCTACCATGCGTCGAGGTCTGACTGCGATTTTGGCGGTGGCACTGCTGCGACTGAATCCCGCATTTGCCGATGCCGATGCCGACCAGCAGACCCCAGTGGCGCCAGCCAACGTCACCGCACCCATGGCTTCGTCCACGGATCTCGATGAAATCGTTGTCAACGGCATCCGGCGAGGCGATCTCATCCTGCCGACCACCGTGACCTCGACCTCGGCTTACGGATTGGACCTGGGCGTGATGGAAACGCCGCGCAACAACACTCTGCTTTCCAAGGCCCAGCTCGATGCCCTCAACGTCCAGAATCCGGGCGGATTCTCCTACTTGACGTCGAGCAGTTATTCGGACGCCTCGTTCGGCCAGCCGAACGTGCCGCGCATCCGCGGCCAGTACGCCGATATGTTCTTCAACGGCATGCGCGACAGCTTCACGCTCAACGGCTATGGCGCGCCCATCAGTTTCAACAGCGTCGACTCCGTCGATATCGTCAAGGGCCCGGCCAGCGTGCAGGCGGGACCCGGCGCTGGCGTCGGCGGCTCGATCAACATCGCCACCAAGATGCCCTCGCTGACCAAGTTCGCAGCGGAGGCGAACCTGGAATTCGATACGCAGCAGAAGCGGCGCGGGTCGCTGGATATCGGCGGTCCCATCACACCGGATCTCGGCTGGCGCGTGAGCTTCACCGACGATGGCAGTGGCAGCTATTACCACGACATGTTTTTCCACCAGCAGTCACTGTTTGCGGCAGTGATCGACCAGATCACCCCGCAGTACTCGGTGCTGCTGACGGGTGGATTCGAGAACACTACCTACCGTGAAAACGACGGTATCAATCGGGTCAATCAGGGGCTCATCGACAACGGCACCTATCTGACGGGCGGTCCCGTGGGTGGCGCAGGCGGGAGTTTCAGGCTTCGGCAGCACCATCGACCTGACCGGGTCGACGACGCTCAACCCCCGAACCATCATTGATGAGCCGGACGGCACCGGCGCGCATTCGATGCACGTCAAGGGCCAGATCATCCAGACGTTCAATGCGACGGACAGTTTCACGATCGTGAACAACACGTTCTACGATTACATGAACCGCTACAACCAGACCGAGGATTACTACGCTGACACCGCCAAGGGCAGCTATACGATCGAGAACAAGACCGATTTCAAGACCAAGTTCGCCACCAGCTGGGCGAATCACGACATCGACGCCGGCTTTACCTACCGCTACGCCCATGTGCTGAGTATCCAGAATTTCGTCAATGAGCCGGTCAGCATCTTCGATCTTTCGGCCAACCCGAGCACCTGGGTATTCCCGGGCTCTCTGCAGGGCGCATCCGGCGCCGTGCCTTACACCGCCGCCTTCGGTCATACGCAATACGGACTGCCGGGACGCTTCGAGGGTGTGCCTGGAGGCTTTTTCATCGGCGGATTTCTCAACGGCACCGCCGAATCCGATTTGCAGGACGCGGCGATATTTCTCGAACATCGCATGCAGTTCTCGCCGCAGTGGAGCCTGCTGTACGGCGTGCGCGGCGACATCGTTCAGCTGGACTATTCCGACCCGCTCGGCGGCCCGGGCCTGTATGACGGCTTCCCGCAGAAGGCGTCCACGGCCTGGTACGGTCTGTATAACGGCAACGTCAGCCTCGTATACAGCCCGACCCCGCACCTCTCCACCTACGTGACTTATAACAAGGCGCAGTACGTGCTGCCGACGGGCAATGACGGCGCGATCGCCACCTGGGGCGAGGATCCGACCAACCAGCTGCGGCAGAACACCCTCTTGATAGAAGGCGGCGTCAAGGTCGACCTGTTCGACAAGCGGCTCTTCGTCTCCACCGCGGGCTTCCACCAGGAGCGCACCATCTCCACCGGCGCCGGCGGTCTCTCGAATACGCTCGCGCACATCAACGGCGCTGAGATCGAGATGAACTATCAGCCCGATCCCCACTTCTTTGCCACCGCCAGTTACTCCTACCTGCACACCACGACTGATGCGCCGGCGCCCTTTTATAATTTTCCGGCGCAGCCGGGGCTCAACAATGATGGTGCCGGAATATCCCTGTTCCCGGCCAATGCGATGTTTCTGCCGAACCAGTCGTTCGACGACCCCGGCGTGCCGAAGCACCTTTTCAACGTGCTGGCGAATTACAAGCATGAATCCGGCCTCGGCGTACAGGGCAACATCCAGGTCACTGGACCGGTCGAGGTCACCCAATCGGGTTATCTCGACGTGGCGGCCATCACCAATCCGGCCAACTTCCCCTTCCCCGGCTTGACGGCAGCGCAAGTGGCTTATTACTCGGCCAATGGCGGCTACTACAAGTCACCGGTGATTCACTGGCAGTACACCGTGAATGGCGCGGCGTTCTATAACTACCAGAGGTACCAGGTCAAGTTCTCCATCTACAACCTGGTCAACAAGCGCAATCTCACCAACGATGTGCCGTTCTACGGCAACGATTTCATCACGCGCCAGCCGCCGCGGGACTTTGATTTGAGCGTGACGGCGAGGTTCTAGAACGGCTCCCTGCCACCCAGCCAAAGCGCGACGTTGCGAACGTAGCGGTGGGTGTCCGCCATCGCCTGGGGATCGCGGACGATGCCGTCACCCGGCGGCTCGGTCACAAAGCTGGGAGCACCCGAGCGCGTGTCCCAATTGTAATCGGCGAAGTGATGGAAGGTGCTCTGGGCGATGGCGCGACCTTCGCCACCGGTTGCCTCGAACGCCACGGCGATGTTGAAAGAAACCCCGGTGGCCTTGCTGGTGCCGGAGGCGATGACGCGTGCGCCGCTGTTGGCTGGCGCGCTCACCGCGCCTTCGTGAGGATGAGACGGCAGGAACCGGATAGCGCCCGTGGGCGAGGACGAATCGGAAAGCACCGGATGCCGCGGCAAGAGCACCTGGATCTTCTGGTAATCGCCATTCGAGCCGGAGTGAAAGTTCGGCCAGGAGATGCTGGTCGTATACGGATCGTCTCGCCGAATGTTCGGGTCGACATTCTTGGTATGGAAATGGTGAGCCGCGCCCACTCCGTCCAAATTACAGATCGAACAGCCAAGATCCATGTGGTCCCGCGTGACCATCAGACCGTGGCCGAGACGGCGAAAGCTCGAAATCCCGCGGCAATCTTCGATCGTGAGCCCATTGCCGACATCGACCGCGAACAGCCACAGCTGGTCAAAATCGCTCTGATCCAGGGTCGACAGCACCGAGTCCGGAGCGCCTGGCGGATCACGATCGCGTGCGGTGACTTCGAATAACGGCTGCCCGTCGGCACTGCGCTGCTCTCGCAGCGATCGGGCCAGCAGGCTGAAGCGCGCGATGGACCAGTCATCCGCCGTCGGCGGAATCGTGGTCTGCAGCAGAATTTTGATTGGGCGATTCACCTTCGTCTGACTATTGCACGTCGGCGCGCGCGAAGCACTCCGCTTAGTGGATAGTTGACTTGTAAACAATCTACCGCATTGCAGCGCCCTGGGCCGTTCGATTCCAGAGCGCCCGGATCGCATCCTTCATCATGAGCGCTTCCATCCAACGATCGGAGGCGTCATTTCCATCGGGACCCGCGATCGCGTAGGGCTTGGGTCCGAGCTCACAGACAAAGGCAAGCAATTCGTCCGGGTTCGCGCGCCGTCCCCAGCTCTTGAAGCCATATTCCCACCACGAGAGAAACAGGTCGAGCCACAGCTTGTTATGGGGAAAGCTGATCTCGACCTGAACCTGTTCCCGGCTCGCGACGCGACCGTGGAATGCCCAGCAATTATCGATGATCCGCTGCATGTGGCCCTGGTTCTCCGCCGAGATGGGCATGGCGAACTCGCGCCCCACCAGGAAGTGCGAGAGATCGCCCAGCAGCTTCAGATCAGGAAAGCATTCAAGCAGCTCGAGAGTAAAGTACAGATCGGTCGTCATCCGATCGCGATGCGTTTCGAAGTAGACCGGAAAGGACACCTGCTCAGCCAGCCGGCGCCAGCCTTCGAGCAAAGGGATGCATTCGGCGATGCGCCGCGGGCGGACATCGGCCTGGATGTCCAGGTAATAAACGCCGAGCTCGGCGCAAAGTTCAAGCACCGGCTTGAGGTCGTCGACAGTCCTGGGAAAACATTGCGCCTCGATTAACTTGCCGTGGGGCTTGAGCAAAGCCGCGATGCGCCGCGCCGCCACCGCATCACTGACCGTCATGCTCACACCGTCAAAGCCGGCCTGCAGGATCATTTCCACGTTCTGCTCGATCGAACGCTCCATGCCATCCGTATGGCGGCGCTCCATGGCCCAGAGCGATTGCAATACGACAAGCTTCTGCGTCAAGCGATCGCCCCCTGCCGGACTTTAACCGGCGCGGTTTCTACCAGGAAGAAACACAGCACGGCACCGATCGCGCCGGAGGCTGCCATCATGAGTATGGCGGTAGTCAGCTGCGTTAGATCGGCCAATTTCCCGGCGAGAGCCACCAGCGCTGAGCCGCCCAGAACCTCACCGACGCACACCACGAGACCCATGGCCGTGGCCGCGTATTGGCGCGGCATGGATTCGCCCGGGATGACGCCCATGAACAGCGGGAAGGTACCGCTCGCCAGCCAGCCCACAAACAGCAGCGCGCCGAGCGCCGACGCTGCACCCCGGAAATAAACGGCACCCAGCGCGGTCAGCGCAGCGAGCAGGCAGAAGCCGATCATGACCGGCTTGCGCCCGATGCGGTCGGAGAGCCACGGTGCCCCGAAGCCGGAGAGTGCCGATGAGAAGCCCAGCACGCTCAGGAGCGAGCCCATGGCGGGGCCCGGCATGCCGCGTACCTCGGTGAGGAACTTAGGTAAAAACGTCCAGCCCATGACGAACCACCCCACCATGAACACCGAGATCAGGCAGCAGACCAGCACATTGCGCACCGCCAGCATGTCGAGCACTCCCATCGCGCCGCCGGCTTGCGCGCCGCCGGTTGCGGCGCTGCTCTGCGGGAGGGCCTGCGCGCCATCGGTCGGCTCGCGCACCCACAGCCACACACCAATGGCACACAACAGTCCGGGCAGGCCCGCCACGAAGAACGCATCCCGCCAGCCATGCGCTTCGGCGATGAGCGGCAGCAGCGACGGCGCCAGGCTCTGACCCAACAGCGCCGCAAAGAAATTCTGCATGATGCCGGCGTTGACGCCGCGCCGGTTGGGCGAGGACTCCAGTGCCATGATGGTCAGGCACACCGGCAGGAATGGACCTTCTACCGCGCCCATGATGCCGCGCGCGATCAGCAGTACGGGAAAGGATGGCGCCAGCCCTGACAGAATCGAGCACGCCGAAAAAATGATCAGGAAGGCAACGAGGAACGGCTTGCGACTGCCCCGGGCATCCGACCAGCGCGCGATGACATAGGCACCCAGTGCCCACATGACCGAGAGCACCGAGTTGATCAGCGCCGACTGCGTGTTGTTGAGTCCGAGATCCTTCGCCATGTAGGGAATCAGGACGCTGGCCGAGTTGCGGTCGAAGAAGGCAAAGCCCCACGAAATCCCAAGCAGCAGCAGCAGGCCGTTCTCGTAGTTGAAGATCGGATGACGCGGCTTTAACTGCGCTGCTGACATTCGGGCGTGCCCTTATATTTTTTCGTTGTGTGTACCGCGGACCGCGTCCAACCTCGGCGTGGACGCGAGCAGCCCATCATCTTCGATCTTGCGGCGACCACGCGAGGCCGGAGCCAAGTGCTACTTTAACTTGTTAAATAACAATGAATTACAGAACTTATCGAGAAAATGTCTCACTGGCAATCGCGGCAAGCCCCTGGCGTCATTCTCTCTTAAGATGAGCGCCGGCAGCACCTACGCATCCACACGCGACAGGCTACCGGATGGAAGACGTCATCATCGTCGGCGGGGGTCCCACCGGCTTCATCAACGCGCTGGGCCTTGCGCAGGCCGGCGTGCGCGTGATGATTATCGAGGCCGAGTCGGCCATCAACAGTTCGCCGCGCGCGGCGGTGTATTTCTGGTCGGTACTCGCAGGGCTCGAGCAGTTGGGCATATTGGCGGAGGCGGAAAGCGCCGGCTTTGCCAAGCAGGATTACACCTATCTCGTCGGTCGCACCGGCGAGCGCATCTCATACTCGATACGCGTACTCGAGCGGCATACGCCGCGACCGTACAACCTGCATCTGGGGCAGCATCGCCTGGCGGAAATCGCGATGCAGAGATTGAATGCTTTTCCGAATGCCAGTGTGCGCTTCGGCACGCGCCTACAGACGCTGCAGCAGAATGCCACGGGTGTCACGCTCACGGTACGCGCCGGTGAGGCCACCGAGACGCTGCGCGCCAAGTGGGTCATTGGCGCCGACGGCGCCGGCAGCGCTGTGCGTCAGCAGCTGGGACTTTCGTTTGATGGCATGACCTGGCCCGAGCGCTTCGTGGCCACCAATGTCTACTACGACTTCGAACGCTACGGCTACGCGCGCTCGACCTTTGTCATCGATGATCAGCATGGCGCCATCATTGCGCGGCTCGACAATGAAGGTCTCTGGCGCTGCACCTACATGGAGGATGCCGGGTTGCCGGAGGAGACTTATCTGGCGCGCGTGCCCGCGGCATTCGGGCAGGTGTTACCGGGCAACGGGGTCTACCGCCTCGACCGGGCATCGCCCTATCGCATGCATCAGCGATCGGCGCCCCGGTATCGGCTGGGCCGCGTGGTCCTGGCCGGTGATGCGGCTCACGTCACCAATCCCACGGGCGGCCTGGGGCTCACCTCCGGGTTGTTTGATAGCTTCGCGCTCTACCCCGCCTTGAGCGCCGTCGTGCTGCAGGGCGCTGATGAGAGCTTGTTGGATCGCTACTCGGATGCGCGCCGCGATGCCTTCGTCAATCGCGCCTCGCCGCAGGCGATCGCGAACAAACGACTCATCTTTCACGCCAATGGTGGTGGCGAGGCGCTCGAGCAGGCCCTGGCGGGCTTGCGCCGACTCGCCTCCGATCCATCATTCCTGCTGGAGCGGCTGATGTTCACCAGATCGCTGGAAACGCCGCCGCTGGCTGCGGCTGCCAGGGCGGGATCGCCGACATGACCGGACCGGTGAAATCCGTGCGCCCCGCTGATCTGCACGCCGGCAGCGTCGGCGTATTGGCACTCGCGGCACAGGGATTTTTCTGGGTCGGCGGCGAGCAGTGCGACACCGCGGCGGGTCCGGCGCTGCGCGCGCCAATGTACGTGGAGTACTGGATCCCCCAGGAGCTGCGCCACCCCTGGCCGTTGGTCATGATTCACGGCGGTGGTGGCCAGGGACTGGATTTTCTCGGCACGGCCGATGGCCGCGAAGGATGGGTCCATTGGTTCGTGCGCCGGGGTTACGCGGTTTACGTGGTCGACCGCCCGGGACACGGACGCGCGCCCTATCACCCGAAGATCATGGGCGAGATGATGCCGCCCATGGAAGTCGCCTCTCTGGAACAGAGGTTCTGCCGCCCGGAGGATTTCCCGGATCGCTATCCGCAGGCGCATCTGCATCGTCAATGGCCAGGTTCCGGACGCCTTGGCGATCCGCATTTCGATCACTTGCTGGCCGGCATCGGGCCGGTGCAGGCGGATCTCGCGCAGTCTCATCGCGAGGTGCAGATGGCCGCGGCTGCACTGCTCGATGCGATCGGGCCCTCGATTCTGCTGACGCATTCCGCGGGAGCGCCCACCGGATGGCTGGCCGCGGACGCGCGCCCGGCACTGGTCAAGGGCATCATTGCGGTCGAGCCGCTCGGGCCGCCTTTCGCGAACTCGGCGCATGGCCGATTGTCCTGGGGGCTGACCGCCTTGCCAATGGGCTTTCAGCCGCCTGCCGAAACTCCCGCTGATCTGCGGCTCGAGTTACGCCAGCCGGTGCGTAAGGGAACGATCGGCTGTCTCGTGCAACAACAGCCGGCGCGACAGCTGCCGAACCTGCAGGGATTTGCGATTCTCATCCTGACGGCAGAGGCCTCCTGGAAGGCCGCCGAGGATCACGGCACGGTGGATTTTCTGCGGCAGGTCGGCGCCCGCGTCGAACATCGCAGGCTCGAGGATTGCCACATCCACGGCAACGGCCACGCGATGATGCTGGAGCTCAATAGCGACGCCATCGCCATCGTGCTCGCGCAGTGGATCGAGGCCACGATTATGTGATCGCGTTCCGAATGCGGCCGTCATCCGCGGGGGCGCTCGCGCGCTTGGGTAGGTTAAGGCAGGCGCAAAACCACCCATGGCAGCACCAACGACTTCCCAGCAGTGGCTATGGCTTTTACTGGCGGCACTTGGAACCGTGACCACGGCGTGGGCCGATCCGCTATCGGCGGTGCAGATTCTGCGCGAAGGCGGCTGCGGCGGCACGTTGCCGGCGGCGCCCCCGCTTCATCACAGCGCGCTGCTGGATCGGGCCGCGCAGGACTGGGCAACGGGCCGAATGCCCGCCGCTGCGATCGAGCGCAGCGGCTATGTGGCCCAATCCTCGGCTACCGCGCACATCAGCGGTCCGGACTCAGCGGATATCCAGCTGCTCAAGCGCACAGGCTGTCGCACGCTTGCCGACCGGAATTTGAACGATATCGGTCTTTATCATCGCGGCTCGGATAGCTGGCTGGTGTTGGCTGCGGCCTACAACGTGCCGGCGCGCGCGCAGGGGCCGGTGCTCGCCGCACGCGCGCTGCAACTGGTCAACGATGTGCGTGCCCGCGGGGCACGCTGCGGGGAGAAGTCCTTTGGACCGGCTCCGCCGGTGAGGTTGTCCGGACCGTTGGCGGAGGTAGCCCTGGGCCACGCCAACGACATGGCACTGCACGATTACTTCGAACACCAGGATCTGAGCGGCCATTCACCGGCCGATCGCGTGCGTGCCATCGGCTATCGCGAGACCCTGGTCGGCGAAAACATCGCCTATGGCCCCCAATCTGCCGACGAGGTGGTGCAAGGCTGGCTCGACAGCCCCGGGCATTGCGAAAACATCATGGACCCACGGTTCAGTGAGATGGGGCTGGCGTTTGCGGCAGGTCAGGCCTCCCGGCGCGGACTGTACTGGGTGCAACTGCTGGCCGCTCCGCGGGCCTGACTGCTAGAGTCGGGGCGGGGGGCTCACGCACGCGTCGAGAGGAACACCGATGCCGGTCGAGACTTCCGCACCCCCGAGACACTGCACCTTCAATCCGGAAGCCTGGTCAAAGCTGGCGGAACATTGGTACCCCGTGGCTTTGTCGCGCGATGTCGGCCATGGCCCGGTGGCGGCCAGGCTGCTGGACACACCGCTGGTGCTGTATCGAATCGGCGGCGAGGTCGTCGTCGCCTATGATCAGTGCCCACATCGCGGCGTTCCGCTCACGCGGGGTAGCGGCGATGTCGAAGGGATCGTGTGCGCCTACCACGGTCTTCGTTACGGCAAGGAGGGGCGCTGCACCCATGTGCCGGCGCAACCTGGCGCCAGCATTCCATCCAAGCTGCGCCTGCGCACCTACCCGGCGCTGGAACACTACGGCCTGGTCTGGACCTGCCTGCAGCCTGGCGCGCTCGCCGACATCCCAGCCATGCCGCACTGGGACGAGCCGGACTTTCAACAGATCACCTGCCCCTCGATCGATATTTTCGGATTCGCCGGGCGCCAGATTGAAGGCTTTCTGGATGTGGCGCACTTCGGCTTCGTGCACACCAGGACCTTCGGTGATCCGCACAACACCGTCGTTGAGCCCTACATGCCCGCGGAGACGCCGAAAGGCTTCGAAGTCGAGTACCGCAGCTCAGTCGGAAATTACCCGATCGGCGCGCATGACCGCGGACGCGAGGGGTTTGTATGGCTGCGCCACTTCAGGGTGCATATGCCGTTTACTGCCACCCTGACAGTCCATTTCCCAGACGACGGGCGGCTGGTGATCATGAATGCGGCCTCGCCGCTGTCGGCGAAGGTCACGCGACTGTTCGTGCCGATTGGACGCAATTTCGATAAGGATCTACCGGTGCAGCAGGTATACGACTTCAATCGAATGATATTCGAGGAGGACAAAGCGATCGTGGAGGCGCAGCAACCCGAATGGCTGCCGCTGGACCCGCTGGCGGAAGTTCACATCATGGCTGACCGTAGTTCCATCGCCTACCGGCGTGCCCTGCGCAAGATGGGCTTTGATCAATTCTTCAGTGCGTGATTCAAAACCGATTCGCATCGGCGTCGGCGGGTGGACCTACGAGCCGTGGCGCGGCCCGTTTTACCCCGAGGATCTACCTCACAGCCGCGAACTCGAATTCGCCAGCCGCCAGCTGACGAGCATCGAGATCAACGGCACCTACTACGGTCTGCAGAAACCGGCCACATTCACCAGGTGGCATGACGAGACGCCGGATGACTTCGTGTTCTCCATGAAAGCGCCGCGATTCATCATGAATCGCAAAGCATTGGCCAGTGCAGGGGAAGCGATGTCGCGTTTTCTCGACAGCGGCCTCATCAAGCTCAAACACAAGCTTGGGCCCATCAACTGGCAATTGCTGCCCACCAAAACCTTCGACGACGCGGATATTGAAGCTTTCTTCAAACTGCTTCCCAAAAAACTCGTCGGCCAACCACTGCGTCATGCGCTGGAAGTCCGGCATGAGAGTTTCCGTTCTGATGAGTTCATCCAACTGGCGCGACAGTACGGTATCGCCATCGTGACCGCGGGCGACTCACCGTATCCGGAAATTGCCGAGGCCACGGCGCCCTTTGCCTACGCCCGCATCATGGGGACGAAGCAGAGCCGGAAGTCGGGTTATTCCGATGCCGCGCTGGACCGTTGGGCCGCGCGGGCCACCGAGTGGGCTAAAACCCGCGAGGTGTTTCTCTATGTGATCGGCGGCGACAAGGTGCGTAACCCTGCCGCCGCCGCTGCATTGATCAAACGCGTTGCAGAGGCTTAACCCTCGTCGAGTCCGTCCTCGTCCGGCACCACATCGGTGCCATCATCAATTGACGTGCCTTCATCGATATCTTCGCCTTGATCGATCGGGCCCGCCTCGACGTCGTCCTTCATTCCGCCCGTATCCGGCGGCTGGTAACGGGTTCCTGGCTGCTCCGGGTTTGACCGGATGGTGGGGTCACTCATTGAAACCTCCTTGATGTCCGTGCAGTACCGACACTGCGCCCACGGCTTGCGCGACGCCGTCGGCAGGAAGCGCGCTTAGGGGTCAGCGAACACTCACGTACGCGAAAGGACTACACGTCCGCGAATATGAGGTTACGACAGCAAAACGCCGCGACGCCTGCAAGCGCAACCAGGTAGACCAGCAGCGTAGCGAGTGGAATGCCGCCGCCCGGCGACGAAGCGGTCGCTGCCTTCTGCATCGGCGAACTGAATATCGCCACCGCCAGCAACGCCAGCACGGTGCCGCCGCCGAGCAAGATCGCCATCGAAATGGTCAGAGCCAGGGTGGTCCCGCTATCGCTGCCGAATACACCTGCGAAAAACACCAGCACCGCGGCTACGGCAATGGTCAACGCGGCCAGCAGCCGCAGGAGCTTGTCGACGATCCACCTAAGACGCATGGGTCACCTGATGGCCTGGCCGCAATGCGGGCACTTCGTTTCCGAGCCTCTGGCTAGATGCTGGCACCTCGAAATGACACTTGCACGACATTCCGCGTCACCGCGATCTGGCGCGCTAGACCCGCGCCGCCACCGCTGGGCGCGGCTTCTGGCTCAATGCCACGCCGCCCAGAATCAAGGCCGCGGAGATTGCCATGGTGACCGTCAATGGCTCGGCGAGCGCCAGCCAGGCCCACAACACCGCGAACAGCGGAATCAGGTAGGTGACCATCGAGGCGCGAGGCCCACCGATGCGATTGATGAGCCGGTAGTAGAGAACGAAGGCGATGCCGGTGCACAGCACGCCGAGTAGAACGGCGGCGATCCATGATCGCACCGGAACCGGCTGCCGTGGCCAGGTCCAGATGGCAAACGGTGCCATCAGCAGGCTCGCTCCCAGCAAAGTGGCCGCCGCCACGGCGCCGGCCGGAATGCCGGCGAGATGGCGCCGGATCAGGTTGACGCCAATGCCATAGCAGAGTGCCGCGGTGGTGCCCGCCAGCGCTGCCAACCAAACGCCGGCTCCCGAGGTCTTGCCGCTCGCTAATACCACCACGCCCGCGAAACCCGCCAGCATGCCGATGCTTTGCCGCAGCGAAATGCGCTCGCCATAGAAGGCAACGCCTACCAGCACCGTGAACATCACGGTCAATGCGTTGCAGATTGCGCCAATGCCAGCGGGCGCGCGCTCCGCGCCCCAGGCAAACAGGGCAAAGGGAATCGCCGCGTTGATGGCGCCAATGCCGGCGAGCCGCCAGCGTAGCGGCGTGTCGAACCGCGCGCGCTCTCGCCACAGAAACGGGAACAGGATGATGGCACCTAACCCTAAGCGAATTTCCACCAGGGCGAAGGGGCCGAAGTCGGCCGCGCCGATGCGCATGAATAGAAATGATGCGCCCCACATGGCGCCGAGCACGATGAGCTCCAGCGGCGTCTTCCAGGCCGGGACTGGGGTGGCGGGGGTACTCATCGGGTCAGCTGTCCGAAACTTGCGGTCGGCTATAGTACCGGTCCAGGTCAATTGATGGAGTTGCGGATGCCAGGGATGCGGCTCGTGTGCGCCCTACTGCTCTTCACGCTGTCCGCGTGTGCTCATCAGCACGCGGCCGCGCCGCCGGCGGCGCCCGTGCCTGCTGCGGCGGTGCCCGCTGCTGCCGCGCCATCCATGGATGCCGCCGTACCGACACAGCCAGAGCCAGCCGTGACACCCGCGCCACCGGCAATGCCAGTAGCGCCAGCAGCATCGAGCGCCGCTGTGTCAACGGCGCAAAGTGCAGCTCCTGTTATAACGGCACGTCCGAGCGCGCAGACTGTCCCGCCGCGCGCAACGGTAGCCCCGCAGACCAACAAGCCGCCCTCGGCGGCTGTTGCGCCGCTCGCCCATGCCAGCGCGCCGGCGCCGGCACCTGCAGCTGCCCCCGCCACCGCCTCGCCATCACTCGATCTCGCCTCTCTCGAGCAGCGCCTGCGCGACACGCGTGCCATCGGCGTGTTCACCAAACTATCCATCAAGAACCAGGTGGACGATCTGCTCGCGCAGTTCAAGGGATTTCACGGCGGCAGACCTAAGCCGACTCTGGCCGAGCTGCGGGAAAAATACGAGCTGCTGCTGCTCAAAGTTGTAAGCGTTCTGCAGGATGGAGACGCGCAGCTGGCCAGCGCCGTCTCCTCATCGCGTGAAGCCATCTGGACCGTGCTGGCCGATCCGCAGAAATTTGCCCAGATCCAAAGTTGACTGATTCTCACCATCCATAGGAGCTGCCATGCGCCCGCGCACCCTGCCCCTCGCCTGTCTCGCCCTCTGCCTGCTGGGCTCAACCGCTGCCATCGCAGCGAATGATCCGTCGTTTGCCAGGGATCTCGGCGCCACCATCGCGCTGCAGGGAAAGCCCTGCGACAAAGTCGTGAGCACCAAACGCAATGGCGATAGCGATTACGTCGCCAGCTGCCACGATGGCAACCGCTATCACGTCTTTGTCGATCCGAGCGGACGGGTGGTGGTCCAGAAGATCTGAGCGCCGCGAGCATGCAATCCTCAGTGCACGCAACAGAGACTCTACTGTTCGTGACCCTGCTGCAGTTGATCGTGATGATTGCCGCCGCGCGCGGCGGCAATCAGTTGCTGCGGGCGCTGGGTCAGCCCGGCGTGGTCGGCGAGATCGTCGCAGGCCTGCTGCTGGGGCCGTCCCTGTTCGGCCACTTCTTCCCCGACGCGTCGACCTATGTCTTCGGCGGCAAACCGTCGGCCCCCATCATCATCATCAGCCAGATCGGCCTGGTGCTGCTGATGTTCCAGATCGGCACCGATTTTCAATTTGGCCACCTGACGCGCGCGCGCAATCGCAACGCCACCATCGGCGTTGCCGCAGCCTCCGTGACGGTGCCCTTTGCGCTCGGGCTGATCATCGGGCACTTGTCCGCGCCGCTGCTTGCCCCAAGCATCGATCCGCTTATCTACAGCCTGTTTTTTGGCGTGGGACTGGCCATCACGGCCGTGCCCATCCTGGGCCGCATCCTGCGCGAATTCGATCTGGCTCACACGGAACTCGGCGTGGTCGCGATTTCCGCGGCGGCCATCAATGATGTCATCGGCTGGGTGATGCTCGCGGGCATCTCCGCGTACGCCTCGGCGAGATTTTCGGCCGGCGCCGTGGGAGTGCAGGTCGGCGGGATTGCAGTGCTGCTGCTGGTCGCCTGGTTCGTGCTGCGGCCGCTGGTGAACCATATGCTCAGGCGGATGCCCGTGATCATGGGGCAGGTACCGCCCAATCTCATGACCATGGTCGTGTGCCTCGCGTTTGCGACCGGCATCTGCACTTACAAGCTCGGTATCTTCGCCATATTCGGCGGCTTTCTGGCGGGACTGCTGTTCCATCACAATCAGGCCTTCGTCGAAGGCTGGCGCACGCAGGTCGGCAAGTTCGTGATGGTGTTCTTTCTGCCTGTGTTCTTTACCTACACCGGACTGCGCACCAATGTGCTGGGACTGACGGATCTCTCCGATTGGGGCTGGTTGGCCATCGTGCTGGCCGCAGCCATCCTCGGCAAGATCGTGCCGGTGTACCTCGCCGGCCGCATCGCCGGCTTCAATCACCAGGAGTCGACCATCCTCGGCTCACTGATGAGCACGCGCGCACTGATGGAATTGATCGTGCTGAATATCGGCTTCGATCTCGGGTTCATCCCGCAGAAGGTGTTCACGATGCTGGTGATCATGGCCGTGGTCACGACCATCATGACCGGTCCGCTGCTGCGCCTGCTGCTGCCCCGCGCCGGATACGTGATCCCGCAGGGCGTCGAAGCCTGATGGTCGCCGCGTAACTTTATGGCCGCGCCGGGCCGGCCCATCCGATCTCGCGGGCGGTCAGCGGCCCGACGCGCTCATCCTCCAGGCTGTCGGGCAGCTGCGCCTCCGTGGCACTGAGCGGCAGCTGTCCGGCCATGATCTCCGCCAGTTGCTGCGGATACCGTGGAACGAGTTCCGGTTCGGCGAAGCCCTGCGGATACAGCGGCAAGCCCGTGGTCAGATCGTATTTATCAGTGGCGCCGAAGGTATGCAGCAGCTCGTGCGTGATCACGATTCGGTTCTGCGCCTCCTGCGAGCTGCTGGCAAACAACTGCACCACGGCGGTCAGTCCGCGCTGCAGCCCTGCAGAGTGCAGCAGGCTTTGGGTCAGCGCCGGATCATGGTAGACCAGGAACAATGCAATCTTGGGGCGGGAGCGGGACACAGTGGCGAGCGCGCGGTGGCGGTAATAGCGCAGTTTCAGGCTCCAGAGCATCCGCGCCAACGCGCCCGCGCCCGGATCCAGCGCCGGCGGCGGCGCTGACAGTGGCGGATAGAGCTGCAGCTCAATCGGCTCATCGATACCGACCCCGTAGCGCCGCGCCTCGGCCTTGAGGAAGTCATCGATCCCGGCGATTTTCCGCTGATCAAGCTGCGTGACGTAGCCTGCGGTGACGGGACTCGCGTCGGCACTGACCGGAAACGCGCCAACGAAGACGGTGCGCTGCCAGCTCGTTGCGCTGACGCGGTCGAGCCACGCCTGGCCCGCCACGATCAGCAGCACCAGCAGCAGGACGCTGACACGCAGCGCTTTCCACATGCTGCGTCCGTAACAGCTCAATACCGGCAGTGCCGGGCGATGATGCTCTCGGCCAGCTCCTGCCGTCCTGAACGGGGCGCAGGGCTGAGAGCCTTTTCGCCCGCCAGGTCCGCGAGCGTCGCCAGGTTCAATGATCCACTGGTGATCTGCTGGCCCAATTCGCCTTGCCAGCCGGCGTACCGCTCGCGACGCAGCCGCTCCAGTGCGCCCTCCGCCACCACGTCGGCCGCTGCCAGCAGTGCGCGCGCGATAGTGTCGATGCCGCCGATGTGCGCCAGGTACAGGTCCGCCGGGTCCACCGACTGGCGGCGCAGCTTGGCATCGAAATTGAAACCGCCCGTGACGAAGCCCTGATCCTCGACCAGTTGCACCAGCGAGGGCACCAGTTCCTGCGCATTGTTCGGGAACTGGTCGGTGTCCCAACCATTGCGCGGGTCGCCGCGATTGATATCGATCGAACCGAAAATACCGTACGCGCGAGCGACCGCGATCTCATGTTCGAAATCCAGCCCCGCCAGCGTGGCGTGATTGACTTCGATGTTGACCTTGACCTCCTTGGTGAGCCCGTATCGCTGCAGAAAGGCGAACACCGCCGCGACATCGTGGTCGTACTGGTGCTTGGTCGGTTCGAAGGGCTTGGGTTCGATGAGAATGGTGCCTTTGAAGCCGATCCGATGCTTGTGCTCCACGACCATCGACAGGAATCGGCCGTACTGATCCAGCTCCCGGCGCAGGTCCGTGTTGAGCAGCGAGTCGTAGCCTTCTCGTCCGCCCCAGAGCACATAGTTCTGGCCGCCGAGCCGGTGCGTCATTTCAAGGCAACCGCGCACCTGCGTTGCCGCCCACGCGTAGACCTCGGGATCCGGGCTGGTGGCCGCACCGCCCGCGTAGCGCGGATGGCTGAAGAGATTGGCCGTACCCCAAAGCAGCTTCACGCCGCTCGCTGCCATCTTCGCCGCGATGCCGCTTTCGATCGTGCGCAGTGCGCGGTCGTGCTCCCTGGGTGTCGCGGCGGTGGCCATGGCATCCACGTCGTGGAGCGTGAAATAAGGCACGCCCAGGCGTGTGAGGAAATCAAATGCCGCCTCCAACTTGGCATCGGCCATGGCCTGCGTCACCGGCGTGCCCAGCCAGGGTCGATTCAGCGTGCCCGCACCAAAGATGTCGATGCCGGGCCAATTGAAGGAATGCCAGTAGCACACGGCCACACGCAGCCACTCCTCCATGCGCCGGCCCAGGACGATGCGGTCCTTGTCGTAGACGCGATAGGAAAATTCGTTCTTCGTGTCGGGCCCTTCGAATCGGACCGGCTCAACACCTGAAAAAAGAGTCATGCTGAATACTCCAGATAAGTGTTCTTGAGATCCTGGTATAGCCGCGCAAACGTGGGGCGGCGACTTGCGAGTAAAGCCGCCATCGCGGCGTTCGGCTCGACCACGCGTTCGATGGGCGGCGCCAAACAAACCTGCTCCAACAATGATTCATTTGATTCATTCAGTGCCAGGCGACCCAGCCGGGCTGCACCCAGTGCCGCGCCGACTTCACCCCCTGAACGATAGGTCAGTGGCCGCTGCAGGGCCGCGGCGAGCAGCTCGCCCCAGTACGGCAGGCGCGCACCGCCACCGGTGACGTTGATTTCACCGATCGAGCCGCCCTTTTCCAGCAGCACATCCAGTCCATCCGCGAAGGCCAGCGCCACGCCCTCGAGCACCGCGCCGGTGAGATCCGCCGCGTTGGTATCGGGGCGAATTCCAAAGAAGACGCCGCGCGCCTGCGGATCGTTGTGCGGTGTGCGTTCGCCGGAGAGATAAGGCAGAAAAAACGGTGACTGGCGATTGACGCCCTGCACGCGCGCGGCCTCGACCAGGCGCGGCAGATCCGATTCACCAGTCAACTGCGCCACCCAGTCGAGCACACTGGCTGCGCTGAGCATCACCGACATCTGGTGCCAGCGGCGCGGCAGGCAGTGGCAAAAGGCATGCGCGGCACGATCGGGATTGGGACGGAAGCGATCCGTGACCACGAACAGCACACCGGACGTCCCCAATGACAGGAACGCCTGCCCCGGCGAGACCACGCCAAGACCGATGGCGCTGGCCGCATTGTCCCCGCCGCCTCCAGCGACCACGACGCGGGGTATCTGCAGTTCTTTGGCCGCAACGGCCGACACCGTGCCGGATGCTTCGGTGCCCTCGACGAGGCGCGGCATGTGCGCGAGAGTCAATCCGGTGGCGGCCAGCATCGGCTCGGACCAGCCTCGCTCGCCCACGTTCAGCCAGCCGGTTCCCGAGGCATCGGACGGGTCGCTGACTTTCTCGCCGGTCAATTTCAGGCGCACATAGTCTTTTGGCAGCAGCACGCAGGCCGTGCGCTGGAAGATTTCCGGCTCGTGGCGCGACACCCACAGCAATTTCGGCGCCGTGAATCCCGGCATCATGATGTTGCCGGTGATGGCGCGCGATGCCGGCACGCGACGCTCCAGTTCGAGGCATTCGAGTGCCGAGCGGCCATCGTTCCACAGGATGGCCGGGCGCAGCGGCTGATCATTCGCGTCCAGCAGCGTGGCGCCGTGCATCTGCCCGGAGAGGCCCACGGCTCGCATCGCCGCGCGCGCGTCGGCGGGCAATGACTTCACCGCGCTGACCGCGGCCTGCCACCAGCTATCCGCGTCCTGCTCGGAGAATCCAGGCTGAGGCCGGCTGACCTGCAGGGGGCTTGTCGCCTGGGCCACGATGGCGCCGCGCTCATCCAGCAGCAGCGCCTTAACACCCGAGGTGCCGATGTCTATCCCCAAGTACACCTAGATTGTTCCCACAGAAAAATGGACACGGATGGCCGCGCGCTCACCCGGAGCAATCACGGTCAACCGCTGCGGTTTGCGGCCCAGCGCGCCCGAGGCTGCTGATTGCGGCTCGAGACAGAAGAAGTCCTTGCCGGCAGGTGCATAGATCTGAACACAATGGCAGCCGGTCGCGTGCACGCTGACGGTTCGGTCCGGCCAGCGCAGCGTCGCAACCCCATCCCATCCGGCGAAACAATGATCGAGCGGGAAGCTATTGATGATGCGTCCCTGATCGAAGCGCCAGTCGATGGGTGTCGGCACCTCCTCCAACGGAATCGATACCTCATCCGTCAACCAAACCCGCGGCAGCGAAGCCGTGAGTCGCGCGTTGTCAGCGCCGTGGAAATAGGGATGCAGCCCCAACATGGCCGGCATGGGCGTGACGCTGAGATTTCGAATCGACAGCTCGATCGAGAGCCCATCCCGCAGCAGCTGCAAATCCTGTTCACAGTTATAGCGCCAGGGCCACTCGCCGGCGCTGCCATCGAAGCGGATGCGGGCGCTGTCGCGAGAATGGCTTACGACCGACCAGGGTGCACGCCAGCCGTAACCGTGCAGCGGATGCGGGTCCCCGCTCCAGTTACGCGACAGCTGCACGCTGCGGCCGTCAAATTCGAAGCGGCCCTGCGCGATGCGATTGGCGAAGGGAATCAGCGGAAAGCAGGCCGTCTCGAGCGGCTCATCACCGGCGGCAGGTGCGGTCGGTCTGAAGATGGGAATGCCCTGCCACTCGAAATCCCGAATGGCGCCACCGCGCTGCGCATCCAGCGTCAGGCGCGCCGCGCCCTGCTCGAGCTTCAGGTACCCCTGCTTCACGATCCCCTCTGTCCCGGCGTTCGGGCACCGGCGCGTTGTAGCTTTGCAGCGTAGTCTATGCGCTTGGCGCTTCGGTCCGTACTCCTCTATTCTGTCGGCGTTCCTTGAGGCAATGCTGCGTGAGAGTCGCCTTGAAAGACTACAGCCTGACGGGCAGCGAAACGGCGCGCGCCGAGCAGCGCGGATTGGCGCAGGCGCGCGGCTACGCGTGTCCCATCGACAGCGCGCTGCTGCGGTCGCTGATGCGACGTCGCGACCTCCCGGCTCTGCGAGACACATCCCTGTGGTTGGGGGCGCTGCTCGTGAGCGGCGCGCTCGGGGTCTATTTCTGGGGCAGTTGGCTGGCGGTGCCCTGCTTCGTGGTCTATGGGCTGCTGTATGGCTCCTCGGCGGACAGCCGCTGGCATGAGTGCGGCCATCGCACTGCCTTCAAAACGCGCTGGCTGAATGAAATCGTTTATCAGATCGCCTGCTTTATGTTGCTGCGGGAGCCCACGCTGTGGCGCTGGAGCCATACCCGGCATCACACCGACACGCTGATTGTCGGACGCGATCCGGAGATCGCCGTGCCGCGGCCGCCGAGCTATCTGCATCTCGGACTGAACCTGTTCGCGCTTCGATCGACAGCCATATCCTTGCGGGAACTGATCAGGCATGCCCTTGGCCGCCTGACTCCTGCCGACCTGAGCTTCATTCCCAAACGCGAGCGCTGGAAAGTGCCCTGGGTGGCCAGGCTCTGGGTCGGCATACTCGCCGCCATCATCGCCACCTGCGTGGCAACTCACTCGATATTGCCCGCCATGCTCGTCGGACTGCCGACCATCTATGGCGCCCCGTTGCTGCTGTTCTTTGGGTTGACTCAACACGCGGGAATGGCCGAGGACGTGCTGGATCACCGGCTCAACACGCGCACGGTCTACATGAACCCGCTGTTCCGGTTCCTCTACTCGAACATGAACTACCACGTCGAACATCACATGTTTCCGATGGTTCCCTACCATGCGCTGCCCCAGCTGCACGAACTGATCAAGGCCGACTGTCCGCCGCCGTATCCGAACTGCTGGGCCGCCTACCGCGAGATTTTCGCCGCGCTGCGTCGGCAGCGCCGTGACCCTCGTTGGGAAGTCGCGCGCCCTCTACCAACACCCTGAGTGCAAGCGCTTGCAATCACCAGATCGCTCGTTTAGAGTTTGAAGCTGGCTGCGCCGCAGCGCGGGGAGCAGGGTCTTGTCGACCGGATCGCATCAATACGCTCGACTGACCATGGCGCAGGCGCTGGTGCGATTCCTGGTTGCACAGAAGACCGCCGATAACGGCCGCGAGCATTGCCTGTTTGGCGGCGTGTTCGCCATCTTCGGTCATGGCAATGTGACCTGCCTGGGCGAAGCTCTCTACGAAGCGCGCGACGCTTTGCCCACGTGGCGCGGCCAGAACGAGCAATCCATGGGATTCGCCGCGGCCGCGTATGCCAAAGCCTACGGCCGCCGCAGGATCTGTGTAGCCAGTTCCTCGATTGGCCCCGGCGCCACTAACATGGTGACCGCCGCTGCCGTGGCGCACGCCAATCGCCTGCCGGTGCTGTTCCTCGCAGGCGATGTCTATCACCACCGCCTGCCCAATCCGGTGCTGCAGCAGATCGAGCACTTCGAGGATCCCACGATATCGGTCAACGATGCGTTCAGGCCGGTGACGCGTTACTGGGATCGCATCACGCATCCGGCTCAGCTGCTGCAATCCCTGCCGGCGGCGATTGCCACCATGCTCGATGCGGGGGATTGCGGGCCGGCCTTTCTGGCCTTGCCGCAGGACGTGCAGGGAATCGCTTACGATTTTCCGCTGGCCTTCTTCGAGCCGCGTGTTCACCGCCTGCGCAGGTTGCGCCCCGACGTCACGGAGATCGAAGCCGCCGTGGCGCGCATCCGCGCCGCTTCGCGTCCAGTGATCATTGCCGGTGGCGGCGTACATTATTCGCAGGCCACCGACGCGCTCGCTGAGTTCGCCACGCGCCATCACATCCCCGTGGTCGAGACCATCGCGGGCATGGCCACGCTGCTGCATACCCACCCTTTCAACTTTGGCCGGGTGGGCGTGACAGGGACGGACTGCGCCAACGCAGTCTGCGCGGATGCGGACCTCGTGATTGCATTGGGCACACGCCTGCAGGATTTCACCACCGGTTCGTGGACCGTGTTCGACGCCGCCGCCAAACTCATCGGCATCAACGCCGCGCGTTTTGATGCGGGTAAACACCTGGCGTTGCCGGTGGTCGGGGACGCACGCGAGGCGCTCACCGCCATCGATGCCGCACTCGCGGACTGGCGCGCCCCCGCGCAATGGGAGGCGCGCGCTACGACTGTACGGGATCAGTGGAACCGTCGGCCCCTGACGACCGGCCGGACTGCGGAGGGTCCGCCCGCCTATGCGCAGGTCATCGATGCGGTGAACCGGCTGTGCGGGTCTTCCGACCGCGTTGTCACGGCAGCCGGCGGCCTGCCCGGCGAACTGGCGGCCAACTGGCGCGCGCGCTCGGTGGCATCGGTCGATATTGAATACGGCTACTCCACCATGGGCTACGAAATCGCCGGCGGCTGGGGGGCACGCATCGCGCAGATGGAGCAGGAGCAGAACCAGCAACGCCGCGATCAAGCCGACACCATCGTGCTGGTGGGCGACGGCTCCTATCTGCTGCTCAACTCGGATATCTATTCGAGCGTTCTGTCCGGCAGCAAGCTCATCATCATTCTGTGCGACAACGGCGGTTTCGCCGTCATCGACAAACTGCAGCGCGCCACCGGCAATGTCGCGTTCAACAACTACATCGCCGACACGTCCTGGAAGCAGCCGCACTTTATGGTGGACTTCGCACTGCACGCCCGCTCGATGGGGGCGCAGTCCGAAGCGGTCACTGACATGGCGGGCTTCGAGGCGGCGTTCAAGCGCGCCAAGAGCGCCGACCGCACCTGCGTCATTGACATCAAGGTCGATCCCTATGCGTGGACCGAGGGCGGCCATGCCTGGTGGGAAGTGGGCACCGCTGAAGTCAGCAAGCGAGCGGAAGTGCTCGCGGCCAGCGCGGCCTGGGACAAGGGTCGCGGTCGCCAGCGGCGGGGCGTCTGAGATGACATTGTCCTTTGATCTCAAGCGGCCGCTGGCCGCTATCGTCGTCGGCCGCGCCGGCATGGATCTGTATCCACTGCCCGACGGCACCGACATCGAAAACGCCGAACAGTTCGCCGCCGAAGTCGGCGGCTCCGCGGGCAACATCGCGGTGGCGCTCTCGCGCCAGGGTCATGCCACCGCATTGCTGGGAGCGCTGTCTGACGATGCCGCCGGCCGCTTCGTCCGGCGACATCTGGCGCGACTGGGCGTGGATACCTCGCGCTGCAGGACTGTCGCGGGCCGTCACCGCGTGAGCCTGGCCATCTGCGAAACGCGGCGTGACGACAGCGAGACCGTGTTCTATCGCAACGGCGCGGTCGATCTCGAGTTGCGCGCCGATGACTTCGACGCCGACTTCATCGCCAGTGCGGCCGTGCTGATCGTGACCGGCACCGCGCTGGCCGCAGAGCCTTCGCGCTCGGCCGCGCTGCAGGCCATTGCGCTGGCGCGTCAGTCGGGCACCTTTGCGATTCTGGATGTGGACCATCGCGCCGTCTCCTGGCAATCCGAACAGGAGGCCACACGGGTCTACTCGCTCGCGGCCAGCCGCTGCGATGCCGTGGTCGGCAACGATGATGAGTTCGGCTTGATTGCCGGCGACACCGCGGCTGCCTTCGCGGCCGCGACGGGTTTGGTCACGCGCGGCGCGCGCTTTGCCATCTTCAAGAAGGGCGGCGCCGGCTCGATCACGATTTCTGCCGAGGGTACTTTCAACTCCGATGTCTTCGCCGTCGACGTCAAGAAGCCCTTCGGTGCCGGCGACGCTTTTCTCGGCAATCTCGTCAGCGCCCTGCTGCACGGCCTGCCGCTGGAGCGCGCGGTGCGCCGCGGCTCGGCTGCCGCGGCCTACGTAGTGGCGCGTCGCGGCTGCGCCTTTGCGATGCCATCAGCGGCCGAACTGGACACATTCTTTCAAGCGCATTCGACGAACTGAGGTCAGCCATGTCCATGCACATTCCCCACTACGAGAACCGCAACGCCGCCATTGTCGATCGCGACGATCCGGATGTGCCGCTGGCATATTTCAATATCGTGCGGCTCAAGCGCGGCGAAAGCTTCGTATCCGACGTGCCGGGCTATGAGACCTGCCTGGTACCTGCGCATGGCAGCATCGACGTGGAAGTCCGCGGCGAAGGCCTGACCACTCAGCGCTTCGAAGCCGTGGGCGGTCGCGCTTCGGTCTGGGAGGAACAGCCCGCGGCCGTCTACGTGCCCGTGGGCTGCACCGCCAGCTTCGTGTGCCGCTCCGACACCACCGAGACCTTCGTCGCCGGCGCACGTTTTGACGAGCGCTTCGAGCCCTTCGCGGTACGCGCCGAGCACATCGACCCGGTGCAGTACGGCTCGGATGACACCAAGACCCACCGCAAGATCAAACACATTCTCGGTCGCAAGCCCCCCGGCCAGGTGGGCCGCCTGCTGGTCTCGGAACTGTTCACGGTCGGCGCAGGTGGCTGGTCCGGTTACCCGCCGCATAAGCATGACAGCGACCGCATGCCCGAGGAGACCCGCCACAACGAGGTCTACAACTTCCGCTTCCGGCCCGAAAATGGATTTGGCCTGCAGTTACTTCAGGCGGAAGGTGACGAGCTCGGCAATGCGTTTCACATCCGCAATGCCTCGACGCTCAAGATTCCGCGCGGCTATCACCCTTGCGTCGCGGCTCCGGGCCACGAGATGTACTACTTTACGATCCTGGCGGGCCAGAAGCAGCGCCCGCTGCACCAGTTCTTTCAGCCCACCTATGCCTACCAGATCGAAACCATCCCCGGCATCAAGGACATGATCGCCAAGTTCAAGTAGCCGCCGCGTGCTCGCCAACCTGGCCAGCGTGTTGGCCGGCGGCGTCGAGCGCCGCTGCGCCATCGCCTGTTTCAATGTCTTCGGCTGGGAGGACGCGAGCGCGGTAGTCGATGCGGCCGCACAATTGGGCGCGCCGGTGATCCTGGCCGCCAATCTGGACTTCAGGCGTTCCATGCCGATCGAAGTCATTGCCGTGATGCTGCGCTCGCTGGCGCAACGCGCCCCCGTGCCGGTGTGCGTGCATCTGGATCACACCTACGATATCGAGGAAGTGCTGCGCGGCGTGGACCTGGGGTTCAGTTCCGTCATGTTCGATGGCTCGCAGCTAGCGCTGGCGGACAACATCGCCGCCACGGCGCGCGTCGTGCAGTACGCGCACGCCGCCGGCTGCTCGGTGGAGGCGGAGATCGGCTCGGTGCCCTATGCCGAGGGACGCGACCACATCAAGTCCGAACTCAGCAATGTCGGCGATGCCGTGCGCCTGGCTACCGAAACCGGCCTCGATGCGCTGGCGGTGTCGGTGGGCAATGTGCATCGCCTGAACACACCGGGCGTCATCATCGATTTCGAGCGCCTGGCGCAGATCGCCGCCGCGCTCAGCGTACCGCTGGTGATTCACGGTACTTCGGGAATCTCCGATCAGGACATCCAGCGGCTGGTACGCGCGCGCGTGGCGAAGTTCAACATCGGCACTCGACTCAGGCAGGCCTTTGGCAGAGGCCTGCGCGACACCCTGAGCCGCCATGCCGGGCGATTCGATCGCCTCGAGATCATGGCTGATGTCATACCGGTGGTTTCGAGCGAGGCCATGCGCGTCATGCGCCTGCTGGGCGCCTAGTCGTAGCGCACGGCCACGCTGCGGCCGCTCCGCAATGCCGCCCAGGCCGCATCGGCCAGGATCAGCGCGCAGCGTCCATCTTCGAACCCCGTGGTGGGCTGGCGGCCACTCGCCACCACCTCGATGAACTCGTCCAATTCATCCCGGTAGGCCTGCGTGTAGCGGTCGATGAAGAAATTCAGCAGCGGTTCCCGGGCATCCGTCGCCTGGGCACTCGATCGGGTCAGGGAGCTCGCGCGCAGGTTGTCCGATTGCACCATGCCGCGGCCACCGAAGGCCTCGACGCGCTGATCGTAGCCGTAGACGGCGCGGCGCGAGTTGTTGATGTGCACCAGCGCCCCGGAGGCCGCTTTCATGACAACCATGGCCGTGTCCACATCACCAAAGGCACGCAGCTGCGGATCCACCATGACGCTGCCGGTCGCATAGAGCTCGGTGATCGGATCCTCGCCGAGGATAAAGCGCGCCAGATCGAAATCGTGGATGGTCATGTCGCGGAACAGGCCGCCGGATCCCTTCAGATACGCTGCGGGCGGCAGACCCGGGTCGCGGCTGGTAATGGCAAGCATTTCCAGCGCGCCGATCTCCCCGGCCAATACGGCATCACGCACCGCGCGATGGCTGCGGTCGTAGCGTCGATTGAAACCCAGCTGTATCGGCACACCCGCATTCGCGATCTCGGCGCGGCAGCGCTCGACCCGTTCGATATCCAGATCGATGGGCTTCTCGCAAAAAACCGCCTTGCCGGCCAGGGCCGAGGCGGTGATCAGATCGACATGCGTGGCGGTTGATGAGGCAATGAGCACGGCATCGATGGCCGGATCGCCTAGCACGGCCTCCACGCTCGTGGCCGCCATGGCGCCGTGGCGGGCTGCAACGGCCGTCGCCACGGCAGCGTTGGTGTCGTAGACGCAGGCGAGTTCCGCGCGCGGATGCAGCGCTGCGATGTTGGCGGCGTGCAGTGCCCCGATGCGACCGGCGCCGAACAGGGCGATTCGGATCATCGCGCCCGCAAGGTGCCGCGCTCGATGGCGCGGCATTCGAACAGGCGCGCGCCGCTCTGGGCGGACTGATCGATGACCGCAAACAGCAGTTCCACTGCGGTGACGATGATCTCGGCCACCGGTTGATGAATGGTCGTGAGGTTGTAGGCGGGCCATGCGGCCATCGCCATGTTGTTGAAACCGATCAAACCGATGTCGCGCGGCACGTTCACGCCCGAGTCGCGGCACGCGTCCATGGCCCCCATAGCCAGCACGTCATCGCCGCAGAAGACCGCATCGATGCCGCCATTGCGCAGCAATTGCTTCATGAGGGTATATCCGGCTTCGTGGCAATAGGAATGCCCGAAGACGACGGCACAGGGCGCTATTCCCGCCACTGACAGACTGTCCCTGAGGCCCTGCAGGCGATCCTCGGTGGAAGTGGCCGCCTCCGGTCCGCCCAGGAAGGCAACGTTCTTGTAGCCGCGCTGGCGCAGCATTTCGCCCGCAAGGCGTCCGCCCTGCAGGTTGTCGCAACCGACAATATTGCCCGCCGCAGAGCTGCCGACACGGCCGAACGCCTGGACCACAGGCATGCCCGCCTCCGCGCACTCCTCGGTGAAGCGCGCCGGCAGCGTGGACGAGGCCACGATGACGCCATCGACGCTGTACTTGAGCAGCATCTCGAGTGCGACGTCGGTTCGCGCGCCACCGGAGAGATTGGCGAGCAAAGGCCGCCGGCCGCGTTGCTGCAGCCGTCGCGTGAACAGATCGAAGATCTCCATGAACAGCGGATTGTCGAAGGCATTCGAGATCAGCGCGATCAGCTCGGTGCGGCCCGTCATGAGGCTGCGCGCCAGCGCGTTAGGGTGGTAGCCGAGCGATTGGGTAGCGGCCATGACCTTCTCGCGCGTCACGCTCGACACCGAGGCCCCGGTAGTGAACGTGCGCGATACCGCGGAGATCGAAACCCCCGCCAGTTCCGCGACTTCCTTGGCCGTTACCCTGCGATCGGCAACGGCCGCACTTCTCTTTGATCTGCCTGTTATCGCCATGTTTCCGCCCGATCGACCCGATTCTAGCCGATGTCGTCAGCAACGTTGCAAGCGCTTGCGCCGCGGATGCCGTAGTGCTAAAAGACGTTTGATCCCCAGTGACCAGGAAACGCCATGTACATCATCGGTCAGCAGGAAATAGACGCGATGGCGCGGGTAGTCAACACCAAGGCGCTGTTTCGCTACGGCCTCGGACACGAGTGTGAACGTTTCGAGCAGCGCTATGCCGCCTATCTGGGCGGCAAGCATTTCTCGCTGGCGGCCAGCGGCTCGTACGCGCTCACCGCGGCGATGATCGGACTCGGCATTGGCCCCGGCGATGAAGTACTCGTCCCGGCGCATACCTACATGGCTTCAGCTACTTCCGTGCTGGCCGCGGGCGCCATTCCGGTCATCGTTGATGTCGATGAATCCATCACCATCGATCCTGACGCGGTCGAGGCGGCGATCGGCCCGCGCACGCGTGCCGTCATCCCGGTGCACATGTGGGGCACGATGTGCGACATGGACGACATCATGGAGATTGCGCGCCGGCGCAAGCTGTTCGTGATCGAGGATTGCTGCCAGGCCGTCGGCGGCAGCTACAACGGACGCAAGGCCGGCTCGATCGGCGATGTGGGCTGCTACAGCTTCAACTTCTACAAGAACATGACGGCCGGTGAAGGCGGCGGTGTGCTGACCAGCGACGATGCCGTCGCCAAGCGCGTCAACTGCGCCATCGACCCCTGCCACGCGTTCTGGACCGGTCGGGATGAGGATTCCAAGCCCTTCGCGGGCAACGGCGCGCGCGCGTCGGAATTCATGGGTGCGGTGCTGAATGTGCAGCTCGATCGCATCGACGGCATCATCGAAGCCATGCGCCGCGAGCGCGACACGATTCTCACCGGCATCCGCGATCTGGAGAAACTCGGCTTGCGCGCGGCGCCGCTGAACAGCCGGGAATTCGATTGCGGCACCAATGTCTTTCTGACGCTGCCCAACGCCGAATCCGCGGCGGTGTTCGTCAAGACCTTCCCCAGCGTCATTGCGGGCAAGACCGGACGGCACACGTACACGGAATGGGACCAGGTTCTCATGGGCATGGGCGCGGCGCATCCCCTCATGAACCCGTACAACATGCCGGCGAATGCCGAGTGCCGTAGAACCTACTCCAAGGATATGTGCGCGCGCTCGCTGGAAATTCTCAACCGCACGATTCTCGTCCCGACCCATCCCGAGCATTCGGCGCAGGAAATCGACGACATCATCCACAATATCAGGGCTGCCACGCGCGTGGCCCTGGGACACGTAAGGTCCGCGGAAGTTGATGTCCGCAATGCCGGCGCCGTCGATGCCACCAAGTATGATCTGAAGGTGGTTTCCTGGTAGCAGAGGCCGCGCCGGCGTTCGCAGCGGGTTTCTGCCATTTCAGCCACCCCCCAAGTCGTAAACGCAGGCGGTGCGCGCCTGCGCCGCGCGCTGTCGCTGAGCGATCTGATCATCTACGGCGTGATCGTCATCTCGCCGACGGCACCGATGACTTTCTTCGGCATCCTGAGCCAGCGCGGGCACGGCCACGCCGCCAGCACTATCCTGATTGCCATGTTCGCCATGCTGCTGACAGCGATCAGCTACGGCCGCATGGCCCGCGCCTATCCGAGCGCAGGTTCCGGTTTCACCTATGTCGGCCGGGAAATCGGGCCTGCCTGGGGCTATGTGACCGGGTGGAGCATGGTGCTCGATTATCTGATGCAGCCGATCATCAATGTGATTTTCTGCAGCCAGCAGAGTCACGTGTTGTTTCCGGGAATCGCTTATTGGGTCTGGGCCATCTTCTTCACGCTGCTGTTCTCCGCGCTCAACGTCCAGGGCATCAAGATGTCGGCGCGATTCAATACCGTTCTCGCCGTCGGCATGGGCATCGTGGTCGCGCTGTTCTTCGTGGCCGCCACCGCTTACGTGGCACATCACCCGCATAGCGGCAGCGAATTCTTCACGCAGCCCTTCTACGATCCGAAGACCTGGTCTTTGCCGGCGATTCTCAGCGGCACTTCGCTGGCGGTGCTGGCCTATCTCGGCTTTGACGGCATCTCGACTCTCTCGGAGGAAGCGAAAAATCCGAACGATGTGCTGCCGGCAACCGTGCTCACCTGCATCGCCATCGGACTGCTCTCGGTGCTCGAAGTCTATGCGGCACAGCTGGTATGGCCGTCGACTCAGGCCTTCCCCGATATCGACACGGCCTTCACCTCGGTGGCGGGACGCGCGTGGCCGCCTCTGTTCGGCGTGCTGGGATTCACCCTGGTCGTCGCGTGCGTTGGTTCGGGTACGGGCATGCAATTGGGTGCCGCGCGACTGCTCTATGGCATGGGTCGCGGCGGCGCCATACCAAGGACATTCTTTGGCACACTCGAGGCCAAGCGGCGCATTCCCCGCAACTGCGTGCTGTTCGTGGGCGCCATTGCTTTGCTGGGCGCACTGGTTCTGCCCGCGATTGCCGGCGCGGCAACCGGTTTTGACCTCGGCGCCAGCATGCTCAATTTCGGCGCCCTGATCTCCTTCATGGGTGTCAACGCCGCCGCCTTTGTTCGTTTCTATCTGCGTGCCGACAACAAAAACCTGTTCAACCTGGCTGCGCCCATGCTGGGGTTCATCGTCTGCCTGCTACTCTGGTGGAACCTGAGTTCGCAGGCCTGGATCCTCGGCGCCGTCTGGATGATTATCGGTGTCGCCGCGGCTGCCTGGCAGACGCGCGGCTTTCGCCGCAACCTCGTCAGCTTTGATCTGCCGCCGGATGTCGTGCCCGAAACTCTAAGCGCCTAGTCTTGACTACGTAGCGCGGTTGCGCGAAAGTGGTTGCAAGCGCTTGCAGCCGCGCCGGAGGGATCGTGACGGCAATCGGCATCGGACTGGTGGGTACCGGCTATATGGGCAAGGCCCATGCGGTAGCGCTGCAGTCCGTGGGCGCGGTGTTCAACACTCGTTTGCGGCCGGTTTGCGAGGTCATCTGCAGCACCACGGCCGGCGGGGCAGCACGCAAGGCCGCCGAATACGGCTTCCATGACTCAACCCATCTCTGGCAGTCATTGGTGGCCAATCCGCGCGTCGAGGCGATCGTCATCGCCTCTCCTCAAACCACTCATCGCCAGATAGCGCTCGGGGCCATCGCCGCAGGCAAACCTGTGTTCTGCGAAAAGCCGCTCGGCGCTTCGCTCGATGATGCACGCGCCATGGCGGCTGCCGCCTTGGCGTCCAATGTGCCGAACATGGTCGGCTTCAATTACATCCGCGCGCCCGCCACGCAGCTGGCGCGTGAGATGATTGCCGCCGGGGAGATCGGCGATCCCGTGCACGTGCGCGCGGAACACACCGAGGATTTCCTCGCCGATCCCGAGGAAGCTGCCAGCTGGCGCACGCGCGATGCCTGTGCCGGCAACCTCGGCGATCTGGCGCCGCACATCGTCAACGCGGTGCTGCGCCTGGTTGGTCCTATCGATCGATTGATCGCGGACGTGCAAACCGTCTACCCGACCCGTCCGGGCGCCAACGGTCGCGAGGCGGTCACCAACGACGATCAGGTCAATATGCTCTGCCGCTTCGAGAGCGGCGCGATGGGCTCGCTGCATGTCAGTCGCGTGTCGACCGGACGCAAGATGGGTTATGCCTTCGACATCACGGGCACCCGGGGCGCGCTGCGCTTCGATGCCGAGGATCAGAATGCCCTATGGTTCTATGATGCCCGGCAGCGTCGGGGACGGCAGGGTTTCACCAAGATTCTGACCGCTCCGGAGCACCCGGATTTCGGCGCTTTCTGCGAAGGTGCGGGCCATGGGACAGGCTACGCGGCCCAGATCATCATTGAGGCGCGCGACTTCCTGAGCGCCATCGACGGCGGCAAATCGGTATTCCCGACCTTCAACGACGGACTGCAGGTAAGTCGCGTGATTGCAGCCGCCTTCCGCTCGCAGCAGCTCGGCGGCTGGGTCCGCATTGCCGAACTTTGAATTTGCAGACAACAACGGAGTCATCCATGCAGCTTTCGATCGGTAATGCGCCATGCTCGTGGGGCGTTGAATTTGCCGACGATCCGCGCAATCCGCCGTGGACACGGGTGCTCGATGAGGCGCAGGCCGCCGGCTATACCGGTATCGAGCTCGGACCCTTGGGTTATATGCCGGAAGATCCGGCGGTTCTGGGGCCGGCACTCGCCGAACGCAATCTGACACTGATCGGCGGCGTGCTGTTCCGGCCCTTTCACGACAGCGCGCAATGGCCGCAGGTGCAGGATGCGGCCCTGCGGACCTGCCGCACGCTCGCGGCGCACGGCGCCAAACGGCTGGTGCTGATCGATTCCATCTCGCCGCTGCGCGCGCCAACCGCCGGTCGCAGCGCCGAGGCGCTGCGTCTCACGGGCAAGGAGCGTGAGGAATTTCTCGGACGCCTCGAATCGGTCGCCCGGCTCGGCGCGGAAGAATTCGGCCTCGAGGTCAGCATGCACGCGCATGCGGCCGGATTCGTCGAATTCGAGGATGAGCTCGAGACGGTGCTGGAGGCCATCGAACCTAAACTGCTTGGCGTGTGCCTGGATACCGGTCACTGCGAATACGCCGGCTTCGATCCGGTGGACTTTTATCGCCGGCATGCACCGCGGGTTTCGTACCTGCATTTTAAAGATGTCGATCCGCGCATCCGGCGCCGCGCGATCGACGAGCGCATTGGCTTCTACGATGCCTGCGCTGCCGGGTTGTTCTGCAATCTGGGGCAGGGGGTCGTGGACTTCGATGCCCTCAAAAGCGCGCTCACCGCGGTGGGTTTCTCCGGCTGGGCAACCGTCGAACAGGACCGTGACCCGACCGGCGCACGCTCGACGCTCGCCGATGCCAAGGCGAACCTGGATTATCTGAAGTCGAGCGGACTGGCCTGACGCATGCGATTGAACTGGGGTTTGATCGGTGGGGGCGAGGGCAGCCAGATCGGCGGCACGCACCGCGTTGCCGCGGGGCTCGATGGTGATTTCCAGCTGGTGGCCGGAGCGCTCGATATCGATTCGGCACGCTCGCGTGACTACGGCATGCGCCTTGGCATCACGGGTGATCGCGCTTACGGCGACTGGCGCCAGATGCTCGAGGCGGAGAAATCTCGCGCCGACCGGCCGGCGCTGGTCACCATCGCAACACCCAACGCTTCGCACTTCGAGATCACGCGCGCCTTCCTCGAGGCAGGCTTTGATGTGCTGTGCGAAAAGCCCTTGACCACGACGCTTGAGGAAGCCGATGAAATCGTCCGCATCGCGCGCCGGCAGGCGCGAATCTGCGCGGTGAACTACGGCTATTCCGGCTACGCGCTGGTGCGGCATGCGCGCGCCATGGTGAAGCGTGGCGATCTTGGCGCAATCCGCGTCGTGGTGGCCGAATTCGCCCACGGTCATCACGCCAATGCGGCCGATGCAGACAACCCGCGCATACGTTGGCGCTACGACCCGAAGCTCGCCGGCATTTCATCGATCGTCGCCGACTGCGGCATCCATGCGCTGCACATGGCCTGCTACCTCACGGCACAGTCCGTGAGCTCGCTGTCCGCCGATTTTGCAACCACGGTTCCTGGACGCGGATTGGAAGATGATGCGCAGATTGCATTCCGCATGTCGGGCGGCACGGTGGGTCGGCTGTGGACCAGCGCCATCGCCGTCGGCCGCATGCACGGGCTGAGCATCCAGGTGTTCGGCGAAAAAGGCGGCCTGCGCTGGGCGCAGGAGCAACCCAATCAACTCTACTGGACGCCGGTCGGCGGCGGGGTCTCGGTCATCGAGCGCGGCGTCGCCGGCCTCTCGCCGGAAGCCGACCGGGCGAGTCGAGTCACCGTCGGCCACGCCGAGGGCTTCTTCGGCGCCTTCGGGAATATCTATGCGGATCTTGCCGAACAGCTGCGTGCCCGGCTCGAGCAGCGCGCGCCAAATCCGCTGGCATTGACCTGCCCTACGGCCGAGGACGGCCTTCACAGCATCGCCGCCATTCAAGCCGCCGTTGCCTCCGCCAGGGCGCGCGGCGCCTGGGTGGACTGCGCCGCGGGGACTCTGCCGTCATGAGGACACTCCGGGCGGCAGTGATCGGCACAGGCTCCGCTGCGCGCTTCCACGTGCAGGCCTATCGCAAATGCCCCGCCACCGAGGTGATTGCCGTCTGCGGCACCCACGTCCAGCGGGCGCAGGCCTTCGGCAGGGAATTCGGTGTTACTGCCTACACCTCGCTCGACGAGATGCTGCGGCAGGAAAAGCCGGACGTCGTAACCGTTGCCACGCTCGAGTGGGATCATGAGGCGCCGGTACTGCGATCGCTCGAAGCCGGCTGCCATGTACTGTGCGAGAAGATCATGGCGCACACGCTCGCCATCGGCGAGAACATGGTGGCTACCGCGCGCCGCACGGGACGAACGCTTGGCGTCAACTACAACTATCGCAGCGTGCCCTCGCACGCCATCATCCGGCAGGAACTGACACGAGGCAGCTTCGGCGTCCCGGCGCTGTTCACCGCAACGACCCACACCTACCTGTGGGCGCACCTGCTGGATCTGATGCGTTTCTTTTTCGGCGACCCGTCCGAGGTCAGTGCAGCCGTGGTCGATGATCAGCAGCAGCGCCCACCGGTCACGCCCAACGCCGGGAAGCCCTGGATGTTCGCGGATGAGATGCTGTATCACCCCTCGGTTGCCGTCTCGGCCGCGTTCCGGTATCGCGACCCGGACTTCATCGCGACGGTGTCAGGATCCGCGCGGGTGCCTTACGATGAACACTTCTGGTCCTTTGCCCTGTATGGCACGCGCGCGGCACTCGCCGTCAATGCCGCCACCAATCCGAACCTCGGCGGCACCGCGAGTTTCGGCGCGATCGCGGATCGTTTGATGACATTGCCGCCCTGCTCGTACCCGGAGTCGTTCGATCGATCCGTGCTGGCATTCGTCGAGGCGCTGCATGAGGGCCGACCCGCGCCGGTCACCGGGGCGGACGGGCTGGCCGCCATGCGTCTCGAGGCCGCCGTGGCCAAGTCAGCGCGCGCGGGCCGGGCCGTTGATGTGTCGATCCCATCATGATTTGCGAGGGCCTCAGCGAATGAAAGCCAGTCTGTCGGCCTACCAGGTGGCGCAGTTCCGTCGTGATGGCTTCATTCCGGTTCGGCAGGTATTTTCGCCGCACGAGGTTGCCGAGATCCGTGACACGTTCATGGACACCGCCCGGAATGGTCCAGTCGAGGGCCTCTCCGAGGGAACGGGCAATCTGAATCGCGGCGGCACCGCGCAGTACGCCCCGAGCGATCCGCTGTCCTTCTATCCGCGCATGATGCATCCGCACGATCATCCGGAGAAAGCTGTTGGACCGCTGAGCATGAAGTACATGCTCCATCCCAAGCTGGAAGGAATTCTCACCGCGCTGTTCGCCGAGGAGCCGCTGGCGGTACAGAGCATGTTCTACTTCAAGCCGCCGCAATCGCGCGGCCAGGCGCTGCACCAGGACAACTTCTATTTACGGGTCAAGCCCGGTACCTGCGTGGCGGCATGGTTGGCTGTGGACGACGCCGATGAAGAAAACGGCGGCATCCAGTGCGTGTCGAACACGCAGAACCATCCCATCCAATGCCCGGAGCAATCAAACCTGGCGGAGTCCTTCACCACCGAGCGCGTGGCCCCACCCAAGGGATCGCGGCTAGATGTGGTGCCGCTCAAGGCCGGCGATGTGCTGTTCTTCAATGGCAATGTCATTCATGGCAGTGGGCCGAACCGCAGCAAGAAGCGCTTCCGGCGCGCATTGATATTTCACTACGTGCCGCACAGCACGACCATGCTCAGCGAGTGGTACAAGACCCCTTACCGCTTCAATGGGGAATTGCTCCCGATCGCGCCGACGACGGGCGGTGGTCCCTGCGGCACGGCAGATGATGCCCCGCGGGTACCGCATTGACCTGGTCAGCGACACCGGAAGCTGCGGCTCGCGCGCTAAGTGCGCCTGCTGTTGACGATCGCTTCGACGCCGAGCTTGGCCACTTCCATGTCCGCCGCTTGCGGTGCGCCGCTGACACCCACCGCGCCCACCACCTTGCCCTCGATCACCACTGGCACGCCACCGCCCCAGCCGACGTAGCGCGGATCGCCAAAGTAGGCCATATCGAATCCCTTCTGCGGGTCTCGCGCAGCCTGACCGATGTCGAACGACGGTCGCCTTTCGCGCGCGGCCGTCCATGCTTTGTTGGCAGCAATCACGATCGAAGACAGCGGCGCTCCATCCATGCGCATGAGCGCGATCAGTTCCCCATGGTCGTCGACGACGGTAATGACTGCGGCCAGTCCCCGGGTTGCGAGCTCTTTGGCAATCAGATCCAGGGCCCGGCGGGCCTCTTCGTAGCCGAGCGGCAACGGATCAGGCATGGGGACTCTCCTCGGATGAGTTGTCGCGGGTGCCGACCAGCATCGTCGCCGCGCGCTGCAACGCGCCTGGACTGCGCGCTTCGAGCCAACGCATGTAGACGAAGCCGAGCAACATGGCGAACAGGAACAGATACGGCGTCAGGTTATCCGGCCAGGACGGTACCGGGTAGAGCGTCACGAACAGCACGGGCAGCAGGGCCACGGTCGCAACCCACGGCACGATCACGTGCTGCCAGACGGTAAAGCGATCGCGATGCACCCGGCGCATGTAAGAGGTGAGCGCGAGATTGGCCATGGCATAGAGGACGATGACCGCCAGCGCGGAGATGGTTTCGAGAAAGCCAAAGATGTACTCGGGCTTCATCAACAGCCCGACCAACAGCACTGAGACGATGCCAAACATTTGTTGAAAGGCGATTGCAAAAGTCGGAGTCTGGTGAACGGGATGGATCTTGCCGAAGCGCGCCGGCAGCGTCCCTGCCCTGCCCATCGTATACAGCACGCGCGATGCGGAGTTGGTGCAGGCAAGACCCACGGCAATGGCGCTGTTGACCAGGGCGAGTACCACCAGCCACCAGCCCGCTCCCCACAGTGCGTGTCCAAGGCCGTAGTACGGATTTGGATCGGCCGCGAAGCTGGCCATGCGACCGGTTCCCCAACCGATGGCGCTCGCATACGAAGTGAAAATGTAGACCAGGCCGATGGCCACCAGCGAGAGCATGACCGCCTGCCCGACGAGCTTGTCGGCGCGGCGCGATTCCTGTGCCAGCGGCGCCGGCCCTTCGAAACCGCTCAGGGACAGAATCGAGAACACCATGCCCGCCACGATGCCTTCGAAATGATTGGGCGATGCGGACGGACTCAACGGTGCCTCGTAGTTGGATCCCGGACCCGGATGGAGCAGAAAGCTGACCGCCAGCGCCAGCATGATCAGCAGTTCCAGGCCGCCGAGGATGGCGGTGATCTGCATCGACAGGCGAATGCCGTGGCGCGTGAGCATCCAGATGCCAGCGAATGTGACCAGGGCGATCAACCACCACGGACAATGAATTCCGAACTGGGATTGCAGCGTGTCCGATATCAGGTAGCCGAGAAAACCCGTGGTACCCGCAGGTCCAAGAAAATCGTAGATCAGGTAGCTCCACGTGGCCATGAAGCCCGTGCGACTGCCGAGACCACAGGTGGTAAAGGCGTAGTAGCCGCCGCTCGATGGCAGGTAGCGGGAAAACTGCGACACGGTATTGCCGATCAGCAGGCACACGATCGTCGCCAGCAAAAAGGAAAGCGGCATGGTTGGCCCAGCCTTGAGCGCGATCAGCGGGAACGCGAACATGATGTTCGCGGCCGGCGCGATGTGCGTGACGCCCTGGAAAACCAGTTCGGGCAGGCCGAGCGCATTTCGCCGCAGCTGCGGATCCGCAGCCCTGTTGGTGACATCAGCAGTCAAGGTGAATTCTGTCAGGGAGAGAGAGATGCGCCAGTGTAACGGATCATGCGCTCGCAAACGATTGGCGCCGCCGCTGTGACGCGCCGCAAAGCCGCCGGGCGCGAAGGTCGCAGACCTCACGTCGCCCTGATCATCGAAACCTCTCTGGGCTCAGGCCGCGACATTCTGCGCGGTGTCGCGCGCTACGTGCGCGAACACGAGCCATGGGCGCTGTATCACGAGCCTCACGGCCTCGAGGCCTCGGTACCACAGTGGCTGCGACGCTGGAACGGCGATGGCATCATCGCGCGCATTCAGACCAGGCGCATTGCGCAGCAGCTTGCCGCCAGCGGCATTCCAGTGGTCGATGTGCTGGGCGTGGTACCCGAATTGTCTTTTCCGCTGGTGCTGGTGGACAACATCGCCATCGCGCGCATGGCCGCCGAACACCTGCTCGAACGCGGTTTCAGACGTTTCGGATTTTTCGGGATTGAGGGCGAGAACTGGTCGGAGCAGCGCTATGCGGGCTTTTGCGCCGCCGTGTCGGGAGTACAGTCACAGGTGCCGATCTGCCGCCTGCCCCGGGATACCAAGGGACGCCGGTCGTGGGAGCGCGCCGAGAATCATATTGCGCGCTGGATAGCGTCCCTGCCCAAACCGGCCGGCGTGCTCATCTGCAGTGACCAGCGCGGCTCCCAATTCCTCGAGGCCTGCCGCCGCGCCGGTGTCTCGGTGCCGAATGACCTGGCCGTCGTCAGCGTGGATAACGATGAGCCCCTGTGCGAGGTGTGTCTGCCGCCGCTATCGAGCGTCGAACCGGGACACCTGAATGTTGGCTATCAGGCCGCAGCGCTGCTCGATTCGCTGCTGCGGGGCGGATCGGCGTCCAGAAAGGCGCTGCAGCTGCAGCCATTGGAGACGGTGACCCGCCAGTCCTCGGACACCCTCGCCGTTGCCGACCCGCGTGTCGGCATGGCTTTGCGACTGATCCGCGAACACGCGCCGTCCGGCATGCGCATCGATGACATCGCGCGTGAGGTCGGGCTGTCACGCAGCGTCCTGCAGCGCCGCTTCCGCGCCACCCTGCACTGCTCGATCCACCAGGAGATCCTGAATGTCCGGATCCGGCACGCCAGGGAGCTGCTGGCCACTACCGGGATATCGCTGGCCGCGGTCGCGCAGCAGGCCGGCTTCAAACACCAGGAATATCTGGGCGCCGTATTCCGCGCTCGCGTGGGCAAGACTCCCGCGCAGGTGCGCGAAGATGCCCGCTAACGATGCGAACTTGCAGTCGCGTGAGCAGTTGCGGTGCACCGCGCAGCTGACTCGTTGGTTCGGCGCGACAGCGCTCCGATTCCTACAAACATCGACCGGTTCTCTACATTTGCAATCGCGTGCAATCCGCTACACTGATTGTGAATTGATTGCGCGTCTCGACCAGCGCAGACAGTTTCAGCCACGACCACAGGCGTGGCTTTCACACCAGCTCTCTACACAAAAACGACACGGTGCGAACATGATGACCAGGGAAAAAAGATTCACGGCGCGCGCTCTGCTGAGTTTCCTGCTCACGCTCGGCGCAGGCTCACTGATTGGAGGCGCAGCGTTCGCTGATGACTCCACCACCACGACGCCTACTGCGCCCGGTACGCTGGGCGAGGTCATCGTCACCGCCACCCGGCGCGCGGAATCCGTCGAGGATGTGCCGATCAGTATCAACGCCTTCGGCGAAGAGCAGCTCGCGATGGGCGCCATCAAGAGTATTGATGATATCGCGGCACTGACACCCGGATTGCAGTTCGCGGTACCCAACGGGTTCAGCGCGGCCTTCACCACCATTTCGATTCGTGGTCTCAACACGAATACCGGCCCGCCGACCGTCGGTCTGTACCTGGATGACACGGTCATCTCAAGCCGCCTTTCCGGCACCGCCAATCAGGGCAACGTCTATCCGTACGTCTTCGACCTCAACCGCGTGGAAGTCGAGCGCGGTCCGCAGGGAACCTTGTTCGGCGCGGGCGCCGAGGCCGGTACGGTGCGTTTCATTACCAACCAGCCGAGCCTGACGGAATACAGCGGCCTTGCGCGCTCGGAGTTGTCGACCACTGAGGGCGGCCGCCTGAGCTACGAGGCCGGTGTCGCCTATGGTGGCCCGATCATTGACGATGAACTCGGCTTCCGCCTGAGCGTCTGGGATCGCCAGGACGGCGGCTGGGTCAACCGTATCGATCCACTGCCGGGCCCGGACTTCGGCAACGTGGTCGCGCCGGATGCCAACACGAACACCAAGACGGTGGTCAAGGGCGCGCTGGCATTCAAGGTCGGCGACGTCCTGGTGACGCCCGCGATTTACTACCAGCGCGTGCATCAGGATGACGCGCAGCGCTTCTACGGCGCCTTCTCCGATCCCGAAGACGGCGTGTTCAACAACGGCGTGCTGCTGCCCGAAGTCTGGACGGACAAGTGGGTGCTGCCGTCCATCAAGGCTGAAGATCACCTGCCGTTCGCGGACGCTACCGCCAATGTCTCTTACCTGAGTCGTCAGGCGACCGAAATATTGGATGAAAGCGCCTTCGTCTGCCCTGGGTTGCAGACACCTGCGGGTTCTGGAAACTTTGGTTGCGGCAATCCGCTCGGCACCGGCTTCCCGACGTCGGCTTCGCAAACGGCCTACACGCCCACCAATCTGAGCGTGAATGCATACACAGCCGAGCTACGTCTTGCCTCAAACCAGAAAGACACCTTCTTCAGTTGGGTTGCGGGCGTCTACTACGAGCACCGCCAGCAGCGCGACTTCCAGACCGACTACGACGAGGCGGCCTATCCGCAGTACTTCGGTCATCCGGCTCCGTGCACGGGGTTGTTCTGCTCCATCATCCAGGACCAGCACGAGCTGTTCACCGATGTGCAGACGGCCATATTCGCGCAGGGCGACTTTCACCTGACGCAGGCGCTGACATTGACCGTCGGCGAGCGCGTGGCGCATGTGACGGTGGACGGCGCCGACACCACCAGCATCTCCTACCTGACCGGCGCGCCGCCCAATGCGCCGTTCCATGCCAAGAACAATCCGGTCACGCCGCGCCTCGGACTGTCCTATCAGTTCGATCACAACAACCTGGCCTATATCGCCTTCAGCGAAGGTTATCGGCCCGGCGGCGGCAACGGCGAAATTCCGAACACCTCGGGTCCCTGCGCTGGTCAGCCCCAGGTACCTCTGACCTATTCACCCGACTACGTGCATGCGCTGGAGCTGGGCACCAAGAACACGCTGCTGGATGGTCGGGTGCAGGTGAATGCCGCGATTTTCCACAATGAGTGGAACAACATTCAGCAGTACATCAGCGAGGCCTGCGGCCCGTACGCCTATGGAACCAACGCGGGCAATGCCGTCAGCAACGGCTTCGACCTGCAGCTGCACGCGTTGCTGACGCAGGATCTGCGCTTCGACCTGAACGTGGGCTACGTGAACGCCTACTACAGCAAGAGCGGCTACATTCCAGGCCAGGTGCAATCGGACGCCAGCATCATTGTCCGGGAAGGCGACAAAGTCGGAATCCTGCCGCAGGTCAACGCGCCGTGGAACATCAACGCGACTCTCGACTATGAGCTGCCGCTGAGCAATGGCAATAAATTCCACTCGCAGGTCGTTGAGCTTTACACCAGCCAGAACCCGGGGCCGTTCATCACGCAGAACACAGAGGTCAACGGCTACCCGCTGGCCGTGGCGGATCCGGCCACCCACCTGTACAACGCGCGCGTGGGTTACACGATGGGCAAACTCGATCTGTCGCTGTTCCTGAACAACATATTCAACAACTCGCAGGCGTTGAGTAAGTACCAGGCCAACGGCGGGTCGGATCTTGTCAGTTACACGACCTTTCGACCGCGGACTCTTGGCTTGACCGCCAACCTGTCATTCTGATCGGGTAAGGATCTCCGGCCTCCTCCCCTGGTGGGGTGTCTTGCGTGACATCCCACCAGCCCCGGCTGCGGCGCGCAGGTGCCGCACGCCAACCTTCCCTCTGTGCGTGGACCCCCTATGACCGCCGCTACCAAGAAACATCGTCTGATTGATCACGAGTGGCCCGAATTCGGCTGGGCCGTGCGTCCGCCCGCCGTCGAGTGCGCCGAGCTGGAGCAGCGGCTTGAATCGCTGCGCGCGGCCATGGCGTCGGCGCGGCTCACGCATGTCGTGGTCTACGCCGATCGTGAACACTTCACCAGCATCGCCTGGCTCACCAACTTTGATCCGCGTTTCGAGGAGGCGATCCTGGTTGTCGCCGCCAGCGGCAAACCGCTCATCATCGTCGGCAACGAATGCGAGGGTTACTTAAGCATCAGCCCGCTCTACACGGCGGGCAAGCTTCGCTCGGAACGCTTCCAGCCATTGTCGCTGCTGAACCAGCCGCGCGATTCCAGCCGCAAGCTGCGCGACATCCTGGCGGGCGAGAGCATCGGCACCGCCTCCCGGGTCGGTTGCATCGGTTCCAAGTATTTTGCCGATTCGGAATTCCACGATGGCATCCACACCATCGACATTCCCTCCTACCTGGTCGACACGCTGCGCGATCTGGTCGGTCGCGAGTCCGTCGTCAATGCCACGGACCTGATGATGCATCCGGGCTATGGGTTGCGCACCCGCTGCTCGCCGTCGGAGATCGCGCACTTCGAATACACCAATGTGCTGGCCGCCGAGGGCATGCGGCGCATGATCTTCGGGCTTCGTCCCGGCATGACGGACAATGAACTCGCCAGCCTGTGCGGCTATAACGGCGAGCCTCTGTCCTGTCACATGACGCTGGTCACTCAGGCCAACCGCACGCAGGGCCTGGCAGGTCCCATAGGGGCTTCCATCGCACTCGGATCGCCGCTGGCCACGAACATCGCCTACTGGGGCAGCAACAACTGTCGCGCCGGTTGGGTAGCGAACTCGGCGAAGGACCTGGTGCCAGCCGCTCATGACTACGTCGATGCGTTCGCTGGGCCTTATTTCCAGGCCATGGCCGAGTGGTTCGGGCTGCTCAGGATCGGCACGCCCGGAGGGAAACTCGCCGCGCTGATCGCCGAGAAGTTGCCGTTCGGTCGCTTTGGTATTTTCCTCAATCCGGGCCATCTGATTCATCTCGAAGAGTGGATCAGTTCACCCATCTACGCCGGATCGGACGTGCCGATGCGCTCCGGAATGGTCATGCAGGTGGATGTGATCCCCTCCTCTCCGACCTATTTCTCGACCCGAATGGAAGAAGGCGTGCTGCTGGCGGATGCAGACCTGCGCGCCCGGCTCAAGGCTCAATATCCGGACTGCTACGCGCGCTGCCAGAAGCGCCGCTCATTTATGACCGATGTGCTCGGCATCGATCTGGCGGAAGAGCTTCTGCCGCTGTCGAACATCCCCGGCATCGTGGCGCCGTTCTTCCTGCAGCCGAATCAGATCTTCGCCGTTGGTTGAGGCCTCACTGTTGAGGCATCAATAAGGTACCCGCTTGTAATAGCGCCGCATCGTCAGCGGATGCTGGCGCTTGGCTTCCAGGTGCGCGCTCACGCGCTCCATCGCGGTGGCCAGCAGAACCGGCGATAGCAGCGCCCGGGTCTCGGGGCTGATCCCGGGCAGATCAAAAGTGGCCGTGTCGAACACGTGCAGCTTGGCGGTATGATCGCGCGCAAATACCTCCACGCGCTCAGTCAGCGGCCGCAGCGCATCTTCTCCCGTGAAGACGATCAGGCTGACGTCTTTGTCGAGCAGTTCGAGGGCGCCGTGAAAGAAATCCGAGGCATGCACGGGGCGCATCCGGATCCACTGCATCTCCTCGAGGATGCACATGCCGTAATAGAAAGCTTCCGGCCAGGTGGATCCGGCCCCCGTGATCATGTGATAGGGCTCGGACTGGATCCCATCGGCAAAGCGCTCCGCCCGCGATTCGAACGCGCGCTTGACGGCCAGCAGCAGCGCCGGCAAGCGCTGCAGCTCGGCTACGACCGCGGCATGGCTGTCGTCTTCACCCCGGTGCCGCATGGTCGAAAGCGCGACACACAGCGCTTGCAGATAAAATGATTCGCACGAGGTATCGTCTTCGGCAAAGTTGACGAAGGCGGCGTGAGCGCCGCTGGCCAGGGGCGAGTCGGCATGGCCGGTCAGCGCAATCACGCGGGCGCCACGGCGCTTGCAATACTCCAGCGCCGCCAGCGTTTCGCGCGTGGTGCCCGAGAGCGAGGGCATCACCACGATGGAATGGGCGTTCAGATGCGGATGACCGGTCAGCACCAGCTCCGCCGGCATGACCGAAAACACCGGGATGCTCGAGCGTGTCGACAACAACTGGTAGGCCGGCTGCATCAGGATCCCCGCACCACCGGTGCCGGCAAAGAACAGGCTCCGCGCGCCGCTGGCCAGCAGATCGGCAATGGCTTCATCGATCGGACCGGCGAGCGCCAAGGCAGCAGACTGAATCCTAAGAAAACGGGACTCGTCGAAATTGAACATCGCCAAGACTGTGTCCTCTCTATTACAACTTGCCCGCAGCCTCGGCACCGAAAGTATCGCATTGATTGATATCGCCGCCGTCGATTCCCCGCTGCAGCCAGGCAAGGCGCTGCGGCGCCGTGCCATAGGTCAGCACCGGATCGGGGGCCTGTGCGCCGGGCGGCAAGTGCGCGTTCGCTGTTTGGCTGACGGTGGCGGCCGCGTCCATCGCCGCGGCCAGCGGCCGGCCAGCGTGAATCACTCCGCGCTTGATGGCCGAACCCAGCCAGATGCCGGCATAGCAATCCGCCTGCAGCTCCGCGACCATCCAGGTACGGGCGGCAACGGCCGGCGAGCTGCGCGAGCGGGCCTGCGCCACCAGCGGGGTGGTGCCCATCAGGCTCTGCGCATGATGGCCCATCTCGTGCCCGACGAGGTAGGCGATGGCGACATCGTCGGTGAAGTCCTCGGATTCATCGAAATAAATCTTGCCTTCATCGGGACAGTAAAAGGTCCCCGTCAGGGCAACATCACTGCCGCAGGCCTTTCGAACCGTAAGTCTGAAAAATGTAATCCCAGCCGGCGGGTATTGACTCCCCAGCGATTGAAACTGCCGCAACCAGGTGCCGTTGGCATCATGCAGCAGCGCCTGCACGCGTTGCGCCCTGGCATCGGCTGCCGGCGGTGCGGTGGCCCCCATCGACAGCAGGGCGGCAATCAGGACGGGCGCACGGTAGAGGGGATTCACAGACCTATTGTAAGCGTGAAAACGGCGCGCTGGTGTGGTACACGTGCCGGATGCCTGAAGAGAATCCGCAACGCGGCGTCATCGTCATTCCCTGCAGTCAATCCGTGGCCGCAACGATCGACCGCCTGGAATCCCTGGCGCGCGAACGCGGGATATTGATCTTCGCGCGCATCGACTTCAGCGGCGATGCCGCACGCGCCGGGCTCACCATGCGGCCGGAGCAACTGCTGGTGTTCGGCAATCCCAAGGCGGGCACGCCGCTCATGATCGCGGCACCTGCCGCCGGGCTTGATCTGCCCATCAAGGCGCTGGCCTACGAGGATGCAGCGGGCAAAACCTGGCTGGCCTACAACAACCCGCACTACATCGTGCGGCGTCACGGCCTCGATGAGGCGCTCAGTGCCAATCTGGCGGCAGTGATTCCGCTGCTCGAGCTGGCGGCGAAATAACGCTGAGGAGGCCCCGATGGATCTGCATTTGAAGGGCAAGCTGGCACTGGTGAGCGGCAGCACCGCCGGCATCGGACTCGCAACGGTCACAGCTCTTGCACGGGAGGGCGCGCGTGTCATCGTCAATGGACGCCTCAAACCATCCGTCGATGCGGCGATTGCCGCGATCGGCGCCGCTGAACGCGGCCAGGTCCTGGGATTTGCGGGTGACTTGAGCGATGCGGCGACCGCCGAGCGCCTGGCGCGGGAATTCCCCGACGTCGAGATCCTGATCAACAATCTTGGCATCTTCGAACCCAGCGCATTCGAGGACACGAGCGATGACGATTGGCGGCGTTTCTTCGACGTCAATGTGCTCAGCGGCGTCCGGCTCGCGCGCCTTTATCTGCCGGCCATGCGTCGCGCCAACTGGGGACGTATCATTTTCATCTCGAGCGAAAGCGGCGTGCAGATCCCGGCGGAAATGATTCATTACGGCGTCACCAAGACGGCACAACTCGGGGTATCGCGCGGACTGGCCGAGGCCGTGGCCGGCACGGGCATCACCGTCAACGCTGTGCTGCCAGGACCGACCAAGTCACGCGGCGTCACGCAGTTCGTCGATACGCTTTCGAAGAGCAGCGGCCAGAGCTTCGAGGCCTTCCAGGCCGAGTTCTTCAAGACCGTGCGCCCTACTTCGCTGATCAAGCGCTTCGCCACACCCGAGGAAGTCGCATCCCTGATCGTCTACCTGGCCAGTCCGCTCGCCTCTGCCACCACCGGTGCGGCGCTGCGCGTGGACGGCGGCACGATCAAAAGCGCTTTCTAGGGAATAAATCGCCCGACCCGGAAGTCTTGCCCCTTGAATACCCTTCAAGGAGAGACCCGTGTCGGATACCCCCTCGTTCGAATCCCGCCGCAAGGCGTTGAAATGCCTCGCCTACGGCGGCGCCGGTACCCTCTTTGCGCTGGCGGGGGGCGTGCTTACGCCGATCGAGCTGGCCCTGGCGGGAACCGACCCGAAAGCAGCGCTCGGACGGCCGCTGTTCGTGCAGATCAGCGACACCCACATCGGCTTCAACAAGGATGCCAATCCGGATGTCAACGGCACCCTGACGCGGACCATCGAACTGGTGAATGCGATGCCGCAGCAACCCGAACTGATCATCCATACGGGCGACATCACGCACCTCTCGCGACCGGCCGAATTCGATCTGGCGCAGCAGATGCTGGGGCAGCTGCGGACCACCGAGATCCACACGGTGCCCGGCGAGCATGACACCAGTGATGCCACCGTCACCGAGTACTTCAATCGTTTCGGCAAAGCCTCCAACAACAAGGGCTACTACAGCTTCGATCACGCCGGTGTCCACTTCATCGCACTGATCAACGTACTGCAGTTCAAGCCCGGCGGACTCGGGACCCTGGGCGATGAGCAGCTCGCCTGGGTAGCCACCGATCTGAAGGCGCGCTCATCGAGCACACCCATCGTGGTGTTTGCGCATATGCCGCTGTGGACCATCTATGAACCCTGGGGCTGGGGCACCGGCGATGCTGATCAACTCGTCGCCATGCTTCGCCGATTCGGCTCCGTAACCATGCTCAATGGCCACATCCACCAGATCGTGCAGAAGATAGAGGGCAACATCACCTATCACTCCGCGCGTTCAACGGCGTATCCGCAGCCGCTGGCCGGGGAAGGTCCCGGTCCATCGCCGCTCAAGGTGCCCGAGGATCAGCTGCCGCACATGCTGGGGGTCACCAGCGTCTCGGTGGCAAAGCATCCGCAGGCGTTCGCGCTACGCGACAGCACGCTGGCTTGAGCCGGAGCAATCATATGCGTTTTTCAGCACTCACAACTGCGCGCGCAGGTCTGCGCGCGCTCAGTATCGCGGCCGCGCTTTGGACCGGAGCTGCGGCCCTCGTCACGGGCGCGGAGGCCGATGCTACCGGCCACGTCGTGATGAAGGATTTCATGTTCGCGCCGGCAGCGCTGACGGTGAAGGCAGGCTCAGTGGTCAGCTGGACCAATCAGGACAATGAGCCCCACACGGTGGCGAGTGATGCCGGTGTATTCCGCTCAGGAGCACTGGACACTAACGAGAGCTTTTCCTTCAAGTTCGATAAGCCCGGGACTTACCACTTCCTCTGCAGCATCCATCCCTATATGGTGGGCACGATCACGGTAGAGCCCTAAGCGTCAGTGCCCCGAAGGGCTGGGCTGGGTGGAGTACTGCGAGTCGGGCGAACTCGAGCTTCTGTCGGGTACGCTGCTCGGCGGCAGGGTGCCGGCATCATTCATCTGTTGCATCTCATCCTTCACCTTGACCTGGCAGCTCTTGCGAACATCGCTGTCAGCTGCGCCGCCCTGGGCCTTCTGCTGATCAATGCAGTCCTTCATGAGCTTCTTGTGGACTGCCTGGGGATTGGTCATCGAGGTGGATGGACCGGTATCGGTATCGGCGGCAAAAGCCTGTGCGCCGCACAGCATGACGCTACCGAAAAATGCTGCTGCCATCATGTGGTTCATAGCTCGGTCCTCCTTTCGCTACGGTCGGCCGCAGTATCCGATCGGAGCCTGAAACGGACTATCGCCCCACGGGTCGAGTCGCTGTCGGAGCGCTCTCACCCGCCGTCAGCGGCAGCGCCGGCAGGGTATGCTTAATGTCCGGGCGCTCCGACCCTCGCCCTCCAGGTGTAAAGCATGCAACAACGACTGCGGGTGGCTCTGATCCTCGCCGCCCTGGTGGCGCTGGGCGCCGCGCTCTGGTGGTGGATGTCGGCTCGTGGCGCCGCGCGCCAGGAGCTGGCGCTGTACGGCAACATCGACTTGCGGCAGATCGACCTGCCCTTCAATGGCAGTGAGCGCGTCGCCGAGGTGTTGGCGCAGGAAGGTGATCACGTCAAGCAGGGCCAGGTACTGGCTCGCCTGGATACCAGCCGGCTAGCGCCCCAGGTGGCCCGCGCGCAGGCAGACCTGGAAGCGCAACAGCAGATGGTCAACCGGCTGCACAGCGGCAACCGCCCCGCCGAGATCGATCAGGCACGCGCCAACACAGCGGCAGCGAAGGCCGATGCGGTCAATGCGCGCGCGCAGTACGAGCGGATGCGCACCTTGTCGGAGAACACCGCCGGCCGGGCACTGAGCCGCCAGGACCTGGACTCGGCGCAGGCGGCGTCCGATGCGGCCGAGGCCAAGCTCCATGCCAGTGAAAAGGCCCTGGCGCTCGAACTGCAGGGGCCGCGGCGCGAGGATGTGTCGCAAGGTGAAGCGCAGCTGCAGTCGCAGCAGGCCTCGCTCGCGATTCTGCAACAGCAACTCAAAGATGCCGAGCTGCGCGCACCGGTGGACGCCGTGGTGCGCTCGCGCGTGGTGGAACCGGGGGAGATTTCCTCGCCGCAGAAGACCGCCTTCACGCTGGCCATCGTCGATCCCAAATGGGTGCGGGCCTATATTGCCGAATCCGACCTGGGCGCGGTGCACGAGGGATTGCGCGCCACGGTCAGCGTGGACGCCTTCCCGAACCGGCGCTTCGAGGGCTGGATCGGCTTTATCAGCCCGAGCGCGGAGTTCACACCCAAGGCAGTTGAGACGCGCGAACTGCGCTCGAGCCTGGTCTACGAGATCCGCGTGTTCGTGAAGGATCCCCAGGATCAGCTGCGCCTGGGCAGCCCGGCCACCGTGCATCTGCCGCTGGCGACGGCGCCGGCCGGCACGTGAACGCCCCCAGTCCGGTGGCGGCACGCGGTCCCGCGCTGCGCGCGGAGTCGTTGCACTTCACTTTCCGGCGCAAGCGTGAACCCGCGGTCGAGGCGCTCGCCGGCGTGTCGTTCGAGATCCGTCACGGCACATTATCGGCGCTGATCGGTCCCGACGGTGCCGGCAAGACGACCCTGATGCGCCTGGCCGCGGCGCTGCTGCGGCCGGAATCGGGCACGCTCAAGGTGCTGGACCTCGACGTCACCACTCACGGCCAGGAAATCCAGGATCGCATCAGCTACATGCCGCAGCGGTTCGGACTCTACGAAGATCTCACGGTCGCCGAGAATCTGGACCTCTACGCGCAGCTTCATGGCGTCACCGCGCAGCAGCGTGCACAGCGCTATCCGCAACTCATGGCCATGACCGCGCTCGAACCTTTCCGCGAGCGCCTGGCCGGGCGGCTGTCGGGCGGCATGAAGCAGAAGCTGGGACTGGCGTGCACCCTGGTGCGCTCGCCGCAACTGTTGCTGCTCGATGAGCCCACCGTGGGGGTCGATCCGCTCTCACGCAGGGAGCTATGGGACATCGTGCACAGCCTGGTTGCCGAACAGGGACTCACGGTGTTGCTGAGCACCGCGTACCTCGATGAGGCCGAGCGCTGCAGTCACATCGTGCTGCTCAATCAGGGCCGCGTGCTGGCGCAGGGCACCCCCGCGGAGGTCACCCAGCACGCCCAGGGGCTGACCTTCATCGCCGCGCCGGCGACGCCGAATGGCGCCCGAGCGTTGCAGGCGCAGCTGTTCGATCAGCCAGATATCATCGATGCGGTGCCTGACGCGGGGCGCGTGCGCTTCGTGCGCGCGGCGCGCAGCCATGCCACCGCAACCACCGTGAGCACCGATGCGCTGTTGCAGGGACTTGAAGTCGTGCCCACGCCGCCGGGTTTCGAGGACGGCTTCATGACGCTGCTGCGTCATGTCGTCAACCCCGAGGCCGCGCATGCGGTGACGATGGATCGCCCGGTACCGAACAATGGCGATGTGCACGCGGTCACGGTACGCGGACTCGTCAAGCGTTTTGGTGATTTCACGGCTGTCGATCACATCGAGTTCGATGTGCATCGGGGCGAGATCTTCGGACTGCTGGGTCCCAACGGCGCCGGCAAGACCACCACCTTTCGCATGCTCTGTGGGCTTTTGACGCCCAGTGGCGGCGAGCTGCGCGTCGCGGGTACCGACGTGCGGCGCACACCGGCCGCGGCTCGCGAGCGCCTGGGCTATGTGGCGCAGAAATTCTCGCTCTATGGGCCGCTCTCAGTCACCGAGAATCTAGAGTTCTTCGCCAGCGCCTACGGACTGCGCGGCGCGCGCCGGCGGCAACGCATCGACTGGGCCATCCGCGAATTCGAGCTCACCGATCAGGCGCGCGCCACCAGTGCGCTGCTGCCGGGCGGCTTCAAGCAGCGGCTGGCGATGGCCGCAGCGCTGCTGCACGAGCCGGAAATTCTCTTTCTCGATGAGCCCACCAGCGGTGCCGACCCGCATTCACGGCGCGTGTTCTGGCGACGCATCACCGCGCTGTCGCAGCAAGGTGTCACGATCATCGTCACCACCCACTTCATGCAGGAAGCCGAGTACTGCGATCGCGTGGCCATCATGGATTCCGGCCGCGTGCTCGCCCAGGGCTCGCCGGCCGAAATCCGTCGCAACGCCAGCAGCGCAGCCTCACCCAACCCCGGCATGGAAGATGCCTTCATCGCCATCGTCGAACGCTCGCGCGGCCCCGAGCAGGCGGCCGCATGAAGCAGCCCATTGCCACATCGGCCGCCACGTGGCCCGCCAAGCTGCGCCGCATCCGGGCGCTGGTGCGCAAGGAGACCCTGCAGGTGCTGCGCGATCCCTCGAGCATCGCCATCGGCGTCGTGCTGCCGTTGATCCTCATCCTGCTGTTCGGCTATGGGCTGTCGCTCGATGTCAAACACGTGCCTATTGCCTTGGTGATGGATGACAACTCGGCCGATGCCAGCGCGTTGGCTGGGGTGTTCGAACTCTCGCCCTACTTCCGGCCGCAGCGGCAACCAACGCTCGCCGCCGCGCAGCGGCTGCTGCTGCGGCAGAAGATCGACGGCATTGTCTATATCCAGTCGGACTTCTCGCAGCGCCTCAACGACGGGCACACCTCCGTCCAACTCATCGTCCACGGCGCCGATGCCAATCGCGCCCGCATCATCCAGGGCTACGTCACGGGCGCGGTGGGCATCTGGTCAGCACAGCGGCAGACTCCGCGGCAGGCGGCCGACATCGCCCCCGTAACTCTCGAGACGCGAATCTGGTTCAACGAAGCCAACGACAGCTCCTATTTCCTGGTGCCGGGGCTCATCGTGCTGGTCATGACGCTCATCGGCGGGCTTCTGACCTCCATGGTCATGGCGCGGGAATGGGAGCGCGGCACGCTCGAAGCGCTGCTGGTGACGCCGGTTCGCGGCGATGAAATCCTGCTGGGCAAGACGCTGCCCTACTTCCTGCTCGGCATGATCGGGTTGGCCGTCTGCGTGCTGGCGGCCGAGTTCCTGTTTCACGTGCCGTTGCGCGGCAGTCTCTGGATCCTGCTTGGTGCCTCGATGCTCTATGTGCTGGTGGCCCTCGGCATCGGTCTGCTGATCTCATCCTGGGTCAAGAATCAGCTCGTGGCCAGCCAGCTCACCATGCTGGTCACCTTCATGCCGGCCTTCATGCTGTCGGGCTTTCTGTTCGATCTGCGCAGCGTGCCGCTGGCCGTGCGCCTGATCACCTATCTGCTGCCGGCGCGCTACTACGTGGCCTTGCTGCAATCGGTGTTCCTCGCCGGCAATGTCTGGGCCGTGATCGTGCCCAACACGCTGGTGCTGGCACTCATGGCGGCAGGATTGGGACTCACGAGTCGCGCGGTCATGAACAAGCGTCTGCTATGAACGGCTTGCGCGACGCTTTGCTGCGGATCCTGGCGCTGACCCGCAAGGAGTTGCTGGCCGTGCTCAAGGACCGGCGTGCGCGCATGAGCCTGCTGGTGCCCGCGGTGGTGCAGGCGCTGGTCTTCGGCTATGCGGCCACTTACGATCTCAATCACGTGCCCTATGCCGTGATCGACCAGGATCAAAGCGAAAGTTCGCGCTCGCTGCTCTCGGGTCTGGACGGCTCGGGACTGTTCGAGCGCGTCGCCGAACTGCATCGCGCCGCGGACATCGCGACCTGGGTCGACGCGCGCCGCGCGCTGCTGGTGCTGCAGATCCCATCGGACTTCGAGCGCCGGCTGCAGAATGGATCAGGCGCCAGCGTGCAGGTCATCGCCGATGGCCGCAATTCCAACACCGCCGGCACGGCGCTCGGATACCTCGGCAGCATCGTCGACCAGTTCAATCGCGATTGGCGCAGCTCGCATTCGCTCGCCCCCGCGAGCATCGAGGTGGTCAGCCGCGCCTGGTACAACCCCAACCTGGAGACGCGCTGGAACATGATCCCGGGCCTGATCGGCACGCTGACGCTGATCCAGACCATGATGCTCACGGCCATGTCGGTGGCGCGCGAACGCGAACAGGGCACCTTCGATCAATTGCTGGTCACGCCGTTTCGTCCCTACGAGATCATGGCGGGCAAGGCTCTGCCCTCGATGGTGGTCGGTACCACGCAGGCCACCGGCGTGCTGCTGGTGGCGCAGCTCTGGTTCCACATTCCCTTCGCCGGCTCCTATGTGACGCTCTTCACCGGACTGCTGCTGTTCCTGCTGGCGGCGATCGGCATCGGCCTGCTGGTATCCTCGCTGGCGGCAACCATGCAGCAGGCCATGCTCTATTCCATGCTGCTGATCATGCCCTTCTCGCTGCTCTCGGGCCTGACCACGCCGCTGACCAACATGCCGCTGGCGCTGCAATACTTCACGGCGCTCAATCCGCTGCGCTATGCCATCGATGTGGCGCGTCGCGTGTACCTGGAGGGCGTGGGGCTGCCGCTGTTGTGGTCCGACCTCTGGCCGCTGGGCCTGCTGGCGACGGTCACGCTGGCCGGGGCCTCGTGGATGTTCAGTCACCGGATGCAGTGATGAGAATTGCCAATCTCCGCATGGGTTTCGCGCTCACCGCAATGCTGGCTGCAATGCTCGCCGCGGGCTGCGCGGCAGGGCCGGATTACGTGCCGCCCAAGGCCGACACGCCGGACCACTGGTCCGCTGCGCCCAATACGGCTACGACCGAGGACAAGGCCGAGCTCGCGCGCTGGTGGTCGAACTTCGATGACGCCACGCTCAACTCGCTGGTCGAGCGCGCACAGCAATCCAATCTCGATCTGCGCGTGGCCGTGCTGCGCATCGAGGAGGCGCGCGCCCAGCGCGGTGTAACCACCGCCGCCTGGTGGCCCAGCGTCTCGGCCAACGCCGGCTACTCGCGCACCCGTCTCTCCGACACCACGCCCACCGGCTCGCTGTTCAATAGCTTTGATCACACAGCGATCCCCGGCGCTCCCAATCTCAACATCCCCAATCCCTACAACCAGTACCAACTGGGCGTGGACGCCTCCTGGGAACCGGACCTGTTCGGCCGCGTGCGCCGTGGTGCCGAGGCGGCCGATGCGGGCATCGGTGTGTCGGTGGAAGACCAGCACGCCGCGCTGGTGGCACTGCTTGGGGATGTGGCGCGTGCTTATATCGACCTGCGCGGCGCACAGCGCAGCCGTGCGACGGCGCGGCGGATCATCGCCAGCAACGAGGAACTGCTCGATCTGACGCGCCAGCGGCGCGCGGCCGGGCTCACCAGCGAGGTCGATGTGGTCGAAGCCGGAGCGGAGCTGAGCGCCACGCAGGCGCAGCTGCCCACGTACGAACTGGCTATCACGCAATCGATCAATCAATTGAGCCGGCTGCTCGCCCTGCCGCCGGGTTCCCTGAGGGCCGAACTCGAAGCCGAAGCCTCACCGCCGCCGCTGCCGGCCGCGGTGCCGCTGGGACTACCCGCGGAACTGGCGCGCCGCCGCCCGGATATTCGCCGTGCGGAAGCCAGCCTGCACGAGGCCACCGCTGACATCGGCGTGGCCATCGCCGGGCTGTATCCGCGGCTGACGCTGACCGGTACCGGCGGCCTGCAATCCGAGACCGCCGGTGAGGTCACCGAGTGGGCCAGCCGCTTCTTTACGTTTGGACCCACGCTCGAACTGCCGGTGCTCGATCGCGGCCAGTGGCGAACCGTGTCGCTGCAGCGCGTTCGCGCGCGCGAAGCCGCCGCTGTCTATGCCAACACCGTGCTCAACGCGCTGCAGGAAGTCGAAGACGCCCGCGCGGCCTACGATTCCGATCAGGACCGCGATGCCCGGCTAGCGGCCACGGTGGAGCAGGACCGCGACGCTCTGGATCTGACGCGCCAGCGCTATGCCAGCGGCGTGGCCAGCTTCATCGAGGTGCTCGATGCCGAGCGCACGCTGCGGCAGAACGAGTTATCCAGGGCCCAGAGCCAGACGGTGGTCGGCGAGGACCTTGTGGGCCTGTACCGCGCGCTCGGAGGCGGCTGGGAATCGCCGCTGCCCGCTACCGCGGCGCCATAACTGGCGTCCCGCAAAAGGGCGGGGTTATTCCCATCCTTTTCGGGAATTTTTCCCGTGCGCACCATGGCACCTGTGGTTGAACATCGCCCTGCGCTCATCCGAACAGCAGCGCGCCATAACAGGACACACCGTGCGTATCATGCCTTCCATTGGTTTGACGCTGCTTGTGGTTGCGCCGTACGCGGCGTTCGCGCAAACAAGCGAGAACTTCGAACTCTACGTATCTAACGAGCGATCGAATGACGTCACCGTCATCGATGTCGCCAGCCAGCAACCCGTTGCCACTATTGCCGCCGGCAAGCGGCCGCGCGGCATCCATGTCAGCCCGGACGGCAAACTCGTCTACGTGGCGCTGAGCGGCAATCCGATCGGCGGCCCGCATGATGTGGCTGCCAAGGGCGGAGACGATGACGATGATGTCCCTCACGACAAGGCGGCCGATGGCATCGCTGTCATCGACGTCGCCTCACGCAAGGTGCTGCGCAAGGTCCCGGTCGGATCGGATCCCGAAGAATTCGACCTGAACCACGCGGGCACGCAGTTTTATGTGTCCAACGAGGATGTGAAGGCCGCCAGCGTGGTCGACATTGCCAGCAGCAAGGTCGCGCACATAATTCCCGTGTCGCAGGAGCCCGAGGGAGTCGCGACCGCGCCCGACGGCAGGAGCTTCTACGTCACCTGCGAAGCCCATGGCGACATCTTCATCATCGACGCCAGCACGTATCGCGTCTCCGGCCAGTTCACGGTGCCCGTGCGCCCGCGCAACGTTGAATTCCTGCCCGGCACGTCAGTTGCCTTCGTTCCTTCCGAATCCGTCGGGCTGCTCAATGTCGCCGACACCAGCACCCTGAAGGTCATCAAGACGCTGACACTGCCCGAGGGCTCACGGCCGATGCGGGTACGGGTATCCCCCGGTGCGCAACGTGTCTATATCAGCGAGGGTCGCGCGGGCACGGTCGATGTGCTCGATGCCCACACCTATGCATTGCTCGACACCATCAAGGTCGGCACGCGACCCTGGGGCCTGGTGCTGTCGCCAGATGGCAAGTATCTCTACACGGCCAATGGTCCTTCGAACGATGTGTCGGTGGTCGATCTGAAATCCGATAAGGAGATCGCCCGCATCAAAACCGGCCAAAGTCCCTGGGGGCTCACCGTCGTGCCGAAGGGACACTAGACAAAAGGCCAGTCCGTCGTGCGGGGAACGCCGATATCGTTGCGACTGCGGCTGATCATATCGATAGCGCTGGTCCTGATCGTGATCCTGCTGCCCGGCAGTGTGATCGTCTACTGGCACGCGCTGCACGAGGTCGAAGTCGAAATGCGCGCCGCCGTGACGGTGGGCGAGAACACCGTGCACAACGCGGTGGACGACGCCGAAGAAGCCGACAGTCCGCTGCTGCGCCACCTGGAGCTGCTGGTTGCCGACTTTGACGGCAATCGTCACCTGCGTGCCTCGCTGGTCGACCGCAACGGCCAGATCCTCTACCAGTCCAGCCCCAAGCTGCCGAGCGAACCAGCCCCCGAATGGTTCTACGCGTTGCTGGCCGCGCCGCCGATCAGGGCGGACCTCGAGCTGCCTTACCCCTTCACGCACGTCGGCGCCATCCTGCTCGAGACCGATTCGCACAACGAGATCAGCGAGGTCTGGGGCGATGTCAATATGACCCTCGCCATCCTCGGCCTGTTCTGCGGTCTGAATGCCGTGCTGGTCTATTGGGTGACCGGCCGCGCGCTGCGGCCGCTGGATGCGGTGTCCGAGGCATTCAACGGGCTGGGCGCTGGCAACTATGCATTACGTGTCGAGGAGCATGGCTCGCGGGAACTCGCCCTGCTGTGCCGGGGTTTCAACCGCATGGCAGAGCAGCTCGCGCAGGTGGAGGACCGCAAGCACCGCCTCGAGCATCAACTAGCCGCCGTGCAGGAGGAGGAACGCTCCGAACTCGCGCGCGACCTGCACGATGAAATCGGCCCGCTGCTGTTTGCCGTCAGCGTCGACCTATCGGTGGTGCAGTACGATGAGGCGGTGCGCAATACCCCGATCGCCGCGCGCATCGAGTCCATCCGCGATTCGATCGGTCGCATGTACAAGGACGTCAAGGCCATCCTCGGACGGCTGCGCCCCGCCACGCTGGTGGACCTGGGGCTGCTGCAGGCCGCCGAGAACCTCGTCGGTTTCTGGCAGACCCGCTACCCGAACGTCGAATTTCGTCTGCAGGTACCGGCCGAGCGCTTCGGCCTGCGGACCGACGATGCGATCTATCACCTGATCCTGGAAAGCTTCAGCAACGCGCTGCGGCACGGTCAGCCCTCGCGCATCGATGTCAGCGTTACCACCAACGAGGAGGACATCCTGGTTTCCATCAAGGACAACGGCACGGGGCTCAAACCCGCGCGCAACGCACCCGGCTTCGGCCTGATCGGCATGCAGGAGCGTGTGCAGTCGCTCGGCGGCGAGCTTTCCGTGCAGAACAGCGCCACCGGCGGCGGCGTCGTGGTCTCGGCACGGATCCCGCTTCCCGCCGCCGAGAGCGCTACCGGCGCCGGCCCCCGCGCCCAGCAGGCGGCGCGCTCATGAAGCTGCTGATCGTAGATGACCATGTCATCGTGCGGGAGGGGGTCCGCCGACTCCTCGCCAGCATTCCCGATGTCACGGTGTTCGAAGCCCAGACGGCTGCCACTGTTCTGACAGCTTTCCGCACTCATAAACCTGACATCGTGCTGCTCGACCTGAACCTGCCCAATTCCAGCGGGCTGGAGCTGCTGCGGCGGCTGCTGCTGGAGGACAAGTCGGCCAACGTGCTGATCTTCAGCATGCATTCCGAGCCGCTATATGCCTCGCGCGCGCTCAATGCCGGAGCCCGCGGGTACATCAGCAAAGGCGCGCCCTCGGAGGAACTGGTGGCGGCTATCCGACGGGTGGCGGAAGGCTCGCGTTACATCGAGCGTGAAATCGCCGCGCAAATGGTATTGATGCCCAGCGCGGGTGCCGACCCGCTGCAAAGCCTCACCGCGCGCGAGGCCGACATCCTGCGCCTGCTCGGCGAAGGCAAGACCCTGGCGGCGATTGCGATGGTGCGCGGTGTGACCTACAAGACCATCGCCAACTCCTGCACGCTCATCAAGGAGAAGCTCGGCGTGGCGCGCACCGCGGATCTGATCCGGCTGGCGATCGAAATGAAAGAGCCGCACTGAGCTAGGGCGCGACGGCGATCCCCCAGGGCAGCCGCCCCACCGTGACCGACTGCCGGACCTTCCTGCTGGTCACATCGATGACGGTGACATCGTTCGTCAGGCCGTTGACCGCGTACAGTGTGGCGCCGTCGGGGCTCATGCCGAGCTGCCACACGCGGCGACCCACTTCGATATAGCCGGTGACCTGGTAGGTCTTAAGGTCGATGATCGCGACATGATTCGCGCGTCCCAGCGCCACGAAGGCGACACTGCCGTCGTGGGCGAAGCGGATGCCTTCCGGCTGGATGAATTCACGGCGCACACCCGGCACCGAAAAGGGGATCTTGCGCTCCAGCTCCTTGCTAGCCGCATTGATGATGGCGACTGTGCCGCCTACCTCGGAGGCCACCCAGACCTGCTTCTCATCCGGTGAGTACACCACCACGCGCGGACGTGTGTCCACCAGCACATTCGCCGTCACCTTCTGCGTCCGGGGATCGAAGAAATGCGCCATGCTGCTCGACTCGGAGACCACCACTGCGATGCTTTCATCTGAATTGGTCGCGACGCCTTCCGGCTCGATACCCACCGGCACACGGCCAATGGTCTGCCCACTGACACGATCGAGCATGGTGACCATGCTGTCATCTTCGTTGGCCACGTAGACCGTCTTGCCCGAGGGCGAAAGCCCCAGGGTCTCCGGATCGGGCCCGGGATTCAGGCTGCGCGTCACGGTCAGCGACTGCGTGTCGATGACATCGATCCGGTTGTCATCCCCCGCGCACACCAGCACTTCGCGCGCATCGGGTGTTATCACGAGCCCGCGCGGCCGGCGCCCGACCGTCAGAGTTTTGATGATCTTCAGCGTACTCGAGTTCAGTACCGTAACCGTGTTGTCGCGCTCATCGCTGATAAAGAGCATGCCGGCCTCGAGCCGCTGCGCGCAGAGCAGTAGAAGTCCCACAGAGATCATCGGCAGCAACTTTCGGTACACCACGGAGCCTCCAATCATTGACATTCGGCTAGTGCGCCAGGTGGCATTCAGACTCGGACTGGTCAAATCCCAGCGCGTCAGTCTGGAATTTGGCGTGATGAACACTGGGCAGGGGTGCCATTGACACCAGCATGCGTGGCCCGAACAGCAGCACTGGCTGCCGCAGCTGGTGATCCCATTGGCGAAAAGTGAGTCCTTCGCCTTTGGACGCCGATACCGAGAATTGATCCGACAGCAGATAGGCTTTCACCGCGGCCGCGTCGGCGTGGCCGCCGCGTGTAACTGCCTCGCCAAAGATTGAGGCGGCGAGCCAGTTGCCATAGTCGCGCTCGGTCATCTCGCGCGACGACGCCAGATAAAACCGATACAGCACGCCGCGCGCGGCATATTCGCGAAATTGGTGATCCCAAGCCTCCGGGACCAGTCCATGCGTGCCGGCCACGAGACGCGAATCCCAGGTGTTGAACAGCAGGTAGTCGCCAAAGGCATCGCGACTGTCGGCGACCATCAGCACATCGTATGGCACTGCGACATGGGTCAGCCCCGGGATCTGGCTCTGCAGCTGCTCATGCCCCCCTGCTTCGCTTTCATCGTCAGTACGATACTCGTAGCGCTTCTCCGCCACGATCCTGGCGCCGACCTTCGAGGCCGCGCGTTTGATGGCCGCAGCGTAGGCCTGGTCCTCCGGCGTCGCGCCCATGATCAGCAGCCACCGCTTCCAGTTCTTCTGTGCCAGGTACTGCGACAGCGCATCGGCACGCATGGCCCAGTTGGGCAGAAGATGAAAGACGTTCTCGCGGCAGTCGAGCTGCCGCAGCGAATCATCGCTGGCTCGTGAATCCAGCAGCACCGCCTCCCTGGCTTCCGGCAGGTCGGCCACTGCCAGCAGGTCCCCCGCCGTCAGATCCGCGATCACTAGCAAATGGTTTGCCGCAAAAGCGGCGCGCGCCGCTGCCTTGACGTCGCCATCCGGCGGGACTCTGATGCGGATCAGCTCGTACTGTTTGCCGAGAAACCGGCCGTTCTTGTTGATCTCGTCGATGCCGAATTCCGCGCCCTGCAGTCCGTAGTCCGCGGCTACTGGATCGATGAGCGACGCACGCGCGGGATCGTCATAGTTCTTCGACAGGTAGACGATCGGCACCGTCCCGGGAGACTGTATTGGCGCAGGCGCCTGCTGACTCCATCCCCGCGTGCACGCCAGGACAGCAATCGCCGTCCTGACGCACGCGACAAGACCTCGGGTCATTACCAGAACTTCTTCTTGGGATCGCCCTTATAGATGCTGCGGACCCACGCAATGATCTTCCACAGCTCCTCATCGGATTTGATCAGCGTGCCAAAGGGTGGCATCTGCAGGCCGGGGCCGCCGAGGTGCGCGAAGCCTGCCTTATCCATTTCGAGGCTGCCTACCGTGACCAGACGAAACAGCACATCATCATCCATGCCGTAGAACCAGACATCGCCATTGAGCTGCGGGCACATGCCGCCGCCGCCGGTACCGCCATGGCAGCCGCTGCAGCTATAGCTCATGAAGAGTTCGTGCCCCTGGGCGATCTTGTCTTCCTGGCCTGTGAAGGGATTTTTGAGTGAGCCTTTGGGGGCATCCGCCACGACCTGCGCCGGCGTTTTCCCCGTGACGGCAGAGGTCTTGAGCGCAGCGTATTCCTGGGGGGTTTGCGACACTGGCGATTGCGCCATGGCCGACAGGCTCAATAGCAGCCCGAGTGCGCCTGCACTCCAATTCGCTAGTCGCATGAGCACCTCACTTTGTCCCGTTACCGGCACTGCCCACATCACCACCGGGTTGCAGCAGCTGCAGCATGCGGACAGCGGAGTCGGCACCGTTCTGTTGAGCAATGTCGAAGGCGGTCTGGCCCTCCTCTGACTTCAGATCCTGCTTTGCGCCCGCGCGCATGAGAACACCGACCATGGGTGCGTTATCGTGCGCAGACGCGATCATCAGCGCGGTGACGCCATGGCTCGACTGGGCATTGACATCCGCACCGTTCTTGAGGAGCGCCTGCGCCACGTCGGTGGCGCCAACCACCTGCATGACCTGCACGATTCGCCGTTCTGGTGGCCTTTGTGTGGCAATTGCCATGAGCAGGCTAAAGCGCTGCGGCCCTTCGATCACATCGCACTTGGCCCCGGCATCGATCAGCGCCTTGGCTGCGCTAAGCTTGCCCTGGCCGATCGCGATGAAGAGCGGCGTGTACCCACCGGGTATAGTCGCCTCGAGATTGGCGCCACGCGCAGCCAGCAGTTTTGCCGATCGTGCCTTGTTTCGGGCCGCCGCCAACGCCAGCGGCGTGTAGCCATCCGTATCGGGAGCATCGATCTGCGCCTTGCGATCGAGCAGGAGCGTGATCAGCTCGTTGTCGCCGTTGATGACTGCCAGGTGCAAAGGTGTCTCGCCGTCGTTGCCCTTGTTGTTGATGTCTGCCCCCTTGCGGGACAGCAGGAACTTCACGCGTTCGGTATCCGCGGCCATGGCCGCGTTGTCGAGCTCGTCGTTGACATCACTGCCGGAAGCCAGCCACTTCTCCACCTGCGCCCTGGGCACGTTGGTGTGAATCGGCGGCCTGTCTTCGGACTCGTCCTCGGTCTCCTCGACTATATAGTCACCGTGTGCGGGAATGTCTCCCGAGATGAGGCAGTCGCTGCACTGGACCAGCGGCACGCCATAGTCCGCAAGGATCTTCGCGATTTGCTGCTTCTTCGCCTCCATGGCGTCTTCCATCGCGTACTTGAGTACAGCGTCATATTTGCGCACGCCGATGGCCACGCTGAACTCCATGGGCACGCGGTCGTCCATGAGATTGGTGGGTTTTAGTATCAATGGCGCGTGCTGGGTCACTTTCACCCAACCCGCAAATGGTCCCCACACGCCGGCTACATCGAGCTCGCCTTTGACCACCTGCTCGACCTGGTGCCAGGGCTGATGCTCCGGTACCAGGTCAGAGTCGTGACTGGTTCCCATGACGACCACGTTGCTCTTGGTGCCATGGTTGGACAGCGCATTGCGCAGGCCCGAGGTCTCATAGACGCCGATGCGCAGCTTGCGCAGCGCCGGATCCTGCAGGCTCTTGATGTCGATGCCCTTGTCATTCCGGTACGCGAATACATAGGTGCTGCGATAAAGCGGCGGCGTCGTCAACAGCTGCTCGAAGTCCGTCGGCACGCCGATCATCACATCGCAGACATTCAATTCATTCATGGGCTGGCGCGTCAGACCACGCTCGAACGTCGGTCGCCACGCATAGGTCACGCGCGCACCGAGCGCGTCAGCCAGTGTTTCGGCAATCTTGTTTTCAAACCCCTCCTGCTTGTTGTCCGAAAACGGTAGATTGCCGGGATCGGCGCAGACTCGAAGTACGTCCCACTTCTTTTCACGCGCGGCGGCCTTGGCTGCATCGCGCTCCTGCCGGCTCATATCTTCGAAGTCTTTTTCGCCGCCGATATAAGCGCTATGGTTAGGAGTGGGCAGCATGGCCTGAGCCCGGGCTCGTGGAAGCGCCACCGTCCATCCGGCAGTCGCAGCCGCGATCAGGACGACTGCAGAAATCCCACGCCGGAATATGGCACCCATCTTCACCCCCGAATTATTAGAAGGTCACACACAAGAAATTGGCGCCAGGCGCTACGAGAGCACCTGGCGCCAATGTTTTAGCCTCGCCTCGGCTTACATCACGCGGAATGTGTAGAGCATGCCGCCCGACGGGATGTTGAACAGTCCCGTCGCCTTTGCCATTGCAGTCGCGCCGATGGCGCCAAACTTGTCATCGGTATCCAGACCATAGGCGTAGTTCGGTGAAGCGCCCGCGCCGGCAACTGCCGGCAGGCCGATCCAGCCGCCGATGCCGCAGAAGACGGAGATGTATTCATGTCCGCCGGATTTCCACGCGATCGGATTGCCGATGATTCCCGAGCCGAGCTTGCGCTGCCAGAGCACCTTGCCGCTGGCACGATCAACGGCGCGGAAATCGCCGCCGAGGCTGCCGTAGAAGGCCAGGCCGCCGTCGGTCACCAGCGCACCGCCCCAGTTCGGGTACGGATCCGGAATTTCCCAATCAGACTTTCCGGTCACGACGTCGAACTTCTTGAACTTACCGGACACGCCGGGCTTCTCCGGATACATGTAGACGTTGGCAAACACGTACACGGTGCCCTGCTGGGTATGCGTGCGCGCCTGCGGTTCGTCTTCCATGCACCAGTTGTTGGTCGGCACGTAGAACTTGGTCGGATCCGCCGGATCCACGGCCACCGGCTGCTGGTCCTTGCCCCCCATCGCGGACGGGCAGGCCTGCGTGTTGCGGTGGATGTCGAACGGGGAATGTTCCTTCACTTTCACGGGACGGCCTGTCTTCAGGTCAACCTTTTCCGCCCAGTTGACGGTGACGAACTTATTGGCACGCAGCAGCGTGCCATCGACGCGATCGAGCACATAGGCGAAGCCATTTCGATCGAAGTGCACCAGGCACTTGTGCTCTTTGCCATCGACGGTCATGGTCACGAGCACGTTCTCGTTGACACCGTCATAGTCCCACTGGTCGAACGGCGTCATCTGGTAGGCCCAGACGACCTCGCCCGTATCGGCCTTGCGCGCGAAGATGGTCATCGAGAACTTGTTGTCCTGGTGCCCATCGTTGCACTTCTCGTGCGTATCGCTGTCGCAACGCGTGGTTGGGCTCCAGTTGCCGGGATTACCGGTCGACCAGTAGATCATGTTGAGCTCGGGGTCGTAGCTGCCCCAGGCCCACGGAGACCCGCCGCCGCGCTTCCATTCGTCGCCCGGATAACTATGCAGACTGATGTCCTTGCCATAGGTGCCGAACTCCGGATGCGCCTTATTGGTATCCGGCGTCAGGCACACTTCTTTATCCGTGCCGTTGCTCTGGCACTCCCAGACCTTCTTGCCATCCTTGAGGCTGTAGGCGCTCAGACGTCCGCGAGCCGCGAACTCGTCACCACCGAATCCCGCGATGACCTTGTCACCCGCGATCAGCGTCGGACCAGTGATCGTCTCGCCGTGTTCCGGGTAGGCATGCTTGACCGACCAGATCTCTTTGCCCGACTTGGCATCCAGCGCAATGACGAAGCCGTCCAGCGTGTGGAATATGATCTTGCCTTCGGTATAGTTCAAACCACGATTCACGGTGTCGCAACAGGCACGCGGCACTGCCGAGTCGTCGCGATCCGACTTCTTGACGTAGTTCCAGACTTGCTTCGGCTCATCCGGGTTGGACAGGTCGAGTGCCTGGACGATGTTCGGCCACGCGCTGACGAAGTACATCATCGGCTTGCCGTCGACATCGACTACGATCGGCTGACCTTCATGGCCACGCAGTGCTCCGGTGGACTGCGACCACACCATCTGCATCTTGCTGACGTTGTCCTTATTGATATCGCCAAGTGTGCTGTGGCGCGTCAGTGACAGGTCCCTTCCTGGCGCGGGCCACAGGTTCGCATTCTTGGCTTCGGTCACGATCTCTTCGCTGCCGGCGAAAACGCCCGCGCTGAGACCTAAAATAGTGGCGCCGGCAGCTCCCACGAGCACTGCTAGCTTGGTGAAACGCATGAGTCTTACCTCCCCGGTGACGTAATGTGCATCTTTATCCAGAGCACATCATTGGACTACGTGAGGATCGTTTCTATGGGATTTTCTCCCGAACCCCGGGGAATTTGCTCCCGCACATTCGGGATGCACGCTCTGTGCTCGCGTGCGTCTGTCGACGAGTAGAAGCGACGAAGTCCCTGCGCGTTTCGGGATCTCTACCCCTGTCGTCACCGCGGCGGTTACTGAAGAATCAGCGCCGCTGTTCTCTAGAAGTTGGAGACCGGGGCTTGTCACACCGGTCTTTTTTTTCGGCGCTGCGAATAATCAGAAGCGAAAGCGCACACCGCCCCAGACCGCGCGCGGCTGCGCCGGCGAGACCGCATTCTCATTGGTCCAGTCGTCCGGATCGGCGCGGAAAGTGCCGTTGGGATTGAACACATTGTCCGTCAGGAAGCCCGCCGTCGAGTACTGCTTGTTGGCGACGTTCACCACCCGGGCGAACAGATCGAGGTTCTTGCCCCAGTGATAGGTTCCAAACAGGTTGATGACCATGTAGCTCGGGATCGAACCGGAGCCCGTGACGGGGTTGGTAGTCGCGCCCTCGCCATTGGTACCGCCTGCGACGTTGGCGTTGTTCTCATCGCCGTGCAGATAGGACCCCGACGCCGCCACCAGATTGGCCCCCACGTCGAATAGTTTGTTGTATTCGTAATCGATACCGAACCGGCCCGTATTGCGCGGAATCAGCGGTATGCGATCGCCCGGGTGGACCGTGATAAGGCCGTCGGCGTCCGCGGTGCTGTTGGACTCCGAATCGATCTGGAAGGTCGACTGATAGGTAGCATCGACGAAGCTATAGGTCAGGTGCCAATGGAAGCCGCCTTCCTTGCCGCCCAGTGCCACATCGAATCCCTGCCTCTTGGTGCTGCCGACATTGTCGAAGAATCCGGCAGCGACACTGGTGGAGATGAATTGGATATCGTTGCTGTTCAGCGTATGGAATGCATCGAAGCTCCACATCAGGCTCTGGTCCGGTGTGTTGCCGCGAAAGCCAATTTCTTCGGTCTTGGCCACGACCTGCTTCAGATCCGGATCGCTCGAGAAGTCATTGGGCAGGCCGCAGGCATTGGCTGGGTCCGAGCACCCGAGCTCAATCACCGTCGGCGCGCGGCTGGCCTCGTTGTAGTTAGCGTAGAAAGTATTGTTGTCGTCCGGCGTCACGGTGAAGCCAAAGGAGGGATTCCAGCGGGCGAAGGTGTGATCGCCGGACAGCGTGGTCGCGCTGTCGAAACCGCCGTCGGGAGCGTCGCCCACATCGGTATCGAGGCTGTAACCGCCCAGCGTCTCGGTGTTGCTGTTGTAGCGCACCGAGGCCGTGAAGTGCAGCAGCTTGCTCGGCGAGATCGTGTCGGTGAAATACACACCGAGGATCTTGTTCGACCCATTGATGAAGTTGACCGTCTCGAGATTATTGGCAGGCACGACCACAGAGATCACTGAACGGTCCGGCGTCAAATTGCCGTACTGGAACTGCTGGTTGTAGCTGTCCGTTGAGGAATCGTAGGTCATCCCCAGGATGCCCTGGTTCTTCATGCCGAACAGATCATTGCCATCGGTGAGCTGCAGGCTGAATCCGCTGGTCTTCTGGATCAGGCGCGAGGCGCGATTGATGCCGTCGAGACAGTAGGCGGCAGCGGCGCGCGTGGTGAATGGGGCCGTGCAGTCGATCGGCGGTCCGCCGTAGTCGTCCGATAGATAGTTGTCGTCGTTGATGTCGCCGTTGTTGCTGCCGGTCTCGATGTGCCGGTAGTACACATTGCCCGACAGCAGCACGTGATCGGCCAGGAACTGCGAGCCGGTCAGATTGACGAAGTTGAGGAAATTGTGCGTGAAATCCGGCGCGCTGTAGATATCGGGGCGATGGAAATAGAGCATGCTCAACGGCGTGGTGCCGTTGCCGATCATGCTGGTGTCGGCATAGGTATAGCTCAGATCGATATCGGTCGTGGCGGTCTGCCAGCCGATCTTGCCGAAGCCCTGATAGACCTTGGTGGGCGAGAGATCGCGCCAGCCATCCTCATCGAAATACGTGCCGGTGAAGAAGTAATCGAAGGCGCCGAACGCACCGCCGGTCTCGGCCTCGAAATTGCGCCGCCCGAACGATCCGCCATACGCCTCGATTTCAGTGCCGGGATTGTCGTGACCGCTCTTGGTCTGCACCGCCAAGGCACCGCCCAGCGTATTGAGGCCGAAAACGGGATTTGATCCTCCCATCAGCGAGACCGTCTGGATGGCCGATTCGGGGATCAGATCCCAATTGACCGTATCGCCGAAGGACTCGTTGACGCGCACGCCATCAACATAGACCGACAGGCCCTCGGGCGTGCCGAGCAGCGGCGAGGCCGTGAAGCCGTGATAATTGATATCCGGCTGGAACGGATTGTCCTGGCTCTCGCTGATGTTGATGCCGCTGAAATTGTTGTTGATGAAGTCGGTCATATCCAGGCTCTGCTGGCGCTGGATATCGCTGGCGTTGGCCGTCTGGACATTCGAGGGAATCTGATTCAGCGGCAGGCCCAGACCCTGCAGGGGCGCGTTGCCGATGACGATGACCTGCGGTAGCTCCTGCGCCGAAGCGGGATTGCTGAGCGCGCCTGAATCGGAGTCGACCGCTAACACGACGGGCGGCAGCGCTATACCTGCAATCAGGACCATAGAGGGCAGCGTGACGAACCTGCTCGAGTGAGACATGCGAGATTTCCCCGGACCGACTATTATTTAAAACAGTGTCAAGGCGCGGTTCGCACGGGACCACAGCGCACTTCCCGAGTAGTACGGGAAATTATCCCGACTCTTCAGTCGGCCGAACGCTACTTGCGGCAAGGCTTGTGAAAATGGACAAAGTCGGAGCGGTTGCAGGCGCGCGACGCGCGTAATGAGACAAAAATGTCGAGAATGGGCCAGGTGTTTCCCGCCTGCGCCAGCCTGCAGAGGCTCAGTCTCGCCGGTGTCTTGATTCACCAAGGGCGCGGGGATCGAATGCGCCCGGCGGAATGTATCCGGGCGCCACGTAGGCGAAATGCAGCGCATCGAGCTGCGACCAGAGCACATCGCATTTGAAGCGCAGTGCCGCCAGCGCGGCTTCCTGCTGCTCCGGCGTGCGCGCATGCTCCTTGACGTAGGCGAGCGCGAAATCGCTATCTCGCGGGGCCTGCGTAAGGCGCGGGGTAAAATAGGCCAGCGTCTCGGGCGTGATGAAGCTGTAGTTGCGCAGCATTCCCGAGACGCGCTCGGAAATGATGCCCGGGGAGAACAGCTCCGTCAGCGATGAAGCGATCGCTTCCAGCAGAGTTCGATCGCGCACGAAATTCACGTAGGCATCCACGGCAAATCGCGTGCCCGGCAGCAGCCCCTCGGTCGATTCCACATACTCACGCTCCAACCCGACGCCGGTGGCCAGTTTCAGCCAGCGCTCGATGCCGCCCGTGCCCGGTCCGGTGCCATCATGATCCTCGATGCGGCAGCGCCAGGCGCGGCGCAGTTCGGCCGTCGGCAGCCGCGCCATCAGCGTCGCATCCTTCGCCGGTATGCGGCTCTGGTAGTAGTAGCGATTGAGCGCCCAGGCCTGAACCTGGCCGACGATTGAGTTCGCCGCCGTGAAGCAGACGATGGAAGGGGTGCAGGCTATGGTAGCGCGTAGCGCCGATATGCCGCAGCTCGGCCTCGAGCTGTTCGGCCGTGCGCAGCGGCGCGGGGGATTCCGGACTCATAGCGATAACCTCATTCCGTCGTACCCCACTTCCCAGCCCGCGGCCTCGACTTTGGCGCGTTCGCTCGAGTCGGCCAGCAGCACCGGGTTTGAATTGTTGATGTGCACGAGGATCTTGCGCTTGACGCCCAATGATGCAAAGGCGGCGATCGTGCCCTCGGTACCGGTCAGGCTCATGTGCCCCATGCGCCGGCCGCTCTTGCTGCTCAGCCCCAGTCGGATCATCTCATCGTCGCTCCAGAGCGTGCCATCGAACAGCACCAGGTCGGCCCCGCGCAGACGGCTGGACACCGACTCGATCATGGCGGCGCAGCCCGGTATATAGAAGAGCCGCGAACGCGCATCGGCGATCGCCACGCCGACCGTATCCTCGCCCAGTACGATCGGGGGCGTGCCCTCGCGCTCTTCCAGATAGAGCGGCACCTTTCCCGGCACCGCGAAGAGCTCGACCGTCAGCCCGCTGGGAGAACCGTCCGGCAACGCGAGCTCGTACGGACGCTCCAGCGACAGTGTGCGACGCGCCACCACATCGTGGGCGAGCACCTCGAAAATCGGATTGGCCTTGAGAATGGCCTGCACTTTCGCGGTGGCGTAAACAGTCAGCGGCTGGCGCTCGCGCAGCGTCAGCAGGCCCGCGATCGCATCCACATCCCCGCCAGTGAGCACCACGCCCGCAATCGGCGTGGATCGCAGGCCATCGCGCGGATGCAGCTCGGCCGCATGCCCCGATCTGCTGGCGCAGGTCGGGCGCCGCGTTGAACAGAAACCAGTGCTCACCGTCGGCGCTGACGGCCAGTGAAGCCTGCGTGCGGGCCGGGGCCGCGGGGTCGCCGGCGCGGGCGCGATTGCAGGCCGCGGCATTCGAGTTCCATTGCGGAAACCCGCCGCCGGCCGCCGCGCCCAGCACCAGGGCCTTCAAGGGGTCGATTCCTGTGCCATGACGCCAGTGTACCCGCGGCCAGAGGCGCTGGCCGCAGCGGTGTATCGCCGGCGACCCATTGCCAGACGGCGTGGCAAACTGCAGCATTCGGCTCCATAGCAAGGGATGGCTTCCCGATAACTATTGGGGTAATCACACGGGGGAGACATGCCGGGCCGTTTAGCCGCCGTCGCGCCGTCGAATCGAGGTGACCGCGGACGCCGTTGGGGCGTCATCGCGCTGTGCGCGACGCTGCCGCTGGGCTGCGTGTCGGTGCCCCCGAAGCCGCGGCCCGACCTGGCCGCGACGGCCCACAGCTTCGAACAGCGGCGGCTCGAGGGCCTGTATCCCGGCGAGGCCTCCCCGACATCAGGCTGGGACCGCGCCCAGTGGCTCAATGCCGCGCTGATTCTCAATCCCGACCTCGCCGAGGCCCGCGCCAAGGCCATGTCCGTGGCCGCCGCCGAGCGCACGGCTGCCCAGCGACCCAACCCGACACTCAATCTTTTCGGCGAATACATTGCTGCCGCCGCGGGCGGCGTGGGCTGGCTCTACGGTCTGTCGCTCGATTTCCTGCTCCAGCGGCCCGGTGAACGCGACCGCGCCAAGGCCACCGCGGCGCTGCAGACCCAGGCCGCGCAGTCGGACGTGGCCGAGTCGATCTGGACGGTGCGCGCCCAGGTGCACCAGGCGCTGCTCGATGCGGTGTATGCCAACGCTCAGATCGAACTGCTGCAGCAGCTGTTGGACAACCGCCAGGGTCAATTGTCCTCGGCGGAAGCCCGGGCTCGAGTCGGCGAGATCAGCTTCAGCGAAGTGCCGACAGCGACGCTGGAGCTGGCCGCCGCGCAGCAGCGGCTGGAACGCGCCCGCGCGCGCGACATCGACGCGCGATCGCGCCTGGCCGCCGCGGTGGGTGTGCCGGCGGCTGCGCTCGAGCAGGTGCCGTTGCAGTGGAGCGGATGGGCCGACATCGATGCGCTCTCCCCCACTCTCTCCAGCGAGCGGCGCGCCGAGGCGCTCATCGGCAGGCCCGAACTCGTGCGCACGCTCCACGAGTACGACATTGCCGACTACGCGGTGCGCTCCGAGCTCGCGCGGCGTTGGCCCGAGTTTCACCTGGTGCCGGGCTACGCCTGGGACAAGGGCGGTGTGCGCGAGAACCAGCTCAACGAAACCCTGCACGACAACGAGATCGGGCTCAGCGGCGAGTTGCCGCTGTTCAATCGCAACGAAGGACCCATCGGCGAAGCAGTGGCGCGGCGCGAGCTGGCGGGCAAGCACCTGGAAGCCGTGCAGGCCGATCTCTTCGAGCAGATGGAGCGCGCCGAACGCGCCTGGCCTCACGCGCGAAGTGCCTGGCAGAACGCCGCCTCGGCCGCGATCACGGCGCAGCAGCAGAACGGGCTGCAGCAACGCGCGCTGAAGGAAGGCGCGTCCGATCGGTCGAGCGCGCTCACCGCGGCCGGCGCCGCTACCGAAGCCCGGCTGCTGAGCCTGGATGCCGCCTACGAGGCGCAGGAGGCGTTTGCGGAACTCGAGAGCGCCTATCGCCGGCCGCTGGATGGCCCTGAGTGCGACCTGCCGATGAGCTGGCGCACGGAGTGAGGATCGGAGTGAAGAAGATGCCAGAGACAATTTCACGACGGGCGCCGCTGCTCGCCCTGCTGCTCGGCGCGCTGATCTGTATGCCCGCCAACCCTCAGGATGACGACGATGACAAGCCGGCGGGCGCACCGGTCAACACGGCACAACCCGAACTCACCGCCGCGCAGAGCTCGGCGGTGGGCATCACCCTCGTGCATCCGCTCAAGGCCAGCGCCGCGGCGCGCATCGACGGCTACGGCGAAGTGCTCGATGCGGCATCGCTGATCGGCGATGCCGGGCGACTCGCCAGCACGCGCGCGGCCGCGCGCACCGCCAACGCCGAAGAACAGCGGCTCTCGACGCTGTATAACAACGGCGCTGAAGCTTCGCTGCGCGCCGTCGAGAGCGCCCAGGCGGCGCAGATCGAGGCGACGACACAGGCACAGATGGCCACTTCGGCTTTCGCGCTGCAGTGGGGACCGATCGCGAAGCTCTCCGATGCGCAGCGCGCGGCGCTGATCGATGCGGTGACCAGCGGTCGCAGTATCCTGCTGCGTGCGGATCTTCCGGGTCGACTGCGACTCGGCACCGTGCCGCAGACGGCGATGGTCAGCATCGATGGCACGCCGGTGGCCGCGCGCGTGCTCGGCACGCTCCAGCGCAGCGCCACCGATTCGCAGAGCGTGGGCCTGCTGCTGCAGATCGATCACGCACCCGGCGGCATCGGCGCGGGCGCGCGCGTGCTGGTCTCGCTGCAGGGCGGCTCGGACAAGGGCGTGCTGGTTCCGAGCGCCGCATTGCTCTACGGCGATCAGGGCGCCTATGTGTATCGGCGCATCGGCGGCGACGGCAAGTCCAAAGAGGGCAAGCAGCAGTTCACGCCCGTTCCGGTGAAGCTGCTGCAGGCGTCCGGCGATGCCTGGCTGGTGCAGGGCGTCGACGATGACGACTTCATCGTGGCCAACGGCGCGGGCGTGCTCTGGTCGCTGCAGGGGTTGGGCACCTTCTCCGCCGAGGAAGAGGACCACGACTAGCCCATGCTGGCCTTCATCGTCCGCGCCTCACTGGCGCATCCTCGCATCATCACCGCGCTGTCGATCCTGGTCGCGCTGCTGGGCGCCGCCGCGCTGCTGAACGCGCAGTTCGATGTGTTTCCCGACTTCGCACCGCCGCACGTGCTGGTGCAGGCCGAGGCCCCCGGACTGGACGCCACGCAGGTCGAGGCGCTGGTCACGCGGCCGCTCGAAGGTCTGCTGGCCGGCACCGCCGATGTCGAAGCGGTGCGCTCCACCTCGAGCCAGGGGCTATCGGCGATCCAGGTCGTGTTCACGCGCGGCGGGGATCCGTTCCGGCAGCGCCAGCTCGTCACCGAACGCCTCGCGGAATCCAGCGGCCTGCTCCCGACCGGCACCGGCCCGCCGCTGCTCTCGCCGTTGAGTTCTTCGATGGAGTACCTGGTGCACTTCGGTTACACCAGCGACCGATTGTCACCGATCGAGCTGCGCGATCTGGTGCGATGGACCCTGCAGCCGCAGATCCTTGCCGTGCCGGGCGTGGCGCAATCGCAGATTTTCGGCGGCGAATCGCGCGAGCGCCAGGTGCTCATCGATCCTTTCAAGCTATCAGCCGCGGGACTCACGCTCGAGGATGTGTACACGGCCGCCCGGCGCGGCACCGAGCTGATCGGCGGCGGTTACGTCGAGACTCCCAACCAGCGCATCGTGCTGCAGGCGCAGGCCGCGGGCACCACGGCTGCGGATCTCTCGCAGGCCATCATCGCGCGACCCAAGGGCCTGCCACTGCGCCTGGGCGATGTGGCAGCCATCACGGATGGCAGCGAGCCGCGCTTCGGCGATGCCATGATCGGCGGCCGGCCCGGCATCCTGATCGAAACCTCGACGCAGTTCGGCGCCAACACGCTCGAGGTGACGCACGCACTGGAGCAGCGGCTCGATGCGCTGGCGCCGACGCTCGAGCAGCGCGGAGTTCACTATCACCCCGCGCTGTTGCGGCCCGCGAGCTTCATAGAGAGCGCCATCGCGAAACTGCGCAATTCGCTGCTGATCGGCGCGGTGCTGGTGGTGACGCTGCTGCTGTTCGCGCTGCGCGACTGGCGCGGCGCGCTGGTGTCTTTCAGCTCCATTCCGCTCTCGCTGCTGGCCACAATATGGCTGCTGACGAGCTTCGGCATCACGCTCAACACCATGAGCCTGGGCGGACTCGTGGTCGCGCTCGGCGTGGTGGTCGATGATGCGGTCATCGATGTCGAGAACATCACGCGTCGGCGCCGCGGTGCTTCCACGCTCACCAACATCCGGGCGCTGTTCGTCAGCGCCTCGCTCGAGGTGCGTCAGCCGGTGTTCTACGCCACCCTGGCAGTCGTCGTGGCATTCCTGCCGATCCTGTTGCTCTCGGGAATTCAGGGTTCCTTCTTCCGGCCGCTGTCGATCTCCTTCCTGCTGGCGGTCGGCATCTCGCTTTTAGTGGCGATGAGTGCGACCCCGGCACTGTGCGCGCTGGTCATGAGCCGCTACACGCCGCAGCCGGAGGCCTCCTTTCTGCGTCACTGCAAACGCGCACAGCAGCGTGTCATCCAGTCGCTGCATGCGCGACCGCGCGTCGTATTGGCGCTGCTGCTGCTGACCGGCATCGCCGGCATCGTGCTGCTGCCGTTTCTGGGCGCGCGGCTATTGCCCGATTTCCGCGAAGACTACCTGATCGCCCACGCTTCGCTTCGTCCCGGCATCTCGTTGACGGAAACCGCTCGTCTGGGCCAGCGCATTTCGGAACGGCTGAGCGCCATCCCGGGTGTCAAGAGCGTGGCTGAGCAGATCGGCCGTGCCGAGAATGGACAGGATCCGGATGCCCCGAACAAGAGCGAGTTCGAAGTGCAGATCGATCCCACCAAGGGCTTCATTGCCAGTGACATCGAAAAGCGCATCCGCGAGACCTTCGATGCCTTTCCGAATCAACTGGTGGAGATCTACTCCGTGCTGGTCGAGCGCATCGGCGAGACCCTCTCGGGCGAGTCCTCGCAGTTCTTCGTCAGCATCTTTGGTTCCGACCTGGATGCGGACGATGCTGTCGCCGCCGAGATTGCCAAGGCGCTGCAGGCGCTGCCGGACGCGGGCAACGTGCGTCTCAAGGTGCCGCCCCGCCAGCCCGAGCTGCAGCTGCAATTACAGCCGGCGCAGCTGGCGCTCTACGGACTGCAGGCGGCCGATGTGCTGCAGACCGTCAACGCGGCCTACCACGGCACCGTGGTGGCGCAACTCAACCAGGCCGATCGCAGCGTGCCGGTAACGGTGCGCATCGCGCACACCGATAACTCACCGCAGGGCGTGGGCGCATTGCTGCTCAGAGGCAGCGGCGGCGCGCTCGTGCCCGTCTCGGCCGTGGCGGATCTGCAGCTGATATCGGCGCGCAGCCTCATCGACCACGAAGATGGCCTGCGCCGCCAGGTCGTGGAGGCCAATCCGCACACCACCGACCAGCGCGGCTTCGCGCAGTCCGCCCGGCGCGCGATTGCCGCGACGGTGAAGCTTCCGCCCGGTGTCTACCTGCGATTCGGTGGCGCCGCGGAGGCGCAGGCCAGCGCCGCCCGCGACCTGATGCTGCATTCGGCCGCCGCGCTCATGCTCATCGTGCTGCTGCTGGCGCTGGCATTCGGCCACGCGCGCCATGTGCTGCTGGTCGTCGTCGCATTGCCGAGCACGCTGATCGGCGGGGTGGCCGCGGTCGCACTCACGGGCGGCTCGCTGTCGCTGGGCGCCATGGTTGGATTTGTCGCGCTGTTTGGCATGGCCGCGCGCAACACCATCCTGCTGGTGTCTCACTACGATCACCTGGTGCGGGCCGAGGGCTGTACCTGGAGTATTGAGACCGCGCTGCGCGGCGCCGAGGAGCGCCTGACGCCGGTGCTGCTCACAGCACTGCTGACCGGCCTCGCCCTGCTGCCGGTGGCGGTGCAGCTGCATCAGCCCGGTCACGAGATCGAAGGACCTATGGCCGTCGTGATTCTCGGCGGCCTGGTGTCCTCGACGCTCGTAAGCCTGCTGCTGGTGCCGCCGCTGGCGGCACGCTGGCTGCGGCCAACGGCAGCGGCGGGCTAACGGCGGCCTAGTTGAAATGCACGCGCACGCCGGCCCAGATGCCGCGCGGGGCGCCCGGCACCACTCCGTTCTCATTGGTCCAGTCATCCGGGTTGACTCGCAAAGTCCCGTTGGGGTTGTACGCGTCTGATGTCAGGAAGCCGGCCGTGTAGTAATCCTTATTCAGCGCATTGACGATCCGCCCGAAGATTTCGAAGTTCTTGGTGAAGCGATAGGTGGCGTTGAAGTTCAGCAGCGCATAGCTCGGGATCCAGCCGGTGCCGTTGGGGGAAATGTAAGCGCCGGATGCGGCATCGGTGGTCCCGGCGACGTTGGCGTTGTTCTCGTTCCCGTGCAGGTAGGAGCCGGACACGATGATCAGGTGCGCGCCAAGGTCGAGGTGGTTGTTGAAGTCATAGTCCAGGATGAGCCGACCGGTGTGCTGCGGCACCAGCGGGATGTGATCGCCCGGATGCACCACGATGTTGCCGTTCGCGTCGGCCACGCTGCTGGACTCCGCGTTGACGACGAAGGTCGACTGGAAGGTGGCATCCACGTAGCTATAGGCGAGCTTCCAGGTCAAGCCGCCTTCCTTGCCGCCGAGTGCCAGATCCAGTCCCTGGCGTCGCGTAGCACCGACGTTGTCGAAGTAGCCGGCATTGGTGCTCGAGGCGATGAACTGGATGTCGTTGGTATTCTCAGTGTGGAACACATCCGCCGACCAGTTGAGGCGCTGGCCAGCCAGATTGCCGCGCAAGCCGACCTCGAACGTGCGCGCCACCACCTGCTTGAGGTCCGGGTCGCTCGCAAAGTCGTTCGGTAGACCGCAGGGCACGGCTGGATTCGAGCAGCCCAGCTCGATCACGCTCGGCGCGCGGCTGGCCTCGTTGTAGGTGGCGTAGTAGGTCTGCGTGTTGGTCGGCGTGACCGTGAAGCCGATGGACGGATTGAAGCGGGCGAAAGAGTGGTCGCCGCTGACCGATGTCGGCGAGCCGAACCCATGCGCCGTAATCCGCCGGATCGGTGTCGACCGAGAAGCCGTTGATCGTCTCGGTATTGAGGTTATAGCGCAGCGCCGCGTTGATATGGATCAGGTCGCTCGGCGAGATCGTGTCGGTGAAGTAGACGCCAAGAATCCGGTTGCTGCCGCCGAGCGAGATGACGGTCTGGTTGTTATAGGGACTGGCGTCGTACAATCAGATGATGGTCGGCGGTGATACCGCCGAACTGATTCGCCTCGCTGAAGGCGTCCTTCGTGTAGTCGTAGTCGGCGCCGACGATGGCCTGATTTTTCCAGCCGAAGACATCCGCGGAATCGGTGAGCTGCAGTCCGAATCCGAAAGACCGCTGCGTCAGGGTCGAGGTGGCATCCTGGCCCGGCGTGCAGTAGGCCAGTGTGGCGGCGTTCGCGCCCGGGTCAGTGCAATCGGTCGGCGGACCGGCGTAATTGTCCTCGAGGTAGGAATCGTTGATGTTGCCATTGCTGACAAAGGTATCCAGATAGCGGTAGAACGCATTGCCCGTGAGCAGCAGATGCTCACCCAATGTCTGCGTGCCGGTCAGGTTCACGAAGTTCATGAGGTTCTGCGTGAAATCCGGCGTATAGGTCTGCTCCCGCCGATAGTAGAGCATGCTCAGCGGAGTCGATCCATCGCCGTAAAGGCTCGTGTCGGCGTAGGTATAGCTCAGATCGATATCCGTGCTTTCGGTCTGCCAGCCGACCTTGGCGAAGCCCTGCCATACACGCGTCGTTGACACATCGCGCCAGCCATTCTCATCGAAATAGTTGCCGGTGAAGAAGTAGTCGAAGGCGCCGAACTCGCCACCGGTCTCGCCCTGGAACGAGCGCCGGCCGAACGAGCCGCCATACGCCTCGAGTTCCGTACCAGGGTTGGCGTGTCCGCTCTTGGTCTGGATCGAGAGCGCGCCGCCGAGGGTATTCAGGCCGAACACGGGATTGGAGCCGGAGATCAGCGACACGGTGTTGATGGCGGATTCAGGAATGAGATCCCAGTTGACCGTATCGCCGAAGGATTCATTGACGCGAACGCCATCGACGTAAACGGATAGCCCCTCGGGCGTGCCGAGCAAAGGCGAGGCGGTGAAGCCGTGATAGTAGATATCCATCTGAAAGGGACTACCGGCGCTGTCACTGGCATTGACGCCGCTGAAGTTATTGTTGAGGTAGTCGGCGGTGTCCGTGGTCTGCTGGCGCTCAATGTCCGCGCTGTTAGCGGTCTGCACGTTCGATGGAATCTGATTCAGCGGCAGGCCGAATCCCGGCAGCGGCGTGTTGCCGATGACGATGACCTGCGGCAGCTCCAGCGCTGCGCCCGGATTGGCCAGTGGGCCGGTGGCCGAGTCCGAATTCGAGTCCGAGCCTGCGGCTCCGGCTCCAGCCCGGCTGCGCCCACGGCTTGTCCGACTTCCAGCGCGGTGGCGCCGATGAATACGCAGACCGTCCAAAGCCGTGCCCAATGAGCCATCCAGAGCGTGCCCCCATTTTTGAAGTCGAGCGCCTGGGTCTCGCTGACCTGGCTCGATTCCTTTGCCTTAGCCGATGGGAAGGCCGTTAGCCTTCCGGGGCCGTCCAGGAAGAATACCTAGAAAGAATCGGGATTTTTTCCCGACGTTAGGCAGGATGTACTCCCGGCTACCCTTCTCGCTGGGAGGCATGGGCGCGGCACAGCGCCGGACAGAGGGATGGGCATCCGGCGGGAGGGACGGCAGAGCAGCAGGCCGCACTGACCACGCCGACATTGCAGTCAGCGCGGCCGTGCGGCCCTCAACCGCGGGCGCTGTGCCCGGGGGTTTTAAAGTCGCGGACCGCGGCGGCCGCGAGCGCCGTTCAGCAGCCAGACCACGACGATTACCAGGACAATCAGGCCGATGGGACCAATGCCCCAGCCGGCTCCCATGCCCCAGTAAAGGCCACCGCCGCCGCCGAAAAGGAGCAGCAGCACGATCAAAATCAGCAATAGATCCACGATGATCCCCTTATAGCCGCGAGCGGCTTGTTCTGGCCGCAATTTACTGGCCTGAAGGGATCCGGAGCCATAGGCTGGTGGCGCGGACCGATGGGATGAATGGCCTACAGCGCCGCTTCCTGCAGCTGATGCCGCTACGCCAGGGCATAGGTGCGGCAATGCTCCAGGTACGCGGCCTCATGGGTGGCAGCGAGTTCCACGACGCTCGACCAGAGCCATGAAGGCGCATCAAGCTGCCGCGAGCGGTGCGCCCGCAAATTGCGGCGAAATTCCGCTCGAACCGCGGGATCCATCTGCCGGGCATGTGCCTTGCCGACAACGCCGGCTAGAAACCGCGCCGCACTGACGGCCTCCTCGCGCGACAGCTGATCGATCTCCAGCTTCAGATCCTGCGGCATCAGTTCGCGCAGGAACACAGAACGGCTCAGCAGCCGTGTCGCCATCATTCGGTCCCCCAACGCGGGCGCCAGTTGCTGCGCACCCTCGACCACACGCCTGGCGTTGTCGGTTGGCATGGCACTGCGACGGGCGCGTGGGGCGGCCGCCGGATTGGCCTCCTTGATATCGATGAGGCAAAAATCATCCTTGGTGCGCGTGCCGTTCGACACATTCAACAGCACGGCATAGCGCAGCTTGCCCAGCGAGCTGCAGCCCTTCATCCAGTAGGCAGCATCCAGGACCTCGATATGCGCCTCATCCTCCCGCGATTTCAAGGATGCCACCAGGCGTCGCACCGGCTCCTGCTGAAACAGTTCCCGAATGGCCTTCTTTTCCTCCCGGCTCAGCGGCCAGAAGCGTTCACCGAGTGGAATGTTGGGCTTCAGATCGCGCAAGCGCTCTCGCGCCAGGTGCTTCCAGGTCCGATGCATCGCCCGGCGCATGACCACACGCACGCAGTCCGGCTTGTCGGCGAATTTGGAACTATGGGCAGGCCCGCCCAGCGCGTGCTCATACCCCTCCATCATCTGCTCGAGCATGTGCGCGATGGTGACTCCCGGCAACGCCGATCCGCGCGCCGCCGAAGTCAGTGAGAGCGCAAGCCGAATCAGATCATGGTTCGGGTTGCCAATGACGGTCTGGTCCAGGTCGCGGATCTGCACATGGATTTTGCCCTCCGAATCGGCAATCGGGCCGAGATTACCCACATGGCAATCCCCGCAGATCCATACCGGCGGCCCCTGTGGTACGGCACGCCGGCCGCGCTTCTCCAGCCATTCGTAAAACTTCACGGTGCTACCGCGCACCAAGGCATGCGGCGACGCCGCCATTTTCAGGTTGCGACGTTCGGCCAGGGTCTGTTGTCGCCGCTTGGGCGTCGAAACGGCCCTCCCGCTGGGCCGCCCTTTCTTGTGCTTCACGTTATCTGGTGCTTGACGCTATCGGCCAAGTCCAGCCGCTAGGTACAGCCTCTGAGCGCATAGATCAGCAGCAGCACCGGGATGGGAACACCCAGCAGCCAGAGCAATATGTAGCCTGCGGCACCCTTCTGCGCTTTAAGCGACGCGCGGTAACGAGTAATCACGGATCCTTCCCCTTTTGATCAGATCAGTCCTTCGATGGAGAAGATTGTGAGAAACCCGCGCGGCGACCGACAGACGTCTTACGGAACGACCGATGGTAGGAGGGAGCCGACGCTTAGAACTCGCAAAGCCAGGCGGGCGCGATCGCCCGCCTGGCCGTCTCGCGTCGCCCGAGTTGCGACTAGGGCGTGATGTCCTGCGGGAAGCAGTGCGGCTGTTCGAAACCGGTGGGAGTCGTGCCGGCGGCCGCATAGACGATGTTGTCGGTACCGTTGAGTCCAACACCGCCGGGGATGCCATCAAGACCTGCCATGCGGCGCATCCGATAGGCAATCGCGTGATCCGCACAGGAGGAATCACCGCTGACACCTAGGCCGCCGATCACCTGGCCGCCTTGATACAGCGCAAGTCCGCCACCGAATGTGATGATGCCGCCGGGAACGAAACCAACACCGAAGCCTTCCTGCTGGAATATCGGATTAAAGGGATTGGAGTTATTCAGCCCGTAGAGTGACCCGCCCGGTTGCGTCGCGGCGTACAGATTCGCAGTCGACAACGACAGGGCGCTGTTGCTGAAATCGTTGGCGGTGCCGGCCTTGGCGATCGCGATGGCACGACTGCCCGGCCACGGGTCATTGCCGCTGTTGATGATCGAGCACAAGGTGCCTTTGCGGTCCACGATGGCCGACCACATCCGGTTCGGCTTGAAGATGCCGCCATTGCCATCGCTCTCGGTGATCACGCTTGCCAGCGTGCTCTGCAAATGGGCGACGATGTGGGCGGGGATTTCGCAATTGCCTGCCTGCGAAACCAGGGGCTGCGCAATAAGCAGACCCAACGCCGATAGAACGAGTGATTTCTTCATGAAATGCTCCCATTGATTTGATATTCGGCCAAGACAAGAGACTTATCGGCCGCGACTACGTCATTTTGATTACAGCCGGCGCAAACCAGCGCGATCCTCAACATGATGCGCGCCGGATTATTACCGATTCTTGACCTCGGGGGGCGCTATGCGGCCGTCGCCGCAGTTTTTTTGTTGCGTAGGCAACTACTTTCTTAGAAATGGGGGCAGCAACGCCGGCCGCGCGCACGGGCTCCGGGGCGGCCAGCCGGCGAAAGAACGTCAGCCGTGCAGCTTGGTGGCGATGCGGGCGATTTCGGCGCCCTGGTAGCGCGCTGCTGCCAGCTCGTTGTCGCTCGGCTGCCGCGATCCGTCTCCACCCGTGATGGTGGACGCGCCGTAAGGGGCGCCGCCGCTGATTTCACTGAGCGTCAGCTGTCCGGCGAAGCCATAATTGAGTCCGACCACCAGCATGCCGAAATGCAGCAGGTTGCCGATGATCGAGATCAGGGTGGTCTCCTGGCCGCCATGCTGCGACGCCGAGGCCGTGAAGGCACCCCCGACCTTGCCGTGCAGCGCGCCGCGCGCCCACAGCGCACCGGCCTGATCGAGGAAGTTGGCCATCTGCGAGCTCATGCGCCCGAAGCGGGTGCCCGTACCTACGATGACGGCATCGTAACGTGCCAGATCCTCGATCGTCGCCACGGGGGCCGGCTGGTTCAGCTTGAAATACGAAGCCTTCGCCACCTCGGGCGGCACCAGCTCCGGTACGCGCTTGATGTCGGCCGTGGCACCGGCCGAACGGGCGCCCTCGGCGACAGCCGAGGCCATCGTCTCGATGTGTCCGTACGACGAATAGTAGAGAACGAGAACGCTTGCCATGTTGCAGCTCCTGTCAGGCTCGGTTGGATGAATTATACGCCGCGCTTCACGCGGGCTTGCTGAGTCGCTCGGCGAGATCCCACAGCGATCCCATCTCACCCATGTGCAGCAGGATGGGCGCCACCTCGGTGCGCGAGTGGTGCTCGACGCGGCCGAGCAGGATCGTGTGGTCGCCTTCCTGGTGGCGCGAATAAGTCACGCACTCGAAGGTCGCGACGCTGTGGCGCAGCCGCGGACAGCCGCCGATACCGGGCTCGAACTGCTCTTCCCAGCCCGCGAATTTGTCGGCCGCCGAGCGCGCGAAGTGCTGCGCCAGCGCCCGTTGCGAAGCGGCGAGCACGCTCAGGATGAAATGGCGCCCACCGATGAAGGCATCGGCGCTGCGCGCATCGTCGCGAATGCTCCAGAGAATCAGCGGCGGATCCAGCGACACCGAGGAAAACGAATTGATGGTCATGGCTTCGCGCTTACCAGTCGCGGTCGCCGTGGTCACGAGGCAAACGCCGGTCGGAAAGCTGCCGAGCGATTGCCGGAACGACAGCGCATCGGTGGTGACGGGCGAATCGCCGGTAATCAATGTCCACGAATACATCGGTATTGGCCCCTAGTATTGGCCCTTGGGCGTCATTCCGAGCAGGTGCTGTCCCACCATGGCGGAGACCGCATCCCAGTTCAGCGTGATGTGCCGCACGATGGCATTCGCATCGCGCCACATTCGCTGGATGGGCTGGTCCAGCGCCAGCCCGTTGCCGCCGACGGTCGCGAACAGCGTGTCCACCGCATCGCGCGCCAGCCGCGCGGCGAAGGCATGATCGCGCCGATTACGGATGCGTTGATCGACCGTCAATGTCCCGCCCTCCATCACCGTGCGCTCCACTTCGGCCGTGTCGCGCTCGATCAGCAGATGCGCCGCATCGGCGAAAGCCGATGCCTCGGCGAGACGCGACTGAACCGGGTAGAAATCGCGTACGTGACTGCCGGCGCCGCTCAAGGTCCCGCGCGTTACGCGCGTGCCGCACAGTCCGATGAATTGCTCGATGGCGCCATACGCGGTGCCGAGTAGTGGCGACAGCAGGCACACCGGCAACGCCGACAACATGGGCACTCGATAGAGGCTGTTGCGGTTCAGCGCCGTTCCCGGCGATGCGCCCGCGCTGGCCGCACTGACCAGCAGCTTGCGGTGCTCGGGCACAAAGGTGGCCGCGCCCACGCAAATGGTTTTCGATCCGGTCCCCGCCTGTCCGGCCACATGCCAGTCATCCTCGATGCTCCATGACTCGCGCGGCAGCAGCAGAAATGCGGCCTCGGGCGGCAAACCCCTTTCGGCCGATGGGATGCTGGCGCCGACGATGGCCCAGTCGGAATTGTCGGCGTTGGAGACGAACTGCCAGCGACCTTGCACCAGCACGCCGCCTTCCACGCGCTGCGTCGTACCGGTGGGCGCGTAGGAGACACAGGCGAAGGCGTCCGGGTTCTGCTGCCACACATCATCCTGCGCCTGCGAGGGAAAGCCCGCGATCAGCCACTGGTGGCTGACGCCGATCGCGCAGTTCCAGGCCGAGGCCGTGCAGGCGCGGCCGAGCTCGATGATCACATCCATGAAGGCCGTGAAGCCGTACTCGAATCCGCCGTAGCGCGCCGGTTGCATCAGTTTGAAGAAGCCCGCGCGCTGGAAGTCGCTGATGGTCTGCGCCGACACACGGCGATCCGTCTCGGTCTGCTGCGCGCGCTCGCGCAGCACGGGCAGCAGCTCGCGCGCGGCCGCCACGATGGCCGCCAGCGGCGGCGCGGATGCCACCGGCGAGAGGCGGCCGGGCGCTTCGGCAGCTCACGGCCCTTCCGGATCGCCCGAGGTCAGGTAATCCCACATGCGCTCGATGATGCGGCCGGAAGTCACCGCGCGCTCGCGCGCCTCGGCCTCGCTGAGTTCCAGTCCCGCGACATCGGTCGCCAGCACGGCGAGTTCGACCCGCGCTGCATCCTCGAGATACCAGGCCATGACCAGCGCTTCCTCGAGCGATGAGCCCACAGCGATCGCGCCATTGCCGCGCATGACGATGGCACGCGCACTGCCCAGCGTTGCGGCCAGCGCCTCGGCACTGGGCAAATCGCGCACCAATCTTGGATTGCCGTGCAGGGGCGGCGCCGGGGCAAAATAGGCACCGAAGCCGTGGCGCGCACGCGGCGTGCGCCCCAGTGTCGAGAGTGTCGTAATGGCGGGAGACTGAAAGCGCGCGATGGCCTGCACGTCCGCGCGGCGGCGATAGATGCATTGATGCGCCAGTACTTCGGGCAAGGCATCGCGCGGCAACGGTCCCTCCAGCGGCACCGTCACCGGCGGATCCGCAGCGCCGACCAGGCCCAGCGGCTTGGGCGGTGTGACGATGAAGCTTTGCTGATCGAGGCGCACACTGCAGTGTCCATACGCGTGCACCAGGCCTGCGCGCGCGAGCGCACGCGCGGCCATGCGCAGCAGCCGTGCGCGCGGCTCACCCGCGGACATCGCTGACCGCGGCGAATTCAGGGATATCGGGTTTGGAGCCCCAGGCGCAATAGGAGGAACTGACCGGGGCGAACTGGCGCGGCAGATAGCCCTCCTCGGTAATCATCCTCACACCGCAGGAGTACTCGTAGATCATCCCGTCCGGTCCGTCAAAATACAAAAACATCGCGCCCGAGGTTGGATGGCGGCCCGGGCCGAAACGTATCCGCACATTCTGCTCGCGCAGAAAATAGTACGACCGCATGACATCATCGATGCTCTCGACCTGGTGGTTGACGTGCTGGATGCCGCTGCGCTCGGAGGGAAACAGGGCAATGCGGTGATGCACCGGGTCGATGCGCAGCAAGGCTGCCTGCCCGATCCAGTCGCTGACCCGCGCATTGCACACCGAGGTCCAGAATGCCTCATCGGCCCGCGTATCGCGCGAGTGCAGCCCGACATGCGAGAAGCTGGTGATGCCGGCATCGCGCGAGGGGAAATAGCGCCGTCCGCTGCTGCCCGGTCGAGCCACCAGCTCGATGGTGTTGCCGCTGGGATCCTTGAAGCTGATGAACCCCTGCACGCAGCGCTGCTCGCACTCGAGCCTGCTGCCCGCCCGCACGGCCCGGCCGGCCCGCTCCAGCTCCGCGGCCGCACTGTCCAGCTCAGCCACCGTGCGCAGCTCGAAGGCCAGGGCATGCTCGCGCGGGTTGCCTTCGGTATACACCAGCGTGTGATCGCTGCTGTCTGCCCGCAGATACGCCCCGCTCGGATCCCGCCGTACCAGCTCGAGGCCCAGAATCCGCGTGGCGAACAGCACCGCGTCGTCTATATTCGCCGTCCCCAGCCGGATATATCGTATGTCGTGCAGTGAGATCATTGCGCCTGGACCCAAGTCCGACCGGGGACGCTAAGGCCCCCGCTGCCACTCGGTCGAATGAAAAGCGGAAATAGGCGCAATACGATTCGGCCATGAGGCCAAATGGGGCCCTCACCGGCACCCATGCTGCATAATCCGCGTACAGGTGCGACGCCCGGAAAAGGGCGCTACCATCGGGTTGAAACGGGGGTGATCGTATTGGGCTTCAATCGTCTGGATTTGAACCTGCTGCGGGTATTTGATGCGATTTTTCACACGCGCAGTGTGACGACGGCCGCATCGAATCTGCACCTGACCCAGCCGGCGGTCAGCAAGCAGCTGCATCGCCTGCGGGAAGTGTTCGACGATCCGCTGTTCGTGCGCACCAGCGATGGCATGGCGCCCACACCGGTGGCCGAGTCGATCGCCGGGCCCATTCGCCAGGCGCTTGGCTCGCTGCGCAACACCATCGAGCAGCAGCTCGGGTTCGACCCGGCGACCTCGGACCGGACGTTCCGCATCTTCCTGAGCGATCTTGGGCAGATGGTGCTGCTGCCCCGCGCGCTCGAGCTGATCTCGGTACAGGCGCCCCACGTCAACATCGAGACCGTGCAGGTACCCCCACTGCGCATGCGCAGCATCGCGCTCGAATCCGGGGATGTGGACCTGGCGATTGGCTATTTCGAGGAATTCGAGGGTTCGATCCGCTGCCAGGTGCTGTTCGAGGAGCACTACGTCGGCATGGTCCGCGCCAGCCATCCGACCATTCGCGGCTCGATCTCGTTCGAGGATTTCCTGCGCACGCCGCAGCTGGTGTACCAGCCTTCGGGCGGCGGTCACAGCTCGCAGGATAGCTTCGTCGACAAGGCCTTCTGGAGCGCCGGCATCGAACGCCGTGTGGCGGTGCGCGTTGCGCACACCATGGGCATTTCCTCCATCGTATCCAGCACCGACCTGCTCGTGGTCGTGCCGCACCGCCTGGCGCACGCCTGCAAGCGCCTCATCGACGTCAAGATCCTGGAACTGCCCATCGAGATTCCGGATTTCAACATTGCGCAGTACTGGCACGAACGCTTCCACGCCGATCCGGGTAACTGCTGGCTGCGCGGACTGTTCATGCAGCTCTACGGGGGCCGCAAGGCCGATGAGCCCGCACCCACGCGGGAAGAGAAGATCCTGGCCGAGTGCTAGCGTCGCCCGCTCCATGCCGGGTGGATATTCCCGACATTTCGATATGTGATTCGACCGCCCCGGCGCCCGAGCCTTATCGTCCGCCGATGATCCGGGGCGCGGGGCGCTGGGTCGAAGGATTATGACAATGGCTCTCGAGCATAAGACCGTCATCGTGACCGGTGCGGGCGGCGGCATCGGGCGGGCCACCTCGCTGGTGCTGGCGGCCGCCGGCGCACAGGTGATCGTCACGGACATCGCCGAGGATGCCGGCCGCGGCACGGTCGCAGCGGTGCTCGCGCAGGGTCATCGGGCGAGCTTTTTCCATGCTGACTTGTCGAAGGAAGAGGACGTCAAGGCGCTGGTCGGCTACGCCGTCAGCGAATTCGGCAGGCTCGATGGCGCCTTCAATAACGCCGGCCTGGAGCAGTGTGCAAAACCGCTGCACGAGCTGACCACCGAGCAATGGGAGCGCGCGCTCAGGGTCGATCTGACCAGTGTCTTCTGGTGTCTGAAGTACGAGGTGCTGGCCATGCTGAAGACCGGCGGCGGCAGCATCGTCAACACGGCCTCATCACTGGGACAGGTGGCCATCGCCAATGCCAGCGAATACATCGCGGCCAAGCATGGCGTCGTGGGCCTGACGCGCGCCGCCGCGGCTGAATACGGCGGGCAGGGCATCCGCGTCAATGCCGTGCTGCCCGGTATCATCAAGACTCCGATGATCACCCGCCTGACCGAGGACGCGCGCTTCAGCGCCTTCTTCGATCGACTCAAGGAGCGGCACCCTATCGGTCGCTTCGGCGATCCCTCCGAGATTGGGGAAGCGGTCAAATGGCTGCTGTCCGGTGCTTCCTCATTCATGAACGGCGCCGCGATGGCCGTGGACGGCGGATATCTGGCCGTCTGAAAGCTTAAGGAACAGAGAGGTAATGCTGTGTATCAATTGAGCCGTACCATCCCCGTCAACGAGCCCGGCAAGGTGCTCCTGAGTCGCAACGAAGTCTGGGGCGGATTGATGATGAAGGCGCAGAACGCCCTGCCCTACGTGCCGCAGATGCAGAAATGCGATGTCATCGAGCAGGGCGAGGGCTGGCTGCTGCGCGATATCGTGTTCAACAACACCCCGCTGCGCGAGCGCGTGAGCTTCGAGCCGCAAACACGCGTCATTTTCGACCGCGTCGGCGGCAGCGAACTCGGCCGCATCGAGAACATCATCGGCGAGGATGCGCAGGGCAACCTGACGCTCACCTTCGCCTTTGGACTGACCAAGGCTGGCGTGCCCGAGGGCTCGGAGGCGGAAACTGCGCACTTCAAGCCCATGGAAGGTGCGTATATGGGCGCTGTGGCCGCGACGCTGGGCGCCGTGCGCCGCACGGTGGTCGAGCAGGGCCGCGACAAGCTGACACCCGCCAGTCCAATGGATGCCGAAGGCGACAATCGCTGGATCTTCGAATTTTTTCGCACCGCCGACAGCCTCGACATGCCGCGCTTCCTGGCGATGTTCACGGACGATGTTCGACTCACCTTCGCCAACTATCCGACCACGGTGGGAATCGATGCGGTGCGAGCCGGCATCGGCGGTCTCTGGGCACGCATCAAGGGCATGTCGCATTCGCTCAGCGGGGCCTGGTCCCTGCACGGCGGCGAAGTGGGCATCGCCGAAAGCCAATGCATGTACACGCGGCTCGACGACACGATATTCACGGTCAGGCCGTGCACCGTCCTGCGCCGCCGTGGTGACAAGGTTGCCGACCTGCGCATACACGTGGACGTGAACGGGCTTTGATGGTGGACAGGCTCAAAGACAAGGTTTGCATCATCACCGGGATCGGCAGCGGCATGGGGCGGGCCGCCGCGCTGCTGTTTGCGCGCGAAGGCGCGCACGTGGTCGGCTGCGACATCAACGAGGCCACTGCCAGGGCGACCTTGGAACAGGCCCGCCACGAGGGCCACCGGATCGTCTCGCTGCAGCCCTGCAACATGAGCGTACGCGAGGATGTCGAAAGACTGATGGCGTTTGCGGTCAAGGAATACGGCGGCATCGACGTGCTCTACAACAACGCCTCCATGGCTTACTTTGCCTGGGTGGCGGACATGAGCTACGAGCAGTGGAACAATACGCTGCGCGAAGAACTGGACGTCGTGTTTCACGGCTGCCAGGCGGTCTTCCCGCACATGAAGAAGCGCGGCGGCGGCTCGATCATCAATGTCGGTTCCACCTCGGGCAAGGTGGCCTACCAGGTGCTGCCGGCCATGGCTCACATGGCCGCCAAGGGCGGCGTGATCGCCGTTACCAAGCAGATCGCCATGGAGGGAGGCCCGCATGGCATTCGCTGCAACACCATTTCCCCGGGCCTGATTCTCACGGCGCAGACGCGCGCCTTCATCGACACCCCGGAATGGTTCGGGCCCATGAAGGCCAAGCTCATGCTCGGTCGCGTCGGTGTACCCGAAGACGTCGCGCCACTGGCCGTCTACCTGGCGTCCAATGAGTCCTCCTGGGTCACGGGCGCTGATTTCGCCATCGATGGCGGTACCACCGCCTGGTAAGGATGCACGCATCGTGAACACCGTGTTGCAGCAGGCTCCATCCGCCAACGCCGTCCCCACTGCGCAGCAGCTGCTCGAGAGCGCGAGGGCGCTGGCCCCGGGTCTCAAGCAGCGCGCCTTGCAGACCGAGCGCGATCGCATGGTGGCGGCCGAGGTCATCGATGCGGTGCGCGACACCGGCCTCTTCCGGCTGCTGCAGCCCCGACGCTTCGGCGGTCTCGAGTACGGCTTTCACGATTTCGTGCAGATCAATTACGAACTGGCCAAGGGCTGCGGCAGCACCGCCTGGTGCGTGTCGATCGCCATGATCCACAACTGGGTCGTCGGACTTTATCCGCTCGAGACTCAGGAGGAAGTCTGGGACGACACGCGTTCCCTGATCTGCGGCTCCTATGCGCCGACCGGCAAGTGCGAGCCGGTCGATGGCGGCTATCGCATCTCCGGCCGCTGGTCGTTTGCCAGCAACTGTGATCATTCCGCCTGGTACATCATCGGCATCATCGTCCCGCCGGCCGGCGAGCGGCCGCCCACGCCGGCCTGGGCCCTGGTACCGCGCGCGGATGCGCGCATCGATGACACCTGGCACTCCATGGGCATGGCCGGCACCGGCAGCAAGACCGTCGCCATCGACGAGCCCGTGTTCGTACCGGCGCATCGGCTGCTGCCGCTCTCGAGCATCAACTCCGGTGAAGCGCCCGGCTCGCGCATCCACGAGAGCGCGCTCTACCGTCTCACCTTCACGGGCGCAGCGCCCTACACGCTGTGCTCGGTTCCGGTCGGCATCGCCGCTGGTGCACTGGAGGATTTCACCGCCATCGCGCGCACGAAGATGGCCGCGCAGCCCGGCGGCCCGCCTCGCCCCATGGCCGAAATCGAGCAGGTGCAGCTGGCGATCGCGGAAGCCGCGGTTGCCGTCGACGCGGCCGGTGAGCTGCTGTTGCGCGATAGCGCCGCGATGGATGCAGCCGTGGCGCGCGGGCAGGTGCCTTCGAAGGACGAACGTATTCTCTACCGCCGCAATCAATCCTACGCGGCGCGTCAGTCCGCTCACGCCACCAACGTACTGTTCGAAGCCATGGGCGCCAACGGCGGCGATCTCGCCTCCCCGATCCAGCGCGCGTGGCGCGATACCAACGTGATTGCGCGGCACATGAGCCTCTCCTGGACCACCACCGGCGCCATGTACGGCCAGAATCAGCTGGGACTGAAACCGCGCGGCACATTCTGAGCTGATCCGACTGCTGATCCGTTGGTTTCATCGCGCCCATTCGCGAGTTGAATGCGCCGTATATCCAATCTTCATTTGCCTGCACCCACACCCAAGACGTTATCTATATGAAAGAAATTGGGGGATTAGGGAATGCTACGAACCGCACTATTGACCAGCGTGGGCGCCATGATTGCGGCCACCACGGCCCCTGGCGTTGCGCTCGCCGTCGATGCCGGCGCTGACGCATCGGACACGCTGCAGGAAATCACCATCACGGCGGAAAAGCAGACGGAAAATCTGCAGAAAACCGCGGCCGATGTGACCGCGATTTCCGCCGATCAGCTCATAGCGGCCGGCGTCACCGATTTGCGCGAGGCGCAGATGGTGGTACCGGCGGTGCGCTTCCAGGCCGAGGGCAACAACACGCAGGTGTTCGTGCGCGGCGTCGGCGCCAACCTCGATTTTGCCAATGTCGAGCCAAACGTAGCCTTCAACTTCGCCGGCACCTACCTGCCGCGCGAGGCCACCAGCGCCGCTTTCTTCGACGTCGCGCAGCTGGAAATATTGCCTGGCTCCCAGGGCACGCTGTACGGGCGCAGCGCGATCGGTGGCACCGTCGTGATGCAGCCGACCAAGCCCGGGTTCAACAACGATGGTGAAACCCTGCTCGAAGTGGGCAATTACTCGGCCGTGCACGTCACCACCACCCAGAACGTCAAGGCTTCCGATGCGGTGGCGTTTCGCGGCGCGGTCGACTACGCCTACAACGATGGCTACGAGACGACGGGCGCGGACTCCAAGAACGACATCAGCGTGCGGCTGTCGACCATCATCAAGCCGCTCGATCAGCTCTCGATCTACGGCTACGCGCAGCTGGCGGAAAAGCACGGCAACACCGAGAACCTGGTCAACAAGGGCACCGACCCGAACACCGGCGCCTACTGTGAGGCGTGCTTCTTCTACTCGAACGCCTGGAACGATACGCGCACCGGCAAATTCGCCGCGCCCTTTGGCGCCACTGACGCCGAGCGCAATAAATACCGCACCAGCATGCTCGGCGGCGAAGTGGACTACGAATTCGAGAACATGACGCTGAGCTACATCCCGTCATTCCTGTTTCTCGATGCGCATCCGATCTACTGGCTGAGCGCCATTGAGTCGACCAACATCGCACACTACAACCAGCTCGAGCAGGAACTGCGACTCTCCAGCAAGGGCGATGGGCCGTTAAAATGGCTGGCGGGCTTCTCCTATTTCAACTCGCGCAACAGCGGCTCGGAGTACCTGTTCACCAACATTCCAGCGATCTCCTTTTACCAGACCGAAATCGGTGCCGATCGGCTGGAAGGCTATGCAGGCTTCGGGCAGATCACCTACAGCCTGACGAATAGCTTCCGCATCACGGCCGGCGGCCGCGAAAGCTCGACCAAGCGCGACGCCTCAGGACTGGAGGTGGTGGCGCTCGGCGGCGCGCCCTACACCTTCGACAAGACCTACAACCACTTCGACTGGAAGGCTGGCGTCGAGCAGGACCTGGCGCCAACGGTGATGGCGTATGCGGTGGTGCAGACCGGCTTCCAGGCCGGCACTTTCAATGCCCTGCCGAACACGCCGACTTACAGCAACGAGGTCAAGCCCGAGGAGCTGCGCTCTTATACGGTCGGTATCAAGTCGCGCTGGTTCGATGAACGGCTGCAGATCAACGACGAGCTCTACTACTACGACTTCCACAACCTGATCATCCAGGCCTACGACATCTCCGCCCCGTATAACGCGATCTTCAACGGCGACAAGGTGACTGTGAAGGGCGATCAGCTGGACGTGCTGGCCAAGGTGTTCCGCGAGGATGAAGTCAACGCCAACCTCAGTTACTCGCGAGCCCGTAACATCCACGTGGTCGACACCTCCGGCGTCAGCTATGACGGCCTGGCGCCGGCGTATACGCCTGACTGGGTCATGCAGGCAGGCTACACGCACAATATCCCGCTTGGCAGCGCCACGCTGCGCGCGCACGTCAACTGGCGCTATGAGAGCGAATGGTGGGCCGACTATGTGCACAACCTGGGCACCGAGCAGTCACCCGACAACAAATTTGACATGTCATTGACCTACGACGCCGACCGCTGGTCAGTCGGCGCCTATGTCAAGAACGTTTCCAACAATGCGGTCATTGCCGCCACCGCGGCGGCGGGCATCCCCGGTCCCGCTACCGCCTACCTCGAAGACCCGCGCGTCTATGGCCTGCGGTTCACCGTGAAGTACTGATGATGGCCACGGCACCGACGCAGGCGCAGATGGTCGAGACCCTGTGGGCGCGGGCCGAGGTGGAGCGTGTGATGCTCAACTTTGGCCGCGCATTGGATACGGGCAACTGGACCTTGTACCGCAGCTGCTTTGCGGATCGCTTCCGCGTCAACTTCGAACGCCTGACCGGCCAGCCGGAGGTGTATGTCGATGCGGACCTCTGGACGCGTTTTGCAAAGGTGATCCTGAGTCCCGTCCGGCGGCATCACCAGTATTCGAATTTCTGCGCGACGATCAATGGCGACCGGGCGGAGGCGGTCATCTACATGGTCGCGCGGCACTGGAAGCCGACCGAGGGCGGCTCGGCCGAATACACCCAGAACGGCTGGTACGAGAACAGCTTCGAGCGCATCAACGGCCAGTGGAAGATCACGCGGCTGCTGCACACCTACCAGTGGATCTCCGGCAACGGCGCACTGTTCGACTTCTCCGACCCGGAACTCATCCAGGTCATGGGCGAAGTCTTCGCCGAGAAAAATCGCGTCGCGCGCTAGCCGCGTCGCGCGCCCGCGGCCGGCCGATCAGCCGGTGCGGCTCAATTCGGCCTTCGGCAGATAGCCGGCGCGATACCAGTCGTTGATCTCCCCGCCCGTGGTCAGCCAGACCGCGGCATGCGAGGCCACGTACTCCAGCGCGGCCGACAGATGCTTCATGCGGTACGGGTGCCCGGAAATAAACGGATGCAGCGAGATCGACATGATGCGCGGCCGCTCGCGTCCTTCGGCGTAGAGCACATCGAACTGATCGCGGATCATCTGCCCGAAATCCTGCGCCGTAACACCCTTGCCGAGCACCGCCGGCACATCGTTGAGTTCGAGGGTATAGGGCATGGTCAGCAGTGAGCCGCGTTTGACCCGCATGGGCACCGGCAGCTCATCGTGAGCATAGTTGGACACGTACTGGATACCGGCCTCGGCCAGCAGATCGGGACTGTGGTTACTCTCCGCCAGGCACATACCAAGCCACCCGCGCGGCCGCATTCCCGTGGCCTTCTCGATGATGGCGAGATTGCGATTGATGAAGGCGCGCTCCTGTTCCTCGCCCATCGTGGTCGCGATGCTGGTGTTGTTGTCACCCTGAGCGCCCCACTCCCAGCCTCGCGCATTGCCTTCCTGGATGATCACCGGATACTCGGCACACACATCGCTGTGGAGGTTGACCGTTCCGCGGTAGCCGAAGCGGTCCATCGCTTCCATGATGCGCCACAGGCCCACGCGATTGCCGTAATCGCGCCAGCCATGGTTCAGGATGTCCGGACTGTAGGACAGCGTGGGCGGATACACCGCGTGCGCCAGCGAGGTGGAGCCAAACGGCACATGTTCGATGTTGACGTAGATGAGCACCGCCAGGCGCTCGCCGTTGGGGAAGCGCACGGGCGCCCGATGGGTGATGGGCTCGAACGCGTAGCGCGGCGATTGTGTGGACATGGACCCCTCCGGACGAATTTTGGGGTCGAGCTTAAGCCGGGCGAGGAAGGCGCCGCGAATGACTTCTGGCTATGCGCGCTATGGCCGGGACGGAATATGCCCCTTGGGGTCCTTGAAAGACTTCGCGAGCGCATCGGCACTCCGGGCCAGCAGTCCGGTATCGATGCCCACGGCGACGAAGTTGTAGCCCCAGTCGATGTAGCGGCGCGCATCTGCCTCGACCACGGCCAGAATCCCGGCGGCCTTCCCGAGTTTCTGCAGCCGTCGCCCGGCATCCTGCAACGCCGTCTGGGTCTGAGCATGCATCGGGTCGCCGAGATGTCCGAGCGATGCGGAAAGGTCGGCGGGACCGATGAAAACGCAATCCACGCCCTCGACGCCGGCTATGGCCTCGAGCTGCTCGAGCGCCGAGCCTGTTTCTACCTGCACGATCAGGCAGATCTCATCGTCCGCCTTGTGAAGATAGTCCTTGATGCGGCCGTAGTTGCTGGCACGGCTGCCGGCGGATACGCCGCGCACACCGCGGGGCGGGTAGCGCACGGCCGCGACCGCGCGGCGGGCCTCCTCCGCGGACTGCACATAGGGCAGCAGCACCGATTGCGCGCCGATATCCAGGATGCGCTTGATCAGGACCGTGTCGTTCCAGGCCGCTCGCACCAGCGATGCCGTCGTGCTTCGGCCCATGGCCTGCAGTTGGGCGAGCAGATCCGGCAGCTCGTTGGGGGAGTGTTCGGTATCGAAGAGTATCCAGTCGAAGCCGGAATGCGCGACGACTTCGGCGGCCACATTACTGCACAGCGTGCTCCACAGCCCGATCTGCAATTCCCGCCGAAGCAGCGCCTGCTTGAGCAGGTTGCGGTTGATATCCATTACACGAACTGTACCGCCACGCCGCCCAGTGCGCCAAAGTCGCCGTGTACGGTGTCGCCCTGGCGGGCGAACACCACCCGGGTAAATGAGCCGGCCAGCACCAGGTGCCCCGCCTCGAGCGCGACGCCGTGCTCGCTGAGCTTGTTGGCGAGCCAGGCGACGCCGAGCGCCGGATGCCCGAGCACGCCCGCGGCGAGGCCGGTTTCCTCGATCTCGCCGTTGACATACATGATGCCGCCGACCCAGCGCAGGTCCACTTCCATGGGCCCGACCGGCCGGCCGCCGATCACGATGCCGGCGGCAGCGCCATTGTCCGCGATGGTGTCGAAAATCTTGCGTGGATTCTGCACGCGCGCATCCACGATCTCGAGCGCCGGCACCACGTATTCGGTGGCTCGCAGCACGTCGGTCAGCAGGATTCCGGGGCCGCGCAGCGGTTTGCCGAGTACGAAGGCCAGCTCGACTTCGACACGCGGGATGCAGAAACCGGCGTGCGGCACCTTGGCGCCGTCGGCAATCATCATGTTATCGAGCAGATGTCCATAGTCGGGCTCGCTGATCTGCGAGGAGCGCTGCATGGCCTTCGACGTCAGCCCTACCTTGTGACCGATCAGCTTGCGGCCGCCGGCGATCTTCTGACCCTGCACCAATCCCTGGATGCCGTAGGCGTCTTCGAACGTGATGTCCGGCCAGAGCGTGGAGAGCTGCATCATGGGCTTGTGGTCACGCTCTGCCTGCAGCAGCATCTCCGCGGCCTTCTGTCGATCGGTTGTCGATAGCATCGTTGGACCCGTCACCTTTTCCGTTGAACCCGTCAGGCCGTGAAGTCGTTGTTCAATTCCCCGACGCCATCGACCTGAATGCGCACATGGTCTCCCGGCTGCAGAAAGCGGCCGCGCGCGGTACCGCAGCCGGCAGGCGTGCCGGTGGCGATCACATCCCCGGGACGCAGCGTCAGGCGCGAACTCAGGTGTGAAATCTGCTCGGCCATGGAGAAGATCAGGTTGGCGCTCGATGAATCCTGCATCAGCTCCTGATTGACCCAGAGTCGAATGCCCATCCGGGCAGGCTCGGCGATATCCTCCAGCGGGGTGATCCACGGGCCCATGGGCAATGCGCCATCGAAGCACTTCTGGCTCACCCAATCAAAGCAGAATGGCGACTCGGCCGACACGCCTCTGCGCCTGATGTGATCGCGCGCCGAGAGATCATTCACGATCGTGAATCCGGCGACATGCGACATCGCCCGTTCGATCGGCACCGCGCGGCACTCGCGCCCGATGACGATCGCAATCTCGGCTTCCCAGTCCACTTTCTTCGAATAGGCCGGTAGCGCGATGCGGCTGTCGGGCCCGCGCACGCACGCTGCCGATGCCTTGATGAAGTGCCAGGGTTTGAGCCCAAGCTCGTGGGGATCGGGCTCGGGCGGAAGATTCAGCGCACGCGACATCTCCGCTACATGATCGCGATAATTGGCGCCGGCGCAGAAGATCGTGCCCGGGTAGAGAATAGGTGCGGCCAGCTTGACGCCGGATAGCGGCTGCGCCGTCGATGGATCGCGGCCCTTGCGTACCTGGCGCGCCATCGCCTGCAGGCGCGGATGAATGTCTTCCCAGCGCTGCAGCACTTCCAGCACGCTCATGGCGGTCAGGCTCAGCGCCTCCGAGACGTCGAACAGCCGCTCGTCCACGACGATGCCCGCACGCGGCACATCGCGCGCCAGGTAGGTCGCCAGTCGATACGCGTGGCTATTCTGGCCCATCAGGTCCGGTTCATCAGGCCGGGATGCGTTCGGCCGGAGCGCGCGCCGTATGGGTTTCGAACTCCGGGATGTCCGGGATGGATCCCCAGGCACAGAACGAGGAATTGACGGCGGCAAACTGCCGCGGCCGGTGCGCCGCCTCATCGGTGATCATGCTGACGCCGGTGGAATACTCGTAGATCATGCCGTTGGGCCCATCGAAGTACAGGAACATGGCGCCCGAAGTCGGATGACGTCCCGGCCCGAAGCGGATCTTCACGTTCTGCTCGCGCAGGAAATAATACGACCGCATGATGTCGTCGATGGACTGCACCTGGTGGTTGATGTGCTGCACGCCGCTGCGCTGCGAGGGGAATAAAGCCATGCGGTGATGCACCGGGTCGATGCGCAGCAGCGGCGCATCACCGATCCGGTCGCTCACTCGCGCGTTGCAATGCGTGGTCCAGAATGCCTCGTCCGTGCGCGGCGCGATCGAGTGCAGCCCGATGTGCGAGAAGCCTGTGATCCCGGCATCGCGCGATGGGAAATAACGGCGCCCGCTGTGCGCGGGGCGTGCCACCAGCTCGATGGTGTTGCCGCTGGGATCCTCGAAGCTGACCATGCCATCGACCCAGCGCTGTTCGCACTCGCCGCGGCTGCCGGCACGTACCCGGCAGGCCTGCCGTATCCAGCTCGCCCGCGGCCGCATCCAGCTCCGCATTGGTTGCGACCTCGAACGCCACCGCGTGTTCGCGCGGATTGCCGAGCGTGTAGACCAATGTGTGATCGCGGTCGTCGCTGCGCAGGTAGGCATTGCCACGGTCCCGGCGCACGAGTTCCAGTCCCAATATCCGTGTGGCGTAGCGCACGGCATCGTCCAGGCTGGATGTGCCGAGGCGCACGTAGCGGATATCCTTCAGGGTGATCATCGTGCGGACATCCTTTTAATTACTCGCTCTTGTTCTCGTTGCGTCGCGTGGAGTCCGGGCGCTCGAATTTGCTGCTCATATGGCCGACGCCTACCTGATCGCCTTTGTTGAATAACCAGGTGTAGCCACCGGGCGGATTGGAGAGGATTTCCCAGGAATTGTCGTCGGCGTCCCAGAAATAGAAGCTGTAAGTTCCGTGCTGCACCGTCGGCTTGCTGATCTTGGTGAGCTTCCACTTCTCCGCGTCGCGGACGCAGAGGCGATGGCATTCATCGACATCCGCCTCCGTTTCAACGTCGATGCCGTTGTGATTCAGGAATGGCATGGGCGCTTTCTTGTTCGGCGCCATCTGCACCACGGCGTAGATATGCTGTCCGCCCAGGCGCGCCCAGATGGAGACCTTGCTGGTCCGGATGACTTCCAGACCGAGAAATTCAGTGTAGAAGCGCCGCGTGAATTCCAGATCCTTGCTCTCGAGCGTGCCATGGGAGAGGAATTTGGTCTTGAGCGTCGGCGTTACCGCCGGCGCGGGTGTGGGGTCCGTCATCGTCCAGCCTCCGGTCATCCATGTCACGACACCATCTGCCGCTATTCACGCTACTCCGCGCCATGGTCAGGGTCTAATGAAAGATAGCAATGCGAGACTCGCGCCGCTGACATGATGGCCGCGCGTGCGCCTGCCGCGGTCAGTGCGGCAGCTTGAACAGCCTGAGCGCATTGGTGCGCCCGATTTTCAGCCGATCCGCCTCGCTGATCGCCGCGGCATCGAACCAGCTGGCCGCGTGGTCAACGTTCTCGAACGGCCAGTCGGTCGAAAAGAGGATGCGGTCCGAGCCGACCTCGAGCATTGCGTCGATCAATGTCTGCGTGCGGAAGTTGCCCGAAGTCGTGAGGTGGAAATTGGACTGGAAGTACTCGCCAAAGGTCTTCTTCGCCGGATAAGCCTTGGGCGCCTTCACCCAGGCGTTTCGATGATCGATGCGCCACATGCTGTAGGGCAGCCCCTCGCCCATGTGTCCGAGCACGATCTGGATGCCCGGATGACGGTCGAACAGTCCGCAGGCCATGAGCCGCAGCGCATGCACCGCGGTTTCCTGGCCGAACGCCCAGGTGGGCCCAAGCAGCCAGGGATGTCCGTCATAGATCTGCGCCCAGGCGGGAATGGGATTGCGCGGATGCAGATAGAAAGGCACGTCGAGGCGCTCGAGGCACTCCCAGAACGGCTGGTACCGCGGCAGGTCGTAGTAGAGCAGTTGCTCCGGTGTCGCCACCTGGCTGAAACCATTGACGAGCGCGCCGCGGAAATGCAGTTGCTGCACACAGCGCTCGAGTTCGCGTGCGGCGTATTCGGGATCCTGCATGGGCAGCGCCGCCAGTGCCTGGAAACGGTCGGGCCGGCGAGCCACCTGCTCGGCCAGGAAGTCGTTGGCCCGCATCGCCAGTTCGCGCGCCTGCGCGGCCACTGGCACCGCCTGCACGGCGGGCGCATTCAGCGACAGCAGCATCATCTCCATGCCGTTGGCGTCCATCTCCCTCAGGCGCCGGTCGTGAATGTCCAGCAGCCGGTGACTGAGCTCCGGCCAATGATCCAGCGGCACGAAACCCGCCGAGTCCTGCAGCGTCTCGGCGATGGCAAAATGTTCTTCCAGACCTATCTTGCCGCGCATCGCCGCTCAGGTGCTGACGCAGACGTTGCGCAACTCCGTGTAGAACTCCATCGAGTGCACACCGCCCTCGCGGCCGATGCCGGACTGTTTCGATCCGCCAAAGGGCGTGCGCAGATCGCGCAGGAACCAGGAATTGATCCACACGATACCGGCGTTAATGCTGCCGCCGAGCCGGAACGAGCGCGACACATCGCTGGTCCACGCCGTGGCGGCTAGCCCGTAGGGAGTATCGTTGGCCAGCGCCACGGCCTCTTCCTCCGAATCGAAGGGACGTACATGGCAGCAGGGACCGAAAATCTCCTCGCGCACCACGCTCGAGTTCTCGGGCAGGCCGGTCCAGATGGTGGGCTGGATCCAGGCGCCGCCGCGCAGCGATTCGGGCATATTGGGAATGCCACCGCCGCAAACCACCGCCGCGCCCTCGGCCACGGCCTGTCCGTAGTAGCGCAGCACCTTCTCACGGTGCGCGATGCTGATCAGCGGACCGATGCCGGTGGCTTTGTCCGAGGGGTGCCCCGGCTTGAGGCTCTCGGCCCTGGTCTTCAGCGCTGCCACGAACCGCTCGAAGATGGGGCGCTCCACGTAGACCCGCTCGGTGCCGAGACAGACCTGGCCTGTGTTCAGAAAGGCCGCACGCGCGATGCCGGCCGCCGCCGCCTCAAGATCGCAATCGGCGAACACCAGTCCCGGATTCTTGCCGCCCAGTTCCAGCGACACTGCGCGGATGCCATCGGCCGCGGCCTTCATGATGGCCGTACCGGTGGCGGTTTCGCCGGTAAAGGTGATCGCTGCAACCTGCGGGTGGCGCGTCAGCAATTCGCCCGCCGAACCCTCGCCGTGGCCATGCACCACGTTGTAGACGCCCGCGGGCATGCCGACCGACTGCATGACCTCGCCGAGCAGCGTCGCCGTGGCCGGTGTCTCCTCGGATGGCTTGACGACGACGGCATTGCCACAGGCCAGCGCCGGCGCGACTTTCCATGTCATCAGCAGCAGGGGCAGATTCCAGGGACAGACCACGGCAATCACGCCCTTGGGGACGCGCACGGCGTAGTTGTAGGCCTTGCGCCCCTCGGGCGTCGTCATCTCGAAGAATTCGGTCGGCACATTGCGTACCGCATCGGCAAACACGCGGAAATTCGCGGCGCCGCGCGGGATATCCAGGTGCGAGGCCACCGAGCGCGGCTTACCCGTGTCATTGACTTCGGCATCGAGGAAATCCTCGAAGCGCCGGTCAATCTCGCGAGCCACCGCGTGCAGCAGGTCGCAGCGCTGCGCCAGGGTCATCCGGCCCCAGGGGCCCTGCAGCGCCGCGGCAGCCGCTCGCACGGCACCATCGACCTCCTGCGAGCCTGCTTCGGCCACCGTGCCGATCAGGCTCCCGTCCACCGGCGAGTACTTGTCGAACCATCGCTCGGAGGCGGACTGGACGAAGCGGTTATCGATGAAGTGGAGGAAGGTCGGGCTGGCCATGCCCGCACGACGTTACGGACGCGCCCCGCCCCGGTCGAATGAAAAGACGGCATACCGGCAATAAAAAAAAGCCGGTGCCCTGAGGCACCGGCTTTTCGTGGAAGCGCCTTGTAAAGAAGAGGCGGTTCGTTATCGCTGTTTTAGAAGGCCAGGAACACGCCGACGTTGCCGGTCACGCCCGTGTTGCTGTTGCCCACGTCACCATTGGCTGCAACGGTGTTGTAGTGGCCAATATCCTGTACCCAGCTGATTTCGCCGAGGATCATCAGGTTCTTGGTCAGGTCGTAGTACACACCGCCGGTGACCTTCTCATTGTTCGCCACCAGGGGAACGCCGGTGAGCAGATCGGCAGCGCGGTCGGCCGCATTGGCATATGCCAGGCGGCTCACGCCGTACTGGATTCCGAACTTCGTCGGGCCAACCTTATAGGTGCCCTGCACCAGGTAGCCGTAGGAGTTACGAGCATCGCCAGCTGCGTCCGAACCGAGGATGAAGATGCCGGTAGTGCCGAGGCCCTTGGCGTAATAGCCGCCGGCCACCAGCTCAAGTCCCTGGAAGTCGACCTTACCGAACACATCGCCACCTGAGCCCTGCCAGCTGCCGTTCACACCCGTCGCTGCGATGGTGTACTTCTGCTGCTGCGTGAGGCCCGAGGCCGACAATGCCACCTTCATATCATCGAACGTCCCCTTCCAGGCCAGCTTGCCGTGGAAGCCCGGCGCGGGCTTGTTGTCAGCATCGCCAGGACCCGTCAGGGAATTGAGCGGGCTGAAGATACCGATCGTCGCGGTAGCGCCGCTGAAGTCCGGTGTCGTGTAATCGATCTGCGAGAGCCAGTCGGTATAGATGTATCCGAATCCGATTCCACCCAGGGTGGTGTTGGCCGGATTCGGTCCCGCCGCCGCGCCCGGACCGCCCACACCCAGCAGCGTCATGTCGTTCAGGATGATGTCCTGTTCAAACAGGCCGATGTTGCGGCCAAGTTCGAAGGTACCCATGTCCTTGTTGCCGAAGGTGATATAGACCTGGCGAACATCGAGGCCGGTGGTGCCCAGGGCGACGTTGCCTGCCGAACCACTCTGCAGGTTCGGACTTCCGCCGTCATTGGTGACCACGCCGGGATAGATGCCCAGGTGCGCCGACATATCGATGCCGTTCTGCGTCGTGGCCACGCCAAACGTGAAGGCCGCCGGCAGCAGGCCGTTGGCCACGCTCGACGTGCTCTTGCTGGCGGTCGAGCCCACGCAGGCGCCGCCCACATCATCAATCCCGTGGGCCGAGGATGCTGCTTCGCAACTCGAGTAGATGTAATCGACGTTCACGTTGCCGTCGATCGAAAAGGTCCATGATCCGTCTGCATTCTTCAGGTCGACTGCTGCCGCCGGCATGGCGGCGGTCAGCGCGCACACACCCGCCGCGATCGAGGCAAGCGGGTACAACTTTCTCTGGAAATAATTCATCGGCTGCTCCTTAACCTAGGTTTCTTTTCAATTCATGTCGCTAGTTTGCGGACTCGATATCCGCTGGCGCGACCCCTCGCACCCGCCAAGATCTGAAGGCAAGCTATGTGCCAACTCAGCGCGTGGGATTAAAGCACAAAACCCCGGGTTTCCGCAGCATTCTGTTGTGGTTTTTGTACTACATGAGCCGTTTTTAACATAGGTGTGGCATTCCGCCCCAAGCCATGGGACGAAAGCGCTACAGGCGGGACGGAAAGGGCCCTATAGCAGGTGGTGCCGCATGGCGAGCAGCATCAGCTCGACGTCGCCGGAGGTGCGCAATTTCTGATTGATGAGCGTGCGGTTGTTGGCCACCGTCTTGGCGCTCAAGGACAGGATGGCGGCGATCTGGTTAGGGCCATTACCCGCCACCAGCAGCCGGAAGATTTCGAACTCGCGTGCCGTGAGCAGCTTCAGCGGATGGTCCTCGCCGCTGAGTTTCGATTGCGCGATGGCCTGGGCCACATCGGCACTCAGATAGAGCTTCCCGGCAGCCACCTCGACGATGGCCTTGGCCAGCACCTCGGGCGCGCTGCTCTTGGTGACATAACCTCGCGCGCCGAGCTGGATGGCCCGCTCCGCGCTCATGGCATCCTCGTGCATGCTGAAAACCAGGATGCGCGCCGAAGGTTCGCGCGCAACGATGCGGCGGATGGTTTCGAAGCCGCTCATGCCGGTCATGGAGAGGTCGATCACGACCACATCCGGCATCTGCTTGACGTAGAGCGCATAGGCGCGCTCGCCGCTGTCGGCCTCGGCGACGATCTGCAGCTGGGGCTCCTGCTCGAGCAGCCGTCGAAACCCCGAGCGGACGATGGCGTGATCGTCCACCAGCATCAGCTTGATGGGAACCGCACTCATCCCAGCGGCACCTGCGCCGCGATCGTGGTGCCCGCACCGCGCGCGCTGTCGATGCGGCAGATGCCGCCCAGTCCACGCACGCGCTCGCGGATGCCGAGCAGTCCGAAGCCGCGCCCGGCTACGCGCGGGTCGAACCCACAGCCATCATCATGCACCGTCAATTCCAGCCGCGGCGCTGACTGGCCGGGCTCGGTGATCTGCGCCACGGCGATCTGCACGCTGCCCGCCTGGGCATGCCGCGAAATGTTGGTCAGGCATTCCTGCACGATCCGGTACAACGAAATACCGAGTTCGCCCTTGAGTCCACTCAATTCTTCCGCGATTTTCAGGCTCAACGCCGTCTGCGGATGGCGCTGGCGGAAGCCCCCCGCGAGCTCACGCAACGCGGCGCTGAGGCCCAGGCCTTCGAGCGCGCCGGGATGCAGCCGCTTGAGCATGCTGCGCACCATCTGCTTGATGCGCGCGATGGCCTCGACGATCGATTGCACACTCTCGCGCACTGGCTCGCCGCCGCGATTGCCGATGGCGACCGCATCGGCATGGATGGCAGTGACGCACTGCCCGATCTCATCGTGCAGTTCGCGCGCGAGATACTCGCGCTCCTCTTCCTGCATCTGCATCAACCGTCGCGTCAGCGAATGGTTGTCGGCGACGCTGCGCTGGAGCGTCTCGGCCATGTGATTGAAGCCGACACTGATGCTCGACATTTCGGCCAGGTCGAATCCCGGCAGGCGCGCGCCCAGGTGCCCGCGCTCGATGTCGCCGAGGGCGCCCAGGATGTATTCCACCGGACGAAGCGCGCGCGAAACTGCCCACCAGACCAGGCTGTTCACCGCCACGAAGAACAGGAACAGCAGCAGCAGCAGGCCGCTCGAGGTGTCCCAGCTCTCATCGATCTCATAAGTGGGATCCGGCTGGATGACCAGTTCGCCAATCGCATAGCCGTTGAATGAGACGGTGCGGCGGCTGGCCTCCATGGGCGGGGTCGAGGCGCGCACCAGCCAGACAAACCAGAACGGCGCATCGGGCTTGCGATCGCCCGGCAGTTCGTTGCTATCGAGAAGCTTGCCCTGGCCGTCGTAGAAATTGATGATCAGGTGGCGGACATCACGCAATTCACGCAGCTGGAACAGCCGCACGGGGTCCTGCAGCACCGCCAGCTGCGCGTCGAGGAAGTGGCCGGTCAGGTTCATGGTCGAGCGAACCTCGGCCCGCACATCCTGCCGCGCCTGCTCGACGATGTAGGCGCCGCCGGCCAGCATCATCATGGCGATCAGGACGGTGATCAGCAGGCACAACCGCAGCTTGAGGCTGATCCCCACCGGGCGCCGCGACTGGCGCGCGCGCTCGACGGGCGCCGCGCCGGCGATGAGGGAATGATCGGCGAGCGGCAGATTCATGCGGCAATCGTACGCGCAGAAAAGAAAGGCCGGCAAAATGCCGGCCATTGAGTCAGGAGAAATTCCCGGCTTGCGCCGGGAGATTCCGCTGTCCGGACAAATTATGTCGTCTTCAGGCCTTGAGCTTGCCGGAGAGCTTCGCAACCTGCGTCGCAAGCGCGTCCATGAGCGGCGGGCTCAGGCAGTCATAGCTCTCCAGTCCCACCTCTTTGAACCGGCCGCGTACTTCGCCCATCTTCGCGGGGTCGAAACCCTGTTCGATGATGGAGGAGACGAATGCCGCGAACTGAGGCTCGGTCCAGCCCTGCTCTGACGACAGTTCGGTGTGCACGAAATCCAGTCCGTAGAACGCATGATCCTTGTTCTCGATGCGGCCGAACAGGTGCGTACCGCAGACCTTGCAGGCGTGACGCTGGATGGTGGCCTTCGGATCCACGACAGCAAGCTTGTCGCCGTTCTGGAGCACGCTGACCTTGTCCTTGCCGACTACCGCGATAACCGAGAAAACCGCACCCTTGGGCTTCCAGCACTTGGAACAGCCGCAGGCGTGGTTGTGCGCGGTTTGGGCCTTGACGGCGACCTTGACGGGATTTTCCGCGCACTTGCAAGTGAGCGTCCCGCCCTGAAAGCCCGGCGTCGCCTTCTGAAAATTACCTTTGTCGATCACCGGATGAAGAGAAATTGCCATTTTTTACCTCCGATCGCTGATGACGGCTGGCGAGCCGTCGTGAAAGCTATTACTTGATGCATCATCGCCGTAAACAAGCCCCTCGTCACCCGCCGCGTGATGCAGCGGCCGACCGAGGTCAGGACGCACCAGCCCATGGCGATGCATTTTGCGGTAAACCGTCTTGCGGCTCAGATTGAGCCGGACAGCCACCGCGCTGACGTTCCAGTTGCAGGTCTCGAGCGTGCGCCGCAGCGCGTCGCACTCGGCACTGCTGAGCACGTCGCCGTCGTCGTCGTTGGCGATCGCCGTAGGGTGGCTCTCGGCCGGCGCACGACGCGCACTGTGCGCGCCGCCGGCATCGAGCCAGCTCTCGTCGAAGTCCTCGAGCGTCAGATAGTCGGATTCCCGCAGTGCCAGCATAGTGCACAGGACATTGCGCAGCTGCCTTAAGTTTCCGGGCCAGGGGAAGCGCGCCAGGCGCTGCACCAGGGCCTCGTCGATCTGCACCGGCGTGCGTTCGCCCGCCTCGATGCGCAACAGGCAGCGCACCACGTCGGTGGCGTCCTTGCGCTCGCGCAACGGCGGCAGGGTCAGGGAAATTCCATTGAGCCGGTAGTACAGGTCATCGCGAAACAATCCCTTGGCGATCATCTCGGCGGGATTGCGGTGCGTTGCGCTGATGACGCGAACGTCGACCGCGACCGCCTTGCTGCCGCCGAGCGGCACGACCTCGCGCTCCTCGATGACGGTCAGCAGCCGGGCCTGCAGCGGAATAGGCATGTCGCCGATCTCGTCCAGGAACAGCGTACCGCCGTTGGCCTGCAGTACGCGGCCGATATTGCCCTCGCGCGCCGCACCGGTGAAGGCCCCGGCCTTGTAACCGAACAGTTCACTTTCGATCAGCAGCTCGGGTATGGCCGCGCAATTGACCGACACGAAGGGCTTGTCGGCGCGGCGGCTGGCATTGTGGATGGCCTTGGCCAGATAGCCCTTGCCGGTGCCGGTCTCGCCCAGCAGCAGCACCGAGATGTCACGGTTGAGGATGCGGCGCAGCGTCTGGACGTTGCGCATCATGACCGGGTCGGAGGTCTCCATGACATCGAGCACGTCCGAGCTCGTGCGTGTGCCGACGATCACCGATTTCGGCACGTGCCGGAATTCATCGGCCGGCGGCTGCACCACCGCGAACAGGTTGCGATGGCCCGTGCGGGCCGACAGCAGCTCGGGCTTGAAGCCGTGGCGCATGCCCATCTGCATCAGCAGCGCCAGTGGTGCGTCGATGACGCTCGCCAGTGAATGGCCGCAGAGCGATTTGTGGTCCGCGTAGCCGAGGATCTCGAGGGCGCTGCGATTGGCACCCATGATGGTGCCGGCCTCATCGAAGGCGAGTACGCCCTCGCCCGGCGTGCTCACGAACTCGGCAAAGCGATGGAAGCGCAGCGCAAAGTAGGGTTTGCAGGCCTGCAGCAGCGCGCGGTTCTCGATGTTCTGTGCCGCGATCTCCACCAGTGCCAGCGTGTGGGTCTGTGCACCGGTCGAGCAGCCGGAGATGTCCAATGCGGCGATGACGTGGCCCTGCATGTCGAAGATCGGCGCCGCCGAGCAGGTCAGATCGGTGTTCTGCACCAGGAAGTGATCGGTGCGATGAATGACGATGGGCTGGCGTGTCATGAGGCAGGTGCCCATGCCATTGGTGCCGAGCTCCTGCTCGCTCCAGATTGCACCCTCGCGAAAGCCGCTGCGACGCGCCGTCATCGAGAAGGCCGGATCGCCCACGTAGCTGAGGATGACGCCATCCTGGTCGGTGAGCATGATGCCGTACTGCGTGTGCGCCATCTGGCGCGACAATCCCAGCATCTCGATGCGCGCTATCGGCAGCACCGCACCCATGCGCTCGCAGCGCGATTCGAGTTCGCTGCGTTCGACGATGACCGGTTTCTTGACTTGTTGCGGATCGAGCGAATAAGTGGAGAGGCATCGGCTCCATGAACGGCGTACCACCTGACCGATGGTGGTCGCTTCGGTGATGCCCTTGACCGTCGACTCGATGAGTCGCGCGTGGCCTTGACTGTCCAGTCTCAATCGCATGTACCCCTCCGACAGCCGTTTTCCGCCGACGCATGCGGGCCGTCGGATTTTTTTATTTTGTTCGTCTGCGGATGCCCCGCACATGTTGGAACCCGGCGGGCGATATCTTACAGCAGCGCGGCGACGGCCGGTAGGCATGGCTTCAGAACCGGATCACGGATCGGATGGCCTTGCCCTGATGCATGAGATCAAAGGCCTTGTTGATCTCATCGAGCGGCAGCACTTCGCTGATCATCTCGTCGATCCTGATTTCACCGGCAAGGTAACGCTCCACAAATGCGGGCAATTCCGAACGGCCTTTGACGCCCCCGAATGCCGAGCCGCGCCATACGCGGCCGGTGACCAATTGGAAGGGACGCGTGCGGATCTCCTCGCCCGCCCCGGCGACACCGATCACCACCGACTCACCCCAACCCTTATGACAACATTCGAGCGCGGCGCGCATGACGCCAACATTACCGATACATTCGAAGGAATAATCTGCACCACCATCGGTCATATCAATGATGACCTGCTGAATCGGCCCATCATGATCTTTTGGATTGATGCAATCGGTCGCGCCCAGCGCGCGCGCCATCGAGAATTTCTCCGGATTCGTGTCGATGGCAATGATGCGTCCTGCCTGTGCCATCACGGCGCCCTGCACCACGGAGAGGCCGATGCCGCCAAGGCCGAATACGGCCACGGTGGACCCGGCTGTCACCTTGGCGGTGTTGAGCACCGCACCGATCCCGGCGGTGATGCCACAGCCCAATAGACAGACCTTGTCGAGCGGCGCCTTCGGGTTGATCTTCGCCACCGAAATCTCCGGCAGCACGGTGTATTCGGAGAAGGTGCTGGTGCCCATGTAGTGCAGGATCGGCCTGCCGTTGAGCGCAAAGCGCGTGGTGCCGTCGGGCATCAGGCCCTTGCCCTGGGTGGCGCGGATCTTCTGGCAGAGATTGGTTTTGCCCGAACGGCAGAACCTGCACTCGCCGCATTCGGGTGTGTAGAGCGGAATCACATGATCGCCCGATTTCACGCTGGTCACGCCAACACCGAGGTCCTGCACGATGCCGCCGCCCTCGTGACCGAGGATGACCGGAAAGATCCCTTCCGGGTCCTTGCCCGATAACGTGAAGGCATCGGTGTGGCACACCCCGGTGGCGACGATCTTGACGAGCACTTCGCCGGCCTTGGGACCTGCGACCTGGATCTCTTCGATCGTCAGCGGCTTGCCTGCGGCCATGGCGACTGCAGCCCTGGACTTCATCTGCCTGCCTCCGTGGCTTGTTGTTGGCGTAGGGGCTCATGGCTGCGTCTGCAGCCCCTGTGCCACTTTTTGGGGCAGGGGAATCTGTTTCTAATTCAATGCGCTGAACACGACTCCGGCGAGCGCGTGGTAACTACAGGGGAAGAGCGGAGTCGGAGCCGTCACAGCTTGTGACACAACTGACACAGACCTGACGATGAGGCAGAAGTCCCCGGCCGCCAGTGGCCGGGGACATTCCGAATGACGCGGACCGCGGGCTTATTCGTCCGGCGGCGGTGGCGGCGGCGGCGGGGAGCCGAACTTATACTTGGGCTCGCCCTTATACGCGGAGCGTACCCAGGCCAGGATCTTCCACAGTTCATCCGACGTGGGGATCAAACCACCGAACGGGGGCATCGGCGCCACGACGTTCTCGCGTCCACGCCGCGTGTAGCCTTTGGCCTGCAGTGCGACGCTGCCCAGCGTCACCAGTCTGAACAGGGTGTCGTCATCGCCGTTATAGACCCACACATCGTTGATCAGCGGGGGGCACATGCCGCCGCCGCCGGTGCCGCCATGGCAGCCATTGCAGCTGTAGTTCATGAACAGCTTGTGACCTTCCTCTGTGATAGCCGTATTGTCGTCGCTGTACGGGTTCTTGAGCGTGCCCTTGGCGGCAGCGGCCTCCACCTGTATGGGCGTCTGTCCCGCGGCAGCGCCTCCGGCAGCTGCGGCGGGTGCTGCAGGAGCAGCCGCCGGCGTGGCGGGCGCTGCTGCGGCAGCCTGTACCAGCGACGTCGCTGCGAGCGCAAGCGTCGCCAGACTTCCTATCAAACCTTGTCGTAGCACATCGTCCTCCTTCAGCTGGAACTGGTCCCGGCAGTCGCGTTCGTCTGCTCGAGCAACTTGATGACCGCATCATTACCTTTGTCGCGCGCGATGCCGAGAGCAGTTTTCCCGTTCTCGTCCTTCACCGATGCATCCGCGCCGGCCTTGATCAGCATGCTGACCAGCTCGGCTTCGTTGGCAGCCGCCGCAATCATGAGCGCCGTGATGCCGCCCGTGTTGCGCGCATTGATATCGGCACCATGATCGAGCAAAGCCTTGGCGGAACGGTCCGAGCGTCCCGCCACCGCGAGCATGAGCGGCGTGTAGCCGCTGCCTATTCGTTGATTGACGTCGGAGCCGGCCTTCACGAGCGCGACCAGGGCGACATCCTTGCCGTACTCGGATGCGACACCCAGCGGCGTGAGACCAGCCGGGTTCTTGGCATTGATGTCGGCCTTGTGGCTGACGAGATATTCGACCAGTCCGCCATCATCGATCCAGGCCGCCGTCATGAGAGGCGTCCAGCCATCGTTGTCAGGCCGCGCCACATCGGCATGGTGTTCGACCAGGTAAGCCACCATGTCGGCCGACTTCATGCGCACGGCGTTGGTGAGCGGGGTATTCCCCTGCGGGTCACGCGCGTTGATATCGACGTGCTTCTTCTCGATCAGGTAGCTGACGCGCACTGGATCTCCGGCTAGCACGGCGTTATTGAGTTCGATGCTGGGCTTGGACCCATGTGCCAGCCAGTCATCCAGCATCGCGATCGTCACGTTCGAAATAGCAGGACCGTGATATTGCGGCTTCTCGGGTGCCTTGTAGGGACCGTGTGACGGCAGATCGCCATCGATGATGCAGTCCGCGCACTTGACCAGCGGTACGCCGTAGTCAACCAGGATGGCGTGGATCTTGTCCTTCTGCTGCCTGACCGCCGCCTCGATCTGATCGCGGAATTCGCGCTTCTGCGTGCGTACCGCCAGCGTCATGTCGAATTCCATCGGTACATTGTCTTCCATCAGATTCACGGGCTGTACCGTGATGGGCGCGTGTTTCATGGCCTTGTAGTAACCCGCGAACGGTCCCCAGACCGCCGCCACATCCAGCGAGCCATCGACCACCTGCTTGACCTGGTAGACCGGCTCATCTTCGGGGTTGGTGTCCGAATCATGGCTCAGATAGTGCACCACCGTATTCTCGCGGACATCGTGCTCATCCAGTGCCTCGCGAATCGCCGAGGTCTGATACAGGCCGACCTTCAGCGTCTTCAGCCGCGGGTCATCCAGATTCTTGAAGTCGAGATTGCGATCGGTGCGTGTCGCCAGCACGAAGGTGGAGCGATACAGCGGTGAGGTACTCAGCACGCCTTCGGCATCGCCCGGAAGGTCGAGCATCAGATCGCAATTGTCCGAGTTCAGTGTCTGGCGCGTCATTCCGCGCTCGATCCCCGGACGATAGTAATAAGCCACGCTGGTGCCGAGGGCATCGGCAATGACCTGCGCGATTTTCTGTTCATAGCCCTCGCCACGGTTGTTCGAAAACGGCATGTTGCCCGGGTCGGCGCAAACGCGCAGCGAAGCCATGGGCGCCGCACCCATCGCCGCGCCGGACAGACCGAGCAGCAGCGCGGCAAGACTCAAAGGGAGGGTGCTGTTCATAGTGTCGTCCTCAATCTTAGTGCTACCGTCATAAGACTACAGCGGACGGTGAAGCGTTCAATTCGTAAGAAATCGCCGACTGACGCGGCAGAGCCAGCCAATTGGCGGCCCCCATGT